>NZ_CCAE010000009.1 GCF_000723405.1 Hydrogenophaga intermedia | reverse complement strand
GCCCGCGCCTGGGCCTACCATCGCGGCCATGAGCGACTACGACTTCGACCTCTTCGTCATCGGCGGTGGCAGCGGCGGCGTGCGCGCCGCGCGCATGGCCGCGCAGCGCGGCCAGCGCGTGGCCCTGGCCGAGGTGCTGGGCAACAGCGGCCTCGGCGGCACCTGCGTCAACGTGGGTTGCATTCCCAAGAAGCTGTACAGCTACGCCGCGCACTACAGCGAGGCCTTCGAGGAAGCCCGCGGCTTCGGCTGGCAATTGGGCGAAGCGCGCTTCGACTGGGCGACGCTCAAGGCCAACCGCGCCCAGGAAATCTCCCGCCTCAACAGCGTGTACGCCAACCTGCTCAGCGGCTCCGGCGTCACGCGCATGGACGGGTTCGCGCGGCTTGTCGGCGATCACGAGATCGAGCTCGCGACCCTGCACGCCGACGGCACGCCCGGCCACCAACGCTTCAGCGCCGCCCACGTCCTCATCGCCACGGGCGGCACGCCCCATGTGCCGCACTTCAGCGGGCGAGAGCACGTGATCACCAGCAACGAGGTGTTCGACCTCGAGCCCTTCCCGAAGCGCCTGCTCATCGTGGGCGGCGGCTACATCGCCTGCGAATTCGCGTCCATCTTCAATGGTCTGGGCGCGCGGGTCACCCAGCTCTACCGCGGCGAGCAGGTGCTGCGCGGCTTCGATGACGAGATTCGCCACTTCGCGTCGGCCGAGATCGCCAAGGCCGGCGTGGATCTGCACCTCAACGCCGGCGTGGTCGACATCCGCAAGTCCGACGACGGTCTGGTGGTGCGCTGCGAGGACGGCAACACCCTCACCGTGGACGCCGCGCTCTACGCCACCGGCCGCGTCCCCAACACCGAGGGGCTCGGCCTCGACGCCGTGGGCGTGGCCCTGGGCGCCAAGGGCGAGGTGATCGTCGACGAGCGCTATCGGACCAACGTGCCGCACATTTTTGCCGTGGGCGACGTGACCGACCGCCTGCAGCTCACGCCCGTGGCGCTGGGCGAGGCCATGGTGGTGGTGGACGAACTCTGCGGCCCCGCCCCTGGCAAGGCCCCGCGCGACATGAGCTACGACTTCGTGCCCACGGCCGTGTTCACGCACCCCAGCATCGGCACCGTGGGCCTGAGCGAAGCCCAGGCGCGAGAGCGCTTCGGCGACGTGACCATCTTCCGCAGCGAGTTCAAGGCCTTGAAGCACACGCTCTCAGGCCGCAACGAACGCACCCTGATGAAGCTGGTGGTGGACACGAAGACCGACCGCGTGGTGGGCCTGCACATGGTGGGCGCCGAGGCCGGCGAGATCGTGCAGGGCTTCGCCGTGGCGCTGAAGGCCGGTGCCACCAAGGCGGTGTTCGACAGCACCGTCGGCATTCACCCCACGGCGGCTGAAGAATTCGTGACCATGCGCGAGCCGGTCAAGCGTGCGGCCACCGGCTGAGCGGCCGGCGCGATTCCCGAGCCGAACAAGAATCGTGCATTCGCGTTATGGAATGGGGAACACCCCAGGGTGAGTATGTGGTGCCTTTACAGGACACCGCATGCCCATCCGTATCACGCCCCAGCCCTCCGACTCGTTCCGGCTTCTTTGCCTGGCGCTCTGCGCCGTGGCCGCCCTGTTGGCGACGCTGACCTTGCTGCAACGCGCTCGGGCGGATCAGGCCATGCTCATCGACGCCAGCAGCGCCACGCCCAGCAGTGTGTGCAACCACAGCCCCGGCGCCAGCCAGCGCAGATAGGCCCAACCGCCTGACGCGAACGCGGTAACGGATTTGCTACTCGCGTGCACCAAGAGCACCAGCATCAACGCATGACGCGCCGCGTCGCCGGGCGGCGCGTCGGCGAACACGGCGGCGACGGAGGCGTGCAGGTCGGCCAGCGCGCCCACCACGGCCCCCACGATCAGGCCGGTGTCGCCCAGCCAGCCTTGTAGGCCATGCACCAGCGCCTGGATGCCCACCAGCAGCGCCGCCACCGCCAGCGCGCCGCCCAGGCTGAACATGCGGTCCTCGCGCGGCGCCGGCAAGGCTTCGGTACGCGGCGTGGCGCCCGTCACCACCACGTCGCCGCCGTCTCCGCGCACCAACCACCAGCCCACGCCCAGCGCCAGCACCCCGGCCGCCAGCGCGGGCAGCCACAGTACCTCCAGCCAGGCCGGCCGCACGGCCGCCGCGACCAGCAGCAACTGCAGTTGCGTAGACACGCACGACAGCAGGCCGCCACCCGCCATGGCACGCGCGCTGGCCGCACCGCCGCGCACCGCCAGGCCCAGGCTGGCGATGGTGGCCGTGCTCGACACGAAACCCGACGCCAGTGAAGACAGCGCCACCGCGTGCCGCGTGGCCAGCAGGCGGCGCGCCAGGTGCGCGGCCGATTGAAGGGCCAGCAGCAAGGCCACCAGCGAGCCGATGCCGCGCGGGTTGAGCACCTCGCCCCACAGCGGCCGGTCGGGCAGCAGGGGCAGGCCCAGCAGCACCAGCGCCACCAGCAGCAGGCCGTCGCGCCCTTCGGCCGGGCGCAACCAGTGCGTCACGAAGCGGTGGGCTCGCTCGCGCACCGCCAGCACCACGGTGAGCCCGGCCGCCAGCCCCGCGGCGAGCATGGCGCTGTGCGCGCTGAGTACGCCCACCAGATAAATCAGCAGCAGCGCCACCTCGGTCGTCACGCCGGGGTCGTCGGAGCGGTCCTTCAGGTAGGCCACCACGCCCAGGCCCGCGATGAAGGCCGCACCCGCCACCACCACGCCATTGAGCCCGGTGAGCGCCGCCGCGGCGCCCGTGACGCAGGTGAGCGCGAAGCTGCGCAGGCCGGCCAGCGCGCGCGCGGGCCCCTGGCCCTTGCGCCGCTCGCGTTCGATGCCCACCAGCAGGCCGCAGCCCAGCGCCACGGCCAGCGTGGCGGCCGCGTGGGACAGGTCAGCAGAAATCAGGCCGTTCACTTCACAATAGCCGCATGCAAAAGACGCCCGAATTTACCGCCCCCCAGCGCTTCGACGACCCGGACGCCGCGCTCGAGCAGGTGCGCCGCATCTACCAGAACAGCGTGGAGTTCCTGCGCCAGGCGCTGCACGACTACGTCAACGGTGCCGATTTCCACGACGTGCGCGTGCGCGCCTGCTACCCCTATGTGCGGCTGGTAAGCCACAGCAACCTGCGCCTGGGCGAAGGCGCCGACGAGCTGGGCCGCCAGCGCCTGAGCTACGGCTTTGTGGCCGGCCCTGGCCGCTACGAGACCACGCTCACGCGGCCGGACCTGTACGGCGACTACTACCGCGAGCAGTTCCGCCTGCTGCTGGCCAACCACGGCGGCGAGATCGAGGTGGGCACCAGCACGCAACCCATCCCGATCCACTTTTCCTTCGCCGAGCACGACCACGTGGAAGGCCAGATGAGCATGACGCGCCGGGCCTTCATGCGCGACGTGTTCGACCTGCCCGACCTCACCGCCATGGACGACGGCATCGCCAACGGCACCCACGTGCCGGGTCCCGGCGAGGCGCACCCGCTGTCGCTGTTCACCGCGCCGCGCGTGGACTATTCGCTGCAGCGCATGCGCCACTACACCGGCACCTCGCCCGACTGGTTCCAGAACTTCGTGCTGTTCACCAACTACCAGTTCTACATCGACGAGTTCATCAAGCTCGGCCACGCCGAGATGGACAAGCCCGACAGCCCGTACGTCGCCTTCATCGAGCCGGGCAATGTGGTCACCAGGCGCACCGGCCTGCCGCACGTGGCAGGCGACGAACTCGGGCATGCACCGCCGCGCCTGCCGCAGATGCCGGGCTACCACCTCATGCGCGAGGACCGCAGCGGCATCACCATGGTCAACATCGGCGTGGGCCCGGCCAACGCCAAGAACATCACCGACCACATCGCCGTGCTGCGCCCGCACGCCTGGCTGATGCTGGGCCACTGCGCGGGCCTGCGCACCACGCAGCAACTGGGCGACTACGTGCTGGCCCACGCCTACGTCCGAGAAGACCATGTACTCGACGAGGAACTGCCGCTGTGGGTGCCGATCCCGGCGCTGGCCGAAATCCAGCTCGCGCTGGAGGCCGCGGTGGCCGATGTGACCGGCGTGCCTGCGGCCGAGCTCAAGCGCATCATGCGCACCGGTACCGTGGCCAGCACCGACAACCGCAATTGGGAGCTGCTGCCCAACAACATGCCGCAGTTGCGCTTCTCCCAGTCGCGCGCGGTGGCGCTGGACATGGAGTCGGCCACCATCGCCGCCAACGGCTTTCGCTTCCGCGTACCCTACGGCACCTTGCTGTGCGTGAGCGACAAGCCCTTGCACGGCGAGATCAAACTGCCCGGGATGGCCAACCACTTCTACCGCGAGCGCGTGGACCAGCACCTGCGCATCGGCATCCGTGCGGTGGAGTTGCTGCGCGAAGGTGGCGTGAACCAGTTGCACAGCCGCAAGCTCAGGAGCTTCGCGGAGGTAGCGTTCCAATAAGGAGAAGCCGCATGGCCACCACCCGACGCAAGTTCATCCTCGGCACGCTCGGCATCACCGGCGCCCTGGTCATCGGCTGGGGCCTGATGCCGCCGCGTCAGCGGCTCACCACCTCGCAGCCACTGCCTACCAGTGAAGGCGAGGTCGCCTTCAACGGCTGGGTCCGGATCGCGCGCGACGGCGAGGTGACCGTGACGCTGGCCAAGAGCGAGATGGGTCAGGGCGTGGTCACCTCGCTTTGCATGCTGCTGGCCGAGGAACTCGACGCCGACTGGTCGCGCGTGCGCTGGCAGCAGTCGCCCATCGACAATATCTACAACAACATCGTCAGCGTGGTGGATGGCCTGCCGGTGCACCCCGACACCGACAACTTCGCCGTCGACACCGTGCAGTGGCTCACCGCCAAGACCATGCGCGAGATCGGCGTGATGATGACCGGCGGCTCGTCGAGCGTGAAGGACCTGTGGCGGCCCATGCGCCAGGCCGGCGCGTCCGCGCGTGAGATGCTGGTGGCCGCCGCCGCCGCGCAATGGGGCATCGCGCCTGCCGACTGCCAGACCGAGAACGGCGAGGTGATCGCGCCCGATGGCCGCCGCCTGGGCTACGGCGCGCTGGCCGCCGCGGCGGCCCAGCAAGCGCTGCCACGCGACCCCGCGCTGAAAGCCCCCGTGCGCTTCAAGCGCATCGGCCAAGCCACGCGGCGCCTGGACACGCCCGGCAAGATCGACGGCAGCGCGCGCTTCGGCATCGATGCCTTGCCCCAGGGCCTGCTGTACGCCAGCGTGCGCATGTGCCCCACGCTGGGCGGGCGCGCGCAACGCCACGACGCCGCGCCCGCGCGCGCGGTGCGCGGCGTGAAGGCCGTGACGGCGGTGGAGCCGCTGCGCGGCGGCACGGGCGGCGTGGCGGTGATCGCCGATCACCCCTGGCGCGCACGGCAGGCCGCCGACCAGCTGGACGTGACCTGGGATCACGGCGCGCTGGCCGACTTCAGCAGCGCCCCCGCCATGCAGCGCCTGGCCGACGCCGCGCGCGACGAGCGCGGCTTTGCCTTTTTCGAAACCGGCGAGGTGGACGCCGCGCTCGCGGGCGCGGCCAAGCGCATCGAGGCCGAGTACCGCGCGCCCTGGCTCGCGCACGCGGCGATGGAGCCCATCAACTGCACCGTGCTGTTCGAAGGCAACAAGGCCACGGTGTGGGTGTCCACCCAGGTGCCCGGCCTGGCCCGTGCGGCGGCGGCCGAGGCCCTGGGCCTGCCCGATGAGGCCGTGACCGTGCACGTGCTGATGCTGGGCGGCGGCTTCGGCCGGCGGCTGGAAGTGGACTTCATCGCGCAGGCCGCCGCCATCGCCAAGGCGGTGCCGGGCCAGCCGGTGCAGACGATGTGGAGCCGCGAGCAGGACACGCGCCACGACCTGTACCGCCCCGCCTGCGTGGCGCGCTTCGAGGCCGGCTTCGACGCCGCCCAGCGCCTCGTGGCCTGGAAGAACACCAGCGCGGGCCAGGCCATCGTGCCGCAGGTGTTGAAGCGCGCTTTCGGCCTGCCCGGCGGCGGGCCCGACAAGACCACGAGCGAAGGCGCCTTCGACCAGGCCTACGAGTGGCCGGCCGCGCGCATCGCGCACGCGGCGGTGGAGCTGCCGCTGCAGGTGGGCTTCTGGCGCTCCGTGGGCCATTCGCACCAGGCCTTCTTCAAGGAAGGCTTCGTCGATGAGTGCGCGCACGCGGCCGGCGTCGACCCGCTGGCCTTTCGCGAATCGCTGTTGCGCCAGCACCCGAAACAGTTGGCCGTGCTGCAAGCCGCGGCGAAGGCCGCGAACTGGGGTTCGCCTTCGCCGGCCGCGCCCGATGGCGCCCGGACCGCGCGCGGCATCGCCCTGCACGACTCCTTCGGCTCCAGCGTCGCGCAGGTGGCCGAGGTCTCGCTCGGGCCCGACAAGGCCATCCGCGTGCACCGCGTGTGGTGCGCCATCGACTGCGGCCTCGCGGTCAACCCGGCGGGCATTCGCCAGCAGTTGGAAGGGGGCGTGGTGTTCGGCCTGTCGGCCGCGCTGCACGGTGGCGTGGACATCGTCGATGGCCAGGTGCAGCAGAGCAACTTCCACGACCAGCAAATCCTGCGGCTCAACGAATCGCCGCGCGTGGAGTGCGTGATCCTGCCTGGCAACGGCCACCCCGAGGGCGTGGGCGAGCCCGGCGTGCCACCCATCGCGCCCGCCGTGGCCAACGCGCTCTTTGCGCTCACGGGCCAGCGCCTGCGCAGCCTGCCGCTGAAACTTGCCTGAGGAGTTCACGATGACCACCACGCTCAAGGTCAACGGCCGCGATGTCACCGTCGACGCCGATCCCGACACGCCCCTGCTCTGGGTGCTGCGCGCCGACCTGCAGCTCACCGGCACCAAGTTCGGCTGCGGCATGTCGCTGTGCGGCGCCTGCACGGTGCACGCCAATGGCGCCGCCATCCGTTCGTGCACCACGCTTCTGAAGGACGTGGCGGGGCAGGACATCACCACCATTGAAGGCGTGCAAGGCCCCGAGATCGCCGCCCTGCGTGCGGCCTGGACCACCGTGGACGTGGTGCAGTGCGGCTACTGCCAGAGCGGCCAGCTCATGAGCGCCTGCGCGCTGCTCAAGGCCAACCCGCGGCCCGACGCCGACGCGATCCGCGCGGCCATGAGCGGCAACCTGTGCCGCTGCGGCACCTACCAGCGCATCGAGGAAGCCATCGCACTCGCCGCGACACCGCGCTGATCCCCCACTGGCCCGCCGGGATGGCCACTCCCGGGCATTCATCCAGAAACCGGATGAATTGATCCGAACAATCGAATTCACAGCGGGTGCCGCCTGACCTAGATTCGCGTCAGGAGACACACATGACTGAGCGTTCGAGCCTGATGATCGGCTGCGCGGCCGGCTTCTCGGGCGACCGCACCGACGCCGCCCTGCCCGTGGTGCGCGAGCTGATCGCGCGGGGACAGGCGTCCGTGCTGATATTCGAGACCCTGGCCGAACGCACGCTGGCGCTGGCGCAATTGGCGCGCCGCGGCAACCCCGACCTGGGTTACGAGCCCCTGCTGGACGAACTGCTGACGCCCGTGCTGGCGCTGTGCCTGGCGCACCGCATCCGCATCGTCAGCAACTTCGGCGCCGCCAACCCGCTCGGCGCCGCGCGCCGCATCCGAGCGCTGGCGAAGGAACTGGGGCTGCGCCGCCCCCGCATCGCTGTGGTGCATGGCGACGACGTGAGCGGGGTGCAACATCGCGCCCTGCTGGAGCGCTCGCTGGGCCGGGCCATGCCCTGCGAGCCGCTGGTGAGCGCCAACGCCTACATCGGTGCCGCGCCCATCGCCGAGGCGCTGGTGGCTGGGGCCGACATCGTGGTCTGCGGCCGCGTGGCCGATCCTTCGCTGGTGCTGGGCCCGGCACTCGCGCACTTCGGCTGGCGCCCGGACGACTGGACCCGCCTGGCCCGCGCCACCATGGCGGGCCACCTGCTGGAGTGCGGCGCGCAGGTCTGCGGCGGTTACTTCGCCGACCCCGGCTACAAGGACGTGGCGGGCCTGGCCTCGCTGGGCTACCCCATCGCCGAGATCGACGACAGCGGCGATTGCACCATCAGCAAGCCCGAGGGCAGTGGCGGCCGCATCGACGAGCGCACGGTCAAGGAACAACTGCTGTACGAACTGCACGACCCTTCGGCCTACCTGACGCCGGACGTCGTCGCCGACATCACCACCGCGCGCGTGCGCCAGGTCGGCCCCGACCGCGTGCGGCTCGAGGGCGTGAGCGGCCACCCCCGGCCGCCGACCCTCAAGGTCAACGCCTGTTTCGAAACGGGCTGGTTCGCCGAGGGCGAGATCTCCTACGCCGGCGCGCGGGCGGTGGCGCGCGCGCGCCTGGCCGCGCAGGTGCTGCAGGAACGCCTGGCCGACGCCGGCCCCCTGCGCGTGGACCTGATCGGCGTGACCAGCGTGCTTGGCGACGACAGCAGCCGCTGGCTGGACGACCCGTTGGACGAAGGCGTTCGCGACGTGCGCCTGCGCGTGGCCCTGCAGCAGCGCGATCGCGCGCAGGCCGAGCGCCTGGTGCGCGAAGTCACGGCCCTGTACTGCTGCGGCCCCGCGGGCGGCGGTGGCGTGCGCACCGCCATCCGCCCGCGCCTGGGCATGGTCTCCTGCCTGGTGCCGCGCGAGGCGGTGTCGGTGGGCCATGCCATGGTGGATGAGTTGCAGCAGGAGGCCCGGTCATGAACACGTCGATCGAACAGGCCCGACAGACCGTGCCGCTGTACCGCCTCGCGCACAGCCGCACCGGCGACAAGGGCAACCGCTCCAACATCAGTGTGATCGCCTGGCACCCGGCCCTGTGGGACCTGCTGGTCGAGCAGGTCACCGAAGACGCTGTGGCCCGTCACTTCGCCGCGCGCCGGCCCAGCGCCGTGCGCCGCTACCTGCTGCCGCAACTGCACGCCATGAACTTCGTTCTCGACGACGTGCTCGACGGCGGCGTGAACGACTCGCTCAACCTTGACAGCCACGGCAAGGCCTTGTCCTTCCTGATGCTGGATCTGCCGGTCACCGTGCCGGATGCCCTGCGCACCCACCTCGTGGGCGGCCCCTGAGCCGACCCCGGGCTTCTTCACCCATCGACCAAGGAGACAGACACATGAACACCAAACTCACGCGCCGCCACGGCCTGCTGGCCTGCGCCCTCACTGCCCTGTTGGGCGCGGCCCCCGCCTGGGCCCAGGCACCGGCCTACCCCTCGCGGCCCATCACCTTCGTCGTGCCCTTCGCGGCGGGCAGCGCCACCGACCAGCTCGCGCGCGCGTTGGGCCAGTCCGTCAGCACCGAAACCGGTCAGCCCGTGGTGATCGAGAACAAGGCCGGCGCCAGCGGCGCGATCGCCGCCTCGGCCGCGGCCAAGGCCGCCGCCGACGGCTACACGGTGCTCATCACCACCAACACCACGCACGCGGCCAACGAGCATCTCTACAAGAAGTTGAGCTACGACCCGGTGAAGGATTTCGCGCCCATCACCGCGCTGGGCAAGGGCGGCCAGGTGATGGTGGTCACCACCGCCTCCCCGTTCAAGACCGTGGGCGACGTGATCGCCGAGGCGCGCAAGTCGCCGGGCAAGCTCAACTTCGGCAGCGGCAGTTCGTCGAGTCGCATCGCGGGCGAGCTGTTCCAGCAGATGGCCAAGGTGCAGATCCTGCACGTGCCCTACAAGAGCAACCCCAACGCGATCACCGACCTGCTGGGCGGCCAGATCAACATGATGTTCGCCGACATGTCCACGGGCGTGCCGCAGATCCAGGGCGGCAAGCTGCGCGCGCTCGGCGTGACGGCCAGCAAGCCGTCGCCGATGCTGCCGGGCGTGCCCACCATCGCCGAGGCCGGTGTACCTGGCTACGAGATGGGCTACTGGTTCGCAGCCTACGCGCCGGCGGGCACACCCGAGGCCGTGGTCAAGCGCCTCAACGAGCTGCTGGTGCGCGCCACGGCCAGCCCCGCCGCCAAGGGCTTCTTCGAGGCCAGCGGCTCGGAAGCCTTCACCAGCTCGCCCGACGGGCTGGCGCGCTTCCAGGCCGCGGAAACCCGCAAGTGGGGCGACATCATCAAGGCCGCCGGCATCCAGGCCGAGTGAACGCCCGCGCGCCCGACGGTCGCGTCACCAGGGTCAGGCCCGCCGGGGCCTGACCTTCGACGCGGCGAGCTTGGCGTTCTCGCGCGCGCGCTCCACGTCCGCATCACGCGCCAGCGCCACGCCCATGCGGCGCTTCTCGAAGCTCTCGGGCTTGCCGAACAGGCGCAGTTCGGTGCCGGGCACGCGCAGGGCCTCGTCCACGCCGTCGAAGGCGATGCCCTGTGCCTCCACACCACCGTAGATCACGGCGCTGGCGCCCGGGCTCTTGAGCGTGGTGTCCACCGGCAGGCCGAGGATGGCGCGCGCGTGCAGCTCGAACTCGTTCTGCCACTGCGTGGTCATGGTGACCATGCCCGTGTCGTGCGGGCGCGGGCTCACCTCGCTGAACCACACCTGGTCGCCCGCCACGAACAGCTCCACGCCGAACAGGCCCTGCCCGCCCAGGTTGTCGGTGATGGCCTTGGCGATCTCGCGGCTCTTTTGCAGCGCCACCGCGCTCATGGGGTGCGGCTGCCAGCTCTCCACGTAGTCGCCCGCCACCTGCACATGGCCGATGGGATCGCAGAAGTGCGTCTCGGGCTCGCCGTTGGCGCCCAACGCGCGCACGGTGAGCAGGGTGATCTCGTAGTCGAAGCGGATGAAGCCCTCCACGATGATGCGGCCGTGGCTCACGCGGCCTCCGGCCATGGCGTAGTCCCAGGCCTTTTGCACGTCGTCCGGGCCGTCGATCTTGCTCTGCCCCTTGCCGCTGCTGCTCATCACCGGCTTGACGATGCAGGGGTAGCCGATGCCGCTGTCGATGGCCGCCTGCAATTCCTGCAGCGAGTCGCAGAACTGGTAGGGGCTGGTCGGCAGCCTCAGGGTTTCGGCGGCCAGGCGGCGGATGCCCTCGCGGTCCATGGTGAGCCGCGCGGCGCGTGCGGTGGGGATCACGCGCACCACACCCGCGGTCTCCAGTTCCTGCAGCATGGGCGTGGCGATGGCCTCGATCTCCGGCACCACCAGGTGCGGGCGCTCGCGCTCGATCAAGGCCTTGAGCTGGGCCGGGTCGCTCATGGCGATGGTGTGCGCGCGGTGCGCCACTTGGTGACCGGGCGCGTTTTCGTAGCGGTCGACGGCGATGGTCTCAACGCCCAGGCGTTGAAGGGCGATGAGCACCTCCTTGCCAAGCTCTCCGCTGCCCAGCAGCATGACTTTGGTGGCCGAGGGCGACAGCGGTGTGCCGAGCGTGGTCATGGGCAATGTCCTGATGAAAGAAGGGTTCAGAGCGCGGCACCCATGGCCTCGCCCAGGCGCACGGGCCGCGCGGCGGTCCAGTCCGGGTTCAAGGCAATGGTGTCCGGCGGCCAGAGCAGCACGACGGTAGAGCCGAGCAGGAAGCGGCCCATCTCGGCACCCTTGTCCAGGTGCACGGGCGCGTCGTCGTAGCGCCACTCGCGCACGGTGCCGGGGCGCGGCGGGTTCACCACGCCGTGCCAGGTGGTGGCCATGCTGCCCACGATGGTGGCGCCCACCAGCACCAGCGCGAACGGCACAGTGCGGTCGCCTACGGGCATGTCGAACACGCACACCACGCGCTCGTTGCGCGCGAACAGCCCCGGCACGCCCGCGGCCGTGGCCGGGTTCACCGAGAACAGATCGCCCGGCACGTACAACATGCGGCGCAGCGTGGCCGCCGCGGGCATGTGGATGCGGTGGTAGTCGCGCGGGCTGAGGTAGATGGTGGCGAAGCGGCCACCCTGGAAGGACTGCGCCAGTGCGGCATCGCCGCCCAGCAGCGTGCGCGTGTCGTAGTCATGGCCCTTGGCCTGGAAGATGCGGTCGCCCTCGATGCGGCCGAGCTGGCTGATCGCGCCGTCCACGGGGCAGACGAAGGCCGCGTCGGCCAAGGGGCGCGCGCCGGGCTTCAGGGCGCGCGTGAAGAAGTGATTGAAGGTCTCGTAGGCGGTAGGGTCGGGGTTCGCGGCCTCGGCCATGTTCACCTGGTAGCGCGCGATGAAGCGGCGAATGGCCCACTGGGTGATGGCCCCCGCGCGCGCGCGGGCGAAGGCCCCAGCCAGGCGCGTGAGCGCCAGCTTGGGCAAGAGGTATTGGAATTGGACGGCCAGCGACATGGGTGGCGGATTGTAAAAGTGGAACCCGTGGGGGTTTGTCTGGGCGGGCACAATGATCCGGATGAGCACACCTCTGTTCGAAGCCGCCGGGCTGGTCAAACGCTACGGCGAGAACACGGTGGTCAACGGCGTGGACTTCGCCATCCACCCCGGCGAATGCCTCGGCGTCATCGGTCCCAACGGCGCCGGCAAGACCACCACCATCCGCATGTGTCTGGGCCTCACCGCGCCCGATGCGGGGCACATCCACGCCTTCGGCATGGACATGCCGCGCGACGCCATGGCCATCAAGGCGCAACTGGGCGTGGTGGCGCAGATGGACACACTGGACCCGGACTTCAACTGCGCCGAGAACCTGCTGGTCTATGGCCGCTACTTCGGCCTGAAGGACGCGGTCATCCGCCCGCGCATCCCGAAGCTGCTGGAGTTCGCCGCGCTCACGCACAAGGCCACGGCCAAGCCGGGTGAACTGTCGGGCGGCATGAAGCGCCGCCTGAGCCTGGCGCGCGCGCTGGTGAACGACCCGCGCCTGCTCATGCTCGACGAGCCCACCACCGGCCTGGACCCGCAGGCCCGCCACCTGATGTGGGAGCGCCTGCAGGTGCTGCTGCAGCAGGGCAAGAGCATCCTGCTCACCACCCATTTCATGGACGAGGCGGAGCGCCTGTGCTCGCGCCTGCTGGTGCTGGACCACGGCCGCAAGATCGCCGAAGGCCGCCCGCGCGCGCTGATCGCCGAGCACCTGGAGCCCGACGTGGTGGAGGTCTACGGCCCGGGCGCGCTGAACCTGGCGCAGCGCGACGAACACGCCCCGATGCGCGCCCTGGCCGCGCGCGTGGAAGTGAGCGGCGAGACCGTGTTCTTCTACACCGCCCAGGCACAGCCTCTGCTGGCCGCGCTGGCCGACCACCACCAACTGCGCACGCTGCACCGGCCCGCGAACCTCGAAGATCTGTTTCTGAAGCTCACCGGCCGCCAAATCAGGGAAGACGGATGACCACGACCACCCTCACCCCCATCAACTCCTGGTCCCCGCCGCGCCTGTCCTGGCGTTGGTGGCCGGTGTTCCTGCGCAACCTGCTGGTGTGGCGCAAGCTGGCCCTGCCCAGCGTGGTGGCCAACATCGCCGAACCCCTCATCTGGCTGGTGGCCTTCGGCTACGGGCTGGGCGCGTTGGTCGGCACGGTGAACATGGGCACGGCCGGCGGCGGCTCGGTGGCGGTGCCCTACATCCTGTTCCTGGCCAGCGGCAGCATCTGCATGAGCGCCATGAACGCGGCCACCTTCGAGGCCTTGTACTCGGCCTTCTCACGCATGCACGTGCAAAAGACCTGGGACGGCATCATGAACGCGCCGGTGCGCCTGGACGACGTGGTGCTGGCCGAGATGTTGTGGGCCGGCTTCAAGGCCTTGTTCACCGTCACGGTGATCCTGCTGGTGATGCTGGGCCTGGGCATCACGCACTCGCCCAAGCTGCTGGTGGCCTGGCCGGTGCTGGGGCTCGTGGGCATCACCTTCTCCTGCATCGCGCTGGTGTTCAACGCGCTGGCCAAAGGCTACGACTTCTTCAGCTATTACTTCACGCTGGTGATCACGCCCATGATGTTCCTGTCGGGCGTGTTCTTCCCCCGCGAACAGCTGCCCGCGCCGGTGCTGCTGTTCTCCGATCTGTTGCCCTTGACGCACGCGGTGCAACTGGTGCGCCCGCTGTTCCTGGACCAGTGGCCCACCGACGCGGCGCTGCACCTGGCGGTGCTGGTGGTGTACGCGGTCGGCGCGTTCTGGCTGGCCCTGGCCCTGACGCGCAAACGCTTCGCGCGCTGAGGGCCGCCGGGCGGCGGCGGCCCGGGGCTGGCTCAGTGAACGGCGCTCAGGCCGGGCTGTGCCTCGGCATAGGTCTCGATGCCGCTGTCCATGAACTCCTCTTCATCGATCGCGGCGTCGAACTCGCGGATCGTGGTGTTGAACAACGTGGGGATCAGCGGCTTGTCCAGCGGGCGGCAGACGCGGCCACGCAGGCCCCGCAGCGGCTGGCTGCTCTCCATGGCGTTGATGACGGCTTCCGGGTCCAGCATCATCACGAAGGGGTTGGTGCGGTTGGCGAAGGAGTTCATGGCGGGCTTTCGGGAATCGGGTGAGACGGAGGGTGTGTCGATGGAAACAAACTGTATCGATGCCCTCCGGGGGCGTTAAGTCGGCGCCTCGCCATCCCGCGTGTAGGAAGTTTCCCGACAGATGTCGGGATTCCTCCACCCATGCGTTTGTGACGAAAGTCACGCCCACTGGCGCGAGCGGTCGGTAGCGCTCCCTGGCCGGTCAAGCTACCCCCGCCCCGTATGTCACTTTCCCTGCACCCATGATTCGCGCCGCCCGCAATGGGCGGATGCAAATCAAGGAGCGGAAATGAGCGTATGGGTGAAGTGGTCGCGCACCACCAGTGTGTGGATGGCGGTGGCATTGAGCGCCTGTGGCGGTGGGGGCCGCGAAGTGGGGGTTTCCGAGAACCCACCACCCGCCGCGGCATCCGCAACCCGCCTCACAAACGAAGGCATCTGGGGTTGGGAGTACAGCGACACGTTCAGCGCCGTCTTCGTCGTCCCGGCGCAAGGTGACAGCTGGGGCTTGCTGATCGACAGCACATCCGGCTCCCTCGTGCTGGAGGTGGCG
This sequence comes from Hydrogenophaga intermedia, assembly GCF_000723405.1. Classification (GTDB taxonomy): domain Bacteria; phylum Pseudomonadota; class Gammaproteobacteria; order Burkholderiales; family Burkholderiaceae_C; genus Hydrogenophaga; species Hydrogenophaga intermedia. The sequence continues at coordinate 110,898 of NZ_CCAE010000009.1, read as the reverse complement.
CGGGGTCGGATGCTGGCCTTCCAGGGGCAGGCGATCAGCAGCCAACTCAGTGCCGTCGGCGCGGTGCCAGCGCAGAAGCGCGCGATCGGCTTGAATGGCGGCTTCACGCCCATGGCCAGCATGAACCTTACGCTGACACCGAACAACTACACCGGTGAACTGCAATACGACCCAAGCTATGACGTCGTTGTGCCTTTGTCCGGCGTGGCCACGACCTACGAGGCCGATCTCTACGCCGATGGTTACAAGGACAGCTTCGAAGTGAGCGTCGCTTCGGATGGCACCGTTGCATTGGCCAGCGTCACGCCCGGTTTCGAGCACTGCACGGGCAGCGGCCGACTGCAGCCCCAAGGCAGCACGGCCATCTTCGCGACCCGGCTCGACTTCACGGGTGCCGGATGCCTGCTGCCCGACGGCGTCACCATCGAAGGCGTTGCCCAGTACGACGGCGTGCTGCGCAAGCTCATCGCCTTCGGCATGGACCGCGACGCCAGCGTGGCCCTGCTGATGGACGCCAACCGCTGATCTTCACGGCCCGTGCCGCAGCGCTTCCACGCTGGCGCGCACCACTGCCTCCACGCTGCGGCTTTCCTTGAAGCGGTTGCGCAGGAAGCTGGCGTGGTTGCCCGCGTGGGCGGCCGTGCGCTCGATCTCGTCGAGCGCCCCCAGACTGTTGAGCGCCAGCGCGTGCGGCGTGAGCTCGCGCAGCGTGGCCAGCACGTCTTCGCGGATGCTGATCTGCTCGCGCGTCTTGGGGTTGACCATCATCCCGTCCAGGCCGAAGCGGCAGGCCTGGAAGCGGTTGTAGGTGTAGACGAGGTAGTCGTCTTCCTCGGGCGGGGGCTCGTTGCGCTCCAGCAGGTGGCGGCACAGCGCCTGCAGGTAGCAGGCCAGCGCGGCCGCGCGCTCCACCGTCAGCGGCGTGTCGCACACACGCAGCTCGATGGTGCCGTACTCGGGCTTGGGCCGGATGTCCCAGTAGAAGTCCTTCATGGACTTGACCACGCCCGTGCTTTCCATCTTGGTGAAGTACACGTTGGCGAACTCGTCCCACTTGAGCACGAAGGGCGCGCGCCCGCTCAAGGGGAAGGCGAATACCGAGTTCAGGCGCGCCGAGTCGAACAGCGTGTCCACGCCCTGCGAGAACGGCGAGGACGCGGACAGCGCGATGAAGTGCGGCACGTAGCGGTTGAGCGAGTGCAGCAGGAACAGGGCCTCGTCGGGTGAGGCGCAGCCAATGTGCACGTGCTGGCCGAACACGGTGAACTGCTTGGCCAGGTAACCGTACAGCCCCGAGAGCTGGTGAAAGCGCGGCTTGGAGAAGATGCGCTGCTCGAACCAGCGCTGGAAGGGGTGGGTGCCGCCGCCCGCGAGTTCGATGTTGAGGCGATCGCCCGCCGACACCAGCGTGTCGCGGATCTGTTGCAGTTGCAGCAACAGCGGCCCGTGCTCCGTGTGGATGCCGGTGGCGATCTCGATCATGCTCTGCGTCATCTCGGGCGTGACGACGCCTGGGAAGGGCTTGCGCGCGAGAAGGTCGAGCAGGTCGTTGGCGCTGCTGGAGAGGTCATGGTCGTAGCTGTTGACGAGCTGCAGCTCCAGCTCCACGCCCATGGTCAGCGAGTCGGACGCCTTGAAGGTTTCCAATGGCATGCGCGGGCTCCTTATTCCTTGGTCACGTGGGTCTCGTGCGCGGCCATCAGCGCGCGCTGCGTGACGACAGGGCCCAGCAGTTCCTGCAGCAGCATCATTCCGGCCATGGCCGCGAGCACCTGCACCGCGGGCTCGAAACCGTACAGGCGGGTTTCCTCGATCAGCAGGATGGCGAAGGCCGACATGGGCGTGAGCGCCAGGCCCGTGAGCAGGCCCTTGCGTTCGGAAATGCCCGACAGGCGCGCCGCGGCCACGTTGCAGACCACCTTGCTGGCCGTGCGGATCAGGATGAGGACGATGCCCATGAGAAAGGTGGTGGGAACGTCCGTCCAGGTGAGCAGCGAGGCGATGTACACGAACAGGAACACGGACAGCAGGTCGCCCGCGGTGCCGAAGTCGCGCTGGGCGCTGGTGAGGTGCACGCGCCGCTCACGCGCGACGATACCGAAGGTCAGTGCGGCCAGCAGCGGCGAGAGCTTCAGGCCGTAGGCTGCGGTGGTCAGCAGGATGACGGCCAGCGCAAACACCACGGTCACGCCGTCCTCATGCGCAATGCGCAGTCGCAGCAGCCAGGGCACCGCAAAGCCCAACACCGCCCCCACGGCAATCGACGTGCCCACCACGTGGATGCTGCCGAAAGCCGCGAGCGCGAAGTCGCCCGAGGTCGACAGCGTCCAGTAGCCCACCACGAGCTTGAGCGTGAGCACGGCCATGAAGCAGTTGATCGCGCTCAGGTGCAGCACGCGTTCCGTGGCCTGGCCGGAACTGCGCAGCTCGTGCGCCACCCGCAGCACGCCCGCGGGCGAGGCCGCCATGGACACCGCGGCGATCATCAGCCGCTGATCGGTGGGCAGCGTGAACCAGCCCGTGGCCCAGTACACCACGCCGAAGGTCACCAGCGACTCGATGACACCCAGCAACAGCACCCAGTAGTTGTGGCGGAACCAGCGCAGGTTGATGCGGTAGCCCAGCTCGAACAGCACCAGCGCCAGCGCCACGTTGGCCAGGAACGGCAGCCCCGCGATGTCGGGTGTGAGGCCGGGCAGGTTGATCAGGCTGGCCAGCAGGCCCACGGCCACGTAGCTCGTCACGCGGGGCAGGTGCCAGCGCTCGCTGAGCATCTCCGCCAGGAACCAGGCCAGCAGCAGCACCAGGGGCCAGGCGATGGCCTGCAACAGAAAGGCGATGTCGGTTGGAATCACGAAAGGACTCTCCTCGGTGACACCGTCGGATCGGTGGCCGGCAAGGCCGGCTGTCGTCGGGTGTCGTAACCCCGGGCGGGGCCATCGGTTCATCGGAGTGGCGGCCCGTGGGGCCGCCGCGAATCGCGACCCTCAGGCCGCGAAGCGGGTCTGCATCGCTTGCAGGCCGAACTGATCAAGCACCTGCAGCAGTCGCTGGCGGGCGCGTTCGCGCTGGCCGTGGCGATCGTCGGCCATTCTACGGGCCAGAATAAGCTCGTTTTTCATGGAATGCTCCCATCCGACGAGCTCTGTAACGGTCACGTCGTAACCACTCGCTTCCAGGCGCAGGCAGCGCAGCACGTTGGTGATCTGGCTGCCGAACTCGCGCGTGTGCAGCGGGTGCCGCCACAGCTCGGCCAGCGGTGTCTGCTTGAGCGCAAAGGCCTTGTGCTGGCGCATCACGCCGGCCACCTCGGCCTGGCAGCAGGGCACCAGCACCACATGGCGCGCCCCGCGCGCCAACGCGAAATCGATGGCGTCATCGGTGGCTGTGTCGCAGGCGTGCAGCGCCGTCACCACGTCGATGCGCTCGGGCAGGTCGGCGTGTTGCATGGCCTGCTGCACCGTGGCCGCCAGGAAGCGCATGCGCTCGAAACCCAGGCGCTGCGCGAGCGCCTGAGATCGTTCCACGAGCTCGGCGCGTGCCTCCACGCCGATGACACTGCCCTGCCCGCGCGGCTTGAGCACCAGGTCGTACAGGATGAATCCCAGGTAGGACTTGCCCGCGCCGTGGTCGGCCAGCACCACGTCGCCCGTGTCGGCCAGCACCTGCGCGAGCAGCGGCTCGATGAACTGCACCAGGTGATAGACCTGCTTGAGCTTGCGCCGCGTGTCCTGGTTCAGGCGCCCTTCGCGGGTGAGGATGTGCAGTTCCTTGAGCAGCTCGATCGACTGGTCCGCGCGCAGCTCGGGCAGTTGCGCGTGAAGGTCTTGCGCGGGTTTGGGTCGCGTGGCGGATCGGGAAGCGGAGGGCATGCGGCGATGATAGGTGAGCGCCACCCGCGGGCACCGGACAATCGCGCATGACCATGCCGACCCCGCACCCCTTCGACGCCCTCACCCCCGACGCCGTGCTCGACGCGCTCGACACCATCGGCCTGCGCGGCGACGGCCGCCTGACCACGCTCAACAGCTTCGAGAACCGCGTCTACCAGGCGCACCTGGAGCAGCCGGTGGAAGGGCACGAGGTGGTGGTGCTCAAGTTCTATCGCCCGGGTCGCTGGAGCGACGCGCAGATCGCCGAGGAACACGCCTTCGCGGCCGAGCTGGCTGCGGCCGAGGTACCGGCGGTGGCGCCGCTGGCCATCGACGGCGCCACCCTGCACCACCACGCCGGCTTCACCTGGGGCGCGTGGCCCCGGCGCGGCGGGCGGCGGCCCGAGCTCGATGACGTCGAGGTGCTCGAATGGATCGGCCGCTTCCTTGCGCGGCTGCACACCGTGGGCGCGGCGCGCCCCTTCACGCACCGGCCGGCGCTCGACGCCACCGCCTTCGCGCGCGAACCGCGCGACTGGCTGCTGGAGCACGAAGCCATCGCCCCCGAGGTGCGGCGTGAATGGTGCAGCGCGCTCGACGAGGCGCTGACGCTGATCGAGGCCCACCCCGTGCTGCGCACCGGTGGTGACAGCGACCCCGAAGGCATCGCCCGCCTGCGGCTGCACGGCGACTGCCACCCCGGCAACGTGCTCTGGACGCCCGAGGGCCTGCCCGGCGCGGGCCCGCACTTCGTGGACCTGGACGACGCCCGCATGGGCCCGGCCGTGCAGGACCTGTGGATGCTGCTGTCGGGCGAGCGCCGCCAGCAGACCCTGCAACTGTCCGCCTTGCTCGACGGCTACGAGCAGTTCCGCCCCTTCGACCGGCGCGAGCTCGCGCTCATCGAGCCCCTGCGCACGCTGCGCCTGGTGCACTACAACGCCTGGATCGCGCGCCGCTGGGACGACCCGGCCTTCCCGATCAACTTCCCCTGGTTCGGCGGGCGCGACCACTGGCGCGGCCAGGTCGACCTGCTGCGCGAGCAGATCGAGGCCATGCAGCGGGATCCCCTGATCGCCTGAAGCGCAAACCCTCCGGGGTTTGCGCAGAAGCGCTCTTCTAAGCTCGGCCGCGCCGCGCGCCCCACGGGCACCGAAAGCCCCTGCCTCGGCAGTTGTCTTTCGTCCTATTCAATTGCACACAATTTAATGTCGCATCACACTTCCCGCCATGGCATCGACGCCCACCCCATCTTCCAGCGACCTGCTCAAGCTCGACAACCAGTTGTGTTTCGCGCTGTACTCGGCATCGCTGGCCATGACCAAGCTCTACAAGCCCTGGCTCGACGAGCTGGGCCTGACCTACCCGCAATACCTCGCCATGCTCGCCCTGTGGGAAGAGGACGGTCTCACCGTCTCGGCGCTGGGTGAACGCCTGCACCTCGATTCCGGCACGCTCACGCCACTTCTCAAACGCCTGGAAACCATCGGCTTCGTGACCCGCCTGCGCGACGTGCAGGACGAGCGTCGCGTGCTGGTGCGGCTCACCGTCGCCGGCCGCCGACTCAAGACCCGGGCGGCCCGCATCCCCTCATGCGTGCTGCAAGCCACGCAGTGCACCTTGCAGGAAGCCATCGCCCTCACGCAAGACGTGAGGCGACTGCGCGACCGGCTCAGCGCCTGATCCCTTTCCCGTCCGTTCCACCCGCTGTCACCAGCAACCAACCAGGAGAAACCACCATGCCCACCACGCTCGACAAAGTCGTCTACACCGCCCGCGCTCACACCACCGGTGGCCGCGAAGGCACCTCCCGTTCCGACGACGGCCTGCTCGACGTCAAGCTCACCCCGCCCAAGGCCATGGGCGGCGCCGGCACCGCCACCAACCCCGAACAGCTCTTCGCCTCGGGCTATTCCGCCTGTTTCATGGGCGCCATGAAGCACGTGGCGGGCATGAAGAAGATCGCCGTGCCGGCCGACGCCGCCATCGACGCCGAGGTCGACATCGGCCCGATCCCGCAGGGCTTCGGCATCGCCGTGCGCATGACCATCCACCTGCCCGGCATGGACCGCGCCGTGGCCGAAGACCTGGTGAACACCGCGCACCAGGTGTGCCCATACTCCAACGCCACGCGCGGCAACATCCCCGTGACGCTCACCGTCGCCTGATCGCCTCACGCGGCATGAAAAAAACCCGCCAGCTCTCGGCGGGTTTTTTGTTCGAGCACAAGAAAGCGCTCAGCGATTCGGCTTGTTCGGGTCGTAGATGGTGGTGCCTGTGCCCACGCCAACCCCGGCGCGCACCCCGCTGTTGCCGATTTCGGTGCTGGTGCCGACACCCACACCCGCGTTCACACGGCCGCCCTGGTCCACGCCAACGCCCACGCCCACCGGGCCAACACCCGTGCCCACGCCCAGGCTCACACCGTGGTTGCTGGCGCCCACGCCGATGGACACCGGGCCCACCGGGATGCCGAAGCCCACGCCGACGCTTGCACAGCCCCCGAGCAGGGTGGCGAGGGTTAGGGCGGCGAGCGACTGGGGAAGGCGGGGCGTCATGGCAGGCTTTCGATCGGAAGACATCCGATTGTGAGCCGCCCGCGACCCCGAAAGTGCCCCGCGCGGGTGACCATTTGTCACACCAGCAGGGCGTTGACGCGGCGCACGTAGGCCGCCGGATCTTCCGGCAAGCCGCCCTCGGCCAGCAAGGCCTGGTCGAACAGCACGTGGGCCAGGTCCTCGAAGCGCTCGCTGCCGTCGAGCTTCTTCACCAGCGGATGGCTGGCGTTTACCTCCAGGATGGGCTTGACTTCGGGCGCCTGCTGGCCCGCCTGCTTGAGCAGGCGCGCCAATTGCATGGAATAGTCGCCGTCCTCCACCACCAGGCAGGCCGGGGAATCGACCAGGCGCGAGGTCGCGCGCACATCCTTCACCTTGTCCTTGAGCGCCTCTTTCAACCGCTCCAGCATGGGCTTGAAGCCCTCGGCGGCGGCCTCTGCAGCCTTCTTCTCGGCCTCGTCCTGCAGGTCGCCCAGGTCCACCGCGCCCTTGGCCACGCTTTGCAGCGGCGTGCCGTCGAACTCGGGCAGGAAGGACAGCGCCCACTCGTCCACGCGGTCGGCCATCAGCAGCACCTCGATGCCCTTCTGGCGGAACACTTCCAGTTGCGGGCTGTTGCGCGCGGCGGCAAGGGTGTCGGCGGTGATGTAGTAGATGGCCTTCTGGCCTTCCTTCATGCGCGTCTTGTAGTCGGCCAGTGAAGTGGGCTCGGCCTGCGTGCTGCTGGCAAAGCGCAGCAGCTTGGCGAGCTTGTCGCGGTTGGCGAAGTCCTCGCCCAGGCCTTCCTTGAGCACGGCGCCGAATTCAGCGTAGAAGGCGGCGTACTTCTCGCCGTCCTTGCTCAGCTCGTCGAGCATGGCCAGCACGCGGCGGGTGTTGCCCTCGCGGATGGCCTTCACATCGCGGCTCTCCTGCAGCAGCTCGCGGCTCACGTTGAGCGGCAGGTCGCTGGAATCGACCACGCCTTTCACCCAGCGCAGGTAGGCGGGCATGAGGGCCTCGGCCTCGTCCATGATGAAGACGCGCCGCACGTAGAGCTTGATGCCGGCCTTGCGGTCGCGGTTCCACAGGTCCTGCGGGGCCTTGGCCGGGATGTACAGGAGCTGCGTGTACTCGGTGCTGCCTTCCACGCGGTTGTGACTCCAGCTCAGCGGGGCCTCGGTGTCGTAGCTCAGGTTCTTGTAGAACTCGGCGTACTGCTTGTCCGTGATGTCCTTCTTGGGCCGCGCCCACAGCGCGTTGGCCGAGTTGATGGTGGTCCACTCGTCCTTGAGCCGGTACTCGCTCTTCTCGGCATCCCACTCCTCTTCCTGCATGCGGATGGGCAGGCTGATGTGGTCGCTGTACTTGCCGACGATGGACTTGAGCTTCCAGTGGTTGAGGTACTCGGTCTTGTCTTCGCGCAGGTGCAGGATGACGCTGGTACCGCGCGCGGGGCGCTCGATGGCCTCGACCTCGAAGTCGCCGCTGCCCCCGCTGGTCCAGCGCACGCCTTCACTGGCCGGGAGGCCCGCGCGGCGGCTTTCCACCACGATCTTGTCGGCAACGATGAAGCCCGAGTAGAAGCCCACGCCGAATTGGCCGATGAGCTGGGCGTCGGACTTCTGGTCGCCTGTGAGCCTGCTCATGAAGTCGCGCGTGCCGCTCTTGGCGATGGTGCCCAGGTGGTCGATGGCCTCCTGCGCGCTCATGCCGATGCCGTTGTCGGTGATGGTGATGGTGCGCGCGTCCTTGTCGAAGGCGATGCGCACCTCCAGCTCCGGCGCGTCTTCGTACAGGGCCGCGTTGTTCAGCGCCTCGAAGCGCAGCTTGTCGCAAGCATCGGACGCGTTGGACACCAGCTCGCGCAGGAAGATGTCGGGGTTGGAGTAGAGGGCGTGCGTGACGAGGTGCAGCAGCTGGGCCACCTCGGCCTGGAAGGAATGGGTCTGTTTGCTCATGACTGGGAATGATGAGGGACAACGGGGGGCCCGCGCCGGCGGCACCGGCCGGGCACACAAGCCGCGGCAAACCTGGGGGCGGCGCCCGGCATTTCAAGCCCCCGGTTCAGCTGGCCGATGCTGGCGGCGCGGCGGACAGCCATTGTTTCAGCTGCTCGGCTACCACCGGGCTGGACAACAGGTCCAGGTGTCCCGTGCGGTGCACCACGCGCAGGCTGCCGCGCGCAAACACCAGGCGGCGCGCGGGATCGTCGTGCTCGCCCAGGGCACTGCGCAGCGGCACCAGGCCATCGCCGACCAGGCGCTCGGCCAGCAGGCCACGGCGCGGCGCCAGGCAGGCCGCCACGCCAAAGCAGGCCACCCCCGCGGGCAGGGGAAGCGGCGCATCGGGGCGTCCCTCGTCCGGGTGCCGCAAGTGGCCATGACGCAGATCGGTGATGCCGGCGCTGCGCAGTCGGCCCAGCCGCGCCAGCGGGGCCGAGTACGGCGACGAGGCAAGCAACAGATCGGCACCATGCCCCGCGCGCTCGAGCGGCGCGCCGTGGTGTGGCGTACCCAGAAACACCAGGTGCTTCACCAGCGCGGGCCAGCGGTGTGACGCGCGGCGTCCCTCATGCACCGCGCTGCGCGCCAGAAGCCCGCCCATGCTGTGACCCACGATCGTGATGCTCTGCAGAGGCCCCGGCCAGTACTTCACCAGGCGCTCCAGCCTCTGCGCCAGCTCGCGGCCGTTGGCCGCGATGCGCAGGCCGCTGTTGTAGCGCAGGCGCACGGGCGTGGCCTGTAGCGCCTCGGCCAGCGCATCCGTGTGGTCGTGCCCGTTGCGCCGCCACTGCGTGTCGTTCATGCACAGGCCGTGCACCATCAACAGGAGATGGGGACTGCACGCCCCCAGGGCTTCCTGGAAGCGAGCGGCCCGGCCCAACGGCAGCACACGCTCGGCCCGGCGCATTTCCATGGGTTGCGCCAGCGCGTTGCCCATCGCCGCCAGGCGGTCGCCGAGCACGCCATTGAGCGCCGCCACCACGGCCTCGCGCGCGGGCGAATCCTCGGCGCCGGCCCGCGCGGGATCGTCCAACAGAGGCAGCACGGCCTGTAGCACGGCGTCGAGGCCGACGCCCAGGCCATGCGCGGTGCCGCGGATGGCGCCGTACACGCGCCCGGTCAGGCCCCCGGTGCGCTCGGGCGCATCGCCCGCCGCCAGGCCGATGCGCCTGCGCACGGCCTGGTGCACCCCCTCGGTGATGCCGATGACGCCCAGCGTGGCCTGTGTGGCCAGTTGCGCGGCGGCGCGGAGGTCCGCCGTTCGCAGGTGCCGCCGGGGTGGATCGCGTGGGGAATCGGCCATGGGCCGATTGTGGTCAGACACCGCCCTGTCCCACGACGGTCAGACCGGCGGCGCCAGGCGTCAGAACGTTTCGCCGGGCAACAGGTAGCGCCACTGCCCCTGCGGCAGCTTGCCCAACAGCACGTTGCCGATGCGCACGCGCTTCAGGCCGACCACGTGCAGGCCCACCGCTTCGCACATGCGGCGGATCTGGCGCTTCTTGCCCTCGGTGAGCACGAAGCGCAGTTGCTCGGGGTTGAGCCAGTCCACCTGCGCGGGCTTGAGCGGCTGGTCATCCAGCGAGAGCCCGTGGCGCAGCCGCGCCAGGCATTCGGCCGGCACCACGGCCTGCACGCCCTGCTCCACCACGCCCGGCCCCTGAGGGCCGTTGGGCGCCCACACCACGCGCACCAGGTATTCCTTCTCCACGCCGCTGTCCTCGCCGATCAGGGCGCGCGCCACGCGGCCGTCCTGCGTGAGCACGAGCAGGCCGGTGGAGTCGATGTCCAGGCGGCCGGCGGGCGCCAGGCCCTTGAACTGCGCCGGCGTGAAGCGGCGCGGGCTGAGGTCGTCTTTCCAGCGATTGCCCGGCTGCAGCAGCACCACCGCGGCTTCGTGGCCGTCCTCGGGCTGGCCGCTCACATAGCCCACGGGCTTGTGCAGCAGGAAGGTGGCGCGTTCGTCCTGCGCACTCGTGGCCTGGGGCAACACCTTGATCTGCGCGTCGGGAAGGACCGGCTGGCCCATGTGGGCCACCTGGCCGTCCACCAGCACCCACCCACGCGCGATCCATTCGTCCGCCTCGCGGCGCGAGCACAGACCCAGCTCGGCCAGGCGTTTGTTCAGGCGAATGCCCTCTCTCGGGGCCAATGCCTCCGCGGCCGCCACTGGCGCCGGCGCGCGCGGCGTTGGCGCGCGCTGCGAGGGTGGATGCTGGGAGGGTGGACGCTTTGATGGCGGTCGAGGCGCCTGCGGGCGCTGCGCTGGTGCACTGGACGAGGGTGGGCGCCGCGACGAGGAGCGAGGTGCAGGCGCGGGCGCCGACGGGCGTGGCGGACGCGGTGCCGCGTTCGTATCGGCTGCTGCTGCCTGGGGCGCTCGGGCGCTCGCCGCAGGCTGCACAGGCAGTTCGGGGCGATCGGCCGAGCTCAGGGGTCGGGCGCGCGCCGGGCCGCGCGGTCGCACGGGTGGGCGGCGCGGGACGCGCGGGTCGGTGGGCGGCTTGGGCGCCGCGGGCTTGAGGCTGAGTGTGCGTTTGTCGGGATCGGATGCCATGGCCTGATTGTCCGCTGTCCCGCGACGCGAAGCCGCCCCGAAGGGCGGCTTGGTGGAAGAACAGGTGATGCGAGGGCGTCGATCAGCCCTTGCTCCTGGTTCAGCCCTTGCCTTTGGCGGCCTTGATGGCGCGGTCGTGTTCGGCCTTCGCGTCGGCCTTGCACACCTTCTGGGCGTCGCCGGCCTGGTCTTCGCATTTCTCCTTGGCCACGTCGTATGCCGTGTCAGCCTTCGCTTCCTGGACCTTGCGGGCATTGCTGGCCGTGGGCTTGTACTGGTTCTCCAGTTCCGCCTTTTCAACGCGCTCCTTGCCTTTGGCTTCCTCCTGGCACACGTCCTTGGCGTTGTCCTTCATCGCGTCGCACGCCTTCTTCGCGTTCTTGTAGTTCATCTCGATGCGCTCCTCGGCCGCATCGTGTTCCGCCTTGGTCATGCTCTGGGCCATGGTGAAGGCAGACGCGGCGCACAAGGCGATGGCGGTGGTTGCTTTGATGGTCATGTTCATGGAAATCCTCCGAAGGGGTTGCGAGGCTTTCCATTCTTCCCGGCGCACGGCCATTTCACGTAGGAGTGGCGGCAGGCTGCGTGTAGGAGGACGGCGCAGCGCCGATCAGTCCAGCTCGCCCGCGCGCAGCGCCTGCAGGTCCAGCACCCGCAGCCCCCCATACTCGATGCGGATCCACCCCCTGGCCTGCAGGGTGCGCAAGGCTTCGTTCACGCGCTGGCGAGACAGGCCCACCAGGTAGGCCAGCTCCTGCTGCGTGATGCGCAGGATGCCCCCCACGTTGGGCGAGAGCAGCGGATGGAACAGGGCCGCCAGATTGCGCGCCACGCGCAGGTCGGGGCTGGTGAGGCGGTCCACCTCGCGCGCGGCGATGAACTGGCCCAGGCGCTCGTTGAGCTGATGCATGACAAATCGGTTGAAGCCGATCGAGTGATCCAGCAGCCAGTCGAAGGTGTCCACGGGCAGGCCCGCGATGAGGCTGCGGCGCAAGGCCTGGATGTTGTAGCGGTACTGCTCGTGCTTGAGCACCGTGCCTTCGCCGAACCAGCCGCCCGGCGCCACGCCGGTGAAGGTGATGGCCGGGCCGCTGGAGTCGTCGTTGGTCATTTTCAGCAGGCCATCGACCAGGCCGAACCAGAAGGTCACCGGACGACCGAAGCGACACACGTAGTCACCCGCCTCGGCCTCGCCCACCTGCAAGGCATCCAGCGCACGTTCGCGGGCCTCGCCCACCAGCGCGGGCAGCCAGGGAATGCCGTCGAGTTCGGCATCGGTGGGGCGACGGGCGCGCTCGCGAATGGCGCTGCGGCGGGCGACGAACATGGGGAAAGTCCTAGCAGGGTTGACCCGCAATTGTCGTCACACAGACAACATGACGTCAAACTCAGGCCTACCATGCGCCCCATGCACCGATCCCTGCTTCCCGCTGTGCGGGGCGCGGCGGACCACAGGAGACAAGGCATGCAGACCACCTTTCCGCGTTTGCTGCGGGACCACGCCAAGCAGCGGCCCCGGGCCCCCGCGATGCGGGAGAAAGCCTATGGCATCTGGCAGACCACGAGTTGGGGCGAGATGCTGTCGCTGGTGCGCGCGTTGGCCTGCGGCCTGCATGAGGCGGGCCTGCGGCGCGGCGAGCACCTCGTGGTGATCGGCGCCAACCGACCGCGCCTCTATGCCACCATGCTTGCCGCGCAATCGCTGGGCGCCATCGCGGTGCCGCTGTACCAGGACGCCGTGGCCGGCGAATGCGTCTTCCCCATCAACAACGCCGAGGTCCGGCTGTGCGTGGTGGAAGACCAGGAGCAGGTCGACAAGATGCTGGAGATCCGCGCCCAGTGCCCGCAGCTCACACGCATCTGGTACGACGACCCGCGCGGCCTTCGCAACTACGACCAGCCCGGCCTGCAGAGCATGGACATGCTGGCCGAGGCGGGGCGCGCCTTCGAACGCGCCCACCCCGGCTTCTTCGACGCCGAGGTGGACGCCGGCAGCCCCGAGGACGTGGCCGCCATGTTTTTCACCAGCGGCACCACCGGCAACCCCAAGGGCGTGGTGCACCTGCACCGCACCCTGCTCGACCGCGCCAACGCTGGCGCGCGCTTCGACAAGCTGGGTCCGCACGACGAGGTACTGGCCTACCTGCCGCCGGCCTGGGTCGGCCAGAACATCTTCTCGTACGCCCAGTGGCTGGTCACCGGCTACGTGGTCAACTGCCCCGAGAGCAGCGGCACCGTCAGCATCGACATGAAGGAAGTGGGCCCCACCTACTACTTCGCGCCCCCGCGCGTGTTCGAGAGCCTGCTCACCAGCGTGATGATCCGCATGGAAGACGCGGGCGCCTTCAAGCGCCGCATGTTCCACGCCTTCATGGATCTGGCGCGCCGCGTGGGCCCCGATCTCATGGACGGCAAGCCCGTGGGCGCGCTCGACCGGCTCAAGTACCGCCTGGGCGACTGGCTCGTCTACGGCCCGCTGCGCAACAACCTCGGCATGAGCCGCGTGCGCGTGGCCTACACCGCCGGCGAGGCCATCGGCCCCGACCTCTTCAGCTTCTACCGCAGCATCGGCGTCAACCTGAAGCAGCTCTACGGCTCCACCGAAACGGCGGTGTTCGTCTGCCTGCAGCCCGACAACGAGGCGCGCGCCGACACCGTGGGCGTGCCCTGCGAGGGCGTGGAGATCAAGCTCAGCGACACGGGCGAAATCCTCGTGCGCTCGCGCGGCCTGCTCAAGGAGTACTACAAGAACCCGCAGGCCACGGCCGAGGTGCTGGACGCCGAGGGCTGGTACCACACCAGCGACGCCGGCTTCATCGACGCCAGCGGGCACCTGAAGATCATCGACCGCGTCAAGGACGTGGGGCGCCTGAAGGGCGGCGCGCACGACGGCGCCATGTTCGCGCCCAAGTACGTGGAGAACAAGCTCAAGTTCTTCTCGCACATCAAGGAAGTGGTGGCCTTCGGCGACGGGCGCGACCGCGTGTGCGTCATGCTCAACATCGACTTCGACGCCGTGGGCAACTGGGCCGAGCGCCGCAACCTGCCCTATGCCGGCTACACCGACCTGGCCGGCAAGCCCGAGGTGTACGAACTCATGCAGGGCTGCGTCGAGCAGGTCAACGCCGACCTCAGCCGCGACGAGCGCCTGGCCGGCAGCCAGATCAGCCGCTTCCTCGTCCTGCACAAGGAGCTGGACGCCGACGACGGCGAGCTCACGCGCACCAACAAGGTCCGCCGCGGTTTCATCGGTGAGAAATACGGCGTGCTGGTGGACGCCCTGTACGCGGACAAGCGCGAGCAGTTCATCGAAACGCAAGTGAAGTTCGAGGATGGGCGCACGGGCTCGGTCAGCGCGACGCTTCAGATCCGAGACGCGAAGACCTTCGTCCCTGTGAAAGCGGCCGCATGAACGAAAAGAAGATCGGCGAGGTCATCCTCGACGTCAGAAACATCAGCCTGCGCTTCGGCGGCGTCAAGGCGCTCACCGACATCAGCTTCGACGTGCGCGAGCACGAGGTGCGCGCCATCATCGGCCCCAATGGCGCTGGCAAGAGCTCCATGCTCAACTGCATCAATGGCGTGTACCAGCCGCAGGAAGGCTCGATCAGCTTTCGCGGCCAGACGTTCAAGCACATGAACAGCCGCCAGGTGGCCGAGATGGGCATCGCGCGCACCTTTCAGAACCTGGCGCTCTTCAAGGGCATGAGCGTGATCGACAACCTCATGACCGGGCGCAACCTTCGGGTGAAGAGCGGGCTGCTGGCGCAGGCGTTTCGCAACCCCTTCGGCATCGGCAACGCGCAGAAGGAAGAAGAGCAGCACCGCGAATTCGTCGAACACATCATCGATTTCCTGGAGATCCAGGCCCACCGCAAGACGCCCGTGGGCACCCTGCCCTACGGCCTGCAAAAGCGCGTGGACCTGGGCCGCGCGCTGGCCATGGAGCCGCAGGTGCTGCTGCTGGACGAGCCCATGGCGGGCATGAACCTGGAAGAGAAGCAGGACATGAGCCGCTTCATCCTGGACGTCAACGACGAGTTCGGCACCACCATCGTGCTCATCGAGCACGACATGGGCGTGGTGATGGACATCTCGGACCGCGTGGTCGTGCTCGACTACGGCAAGAAGATCGGCGACGGCACGCCCGAGGACGTGCGCGGCAACGAGGAGGTCATCAGCGCCTACCTCGGCACCAGTCATTGAGGCGGCAACATGGCGTTCTTTCTTGAAACCCTGCTCGGCGGCCTGATGGCCGGCATGCTGTATTCCCTGGTGGCGCTGGGCTTCGTGCTCATCTTCAAGGCCTCGGGCGTCTTCAACTTCGCGCAGGGCGCCATGGTGCTTTTCGCGGCGCTGGCCATGGCGCGCTTCTCCGAATGGGTGCCCCAGTGGATCGGCATCGAAAGCCTGGTCCTGGCCAACGTGATCGCCTTCGTGCTCGCCGGCGCGCTCATGTGGGTGGTGGCCTGGCTGATCGAGCGCCTGGTGCTGCGCCACCTCGTCAACCAGGAGGGCGTGACCCTGCTGATGGCCACCCTGGGCATCACCTACTTTCTCGACGGCCTGGGCCAGACCCTCTTCGGCTCCAACATCTACGCCATCAACGTGGGCATGCCCAAAGACCCGGTGTTCCTGCTGGAAAGCACCTTCCCCGGCGGCGTGCTGGTGAACCTGGAGGACGTGTACGCCGCCTGCATCGCGGCGCTGCTGGTGGCCGCGCTGTCGCTGTTCTTCCAGAAGACCAGCACCGGGCGCGCGTTGCGCGCGGTGGCCGACGACCACCAGGCCGCGCAGTCGATCGGCATTCCGCTCAACCGCATCTGGGTGATCGTGTGGTTCGTGGCCGGCGTCACCGCGCTGGTGGCCGGGATCATCTGGGGCTCCAAGCTGGGCGTGCAGTTCTCGCTCACCACCCTGGCGCTGCGCGCATTGCCGGTGGTGATCCTGGGCGGGCTCACCTCGGTGCCCGGCGCCATCATCGGCGGGCTGATCATCGGTGTGGGCGAAAAGCTCTCGGAGGTCTACCTCGGGCCCTTCGTGGGTGGGGGCATCGAGATCTGGTTCGCCTACGTGCTCGCGCTGGTGTTCCTGCTGTTCCGGCCGCAGGGTCTGTTCGGCGAAAAAATTATCGACCGCGTGTGAGGCACTGACTTATGTTCTACAGAGAAAACGGTCAGTTCAAGACCTCCTACCGCGCCGATCAGCAGATCTTCGCGATCGCGCAGGACCGCTGGCTCGTGCTCGCGCTCATTGCCGCCGCCTTCATCGTGGTGCCGATGCTGGCCAGCGACTACATGATGCGCGCCATCCTGATCCCGTTCCTGATCATGTCGCTGGCCGCGCTGGGCGTGAACATCCTCGTGGGCTACTGTGGCCAGATCTCGCTGGGTTCGGGCGCCTTCATGGCGGTGGGCGCCTACATGGCCTACAACTTCTTCGTGCGCATCCCTGGCATGCCGCTGGTGCCCGCGCTGCTGCTGGGGGGCCTGTGCGCCACGGTGTTCGGCGTGCTGTTCGGCCTGCCGAGCCTTCGCGTGAAAGGCCTGTACCTGGCGGTGGCGACGCTGGCCGCGCAGTTTTTCGCCGACTGGATGTTCCTGCGCGTGAAGTGGTTCGTGAACGACTCGCCATCGGGCTCGGTGTCGGTCAACAACCTGCAGGTCTTCGGCCTGCCGATCGAGAGCGCGGTCAGCAAGTACCTCTTCTGTCTGGCGGTGCTGGTCGTGCTGGCGCTGCTGGCCAAGAATCTGGTGCGCTCGGCCATTGGCCGGGAATGGATGGCCATCCGCGACATGGACGTGGCCGCCGCCGTCATCGGCATCCGCCCCATGTACGCCAAGCTCAGCGCCTTCGCGGTGTCCAGCTTCATCATCGGCGTGGCCGGTGGCCTGTGGGCCTTCGTGTACCTCGGCGCCTGGGAGCCGGCGGCCTTTGGCGTGGACCTGTCCTTCCGCCTGCTCTTCATGGTGATCATCGGCGGCCTGGGCTCCATCATGGGCGCCTTCTTCGGTGCGGGCTTCATCGTGGTGCTGCCCATCGTGCTCAACCAGGCACTGCCCGAACTGGCCAGCCTGTTCGGCATGAGCATGACCACGGCGACGGTCTCGCACGTCGAACTGATGATCTTCGGCGGCCTCATCGTCTGGTTCCTGATCGTCGAGCCGCACGGGCTGGCGAAGCTGTGGTCCATCGGCAAGCAGAAGCTGCGGCTGTGGCCCTTCCCTCACTGATCCCCGCATTCCCCGTTTTTCCGCCCGCGTCAACTTCAATCACAGGAGACAAACCATGAAGCTTCGCCATCTGGTCCTTGCCGTCGCCGCGCTGGCGACCGGCGCCACCTCGCTGGTCGCCACCAGCGCCTTCGCTCAAGCGAAGGAGCAGTTCTTCCCGCTCCTGTCGTACCGCACGGGACCGTATGCGCCCAACGGCACGCCCTGGGCCAACGGCAAGCAGGACTACCTCAAGCTCATCAACGCGCGCGACGGCGGTGTCAACGGCGTCAAGCTGACCTTCGAGGAGTGTGAGACCGGCTACGCCACCGACCGCGGCGTGGAATGCTACGAGCGACTGAAGAGCCGCCCGGGCGTGAGCCTCTTCGACCCGCAGGCCACCGGCATCACCTTCGCGCTGACCGAGAAGGTCACCACCGACAAGATCCCGCTGATCACATTGGGCTATGGCCTGTCGGTCTCGCAGGACGGCAACGCCTTCAAGTGGAACTTCCCGCTGATGGGCAGCTACTGGACGGGCGCCGACATCCTGATCCAGCACATCGGCGCCAAGGAAGGCGGCCTGGACAAGCTCAAGGGCAAGAAGATCGCGCTGGTCTACCACGACTCACCTTTCGGCAAGGAACCCATTCCGCTGCTGCAGGAACGTCAGCGCATGCACGGCTTCGACTTGCAACTGATCCCCGTGACCGCACCCGGCGTGGAACAGAAGGCCGCCTGGCTGCAGGTGCGCCAGAGCCGCCCCGACTACGTGCTGCTGTGGGGCTGGGGCGTGATGAACTCCACCGCGCTGAAGGAGGCCCAGGCCACCGGCTACCCGCGCGAGAAGATGTACGGCGTGTGGTGGGCCGGTGCCGAACCCGACGTCAAGGACGTGGGTGCCGGTGCCAAGGGCTACAACGCGCTCGCGCTCAACACCTCGGGTCAGCAGCCCAAGGTGATCCAGGACATCCTCAAGCACGTGCACGACAAAGGCCAGGGCACGGGTCCCAAGGACGAAGTGGGCTCGGTTCTGTACACGCGCGGCGTGATCATCCAGATGCTGGGCGTGGAGGCCGTGCGCCGCGCGCAGGAGCGCTTCGGCAAGGGCAAGGTGATGACGGGCGAGCAGGTGCGCTGGGGCCTGGAGAACCTGGCGCTGGACCAGAAGAAGCTGGACTCGCTGGGCTTCGCCGGCGTCATGCGCCCGCTGTCCACCTCTTGCAACGACCACATGGGATCGACCTGGGCGCGCGTGCACACCTGGGACGGCGCCAAGTGGAACTTCAGCTCCGACTTCCTGCAGGCCGATGAACAGATCATCAAGCCGATGGTGAAAGCCGGTGCCGACAAGTACCTGGCCGACAAGAAGATGACCCGCCGAGCCGCCGCCGACTGCGGCAGCTGACCCCCTGAGCGCCGCGCTTCCTGCGCGGCGCCATTCTCAAGGGCGGCTCGTCCGCTCTTGCGAATGGTCTTCAAGGAAACACCATGAGCACCGACTCACCCATCGTCCTCAACGTCAACGGCATCGAGGTCATCTACAACCACGTGATCCTGGTGCTCAAGGGCGTGTCGCTCACCGTGCGCCAAGGGCAGATCGCGGCCATCCTGGGCGGCAACGGCGCCGGCAAGACGACCACACTGCGCGCCGTCTCCAACCTGCTCAAGGGCGAGCGCG
Organism: Hydrogenophaga intermedia; assembly: GCF_000723405.1. Lineage (GTDB taxonomy): Bacteria > Pseudomonadota > Gammaproteobacteria > Burkholderiales > Burkholderiaceae_C > Hydrogenophaga > Hydrogenophaga intermedia. The sequence continues at coordinate 92,033 of NZ_CCAE010000009.1, read as the reverse complement.
GCGAGGTCACCAAGGGCAGCATCGAGCTGCGCGGCGAGCGCATCGAGAACCTCTCACCGGCCGATCTGGTGCAGCGTGGCGTGGTGCAGGTGATGGAGGGGCGCCACTGCTTCGCGCACCTGACCATCGAAGAGAACCTGATGACGGGCTCCTACACACGCAAGGACAAGGCCGAGGTGGCGCGCAACCTGGAGAAGGTCTACACCTACTTCCCGCGCCTGAAGACGCGGCGCACCAGCCAGGCCGCCTACACCAGCGGCGGCGAGCAGCAGATGTGCGCCATCGGCCGCGCGCTGATGGCCAACCCCAGCGTGGTGCTGCTGGACGAGCCCAGCATGGGCCTGGCGCCGCAGATCGTGGAAGAGGTTTTCGAGATCGTGAAAGACCTCAACCACAAGGAAGGCGTGACCGTGCTGCTGGCCGAGCAGAACACCAACATGGCGCTGCGCTACGCGGACTACGGCTACATCATGGAGAGCGGTCGCATCGTGATGGACGGGCCTGCGGCCGATCTGCGCAACAACGAAGACGTCAAGGAGTTCTACCTGGGCATGGGTGGCGGCGAGCGCAAGAGCTTCAAGGACGTGAAAAGCTACAAGCGGAGGAAACGGTGGCTGGCCTGATGAACGAATGCTTCGATGCGCTGGAGACGCGCGCGCCGGACCAGCGCGAGGCCGAGCAGATGGCCGCGCTGGTCAAGCAGGTAGCGCACGCGCAGAACCACAGCGCGGCCTTCGCCGAGATCCTCAAAGGCGTGAACGCCGCGGCCATCAACAGCCGTGCCGCGCTCGCGCAATTGCCGGTCACGCGCAAGAGCAGCCTGCTGGAGCGTCAGCGCGCCCAGGTCGCGCGCGACCCCTTCGGCGGTTTCAGCACCCTGGTTCGCGGACCCGGCATGTCGCGCCTCTACGCCTCGCCCGGCCCCATCTACGAACCCGAAGCCGCCACGCGCGACTACTGGCGTACCGGCCGCGCCTTGTACGCGGCGGGCTTTCGTGCCGGCGAACTGGTGCACAACGCATTCAGCTACCACATGACGCCTGGCGCCTTCATCCTCGAATCGGGCGCGCACGCGGTGGGCTGCACCGTGTTCCCGGCCGGCACGGGCCAGACCGAGCAGCAACTGCAGGCCATGGCCGAGCTGCGGCCCGAGGCCTACACCGGCACGCCCAGCTTCCTGCGCATCCTGATCGAGAAGGCGGCTGAAACCGGCGTCGACCTGTCGTCGCTGAAAAAAGCGGTGGTGGGGGGCGAAGCCTGCCCGCCCAGCCTCACGGCCTGGTTCGCCGAACGCGGCGTCGCCGTGTACCAGACCTACGCCACCGCCGACCTGGGCCTGGTGGCCTACGAGACCGCCGCGCGCGAAGGCCTGGTGGTGGAAGAACAGGTGATCGTGGAGATCGTTCGCCCCGGCACCGGCGACCCGGTGGCCGAGGGCGAGGTCGGCGAGCTGGTGGTCACGTCCCTCAACCCGGCGTACCCGCTGATCCGCTTCGGCACCGGCGACCTGTCGGCGGTGCTGCCCGGCGCCTGCCCCACGGGCCGCACGGCGCCGCGCATCAAGGGCTGGATGGGCCGCGCCGACCAGACCACCAAGGTGCGCGGCATGTTCGTGCACCCCTCGCAGGTGGCCGACATCGCGCGCCGCTTCCCCCAGATCCGCAAGGCCCGCCTGGTGGTCAGCGGCGAAATGGCCAGCGACGAGATGTGCCTGCGCGTGGAGGCCGAGCCCGGCGGCGATGCCCCCGAAGCGCTGCGCGAACACATCGCCGCCGCCGTGCGCGATGTGACCAAGTTGCGCGGCGACGTGGAGCTGGTGGCGCCCGGCAGCCTGCCCAACGACGGCAAGGTGATCGAGGACGCGCGCAGCTACCGTTGAGCCCCGGCGAGTGACCCGGCACGGCATCCCGGCGTGCCGTGCCGCACTGCGCCGCGCGCCGCTCCTCCAGGCTGGGGTTTGTCCGGGTGGCCCCCTACGTATTTCCCGCGATTCCGGCCCCCGCAGCCGGCAATAGCATGCGCGGGTCCGTCCCGCAACCTCCCTCTGGAGACAACCATGAAACAGCTCGTCACCCTGGCCCTGGGCGCCACCCTGGCGGCAGGTGCTTTCGCACAGGCCTTCCCCAGCAAGCCCGTCACCTTCGTGGTGCCCTTCGCCGCCGGCGGCCCCACCGACCTGGTGGCGCGCCAGCTCGCCGAGGCCATGCGCAAGCCCCTGGGCGACAACGCCAACATCGTGGTGGAAAACACCGCCGGCGCCGGCGGCACCATCGCCGCCACGCGCGTGGCGCGCGCGCCCAAGGACGGCTACACCTTGCTGGTCTGGCACATCGGCATGGCCGCCACCGACAGCCTGTACAAGAAGAAGCAATTCAACGCACTGGAAGACTTCGAGTACCTCGGCGCCATCAACGACGTGCCCATGACCCTGCTGGGCTCCAACAAGCTCAACGCCAACACCTACCGCGACTTCGAGGCCTACATCCGCGCCAACGGCGGCAAGCTCAACATGGCACACGCCGGCCTGGGCTCGGCTTCGCACATCTGCGGCCTGATGTGGCAGCACGCGATGAAGCTCGACAAGTCCATGACCACGATCGCCTACCGCGGCACCGGCCCGGCCATGAACGACCTCATCGGCGGCCAGGTGGACGTGATGTGCGACCAGACCACCAACACCACGGCGCAGATCGAAGGCGGCCGTGTGAAGGCCTTCGCCGTGACCACGGCCAAGCCGCTGAGCAACCACCCGGTGCTCAAGCACTATCCCTCGCTGCAGGAAATGGGCCTCAAGGACTTCAACCTCACCATCTGGCACGGCATGTACGCCCCCAAGGGCACGCCGCCCGACGTGCTGAAGAAGCTCAACGACGCCCTCAAGGTCGCGCTGAAGGACCCCAAGTTCATCAAGAGCCAGGAAGAGCTGGGCGCCATCGTCGTGACCGACAACCGCGTCACGCCCGAAGGCCACAAGAAGTTCGTGGCCAACGAGATCGCCAAGCTGAAGGTGGTGGTGGACGCTGCCGGCCAATACGCCGACTGACGGGGAACACCCCCCGCGGCGCTTCGCGCCACCCCCCTCAAGGGGGGCGACACCTGCGGCCCGGCAAAGCCGGTTCCGCGGTGTCTCTGGATGGGGGGGACCCGTGCACGCAGCGCGGGTGTCTCTGGGCTGACACCTGCGCTCGCCAGGTAGTAGTCCTCCGGTTGACTCCTCGGGCAGCGCCGATAGGCTGACGGTCACCAACCGTTCAAGCAGGAGACAACCACATGCGCATCAACCGCCGATCCCTCGCCGTCGCCCTCGCCGCCGCCCTCGTGGTGCCCGCCACCGCGCTGGCGCAGGGCGCTTGGCCCAGCAAACCCGTGCGCATCGTCGTGCCCTTCGCCCCCGGCGGCACCACCGATATCCTGGCCCGCACCATCGCGCCCGAACTGAGCAAGGCCTTCGGCCAGAGCTTCGTGGTGGAGAACCGCGGCGGAGCCGGCGGCAACATCGGCGCCGAGGTGGTGGCCAAGTCACCCAACGATGGCTACACCCTGCTCATGGGCACCGTGGGCACGCACGGCATCAACAAGTCGCTCTACAGCAAGCTGCCCTACGACCCGCAGAAGGACTTCGCGCCCGTGACCCTGGTGGCCGGCGTGCCCAACGTCATGGTGATGAGCAGCAAGCGCGCCCAGGAGCTCGGCGTCAACAGCGTGGCGGACTTCATCCGCGTGGCCAAGTCGCAGCCGGGGCGCCTGAACATGGCCTCCAGCGGCAACGGTACCTCCATCCACCTGGCGGGCGAGCTGTTCAAGTCGCGCACCGGCATCTTCATGACACACATCCCCTACCGCGGCTCCGGCCCGGCCATGACGGACCTGCTCGCGGGCAACATGGACGTGATGTTCGACAACCTGCCCTCGGCCATGCCCCACATCCAGGCCGGCAACCTCAAGGCCTTCGCCGTCACCAGCGCCGTGCGCTCGGCCGCGCTGCCCGACGTTCCCACCGTGGCAGAGGCCGGCAAGCTGCCCGGCTTCGAGGCCAGTTCCTGGTTCGGCCTGCTGGCGCCCGCCGGCACGCCGCCCGACATCGTGAGCCGTGTGCAACAGGAAACCGCGAAGGCGCTGAACACACCGGCGGTGAAAGAGCGCCTGCTGGCCCAGGGCGCGATTCCCAGCGGCAACACGCCCGCGGAATTCGCCGCGCTGATCGACGCAGAGATCAAGAAGTGGGGCGCCGTCGTGAAGGCCTCCGGCGCGAAAGTGGACTGACACCGCCCCGCTTTTAAGGCACCCGCGGAACTGGCTTCGCCAGGCCGCAGGGTGCGCCCCCATCGCGCAGCAGAGGGGGGAGCGGCGAAGCCGCGCGGGGGGTGCCTCGCTCTACACTCCCCAGGTCATCTCCACGCCCGCCTTCTGCGCGCGCTGCAGCATCTCGATGAAGGGCGTGCTGCGCATGCGAAGGCTCACGCTCTCGAAGGTGGGCGCGGGCTCACCCCTGGCCTCGGCCTCGTCGCGCAGGCGCTTGTGCTCGGCCTCCTCGCTCAGCACGGCCGCGCGGATCGCGTCGATCGCGCGGGGCATGTCATCGGGCAGCAGCACCCCTGGGCTCTCCGGATCCTTGCCCAGGATTTCCAGCAGGCGCTTGCCGTGCGCCGGCAACATGACGAGGTCCCCGGTCTCCCGGGACTTGAAGCGGTACACACTCATACAGGCTCTCAAACGACTGAGCGTCGGACATTACTCCCTTGACTGCGGGCACGCCAGTTCATCGGTGTAACACGTCGCGACGAGACGAGGGTTTACCCGGTTGCCGGCCATTGTTTCAGGTCTAAACTAATTAGACATGAAAACGTCCCTGCAACGCATCCTGTGCATCGGTGGTGGCCCGGCCGGCTTGTACTTCGCGCTGCTGATGAAGCGGCGCCAGCCCTCGCTGGAGATCACCGTCGTCGAGCGCAACCGCCCTTTCGACACCTTCGGCTGGGGCGTGGTGCTGTCCGACCAGACCCTGGGCAACCTGCGCGCGGCCGATCCGGAGACGGCGCAGGAGATCGGCGACGCCTTCAACCACTGGGACGACATCGAAGTCTTCTACAAGGGCCGCAGCGTGCGCAGCGGCGGCCACGGCTTCTGCGGCATCGGGCGCAAGCGGCTGCTCAACGTGCTGCAGGCGCGCTGCCAGACGCTCGGCGTGAACCTGGTGTTCGAGACCGACGTCACCGACGACCAGGCCCTGGCCGCGCAGTACACCGCCGACCTTGTGATCGCCAGCGACGGCCTCAACAGCCGCGTGCGCACACGCTACGCCAGCACCTTCGAGCCCGACATCGACACGCGCCAATGCCGCTTCGTCTGGCTGGGCACGAAGAAGACCTTCGACGCCTTCACCTTCGCCTTCGTCCAGACCGAACATGGCTGGTTCCAGGCGCACGCCTACCAGTTCGACGCCGACACCTCCACCTTCATCGTGGAGACGCCTGAGCACGTGTGGCAGGCGCACGGCATCGACCAGATGAGCCAGGAAGACGCCATCGCCTTCTGCGAAAAGCTCTTCGCTCCTTACCTCGACGGCCACCGCCTCATCAGCAACGCCTCGCACCTGCGCGGATCGGCCATCTGGATCCGTTTCCCCCGCGTGATCTGCAAGACCTGGGTGCATACCCAGGACATCGCCGGCCGCCGCGTCCCCATCGTACTCATGGGCGACGCCGCGCACACCGCCCACTTCTCCATCGGCAGCGGCACCAAGCTCGCGCTGGAAGACGCCATCGACCTGGCCACCGAGTTCGAACGCCACCCCGAAGCCGACGTGGCCACCGTGCTGCAGGCCTACGAAGCACGGCGCAGCGTGGAGGTGCTCAAGATCCAGAACGCCGCGCGCAACTCCACCGAATGGTTCGAGCATGTGGACCGCTACACGGCCATGGAGATCGAGCAGTTCGCCTACTCGCTGCTCACGCGCAGCCAGCGCATCAGCCACGAGAACCTGCGCCTGCGCGATGCGAAGTGGCTCGAGGGCTATGAAAACTGGCTAGGCCAGCGCGCAGGTCAGGCAGCCGCGAAGCACCCCACCCCACCCATGCTGCTGCCGCTGAAAGTGCGCAGCGTCGAACTCAAGAACCGCATCGTGGTCTCGCCCATGGCGCAGTACAAGGCGGTAGACGGTGTGGTGGGCGACTGGCACTTCGTGCACCTGGGCGCGCGCGCCGCGGGCGGCGCGGCACTGGTGATGGTGGAGATGACCAGCCCCACGCCTGAGGGCCGCATCACCCCCGGCTGCCCCGGGCTGTGGAACGACGAGCAGCAACGCGCGTTCGAGCGCATCGTGCGCTTCGCCCATGAGCAGGGCAACGGCGCGAAGATCGGCATCCAGCTCGGCCACAGTGGGGCCAAGGGCTCCACGCAGCTCGGTTGGGATCAGATCGACGAGCCCCTGCCCGCCGGCAACTGGCCGCTGCTCTCGGCCAGCGCCGTGGCCTACGGCGAGCAGAACCAGGTGCCGCGCGCCATGACCCGCGCCGACATGGACGCCATGACGGCCGCCTTCCTCGCCTCCACGCAGCGCGCCGCCGCCGCCGGCTTCGACTGGCTGGAGCTGCACTGCGCGCACGGCTACCTGCTCTCGGCCTTCATCAGCCCGCTCACCAACCAGCGCACCGACGAGTACGGCGGCTCGCTGGAGAACCGCTGCCGCTACCCGCTGGAAGTCTTCAAGGCCATGCGCGCCGCCTGGCCCGCTGACAAGCCCATGAGCGTGCGCATCTCCGCGCACGACTGGACGCCCGGCGGCACCACGCCGGACGACGCGGTGGCCATCGCGCGCCTGTTCAAGGCCGCGGGCTGCGACGTGATCGACGTGTCCTCCGGCCAGACCACGCGCCAGGCGAAGCCGGTGTATGGCCGCATGTACCAGACGCCCTTTGCCGATCGCGTGCGCAACGAGGTGGACATCCTCACCATCGCCGTGGGCGCCATCAGCGAGGCCGACCACGCCAACAGCATCATCGCCGCGGGCCGCGCCGACCTGTGCGCCGTGGCCCGGCCACACCTGGCCAACCCGGCCTGGACCTTGCACGAAGCCGCCAGGCTGCAGACGCGCGCCATCGACTGGCCCGCGCCCTACCTCAGCGGGCGCGACCAGCTCTACCGCGAGATCGCCCGTCAACAAGCGATGACGGCCAAAGAGGAAGAGGAGGCAGCCAAATGAACGACATCGAAATCCTGGACCTCGAGGCGCGCGCGCACAGCGAGCACGCGCACGAGTTGCGCCTGTGGCTGCGCCTGCTCACCTGCTCGCAACTCATCGAGAAGCGCGTGCGCGCCGGCCTGCGCGAGCACTTCGACACCACCTTGCCGCGCTTCGACCTCATGGCGCAACTGGAGCGCCACCCCGAGGGCCTGAAGATGAAGGAGCTGTCGCACCGGCTCATGGTCACCGGCGGCAACGTCACCGGCATCACCGACCAGCTGGTGGCCGAGGGCCTGGTGGAGCGCACGGGTGTGGAGGGCGACCGGCGCGCCTTCCGCGTGCGCCTGACCGACCCTGGCCGCCGCGCCTTCACGCAGATGGCCGAGCAGCACGAGCACTGGATCGTGGAGGCCTTCGAGGGCCTGTCACCGCGCGACCTGGAGCAGCTCTACAAACTGCTCGGCAAAGTGAAGCAGCACCAGCTCGACCTCAACCAGCGCCTGACGGACGCCAGCGAATGAAACACCCCATCCCCGACCACAACCCCATGCGCGGCCAGTACGCGCCGGCCCCGGCCTCGCCCAGGCACTTCGCCCTGTCCATCACGAACGGCGTGGCCACCGTCACGCTCAACCGGCCGGACCGCAAGAACCCGCTGACCTTCGACTCCTACGCCGAGTTGCGCGACTGGTTCAACGGCCTGCAGCGCGCCACCGACGTGAAGGCCGTGGTGCTCACCGGCGCCGGCGGCAACTTCTGCTCGGGCGGCGACGTGCACGAGATCATCGGCCCGCTCACCACCATGACCATGCCCGAGCTGCTGGCCTTCACGCGCATGACGGGCGCGCTGGTGGCCGCCATGCGCGCCTGCCCGCAGCCCATCGTGGCTGCCATCGATGGGGTGTGCGCGGGCGCCGGCGCCATGATGGCGCTGGCGTCCGACCTGCGCCTGGGCACGCCGCGCACCAGCACCGCCTTCCTGTTCACGCGTGTGGGCCTGGCCGGCGCCGACATGGGCGCCTGCGCGCTGCTGCCGCGCGTCATCGGCCAGGGGCGCGCGAGCGAGCTGCTGTTCACTGGCCGTTCCATGAAAGCCGACGAAGGCCTGGCCTGGGGCTTCTTCAACGCGCTGCACGAACCGGATGCGCTGCCCGAGGCGGCGCTCAAACTCGCCGCCTCGCTCGCCGAAGGCCCCACCTTCGCGCACGGCATGACCAAGACCATGCTGCACCAGGAATGGGCCATGACGCTGGACCAGGCCATCGAAGCCGAGGCGCAAGCCCAGGCGATCTGCATGCAGACGCAGGACTTCCGGCGTGCCTACGAGGCTTTCGCCGCCAAGCAACGCCCGGCCTTCGAAGGAGACTGAGCCCATGGTGGCTTTTGATCGTCCCCACGGCATGACCCCGCCGCAAGCGCAGTGGGAACTGCCCTTCTTCAACCAGCACCACCACACGCTCGCACTCGGTCTGGCCGACTGGGCTGGCGCGCAACGGGTCGATGAGTCCGACGACCGCCGCGCCTGCCGCGAGTGGGTTCACAAGCTCGGTGAGGCCGGCTGGTTGCGCTACTGCGTGCCCGCCGCGCACGGTGGCGCGCTCGACAAGCTCGACTCGCGCGCGCTCGTCATCCTGCGCGAGACGCTCGCTTTCCACTCGCCGCTTGCCGACTTCGCCTTCGCCATGCAGGGCCTGGGCAGCGGCAGCATCACGCTCGGCGGCAGCGACGCGCAACGCGAACAGCGCCTGCGCGCGGTGGCCAACGGCGCGCAGATCGCCGCCTTCGCGCTCAGCGAGCCCGAGGCCGGCTCCGACGTCGCGGGCATGAAGACCAGCGCGCGCCAGGCCGACGGCGGCTGGGTACTCGACGGCAGCAAGACCTGGATCAGCAACGGCGGCCTGGCGGATTTCTACGTGGTATTCGCCAAGACCACGCCCGACGCGGGCGCGCGCGGCATCAGCGCCTTCGTGGTGCCGGCCGACGCACCGGGCCTGGACACCTCCGAGCACATCGACGTGATGGCCCCGCACCCACTGGCCACGCTGAAGTTCACGAACTGCCGCGTCGGTGCCGACGCGCTGGTGGGCACGGTGGATGGCGGCTTCAAGCTGGCCATGCAGACGCTGGACATCTTCCGCGCCTCGGTGGCCGCCGCCGCGCTGGGCATGGCGCGCCGCGCCTTCGCCGAGGCGGTGGCCCATGCGAGGCAACGCAAGATGTTCGGCCAGCACCTGGCCGACTTTCAACTCACCCAGGCCCGACTGGGCGAGATGAGTGCGCTCATCGACGCCGCCGCGATGCTCACCTACCGCGCCGCGTGGATGCGCGACGAAAGCCCCACGCAGGGCGCCGGCACGCCCGCCTATACGGCGGCAGCCGCCGCCGCCAAGCTCACGGCCACGGAGAACGCGCAGCGCGTGATCGACATGGCCGTGCAGATGTTCGGCGGACGCGGCGTGCGCGTGGGCGAGGTGGTGGAACACCTCTACCGCGACATCCGCTCGCTGCGCATCTACGAAGGCGCAAGCGAAGTGCAGCTCCTCATCCTTGGCAAAGCCGCGCTGAAAACATGACCTCTGCCCAGACCGACCGCTTCGTGCACGACCGCCTGCCGCCCCACGAACAGTGGCCCGAGCTGCGCTTCGACACGCCCGAACTCAAGGCCATTCCCGCGCAGGTGAACCTGGTGCAGGCCCTGTTCGATCGCGCCTCGTCCAACGGCCACGCCGATCGCCCCTTCCTGCGCAGCGACGCGCGCACGCTGAGCTACGCGCAAGCACGCGAGCAGGTCAACCGCATCACCAACCTGCTGGTGCGCGAGCATGGCTTGGTGCCCGGCAACCGCGTGCTGCTGCGCGGCGGCAACTCGGTGGCGATGGCCCTGGCCTGGCTGGCCGTGGTGCAGGCGGGGCTGGTGGTGGTGGCGACCATGCCGCTGCTGCGCGCCAAGGAACTCAAGGGCATCATCGACAAGTCGCAGCCGGCGCTGCTGCTGTGCGACGCCAAGCTCACCGCCGAGCTGGAGGCCTGCGGCAGCGCCCTGCCGATGTTGCGCTTCAACACCGACGGCGCCGACAGCCTGGAGGCGCTGGCCGCCAAGCAGCCCGAGCAGGCCACGCCCTGCCCCACCGCGGGCGACGACATCGCGCTGCTGGCCTTCACCTCCGGCACCACGGGTGTGCCCAAGGCCGCTGTGCACACGCACCGCGACGTGCTGGCCGCCTGTGAGTGCTGGCCGCGCCACGTGCTGCGCGCCACGCCCGACGACATCGTGGTCGGATCGCCGCCGCTGGCCTTCACCTTCGGCCTGGGCGGGCTGCTCATCTTCCCGATGTGGGCCGGCTCATCGATCTACTTCCCCTCGATCGCCTACACGCCCGAGGCCATGGTCAAGCTCATCGCCGAGAAGGGCGCGACCATCTGCTACACCGCGCCAACGTTCTATCGGCAGATGGCCCCCTTCGCGCAGCAGCACGGCATCGGTCAACTGCGCATCTGCGTGAGCGCGGGCGAGGGTCTGCCCGACGCCACGCGCCAATTGTGGAAGCAGGCCAGCGGCATCGAGATGCTCGACGGCATCGGCGCCACGGAGATGTTCCACATCTTCGTCTCGGCCGCGCCCGAGGCCGTGCGGCGCGGCGCCATCGGCACCGTGGTGCCGGGCTACACCGCGCGCATCGTGAACGACGAAGGCCAGCCCGTGCCCGACGGCGAGATCGGCCGCCTCGCGGTGATCGGCCCCACGGGCTGCCGCTACCTCGATGAACCGCGCCAGGCGCAGTACGTGCAGGGCGGCTGGAACTTCCCCGGCGACGCCTTCCGGCGCGACGCGGACGGCTACTACTTCTACCAGGCGCGCACCGACGACATGATCATCACCGCCGGCTACAACGTGGCGGGGCCGGAGGGCGAATCCTCCCTGCTGGCCCACCCCGCCGTGGCCGAGTGCGGCGTGGTCGGCCGCCACGACGACGAGCGCGGCCAGGTGATCGTGGCCTACGTGGTGCTCAAGCCCGGCCACACCGGCGACGCGGCCCTGGTCAAGGCGCTGCAGGACCACGCCAAGGCCAGCATGGCGCCCTACAAGTACCCGCGCGAGGTGCTGTTCGTGGAGCGCCTGCCGCGCACCGAAACCGGCAAGCTGCAACGCTTCGCCCTTCGACAACAAGTTTCCCGAGACAAGGCCTGACACCATGCTGCAACACCTCCACCCCGACGGCTGGATACCTGCCAAGGGCTACGCCAACGGCATCGCCGCGCGCGGCACGCAGGTCTTCGTCGGCGGCCAGATCGGCTGGAACGGCCAGCAGCAGTTCGAGAGCGACGACTTCATCGCGCAGACGCGCCAGGCCCTGCAGAACGTGCACGACGTGCTGCGCTGCGCGGGCGCCGGCCCCGAGCACATGGTGCGCATGACCTGGTACATCCTCGACCGAGACGAGTACAACGCGCGCCTGCGCGAGCTCGGCGAGGCCTACCGCGCGGTGATGGGCAAGCACTTCCCCGCCATGACCTGCGTGGAGGTTCGCCGGCTGGTGGAAGCGCGCGCGAAGGTGGAGATCGAGGTGACAGCGGTGCTGCCGGACGCACCGTCCCCGCTCGGCTGAGCGGCGCGGACACCCTCAGGCGGCGCCGCTCGCCAGGTCGCCCGGCAGCGTGAAGTTCATGCGGCAGCCCTGGCCGGGCGAGGACTCGCAGCGTATGGCGCCGCCGTGGCGCTCGATGATGCGGCGCGTGAGTGCCAGGCCCGTGCCCAGTCCCTCGAACTCCAGAGGGTGATGCTGTCGGTGGAACAGCATGAAGAGCTTGTCCGAAGCGCGCCGGTCGAACCCCACACCGTTGTCGTGGACGTGGATCACGCGCACGCCGTCGGCGCCGTCGCGCCAGCCCACTTCGATCACCGGGCGCTCAAGGCCGCGCGTGAACTTCAAGGCGTTGTCCAGCAAGTGGGAGAAGGCCTGGGCGAGCAGCCTGGGGTCGCCGCGCACGCCGGGCCATCGGCCGTCGATGCGCCAGTCGACCGTGGGCGCGTGCGCGTGGTGGCCCAGGTGGCCGAGCACGCCACGCACCAGAGGACCCAGGGGCACGAACTGCACGTCCAGCGGCATGCGCGACAGCCGAGCGAAGTCGAGCACCGCGTCGATCACTCCCTTCATGCTGTCGACGGCGCCCTGGGCCGACTGCGTGTACTCGGCCTGCAAGGGGTCGTTCGCCGTCGCGACGTGCTCGCGCATCAGGCGCAGGTAGCCCCTGGCGTGGCGCAGCGGCACGCGCAGGTCGTGCGACAGGATCTGTGTGAAGGCGTCGATGTCGCGCATGGCCATGGCGTTCGATCGGGTGCGCGTCTCCAGTTGCGCCTGCAGGCCTTCGCCGTGGGTGTACGGCACCAGTGCCTCCCGGTCCTGCCAGCGCGACAGATCGAGCACCATGGTGTCGAAGCCGAGGTACAGGCCACTCGGGTCGATCAGGGGCATGCCCATGAGCAGCGCCGAGAAGCGCTCGCCGGTGTGGCGGCACAGCGCCAGCCTCAGCTCGCGCATCTCGCCGGTCCGGCGCATGCCTTCCATGAACGCATCGATTTCGCCCGCGCGTGTGTCGTGTCCGCAGAGGCGCAGAAAACGCACCAGCGGCGTCATGGCGTGGGTGCGGCCGTCGAACCAGGCGCATGCCGTGGCGTTGGCACTGTGCACCAGCCCATCCGCGGTGACCAGCAGCAGCGCGCAGGGGAGACGATCACCGGGGGGCAATGGCCACTCGGCCACCGGCAGCGCGGAGAGCAGGGATCGGTTCGACACGGCAGGCAATCATTGAGCGAAACGCGCCCTTGCGCGTGTTCATTGCATGATGCATGCGTTCACCCGCACGGTGCCAGCCCTGGCACCGTACCCCCCTGTCAGGTTTGTCAGGTCGGACCGCTCAGGTGCGCACGCGACCGTCGCCCGTGAGCATCGACAGCTCAGAGAAACGTGAGGCCACGTGGTTGTCGGCACCGAGCGAGATGCTGAAGCCACCGAAGCTGGTGTCGCCGATGGCCTCGAGACCGTTCACCAGCGAGTCCGTGTTGAGGCGCCCGGGCGTGCGGCGCGCGCCCTCGGCGAACAGCCGCGCGGCGAGGAATCCTTCGAGGCTGGAGTAGTTGGGCTGCACCTTGTTGCCGCCTCGCGCGATCGCGTCGAGGAACTCGCGCGTGACGGGTCGCGTGGTGGAGAACGGGTTGGGCACCACCTGCGAGATGGCCACGCCCGCGCCGTCCTTGCCGAGCGCGTCGGCCAGCGCCTGCGTGCCGACGAAGGACACATTGAAGAAGGTGCCACCGAAGCCGGCCTTGCGCGCCTCGCGGACGAAGGCCGCGCAAGAGGCGTAGGCGCTGATCTGCACCACGGCCTGCGGCTTGGCCGCGACGATGGTGGACACGGCCTTGGCGACGTCCACCGAGTTGCGCTCCACCGTGGCGGTGGCCTTGGGCTTGAGCTTGCGCTGCTCCAGTGCGAGCGTCACGCCGTCCAGGCCGGCCTTGCCGTACGAGTCGTTCTGGTGGAACACGGCGATGTCGTTGAGCCCCAGGCTGGTGAGCTGGCGCACGATCAGCGCGGTCTCGTCGTTGTACGAGGCGCGCAGATGAAAGACCAGGCGATTGAACGGCTGGCGCAAGCCCATGGCGCCGGTGAAGGGTGCGATGAAAGGGGTACCGTCCTTGATGGCCAGCGGCAGCGCCGCCAGGCTGGTGGGTGTGCCGATGTAGCCGAACAGCGCGGTGCAGCCGCGCGAGAGCAACTGGCGCGTGTTCTCGGCGCAGCGGTCGGGCTCGTAGCCGTCGTCGAGCTTGACGATCTCGATGCGCTGGCCACCCACGCCGCCCTGCTGGTTGAGCTGATCGAAATAGAGCTGTGCGCCCGCGTTGAACTGGATGCCCAGTTGCGCGGCCGGCCCGCTGAACGCGGCCGACTGGCCGAGCACGATGCGGTTGCTCTGCGCCAGCAGGGCCGGCGCGGCCAGGCTGGCGGCACCACCGATGGCGCTGGCGGCGAAGGCGCGGCGGGTCAGGCCCGTCGCGAGGGTGTGGCGGGGCGTGGGGCGCATCGGGCTGGACCTCCTGGGATCGGGCTGCAAGCAGGACAAGCGGATACCCCATGACGGTATCCAGACGTTGCGCATGCTACCGATCGTTCGGGTCAACGCCGCTACGCTTGCCTGCCCAGGACCACCGTTGATCGCGAGGGCGCGGATACCGGTCCCTGGTTGGCGCGTCAGGGGCGGGCACAGGGCCGTGGCGGCTTCACTGCGGTGGTCCTCGCTTCGCGAGGACTGCCCTGCGATGCTCGCGCGGGCGGCCAGGCGGCATAACTCACTGCGCGCGCTGGCCGCCCGCACTGCGCTTCTCGGCACCGCACAGGCGCCGCCACGGCCCTGTGCCCGCCTCTGACGAGTGACACCACGGAGGGCCAGACAAACAATCGGACTTCCCTTCTCGCGTGCTAACCAGCTCCGCTGGCCGAGGGCCCGGGGTACGGTGCGGCGGGCGCCTGTGCGCTGGCGAGGAGCGCAGGGTGAGTGGCCCGCGCGCGCAGCGCGCCTCGTGAACTGATTGGCGGCATCTGTCTGAACGGAGCGCGCGAAGCGCGCGCAGTGAGTTATGCCGCCGGGGCCGCTCACCCGAGCACCGCAGCGAACCCCTCGCGCAGCGAGGGGCAGCGCAGTGAAGCCCGCCGCACCGTACCCCGGGCCCTCGGCCCGCCCACCCGCTGCACCTGAAGCTGACGAAGCACCTGCACCACCCGAAGCGCCCCCCTAGAACCGCCGCGTCAGCTCGATCCCCGCCGACAGCGAACGCCCCGCGCCCGGCTCGAAGAAGCGGCCATTGCCCTCGTTGACGATGACCGAGCCCGCGTGGCGGCGGTCCGTCAGGTTGTCCAGGCGCACGAACTGCCGCCAGGTCCAGGGGCCCGTGCTTTGCTCGAAGCGCGCGCCCAGCGCGAACAGCGTGTACGCCTCGGCCGCGTCGGTGTTCAAGTCGTTCACCTGAACGCGCCCGCTGCGCCGCGCCTCCAGCGTGAACACGCCGCCCACGGTGGCGGCCCAGCGCGGTGTCCAGGCCAACTGCGCGAAGAACTGCTGCGCGGGCAGGCCGGGCATGCGCTGGCCGGCGGGAATGGGCGTGGGCGCGTTCACGTTGGGGCACAGCGTCGCGGTGCAGGTGAGGAAGCCGTCGCGGTAGCGCGCGCTCATGGCGGTGTAGGCGCTGGTCAAGGCGAACTCGCCGAAGGCCCACTCGCCCGCGAGTTCCAGGCCCTGGCGTTCGGTGCGGCCCGCGTTCTGGAAGGTGGAGCGCCCGCCGGTGTTGTTCTGCACCACGATCTCATCTCGCGTGCGGATGTCGAACAGCGTGGCGTTCCACAGGCCCGCGCCGTGGCGCCCGCGCAGGCCGATCTCGGCGCTGGTGCTGCGCGCGGCGTTGAGCTCGGTGTTGAGCCCCGCGCCACCACCACTGCGGTAAGCGGCCTCATTGAGCGTGGGTGTTTCCAGCCCGCGCCCCACGCTGCCGAAGGCCTGCAGGTTCGGCGCGATGCGCCAGCGCGCGCCCACCACCGGCAGCGTGCCGCTGTAGCGCGCGCTGCCGCTGTCGTCGCCGTTGGCCAGAAAGCGGTCGCTCGATTCGAAGCGTGTGCGTACGCGGCGCACACCGCCTTCCAGCGTCCAGTCCTCGCGCGTCCAGGCGGCGCGCAGGTACGGGTCCAGCGTGTCGGCGCGGTTGGTCTCGTCGCGCCGCAACGGCCCTTGCACACCCAGCGCGGTGCCCACGAAGTTGTTGTAGCCGCGGCGGGCGTCGTTCTGGCGGTCCATCGCCAGGCCCGCGCTCAGGTCAAGCTCGCCGCCCTGCCATTCGCGCTGCAGGCGCCAGCGCGCGTTGAAGCCCCAGTAGTCGCGGTCCAGGTCGATCACGCCGCCCGAGCTGCCCGGCGCGGCCTGCGCACCGGTGGGGATGGACTGGAACTGCACCACGCGCCGTTGTCCCGCGTAGCCCATCAGCTCCACGTTGTGGCCGCCACCGATCGCCTGCTCCCACGCGATCCCGGCCTGCGTCTGCGACACCGACTTGCGCGTATTGAAGTTGATCGCCGCCGCGTCGGTCTGTGTGGGGTCGGCGTCGAACTGCGCGCGCGTCAACCCCAGCGGGTCGAGCGAGAAGGCGCTCTGGCGGTTGAACACGAGCGTGGTGCGCCCACCGTCGTGCGCGCGCGAAAGTCTGGCGTTGGCCGTGCTGCGGTGCGCGGCCGACTGCGGGCGCTGGCCATCGGTCTCGAAGCGGCCGACGTCCAGCGCGTACGACCAGCCCGGTGCCTCGGCCGTGCCGGTCTGCCCGAGCACTTGCGTGGACAGGCGCCACAGGCCGTCGGGCCCGACGGCCAGGCCGGTGCGCCATTCGCCGGGGCGCGCACCGTCTTCGGTGTAGAGCAGGATCGCGCCGCCGCTGGAGGCGCCATAGAGCGCGGCGAACGGCCCACGCACCACCTCGATGCGGTCGGCGCTGCCGAGGGGGAAGTTGGCCGCCTGGCCCGAGCCGTCGGGCGCACTGGCGGGGATGCCGTCCACGAACAGGCGCACACCGCGCACGCCAAATGTGGCGCGCGAGCCGTAGCCGCGAATGGACACCTGCAGGTCCTGCGCGTAGTTCTCGCGTTGGCGGATCACCAGGCCCGGCACGCGGCCCAGGCCCTCGGACAGGTTGATCTGCAACTGCCCCTCGCGCAGCTCGCTGCCGTCGACCACGTCCACGCTGGCGCTGCCCAGCCAGCGCTGGGCCGCATCGGCGCTGCCGCGGATGACCACGGGCGCGAGCGCACCGCCCTCGGGGGGCCGGTTCTGGGCATGGACAGCGGTGGCGGCGAGCGCGCCGATGAGGGGCAGGTGGGCGGCAAATCTCATGGGTCTCCTCGGGTTCTGTGGGCTGGCAGCGTGCGCGCGCTGGCCGGGCCATTGTGGGAGGGATATTTCCCACGCCGGACGGATCCATGCAATAACCAACCCCGGTGCACGCCATGCGTACTGAAATGGAACAACCGAACCGCCTCCCCTCAGGCCTGCGGCGGCGCACCATGCTCGGCCTGGGCCTGGCGCCATTCGCCGTGCCGCCGGCAGGGGCGCAAGCGGCGCCCGAACCGCCGCAGCGCCGCATCGCCAGCACGGGCGAGACCATCCCCGCCATCGGCCTGGGCAGCTGGATCACCTTCAACGTCGGCAACGACCCGCGCGCCCGCGCGCAGTGCGCCGAGGTGGTGCGCGCCTTCTTCGCCGACGGCGGTCGCCTGATCGACAGCTCGCCCATGTACGGCTCCTCGCAACCCGTGATCGGGCAGGCGCTGGCCTCGCTGGGCACGCCGGCGGCACTGTTCTCGGCCGAGAAGGTCTGGACCGGCAGCGCCGCGCGCGGCCCGGCGCAGATCGAACAATCACGCGCGCACTGGGGCGTGCCGCGCTTCGACCTGCTGCAGGTGCACAACCTGCTGGCCTGGGAGGAGCACCTGCCGATGCTGCAGCGCATGAAGGCCGAGGGCCGCTTGCGATACGTCGGCATCACCACGTCCGAGGGCCGGCACCACGACGAGCTGGAGCGCCTCCTGCGCACGCAGACGCTCGACTTCGTGCAGCTCACTTACAACCCGCTGGACCGCGAGGCCGAGCAGCGCCTGCTGCCGCTGGCGCGGGAGCGCGGCGTGGCCGTGATCGTGAACCGCACCTTCCGCGAAGGCCAGCTCACGCGCGCGCTGGCGCGCCACCCCGTGCCCGGCTGGGCCGCGGAGGTGGGCGCCACGAGCTGGGCCCAGCTCATCCTGAAGTTCGTGCTGGCCCACCCGGCCGTGACCTGCGCCATTCCCGCCACGCGGCAGGTGGCGCACGTGCGCGAAAACCTGGCCGCCGCGCGCGGGCCGCTGCCCGACGCGGCGCAGCGCGAGCGCATCGCGCGCGCGATCGGCGCACTGTGAGGACCGGCCGATGAGCACCGCAGTGCGCCGCACGGAGGTGTCCCCGTGACCGAGTGGTTGAGCTACCGCCCTTCCGATTTCCTGATGTTCGCGCCCGACACCTACTGGCGCCTGTTCGAGCTGCACAACGCCGCCTGGTGGCCGCTGGGGCTGCTGGCCAACGTGCTGGTGCTGGCCCTGGCGCTCGCGTTGTGGCAGGGACACGAACACGCCGCGCGGCCGGGCATGGCGCTGATGGCCGCACTGAGCGCGCTGGTGGCCTGGGGCTTCGTGTGGCGGCTGTACGTGCCCATCAACTGGGGCGCGCAGGCGCTGGCGGGGCTGTACGTACTGGCGGCGCTGGGCTGGCTGATGCTGAACGGAACGGCCGGCCGGGGACGGCGCTCGCGCGCGGGCACCTTGTTGCTGCTCATGGCGTCCCTGTCGTGGCCGTTGCTGGCACCGGCGGACGCCCGGCCCATCGTGCAGGCCGAGTTCATCGGCCTGGCGCCCGACCCCACGGCGGTGGCGGGCCTGGGCCTGCTGCTGCACGTGCGGCCGGGCTCACGCACCGGCCGCGGGCTGTGGTGGGCGCTGCTGGTGCTGGGCGTGCTGGTCTGCCTGATCAGCGCCGCCACACTGGGCACGATGGACCAGGCCCAGGCCTTCGCGCCGCTCGCGGCGGCGGCGATCGCGCTGGGCGCGGCGATCAGGCGGCGGTCGTAGCGGCCAGCCCGGCCTTGCGGCGTCGGCGCACCAGGCCGGCCACAGCGCCCAGGCCGGCCAGCAGCATGGCGTAGCTCTCCGGCTCGGGCACGGGGCTCGCGAACGAGGTGCGGCCGGGGCTGCCGATGTCGCCCAGGCTGCTGGCCCAGGAGCCTTCGATGTCGCCCACCGACGAGAACACCCACTGCGACACGTCGTTCGCGCCCAGCGCGTCGGCGCTGGTGGCGCGGCCACTGATGCCGCGCGTGCGCGGGTTCTCGCCATAGGTGAGGCGGTCCACCAGGTTGCCGGCGCCGTCGAAGAGGTTGATCTCGTCGCCATTGCCCAGGTTGTTGGTGTACGGGCCCCACACCTTGACGCTGGCGTCCAGGCCCCAGGCGTCGCGGAAGGCGGTGGCGTTCATCTCGGTGATGATCACCGACTCGCCCGGTGCCACGATGCCGAAGGCCGACAACGGGAAGGTGCCCGAGAGGCGCGAGTCGTCGTCGAAGCTCCAGCCGCTGAAGTCCACGTCGGTGGGGCCCAGGTTGGTGAACTCGATGAATTCCCGGTTGGTGCTGCCAGCGCCCTGGTACATCCATTCGGTGATGACGACACCGCTGGTGGCGGCGAACGAGCTGCAGGCGGCGAAGGCGGCCACGGCGAAGGCGGCGAGTTGCTTTTTCATGTTCAGGCTCCGGTGGGTAGAAGTGACGAAGAACGGGGGTCAGGCGTTGCGGCGGCGACGGCGCGCGACGCCGGCGACGGCGGCCAGGCCGGCCAGCAACATCGCGTAGGTCTCGGGCTCGGGCACCGGGGCGGTGAGGATGTAGACGAAGGGCGATTCGTCGGTGATGAAGATCGTGCCGTCGGCGGCGATGGTCACGCCCTCGGCGATGCCGCTGATGGTGGTGAAGGCGAATGAGCTGAGCACCTGGCCGGTGCGCGTCACCTCCAGCAGCCGCTGCGACTCCTGGCTGTAGATCAGCAGGTTGTCGGCGAAGCTGGCGCCGGTGAAGCCGCTGAGCACCTGCACGTCCGACAGGTCGGCCACGCCGAGGTTGGGCGTGAACAGGTTGCTCATGGTGTGGGTGCCGTTGGCGAAGTTGATGCCGCCGACCTGCACGCCTTGCGGATTCTTCTCTTTCACCGTCACGAACTGGCCGCTGGCACGATCGAACGAAATGCCTTCGATGCCTTCATTGCCCACGGTGCCGCCCAGCGACACGCTCTGCAGCGAGCCGCGCGAGGCGTTGCCACCCGACTGGTAGCTCAGCTTGTAGACGTCCTGGATGCGCTCTTCGGCGATGACGAATTCGCCATTGCCGATGTAGGTGAGGCCCTCGGTGTCGTCGAAGCCGCTGAGGCTCATGCTGCCGATCACCGTGCCGTCGCGCGCGACTTCGGTGATGGTGTCGCCTTCGTCGCCCACCACGAACAGGGTGTTGGTGTCCCAGTTCCAGGTGATGGCCGAGGACTCGGAGGCCGTGCCGGGCAGCGCGAAGCTGGAGGTCAGCGTGTAGCGCGACAAGTCCAGGGCCTGGGCTTGCGCGGCCACGGGGGCAAGGGAGGCACTCAGGAGCGCGATGGCCGCCGCCACACGCTGGAACGAAAAGGAGGGCATGGTCTGGGTCTCTCTGTTGTGTCCGGGAAAGTTCCCCGGTCGATTCTGGAAACCGAACATGAACAGATGAAACAATCGAGGCCTTCACGAATGGTCCCATCGGACCATGGGCCGGAACTCCCGACATGACCCTGCATCCCCCCCGCGTCCTCAGCATCGCAGGCAGCGACTCCGGCGGCGGCGCCGGCATCCAGGCCGACCTCAAGACCATGGCCGCGCTGGGCTGCTACGGCATGACCGCCATCACCGCCATCACGGCGCAGAACACGCAAGGCGTGCGCGCCATCCAGGGCCTGCCCGCGGCCCTGCTGGAACAGCAGATCGACGCCGTGGTCGAGGACATCGGCGTGGACGCGGTGAAGATCGGCATGCTGCACGACCCCGACGTGGTGCGCACCGTGGCCCGCGCCATCGACCGCCACCGCTTGCAGCGCGTGGTGCTCGACCCGGTGATGGTGGCCACCAGTGGCGACCGCCTGATCGCCCAGGAGACCGTGGCCGTGCTGGTGGCCGAGCTGTTTCCGCGCGTCACGGTGATCACGCCCAATCTCGACGAGGCCGGCTGGTTCGTGGGCCATGCCATCACCACGGCCGACGCGCTGGAGGGCGCCGCGCGTGCGCTGCGCACCCTGGGCGCGCGCGGCGTGCTGCTCAAGGGCGGCCACCTCAGTGGTCCGGTGCTCACCGACCTGCTGCTCGACGACGCGGGCGTGGCGCGCTGGGACGGCGACCGCATCGACACCCCCAACACCCACGGCACGGGCTGCACCCTGTCCAGCGCCATCGCCTGCGGCCTGGCGCGCGGCCTGGCCCTGGTCGATGCCGTGGCGCAGGCGCGCGACTACGTGCGCGCCGCGCTGCAGGCCTCGGCGCAGTGGCGCCTGGGCCGCGGCCATGGCCCGCTTGACCATGGCTGGGCGCAGCGGGGCTGAGCCGCGCTTGACCCCCGTCAAGCCTGCGGCATGCGGGCGGCGATAAGCTATGGCGGTCGTTCACCCCTTCAGGAGCCCGCATCCATGAGCAAGAAGACCACCAAACCCGTCATGGCCGTGAACATCGGCATCAGCGAAAAAGACCGCGCCGCCATCGCCAAGGGCCTGAGCCACCTGCTGGCCGACACCTACACCCTCTACCTCACCACGCACAACTTCCACTGGAACGTGACGGGCCCCATGTTCAACAGCCTGCACGCCATGTTCATGCAGCAGTACACCGAGCTGTGGAACGCGGTCGACCCGATCGCCGAGCGCATCCGCTCGCTCGGCCACGTGGCGCCCGGCAGCTACGCCGAGTTCGCCAAGCTCAGCTCCCTGCCCGACGCGCCGGCCACGCCGCCCAAGGCGCTGGAGATGGTGGCCATCCTGGCCAAGGGCCACGAGGGCGCGGCCCGCACCGCGCGCGCCATGTTCGACCTGGTCGACAAGGCCAGCGACGAACCCACCGCCGACGTGCTGGTGCAGCGCCTCACGGTGCACGAGCAGACGGCGTGGATGCTGCGCTCGCTGCTGGAGGAGTGAAGCAAACGATCCGCCGCCGGGCCGCTCCGAGGCGGATCAGCCCACTCGGGGGGCAGCGACCCGTGCAACGGCGGAGCGTGGGGGCCTGGCTCCCCACCACAGCGCCAGGCCCATGAGGCCGACGCCCAGCCATTGCCCCGGCGCGAGCCAGCGCCCGTAGACCAGCGCGTCACACACCAGCGTGGCGCCGGGGTAGACGAATTGCAGCAGCGCCGTTCGCGACGTGCTCAACCGCGCCATGCCGCCGTAGATGAGCACATAGGCCAGCCCCGTGTGCACCACGCCCAGCGCGGCCAGCCAACCCCAGGCCGGCCCCCACGCGGGCCAGCCCGCCACCAGCACCCAGGGCCACAGAGCCAGCGCGCCCACCGCGCATTGCCACCAGGCCAGGGCCAGCGGCGGCACCGGCGTTCGCGCGCGCAGCAGCACGCCCACCACCGTCTGCCCCACCACGGCCACCAGGCACAGGCCCACGCCCAGCATCGACACCACCGCGCCGGCTCCGCCCACCAGGCCCGTGGCCAATGAGAGGCCCAGCAAGGCCAGCAGCGCGGCGGCGATGCGCGCGCGCGGCAGCGGCTCGCCGAGCCACCAGGCGCCAGCCAGCATCAGGCACAGCGGTTGCACGTGAAAGACCACGGTGGCCAGCCCCACCGACAAGCGCTGGATGGCCGCGAAGAAGACGACCCAGCTCAGCACCACCAGCGCGGCCGCCACCACCACGCGCACCGCCGTGCCGGCCGGCAGGCGTCACAGCGGCGCGCGACGCGCCGCCCAGGCCCACAACGTGAGCGCCAGCAGCCCGAAGGCGCAGCGGAACCACGCGGCCGAGGCGGGGTCACTGCCCGATTCCAGCAGGAACACGCCCAAGGTGCCCAGGATCAGGCCGCCCAGGGCCATGCGCCAGGCGGCCAGGCGTTCGTTGCGAGCGTCTTGGTCCATGCCCGCACTGTCAGCGCCGCCGATGGTTTCGAGAAGCGGATAATTCGCATGCCTCTCATTCGATAATCGGATTCATTGATGCGCGCCGACGACCTGCAGATCGACTGGCTCAAATGTTTCGTCGCCGTGGTCGACGCGGGCTCGCTGTCGGCCGCCGCGCCCGAGGTGAGCCGCTCGCAGTCGGCGGTGAGCATGCAGTTGCAGAAGCTGGAGCGCGCGGTGGGCACACCGCTGCTGCTGCGCGGGCCGCGCCGGCTGGAACTCACGCCCGACGGCCAGGCCCTGCTGGGCTACGCGCGCCGCCTGCTCGACCTGCACGCCGAAGCGCAAGCGGCCATGAAGCCGGACACCCTGCTCGGCCGGGTGCACCTGGGCGTGCCCGACGACTACGCCGCGCGCTACCTCACGCCCGTGCTCAAGCGCTTCGCCGCGCGCCACGCGTCGGTGGAGATCGAACTCGATTGCGAGCAATCGACGCGGCTGATCCCGCGCGTGGCGCGCGGCGAGCTCGACCTGGCCCTGGTCTCGCGCGACCACGCGCAGCGCGGCACGCTGTTGTTCCACGAGCCGCTGGTGTGGGTGGGCTCGCCGCAGTTCGACGTCTGGCGCCGCGACCCGCTGCCCATCGCCGTGTACGAAGACGCCAGCCTCGCGCGCAAGCACGCTCTGACCACGCTGTCGTTGCAGGGCCGCCGACACCGGGTCGTCTATCACAGCTCAAGCCTGGCGGGGCAGCTCGCGGCGGTGGAAAGCGGCCTGGCGGTGGCCGTGCTCACGCAATGCAGCGCGCCGGCGCACCTGCAGGTGCTGGGGGCCGAGCACGGCCTGGGGCCACTGGCGCCCATGGCCGTGGCGGCCTACCGCAGCCGCGCGTCGCGCGGATCGCCGGCGGTGGACGAGTTGCACCGCGTGCTGGTGCAGACCTTGAGGCAAGCCGCCTGACCGCCATTCGCTTCACATAAGCCCGCCACAATGCCAAGGAATGACCGAAGCTTCGCCTGACCATCTGCCTCCCGTGCTCGCGGGCCCCGTTCTTCGCCGTGTGCAGGCCCGCCGCATCGCCTGGTGGCTGGCCTGCAGCCACACCCTCACGCAACTGCGCGTGACCTTGCTGCCCGATGGCGGCGAGCCCACCACCCACACCCCCACCGTGCACACGCTGCGCGCGGGCGATCACCTCGCCATCCTGCTGGTCGAGCTCGAACTCGACAGGGATCTCGACCCCGGCCACTGGATCGGCTACCGCTTCGACCTCGCCCAAGCCGACGGCACCTGGACCCCGCTCGACGACCCCGCGCTCTGCTACCCCGGCCGGGACACGCCCGGCCTACGCTTCGCACCCACGGTGCGCGCGCTGCTGCACGGCTCCTGCCGCAAGCCGCACCATGCCGATGGCGGAGATGGCCTGGCGCGCGCCGATGCACACATCGAGCAACTGCTCGGCGACGCCACCAGCCATGACCTCCCATGGCCTTCCGCCCTCGTGCTCAGCGGCGACCAGGTCTATTGCGACGACGTCGCCGGCCCCATGCTGCGTGCCATCCACGGCCTCATGCAGCGCCTGGGCCTGCGCGAGGAAGTCATCGCCGGGGCCGACGGCAGCGAGGTGCGCTGCACCAGTGACTTGCTCGCCCACCCCGACACGTACTACCGGCGCGAGCAGTTGCTGCCGCGCACGCCCAAAAGCGAGCGCCTCATCGACCTCGTGTTCGAAGGCGTGAAGAAGCCCATCTTCACCACCGACAACGCGCACAACCACCTCATCACCCTGGGCGAGGTGCTGGCCATGTACCTGCTGGTCTGGTCGCCCCTGCCCTGGCAGGGCCTGGACCTGTCGCCCCCGCCCGGCCTGAGCGAGGAGAACGCCCGGCGCTACGCGCGCGAGGCCCGCGCCATCGACAACTTCCGCCAGGGCCTGGGCGCCGTGCGGCGCGTGCTCGCGCACCTGCCCGCGGCCATGGTCTTCGACGACCACGACGTCACCGACGACTGGAACCTCAGCCGCGAATGGGAAGACGTGGCCTATGGCCATCCCTTCTCGCGCCGCGTCATCGGCAACGCACTGGTCGCCTACCTGCTCAACCAGGGCTGGGGCAACCGGCCCGAGGCCTTTGGTGGCGGCGCCCTGCTCGATGCCGTGCAGGCCGCGCTCGACGAGCCCGGCGGCGAGGCGCACGACGCCCTCATCGAACGCCTGCTGCACTGGCGCGACTGGCATTACGTGTGGCCCACCACGCCGCCGCTGATGGTGCTGGACAGCCGCACCCACCGCTGGCGCTCCGACCGCTCGCCGCGCCGCCCCTCCGGCCTGATGGACTGGGAAGCGCTGACCGACCTGCAGCAGGCCCTGCGCGGCCACCCCGCCGTGCTGCTGGTGGCCTCCGCGCCCATCTTCGGCGTCAAGCTCATCGAAACCGTGCAGCGGGTCTTCAGCTTCTTCGGTCACCCACTGCTGGTGGACGCCGAGAACTGGATGTCGCACCCCGGCGCCGCCAGCGCCATGCTCAACATCTTCCGCCACCCGAAAACGCCACAGACCTTCGTGGTGCTCTCGGGCGACGTGCACTACTCCTTCGTCTACGACGTGGAGCTTCGCCCACGCGGTCGACGCCAGTCGCCCCTGGCGGATCCCGCGCCGAGCCCGCACATCTGGCAGATCTGCAGCAGCGGCCTGCGCAACAGCTTCCCCGACGGCCTGCTCGATAAGCTCGACCACCTCAACCGCTGGCTGTTCTCGCCGCGCTCGCCGCTCAACCGCTTCACGCGTCGCCGCCACATGAAAGTCACGCCGCGCAAACCCGAGGGCACACCACACGGCCGGCGCCTGCTCAATGGCGCCGGCATCGGCCTGGTGCACTTCGACGAACGCGGCGCACCGGTGCGCATCCGGCAACTGCTGTGCGACGGCCGCGATGTCGACTTCGTGCCACGCGAGTCGGAAGCGCGCGAGGATTGATCCTCCGTGGCGCCGCTCCGCCGATCCGCCGAACACGCCCCGTGATCCCCTTCACGGGACACCTTGCGCCCACTGCGCTAAGGTCGGTGGCTCCATGGAAAACGCCTTCGACAAGCTCGTCGCCGTCTGCGAGCGCATGCGCCACCTCACCGGCACACTGGAGACCATCCGCAACCTGCTGATGGCCGACGTGATGACGAGCAGCGACGACACCCGCGCCGCCATGGGCGACACCCAGGAAACCGCGCGCGGCCTGTTCATCCACGCCATGGGCCTGCGCCAGCGCGCCGGCACCGACCTCGAATCCACCGTGCAGCTCATCGCCGCCGACACCGCTCCCGAGCACTCGGCCCAGCGCCAGGAATGGCTGCTGCTGTGCCGCGACCTCGCCGGCACCCTGCAGGGCATCGACGGCGTGCTCACCGAGCTCGAACAACACTTCCGCCGCTGAACACGTGCACGATTCGCCGTTTTGGTGAATAATGGTTCGCATGTGTGCATATTCGCGAATTGCAAAACTGAGCGAGCGACCCGCCTTTGCCGGTCATCGCCCGGGGAGGCGGCCGTGCACGACGGACTGAACGACCCCGCCCGCGCGCTGGCCTGGGCCGCCGAGGTGCTGCGCCCGCCGCGCGTGGCGCCCGAGCGCATCGCGCTGCACCTGAGCACCCGCCCGCACGACGCCAGCGGCGAGGTGGTGGAGGGCCGCGGGCTGCCCGATGCCGACGCGCCGCGCGAGGCGCGCCAAACGGTGCTGCGCCTGTACGCGGACGCCGTGCTCTTCTTGGTGGTGGAACTGCGCGCAGAACCCTCGCGGCGCCTGCCGGGCCGGGTGCAGCTGTCGCTGCCCGACCTCGACGCGCACGGCGCGGCCACGCTCAGCAACGCCGCCTGGGTGGTGGCGCGCCGCGCCATCGCCCACCACGGCCAGCTCTGCGGCACGGTGGTGCCCGCAGCCGGTGAGGCCGGCGGCGAGGCCCGACCGCTGGAGCCCGGTGGCCCCACCATCCAGCTCGACCTGCAGCGCCTGCTGGCCTTCGAGGAACTGGGCGCGCGCATCGAGCAGGCCGCCGCCACGGGCGACCCGCAGGAACTGCACTGGCGCTACGAACGCAGCCGCCTGCAGGACGTGTTCCGCCGCTACCCCTGCCCACCCGACCTGTTCGAGCAACTCTGGACCGCGTACCGATCCTTCGTCGACGGGCTCGGCCCGGTGGCCAGCTTCGAGCAGTTCTACACCGCGCGCATGTGCGCCGGCGGCTTCCTCGAAATGCGCGCCAACAGCGCCTTCGGCCTGCTCGAGCCCCTGCGCGCCTGAGCGGCGCACCGCCCGTCCGACAGCGGCGGCCAACGAGGGTCGGCGCTCACTAACTCACTTTGTTGAAGCTAAACTCCGCAAAGTGTGAAATACCAACGACACCCCCGGCGGCATCCCTTGCCCCGGCCACAAGAGACATGAACGCCAGCACCCTCAAACGACCAATGGTCGATCTGTCCAAGCCGCGCTCGCAGCGGCCCATGATGGGGCTGGACATCGAGGAATGGCGCGGCGAGCACAACCTCTCCAAGTACGACGCGCAGTACGCGCTGGGGTTTCGCAACTCCAACCACTACAACAAGATGTGCGCCCTGCCCCTGCTGCCCGAGGCGCTGGAGCTGCTCATCCGCCTGTACGAGGAGGTGCCGCGCGAGCGCGGCTGGGCGCGCTACTCCATCAAGGAGCTGTTCCACCTGATGTACGACCCGGCGCTGGAGCCCTTCGTCGGCACCGAGCTGGAAACCTGGGCGCGGGTGGACCTGGGCACGCGCTTCGCCAAGATCTTCGGCCGCTCCTCGGCGCGGCAATACCAGTGGCTGTCCGACGACCGCCGGCGCAACGACACCGACCTGCCCGCCTACGCGGTGATCGAGTGCATCCTGAGCAAGCTCAAGCAGGTGGACGACCCGCGAGAGGTGCTCGAGCGCGTGGCGAAGAAGGTGTGGGCCATGCGCGGCGTGGACCTCGACGTGGAGTTCCGCGTGCCCACGCCCGACTTCCCGCCCACGCGTGAGAAGACCGGGCGCAAGCCCGGCGTGAAATCGAAGAAGCCCGCCGCCGCGCCCGCGCGCAAGGCCACGGACCGCAAGGCCTGAGCGCAGCGCAGGAACAGGAGCACGCCATGGTGGCCAAGCAACGCGACATGATCCAGCTGTCCTTCCTGGCGCACACGCGCGACGTGCCGGAGCGCATCCGCCTGCGCGACTGCAGCCTGGGTTTCGCGGGCCACAACGCGGAGCTGTCCACCGGGCTCATCACCGGTGTGTATGGCGGCAGCGCCAAGCAGGCGGCGCTGGTGGCCGCGTCGCGGTGGACGCAGGAGCACCAGCGTGCGGCGGGGCTCAACCGCGTGCTGATGGTCGACCTGAACTACCGGGTGGACAACTTTCACCTGACGCGCGAGCAGGCGCGCCGGGACACGGTGGCGGAAACCGGCTGGATCCACTTCGACCGCATCGGCGCCGCGCTGCGAGACGAGCTGCGCGACCAGTGGGTGGAGTGGATCGTGCGCGACACGGGCACGCGGCGGGCCTCGGTGGCCGACGAGTCGCTGGTGAACCTGGCGCTGAAGTACCCCGACTGCGTGGCCAAGACCTTCCAGCACGAGAAGGCGGTGCGCTGCATCGTGCACCCGGTGAACCCGGCCATCGACCCCTCCATCGTGCTGTGGGCAGCCACTCTGCGGTACGACAAGACGCGGTTCGAGGACGCCAGCGTGCGCTTTCTGCCGCACATCCAGATCCAGCTCTGAGGGGCGCCTTGCTGGTTTCTCGTTGAGACCTCGCGCTAACGGCTGGCGTGGGCCGGAGAACGGGCACACATACCAGCGGCCCGCGCGAAGCAGAGGCCAGAAAGGCGGCGCATCCAGAACCGTCCACCCCAAGCCGCACCCCCGACACCGTCAGGCCCTCCCGCCCCACCGCTCATCCCGCCAACGCCGATCGCGTCCGGCGAGTCACTTGACGCGTCACCCATCCATATTACGATTCGCGACAGTACCTTTCCACAAATCACAAAACAACCCACCCGGGAGCACCCTTGAACCCGTCGATGCTTTCCTCCATCCACGCCAGCCTGCAGCAGATGCAGACGGCGCAGGCCCAGCTCGCCGACGTGCTGCCCTCGGGCGCGGCGCAGGGCCCGTCCTTCACACAACACGTGGGCGGCCTGCTGCGCGCCGCCGACGACAAGGGCCACGCCGCGCAGGCCGCCGTCAGCGCCGTGGAGAGCGGCCGCAGCGACGACCTGGTCGGCGCCATGCTCAAGAGCCAGGAAGCCAGCCTGAACTTCAACATGATGATGCAGGTGCGCAACAAGGTCGTGGGCGCCTTCGACGAGCTCATGAAGCTGCCGATCTGAGGCACCGATGGCCCACACGCCGCACATCCTTCCGCCCGCCGCGGGCGCGCGCCTCACCGCGCTCGACCCCTGCGAACTCGGCCGGCCCATCCACGCACTGGACTCGCTGTTCCAGCTCACGCAACAGGACCTGGACCACGCCCTGGCCGCCGCCTTCCCTGGCCGCGTCGGCGCGCCGGTGCGCCTGGGCGGCGTGTCGCACGGCCGCACCAACCCCATCGAGACCACGCTGCGCTGGGCCACGCACCGCAGCGGCGGCGGCCGCAGTGCCTTCGCCATCGAGCGCTCGGCGCTCACCGCGCTGCTGGCGCGCCGCTACGGCTCCACCGACTGGGAACTGGGCGCGCGATGCGTGCCGCCGCTGGAAACCGCCACCGAGCAGCGCCTGGCCGCGCAGCTCGGCCAGTTGCTGAGCCAGGCGCTGATGCGCCGCATCGGCGGCCCTATCGACGGCGGTGCCGACGGCGAGGCACCCACACTCGCGTTTGAGCAAAGCCTCCCGCTCACACGCTGCCCCATCAGCGGTCCCACGATGTTCCTGTGGGCGCAGGTGCTCGCGGGCTCGGCGCCGCTGGGCCTGCTGGTGTTCGCGCTCGACAGCGACACCCTGGCCACCGCGCTGCGCCAGCTGGCGCCCGCGCGCCGCCAGTCCGCCGTGCGTGCCAGCGACAGCGCCAGCCTGCGCCGCGCGCTGCCGCTGCGCCTGGACGTGCGCCTGGCCCAGAAAACCTTGCCCCTGGGCGAGCTGCTCGGCCTCAAGCCGGGCGACGTTCTCCCCATCTCGCTCGACACCGCCACCGTGCGCGTGCAGGACAACCCCGTGCTCAAGGCCCTGGTGGTCGAGAACAAGGGCCGCCTGTGCCTGACCAACCTGCAGGAAGTCTGACCATGTCCATCGACCCCTCCACCCTCGACGCCCTCGCCACCGCGCCCGGCACCGACGACGCCTTCGCCGCCGTGATGCAGGAGATGGCCAGCGCCAGCCAGGCCGAAACCGCCGCACCGGCCGCCGCGCCCGCTGCACCCACGCTGGGCCTGGGCCGCCTCATGCGCCGCATCCCCGTCACGCTCACGCTGGAACTCGGCTCGGCCAAGGTCTCGCTGGAAGACGTGGCCCACCTGCGCCCCGACAGCGTGGTCGAACTCGACGTGCTGGCCGGCGAGCCGCTCAGCATGAAGATCAACGGCGTGGCCATCGGCAAGGCCGAGGTGGTCGTCAGCGGTGAGAACTACGGGCTCAAGGTGATCGAGGTCAGCGACCTGGACCTGGACAGCTTCACGCCATGAGCTTCGCCACCCGCCCGCGCGGCGCGGCGCGGCTGGCCGTCGCGGCCGGCGCCGGCCTCGCCCTCGCCGCCCTCGCCTGGCCCGAGGGCGCGTTCGCGCAGGCGGCCAACAGCGCGGGCGCGGCCGCGGGTGCAAACGCGGGCGGTGGCCTGCAGATCTTCAGCAGCACCACCACCGGCAACACCACCGACTACACGGTCAAGACGCAGATCCTGATCATCATGACCCTGCTGGGCCTGCTGCCCGCCATGGTCCTGATGATGACCAGCTTCACGCGCTTCATCATCGTGCTATCGCTGCTGCGCCAGGCCCTGGGCCTGCAGCAGGGCCTGCCGGCGCGCGTGCTCACCGGCATCGCGCTCATCCTCACCATGCTGGTCATGCGCCCGGTGGGCGACCGCATCTGGAACGAAGCCATGCTGCCCTACGACCAGGGCAGCATCGGTTTGCAAGAGGCGCTGAACCGCGCCGAGGTACCGCTCTCGCGCTTCATGCTCGCGCAGACCAGCCAGGCTTCGCTCAAGCAGATCGCCACGCTCTCGGGCGCGCCCGAGGTGAGCGACCCGGCGCAGCACCCCTTCACCGTCAAGCTCGCCGCCTTCGTGCTCAGCGAGCTCAAGACGGCCTTCATGATCGGCTGCATGCTCTTCATTCCCTTCCTGGTCATCGACCTGGTGGTGTCGTCGGTGCTGATGGCCATGGGCATGATGATGCTGTCGCCGCTGGTGATCTCGCTGCCGCTCAAGCTCCTGCTGTTCGTGCTGGTGGACGGCTGGACCCTCACCGTGAACACGCTGGTCACCAGCGTGCGCGCCATCTAGCGAGGCCCCGCGATGACCCCCGAGATCGCCGTCGAACTGGTGGCCGAATGCCTCAAGCTGGTGGTGCTGATCGTCACCATGCTCATCACGCCCAGCCTCATCGTGGGCGTGCTGGTCAGCCTGTTCCAGGCCGCCACGCAGATCAATGAGCAGACGCTGAGCTTCCTGCCGCGCCTGCTGGTCACGCTGGCGTCGATCATCGTCATGGGCACCTGGCTCACCAGCAAGCTCATGGACTACGCGCGCGCCATCTTCGAACGCGCGGCGCAACTGGCCCTGTGAGCCCGGCGCCATGGAACCCGTCTTCGGCCAGATGCTCGCCACCCTCATGGCGCTGTGGTGGCCCTTCGTTCGGGTGCTGGCCATCCTCAGCTTCATGCCCGTCATCGGCGAGAACATGGTGCCCGTCACCGTGCGCGTGCTGCTGGCGCTGACGCTGGCGGTGGTGCTGCTGCCCATCGCCGCGCCGCCCACGCCCATCTCGCCGTTCTCGCTGCTGGGCGTCGTCACCACCATCGAGCAGGTGGCCATCGGGCTCATCATCGGCATCGGCTTCCAGATGATCATGGCCGTGTTCGCGCTGCTGGGCTACATGGCCTCCAGCCAGATGGGCCTGGCCATGGCGCAGATGAACGATCCCATGAGCGGCGCCTCGTCCGACGTGGTGAGCGCGCTCATTTACATCCTCACCATCCTCATCTTCTTCGCCGTGGACGGCCACCTGGTGTTCAGCGGCGTCATGGGCTCGAGTTTTCGTGCCTGGCCGGTGGGCGCGGGCATTCCCGAACAGGCCCTCACCGTGCTGCCGCTGCAGGTGGGCTGGGTGTTCTCGGCCGCTCTGCTGCTGTCGCTGCCGGTGATCTTCTCGGCCCTGGTGGTGCAGATCGGCTTCGGCTTCCTCAACCGCGTGGCGCCCACCTTCAACCTGTTCTCGCTGGGCTTCTCGCTCATCATCGTCTTCGGCCTGTTCATGCTCGGCGGCATGTTGCAGCTCATCCCGCAGCAATACGTGAACCTCACCACGCGGGTGCTCGAGATGCTCGAGCGCCTGATGCGAGGCTGATCCAATGGCGCAGGACCAGACCGGCGACAAGACCGAAGCCGCCACACCGCAGAAGCTGCGCAAGGCGCGCGAGCAGGGGCAGGTGGCGCGCTCGAAAGACCTGGCCACCGCCGTGGGCCTGGTGGTGTGCCTGCAGGCCATCATCCTGCTCGCACCCGGCTACCTGGCCGACTTCCGCCGCCTCTTCACCCTGGGCTTCGTGGTGGCCGAGGGCGACGGCGCGCTGGACAACCTGTTCTCGCACGCCTTCGTGCCGGTGATGCTGCTGCTGGCCAAGATGCTGCTGCCGCTGTTCATCGTGCCGCTGTGCGTGCTGCTGGCCTCGCTGTTCCCCGGCGGCTGGCTGCTGAGCACCGAGAACCTGGTCCCCAAGCTGGAACGGCTCAACCCGATGAACTACTTCCAGCGCATCACCAAGGCCAAGCACCTGGCCGAGTTCGCCACCACCGCGCTCAAGGCCTTCACGCTGTTCGGCGTCCTGTACTACGTCATGAACGCCAGCATCAAGGGCTTCCTGCGCGTGACCGCGCTGCCGCTGGGCGAGGCGCTGCCCCAGGCCCTGTCGCTGGCGCAGGGCGCGGTGTTCGCGCTGGTGTCGGTGTTCGTGCTCTATGCGCTCATCGACGTGCCGATCCAGCGCCTGGTCTACCTGCGCGAGCAGCGCATGAGCAAGCGCGACATCAAGGAAGAGCACAAGACCACCGAAGGCCGGCCCGAGGTGAAGGCGCGCATCCGCCAGATCCAGCAGCAGATCGCGCGGCGCGGCGTGCGCAAGACCGTGCCCACCGCCGACGTGGTCATCGTCAACCCCGAGCACTACGCCGTGGCCATCAAGTACGACACGCACAAGGCCGACGCGCCCTACGTGATCGCCAAGGGCCTGGACGAGATGGCGCTGTACATCCGCCGCATCGCCGAGGAGGCCGGCGTGGAGGTGCTGCGCGTGCCACCGCTGGCGCGCGCCGTCTACAACACCAGCCAGGTGCGCCAGCAGATTCCCGCCACGCTGTACCAGGCCGTGGCCGTGGTGCTGCGCCACGTGCTCGCGCTCAAGGCCTTCCGCCAGGGCCAGCGCCGCAGCGAACCTCACCTGCCCCATGACCTCGACGTGCCCGCCCACCTGAGCGGCGCCGGACCGACATGAACCCCATGAACTCGCTGTTGAACGACCTGAAGAAGCTGCGCGTGGCCGCGCCGCTGCTGCTCATGGCCCTGCTGGGCATGATCATCCTGCCGCTGCCGCCGCTGCTGCTGGACGTGCTGTTCACCTTCAACATCGTGCTGGCGATGATCGTGCTGCTGGTGGCGGTGAACGTGCGCCGCCCGCTCGACTTCTCGCTCTTCCCCACGGTCATCCTGGGCGCCACGCTGCTGCGCCTGATGCTCAACGTGGCCTCCACGCGCGTGGTGCTGCTCAAGGGCAACGAAGGCACCGACGCCGCGGGCTCGGTGATCGAGGCCTTCGGCCATGTGGTGATCGGCGGCAACTTCGTTGTCGGCATCGTGGTGTTCGTCATCCTGATGATCATCAACTTCCTGGTGGTCACCAAGGGCGCCGAGCGCATCTCCGAAGTGTCGGCCCGCTTCACGCTGGACGCCCTGCCCGGCAAGCAGATGGCGATCGACGCCGACCTCAACGCCGGCCTCATCAACCAGGAAGGCGCGCAGGCGCGCCGCAAGGAAGTGGCCGGCGAGGCCGACTTCTACGGCGCCATGGACGGCGCCTCCAAGTTCGTCAAGGGCGATGCCATCGCGGGCATCCTGATCCTCATCCTCAACATGGTCGGCGGCGTGCTCATCGGCGCGCTCATGCACGACCTGAGCCTGGGCGAGTCCTTCAAGCTCTACGCCCTGCTCACCATCGGCGACGGCCTGGCCGCGCAGATCCCCGCGCTGCTGCTGTCGGCCGCGGCCGCCATCATCGTCACGCGCGTCAGCGACGCGGGCGACATCGAGAAGCAGATGGGCCAGCAGCTGCTGGCCTCGCCGAATGTGCTGTACGGCGTGGCCGGGCTGCTCATCGTCCTGGGCCTGGTGCCCGGCATGCCCACGCTGATGTTCCTGGCTTTTGCGGGCGTGCTGGGCTACGCGGCCTGGCGCCTGGGCCAGCGCCAGGCCGTGGCGCCGCCGGCAGCACCCGATGCGCTGCAGGCCGCACTGGTGACCGAGGCCGCACCCGACATCGACTGGAAGAGCCTGCCCGTGGTGGACCCGCTGGCCGTGGCCGTGGGCTACAAGCTCGTGGGCCTGGTGGACCCGGCCCAGGGCGCCGTGCTCACCAAGCGCCTGAAGGGCGTGCGCCAGACCCTCAGCGAATCGCTGGGCATCGTGCTGCCGCCCATTCGCACGCGCGACGAGCTGGGTTTGAAGCCCACGCACTACCAGGTGCTGCTGCACGGCAGCGTGGTCGCCTCGGCCGAGATCTTTCCCGACCGGCTCATGGCCATTCCCTCGCCGCAGGTGTATGGCGAGATCGACGGCATCCCCGGCGCCGACCCCTCCTTCCAGATGCCGGTGGTGTGGATCGAGGCCGCGCACAAGGCGCACGCCCTGGGCATGGGCTACCAGGTGGTGGACGTACCCACCGTCATCGCCACCCACGTGACCAAGCTCGTGCGCGAGAACCTGCCCGAGCTGTTCCAGCACGAGGACGTGCCCGCCCTGCTGGAGCGCTGCGCCGCGCAAGCGCCCAAGCTCGCCGCCGCGCTGGAGAAGGCCTTCAGCCCGAGCCTGCTGCTCAAGGTGCTGCGCACCCTGCTGCAGGAAGGCGTGTCCCTGAAAGACGTGGTGCCCCTGGCCACCACCCTGCTGGAGAACGCCGAGATCACCAAGGACCCGATCCTGCTGGCCGCCGAGGCGCGTCTGACCCTGCGCCGCCAGATCGTGGCCCAGGCCTGCGGCCAGGTCGGCGAGGTCAAGGCCTTCAGCCTGGGCAACCAGTTGGAGGACCTGCTGATGCGTGCGCTGAGCCAGGCCACGCAGACCGGCAAGGCCGCGTTGGACAACTTCCCCATCGAACCCAACCTGCTGACCCAACTGCAGTCGCACCTGCCCATGGCGCGCGAGCAGATGAAGCAGATGGCCGCGGCGCCCGTGCTGATGGTGCTGCCGCAGCTGCGCCCCGTGATGGCCCGCTACGCGCGCCTGTTTGCGCCCGGCTTGAACGTTCTTTCTTACAACGAGATGCCCGACAGCCGCAGCGTGGTGGTGGTGGGCTCAATTGGTTGAGTCCGCAACCGATATACACCTGTTCCAACCCGGAGTCTTACGAATGTTCAAGAACCTCAACATCGGCCCCCGCCTCACGATCGGCTTTGCCATCGTGCTGGCCCTGCTGGTCGGCACCACCGCATTGGCCTGGATGGGCCTGAGCTCCGCGCTGCGCGCCACCGAGGACATCGTCTCGGTGCAGCAACGCCTCAACATGACCCAGGAATGGGCCGCCCAGACCACGCTGAACGTGAACCGCGTCATGGCCCAGGCCATGTCGCGCAACGACCCGCGCGTGGTCGACCACTTCACGCCGCTGATGGCCCAGTCCGCCAAGGACGTGTCCGCGCTGCAGAAGGAGCTGGAGACCCGCATCGTCAGCGAACAGGGCAAGGCCCTGCTCGCCAGCATCGGCGAGAAGCGCGACGCCTACCTCGCGGTGCGCAAGCGCTTCTTCGACGCGCTTCAGATGGAAGACTACGGCGGCGCGCAAGACATCCTGAACAAGGAACTGGCCCCCGCCGCCGAGGCCTACAGTGCCGAGCAGCAGAAGATGATCACCGGCCAGCGAGGCCTGATGGAGCAGACCGCCATCGCCTCCCGCACCGCGGTCACGCGCCAGATCACCCTGCTGATGGCGCTGGCCGCCATCGCCGTTGCCATCGCCGCCTTCGTGGCCTGGGCCATCACCCGCTCCGTCACCGAGCCCCTGAAGGAGGCCCTGAGCGCCACCGACGCCGTGGCCGAAGGCGACCTGACCCGCGAGGTGCGCGTGGACCGCCAGGACGAACTGGGCCGCCTGCTCGGCGGCCTGGCCCGCATGCGCGAATCGCTGGTGAAGACCGTGGGCCAGGTGCGTTCGGCCACCGACAGCATCAACACCGCCTCCGCCGAGATCGCCACCGGCAACCAGGACCTCTCCGGCCGCACCGAGCAGACCGCCAGCAACCTGCAGGAAACGGCGGCCAGCATGGAGCAGCTCACCAGCACCGTGCGCCAGAGCGCCGACGCCGCGCGCCAGGCGAATCAACTGGCCGCTAGCGCCGCCGAAATCGCCCAGCGCGGTGGTGCGGTGGTCTCGCAGGTGGTCAGCACCATGGACGAGATCAACCAGAGCTCGCGCAAGATCAACGACATCATCGGCGTCATCGACGGCATTGCTTTCCAGACCAACATCCTGGCGCTCAACGCCGCGGTGGAAGCGGCGCGCGCGGGTGAACAGGGCCGCGGCTTCGCCGTGGTGGCCGGCGAGGTGCGCAACCTGGCGCAGCGCAGCGCCGAAGCGGCCAAGGAAATCAAGGGCCTCATCGGCGCCAGCGTCGACAAGGTCGAGGCAGGCAGCCAGCTGGTGGCCAACGCGGGCGAGACCATGACGCAGATCGTGGGTTCGGTGCAGCGCGTGACCGACATCATGGGCGAGATCTCGGCCGCCGCCGGCGAGCAGAGCGACGGCATCGGCCAGGTGAACACCGCCGTGAGCCACCTGGACCAGATGACCCAGCAGAACGCCGCGCTGGTGGAGCAAAGCACCGCGGCCGCGCAAAGCCTGCGCGAGCAGGCGACGCGCCTGGCGGAGGTGGTGCAGGTGTTCCGGCTGCGGGCTTGAGGTTCAGCGTTCGTGTGACCGCACAGCCACAAAATACCCCTATCCGGTTTGTCACCCATTCGATGAACTTCGCGTGACGTGATTGCCTGCATCGGACGCCAAGGACGCGCAAGCGACCGCCTCGGCCACAGTGGAACGTTCCCGGGGGTCCCCCCGGGGCGGTGCGGCAAACGCCTTCACCAGCCATGCACCGGGCTGGTGAAAACCCGCGAAATGGCGGTACCCACCGGGGTTTAATACGGTCGCCTGTCAACCTTGACAGGGATTGAAAAAAAAGATGTTCTCCCGCGTTTCGCGGGCTGCTTCAACGCCGGTCGACGCGGCGATTGGCCTAGCCTTCGGCCGTCTCCGCCGGCCCCATGCCCACCGGCCAGATGCGCATGAGCGCGGTGGTGAATTCCGCGCCCAGTTGCAGCAGCGCCGACGACACCGGCCCGGGCCGGTAGCCCATGCCGCCCGCCGGCAAGGCGGTGAGCGGCGAGCCCAGTTGCACCACCGCCGGCACCGCGCCCGCGCGGGCCATGGCGGCCACGATGTCGGGCAGCACCACGCGCAGCAACTCCAGGTGCTCGCGCTGGCGCGGCAGCACGGCCATGGCCAAGCGCGATGGGCGCCAGCACAGTTGCAGGAGCACCTGCCCGCCGCCGGGCAGGCTCAGTTCCAGCTCCAGGCCGGCCTCGGTCTGCGGCGGCGCGGGGCTGGCGGGTTGTTCGCGCGCCCACTGGCGGCGCGCGGCCACACGCAGGGCCACGGCCAGGCTGCCCAGTGAATAGAGGTGAAACACCCAGTGCGGTAGCGCCTCGGGCGCGGCGCGCACGGTGGCGGCCTCGCCGCCCGATGGCGCCAGGGGCAAACGCGCCGGGCCTTCCATCAGGGCCAGGCTGCGCAGGCCCAGCTCCATGTGCCGCGACGAGAGGATGGCGCGCCACGCGGCCGCGAGTTCGGCCGCCGGGGGCAGGCGCCACTGGTGCAGGCGCTGCGCGGCCTGGTCGGGGCGCATGGCGGCCACGTCCTCGGGTTGCGCGGCGGTGTCCGCGCGTGCGGGCGTGGGCGGGCGCAGCACCCATTCCAGTTCG
Source organism: Hydrogenophaga intermedia (assembly GCF_000723405.1). Taxonomy (GTDB): domain Bacteria; phylum Pseudomonadota; class Gammaproteobacteria; order Burkholderiales; family Burkholderiaceae_C; genus Hydrogenophaga; species Hydrogenophaga intermedia. Next base: position 53,685 of record NZ_CCAE010000009.1, on the reverse strand, counting down.
AGCGCGGGTTCGGTGGCGCGCACCTGCATCCACAGCATGTCGCCCACGCGCAGGTTGCGCGACCAGCCGGCACCATCGGCCAGGCGCCAGCGGCGGCCCTGCTCTTCGCTGAGCAGCACGCCGTCGCCGTCGTGGCCGTCGAAGCGCATGCGCAGGCGCTGGCCCACCTCGGGCTGCGCGGGGCGCACGGGCGCATCCGGCATGCGGGCACCGAGGGCGCTGAGGGCGGAGGCGGCGGGGACGCGCTCGAGTTGCATGGGTCAGGCCGGAAAGAAGGAGCGGTGTGCCGCCGCTCCGCGAATTCGATGAAAAAAAGGCCAGCCGGGTCGCGGCTGGCCTTGCTGCTGTCGGGCCGCGAGGGCGGCCCGGTGTGCGATTACTGCACCAGCGCCATGACCAGCTGCGACATGCTGCTGCTGGAGCGCAGCATCGAGGTGCTGGCCTGCATGAGCATCTGGTTCTTGGTCATGTTGGCGGTTTCGCTGGCGTAGTCCACGTCCATGATGCGGCCCTTGGACTGCTCGGTCTGCATGCGCATGTTGCCGAGGTTGTTGTAGACGCTTTCCAGGCGGTTGCTGGCGGCACCCATCTGGGCGCGCACGGCGCCGATGGTGTCGAGCGAGTCGCCGATGGTGTCGATGATGGTGTTGGCGGCGGCCGAGGTGGCGATCTCGGTGCCCGGGGCGGCCGGGTCGGCGCCGGCGGCGTAGGAGGCGGCCAGGCCGTCCAGGGCCGTGGTCAGGTCGCCCAGGGCGGTGGAGATGTCCACTTCCATCGTCTCGTCGGTGGACGCGCCGATCTGGAAGGTCACGGCGGCGGAGAGCTTGCCGTTCGTGCCGTCGGTGGTGGTGCCGTCGGAGAACGAACGCTCACCGGCGAAGGCCGTGTTCTTGATGATGTTGCCGAGTTCTTCGCCGAGCTGGTCGTATTCGGCTTGCAGGGCGTCGCGGTCTTCCTGGGTGGAGCTGCCGTTGGCGGCTTCGGTGGCCAGGTCTTTCATGCGCGTCAGGATGTTGGTCATCTCTTTCAGGCCGCCTTCGGCGGTCTGCATCATCGAGATGCCGTTCTGGGTGTTGCGCATGGCCACCGTGATGCCGCGCGATTGCGCGTTCATGCGGGTGGCGATCTGCAGGCCGGCCGCGTCGTCCATGGCGGAGTTGATGCGGAAGCCGGTACCCAGACGGGTCAGCGAACTGCTCAGGGCTTTCTGGACGCCACCGAGGGCGTTCTGGGTGCTCAGCGAAGCGGCGTTGGTGTGCAGACTCAGCATGGTGGATCTCTCCTGTGGGCTGTTGGTCGGGTCCGTCGGGTATCGACGTCCTCCCCCTTACTGGGCGACCGGTTCGCGAAGAACCTTAAGCGCGAAACCCGAAAAGTTTTCGGGCGGCGCGCGATCAGCCCAGCAGCGAACGCACGCGCTCGCGGCTGATGCCGGCCACCGTGGGCGCCACGGCTTCGTAGCGCGCGAAGCCGGCCTCGCGCAGGCGCAGCGCAAAGCCTTCGGCCAGGTGCTGTGCGCGTTCGGGCGTGGTCTTCACCGTGCCCTGGGCGTGGCCGGCGTGTTGCAGGCCCTGGTGCTGTTCGATGAGCACGGCCTGTGCGCGCTGCTGCGCGCCCGTCACGGCGGCGATGCCCACCGTGACACGGCCCAGGGCCTCGCGCAGCGAGGCGGGCTCGCTGCCCGGCGCGTCGAACACGGCGTCACCCAGGGCCGATGGCAACGCGGGCGTGCGCACGGCTTGCGCCTGGCCGTCGGGGAAGCGGCGGCCTTCGCCCTTGATGAGCACGCGGTCGTGAAAGCGCGGCCACTCGGCCTCGGGCACGCTGAACACGGGCTCGCCCGCGTCGTCGGCGCGCACGCGCAGGCCCACGGGCGCGAGCGCCTGGTCGAGCCGGCGCAGGTTGGCCGCGGCGCCGAGTTCGGGGTCGAGGGTGGCGGTGAGCGGCGCGGGCGCGTTGCCGGTGACAACGGTGAGCACCTCGCGCGAGCCGCTGGTGAGCGCGTGGCGCGACAGGCCGCGGATGTGGAAGTCCTGCCGCGCCTGGCCGGGTTCGCCGATGCGCAGTTGCGCGTCCAGCGCGCCGGCGGTGGCGCGCGCGCGCTGCGACCAGGTGGCCTTGAGGCCGGCGCGCAGCGCGTCGGCGGCGGGCGCGCTGACAGTGGCCTGTTCGGGGTCGGCGCCGAGCTGGGCGGTGTACTGCTGGCGCAGCGCCTGCAGGCCCTGTTGCAGCCGGTCGAGGAAGACGCCCGCGAGTTGCGCACCGGCCACGCCGCTCTGGCGCGAGAGGTCGAAGTCCTTCAGGCCGCGCGTGAGCGCGGGGCGTGCGGGTGCGGCGCGCGCCGTGGCGGCGTCGGCAACGCCAGCGGCCGCGCGGGGCGCGGCCGGGGCGGCGCCCGGGTTCACGCCGCGGGCTTCGGCATCGACACGGTGGGGCGGTGAGCCCGGCAGGGAAGGAACGATCTGCATGCGGGCGTTCGGGGGGTGCTCTTGCCCTGGCTCAGATCACGTCGAACAACGAGAACGCGGTGATCTTGGCGTAGGCCTTCTGCGTGGCCTGCAGCGAGGTGTTGTAGGCCTGCAGCTTGACCGTGGCGTCGCCGTAGTCGAGCTGGCCGAGCGTGAGCGCGGCCTGGCGGTTGGAGAGGCTGATGTTGGCGTGCGCGCCGTCCAGGTTGTCCAGCAGGGCCTGCTGGCCACCCAGGCGCGCGATGCGCTCGCCCACGCGGTTGAAGCTGTCGTTCACCAGGTCGGTGGTGGCCACCAGGCGCGCGCGAACGGCCGGGTCGCTCATGTTCACGCCCGGGGTGTTCATGTCGACGACGGTGAGGTCGAGCTGGTTGAGCAGCGCGGCCACGTCGTCGAGCGAGGTGTTGGCCGGCTGGGTCACGCCCTCGCCCACCACCACCTGCTGCTGCAGCGTGTTGCCGGTGAAGGTGTAGCGCGCGCCGGGCGCGGCGGCGGGGTCGAAGGTGATGGTGGGCGAGAGGCTGGCCGTGCCGGAGAACAGGTAGCGGCCTTCCTGGTCGCGCGTGTTGGCGAAGGCCAGCACGCTGTCGCGCAAGGATTCGAGCGAGCCCGCCACGGCGTTCAGGTCGGCGCTGCTGTTGGAGCCGTCGGCCGCGAACAGCAGCAGGTCCTGCAGCTGCAGCATGTCGTTGCTGATGCTGTCGAGGATGGACTCGCTCTGGCGCAGGCGCGACATGAGGCCACCCACGTTGTCGCGGTACTGCGTGAGCGCGGCCTCCTCGCGGTCCAGGCGCGCCAGGCGCACGCTGGAGATCGGGTCGTCGGACGGCAGCAGCACGCGCTGGCCGTAGGCCATCTGCGTGAGCACCTTCTCCACGCGCGCAGTGGCGGCCTGCAGCGAGGTGCTCATGGTGATGTGGAACTGGTTGCTGGCGATGCGCATGGCGTGGGCTCCGGTGGATCGATCAGCGCAGCGACCCGATGACCGCGTCGAACAGTTCGCCCGCGACCTGGATCACCTTCATGTTGGCGGTGTACATCTGCTGGTACTGCACCAGGTTGATGGCCTCTTCGTCGGTGTTGACGCTGCTGGTGGAGGCCCAGCTCTGCTGCGCCTGGTCGCGCACCGTGGTGGCGGTGGTGAACGAGGCCTGCGACTGCTGGCTGCGGATGCCGATGCCGCCGAGCAATTGCGTGTACACGTCGCCCATGCGCACCGTGCCCAGGCCGGCGATGGGCACCGACTGGTTCTGCAGGCCGATGATCGCGAGCAGGTTATCGCTGTTGCCGGCCTGCAGCGGGTCGCTGGAGAAGGCCAGTTCATCCCCGGTAGCGCCCGGGCGCACCGAGAGCAGGCCGTCGGCGCCGTTGAAGACGAACAGGTCCACGCCGGGGCTGCCGTCGGGCGCGAAGCCCAGCGCGAGCTGGCCGTTCACGCGCGTGGCGAGTTCTTCGGCGAGCGAGGCGACGGAGCCAATGGTGGGCATCAGCACACCGTCCTCGAACTCGTAGAGTCCGCCAAGCTGGCCGCTCAGGCCGTCGGTGCGAACCTTGAAGGACTCCTTGGCGAACTGAACCTCCACGGTCTGCGAGCCGTCGAGCTGGTTCACCATCTCCATGCGGCCCGCCACGGCGCCCACCACCAGCGGCACGCCCGAGGTGAGCGACACGCTGCGCGAGCCATCGGGCTGATCCACCACGGACAGGCCCGCCAGTTTGGCGAGTTCGTCGATGCGCAGGTCGCGCTCGTCGATAAGCCCCGAAGGGTTGATGTTGAGCGACTCGGCCGCAGTGATCTCGCCGTTGAGTTTGGCGATCTGCTCGGACAGGCTGTTGATCTGCGTGACCATGGCACCGCGCTGTTGGCCAATGGACAGCCGCTGGTTCACCAGCACCTGATTGAGGCCGTTGAAGCGCTGCGCGAGCGCCTCGGCCTCGGTGATGATCTGCTGGCGCAGCGGCGCGGAGTTCGGGTCCACGCTGGCCGCGTTGAGCGCGCCGAAGAAGGCGTCGAGGCCCTTGTTGAGGCTGGAGCCCTCGCCCGACATGACCTGCTCGATCTGCTTGAGGTAGGGCTGCGCGGTCTCGAAGCGGCCCAGCTCGGACGCGGCGGCCCAGAGCTGCAGGCTCTTGTAGCCATCGCTGAAGCGGATGAGCGAGGGCACCTGCACGCCGTTGCCGCTGCCGGCGGCGCCGGCGGCCGTGGGGCCCACCGCGCCGAACAGCGGGCCCTGGCGCGTGAAGCCCGGCGTCATCGCGTTGGCGATGTTGTGGCTGGTGGTGTTGAGCGCGGCTTGCGCGGCCATCGCGCCGCTCAGGGCGATCTGCTGGATCTTCATGGTGTCGGGGCCTGTTCAAGCGGGTCGGCGGGCGAAGCGCCCGCGCCTTCACCTGTCAGGGCGACCGGATCGGGCCCGGACTTAAGCGCGGTGGCCACCAGCGGTGCGGCGGTCGGCATGAGCTGGCGCAGGATCACGTCGGCGATGCCGAAGGCGCGCTGGCGGGCCATGGTGTCGGCGACCTGCGTGTCGGCGATGTCGAGCATGTCCTGGTGGATGCGGTCCTTGAACGGGCTGTCCTCGCCCGCCAGCGCCTGCGTGCCCTGGCGCATCTGCCTGAGCATCTGGCCGACGAAGAAGGCCTCGAATTTGATCGCGGCCTGCTCGACGCGCGCGCGCTGCACGGCCTCGTCTGGCGCGGCGCTGGCGCCCAGTCGGGTGTTGGTGACGGGCAGGTCCATGGCTCAGATCACGATCAATTCGCCATCGATGGCGCCGGCCTGGTCCAGCGCCTGCAGGATCGCCATCAGGTCGTCCGGCGACGCGCCGGTGCTGTTGATGGTGTCGACGATGTCCTGCAGCTTGCTGCCCGCGGCCCAGTTGAACATGCGACCTCGGTCCTGCTCGGCCACCACGCTGGACTGCGGCAGCACCACCGTCTCGCCACGGCCGAAGGGCGCGGGCTGGCTGGCCACGGGCTGCTCGCCGATGATGACCTTGAGGTTGCCGTGCGCCACGGCAGCCGGGCGCACGCGCACGCCGTCGGCGATGACGACCGTGCCTGTGCGCGAGTTGAAGACCACGCGCGGCAGCTCCTGCCCCACCTGCACGCCCAGCCGCTGCAGCTCGGCCACGAAGGCCACGCGCTGGGTGGGGTTGGCGGGGGCCACCACGTCCACGCTGGTGGCGTCGCGCGTGGTGGCGATCTCGCCGTAGCGGCCGTTGATGGTGCGCACGATGTTGGTGGCCGTCTGGAAGTGCGGGCGGCGCAGGCTGAGCGTGACGGTCTCGCGCGTGTCGAAGTCGGTGGGGATCTCGCGCTCCACCGTGGCGCCGCTGGGCACGCGGCCGGCGGTGGGCGTGTTCACGGTGACGCTGGAGCCGCTCTGGCCCTGGGCCGAGAAGCCGCCCACCACCACGTTGCCCTGTGCGAGCGCGTAGACCTCGCCATCGGCGGCCAGCAGCGGCGTGAGCAGCAGCACCCCGCCGCGCAGGCTCTTGGCGTCGCCCATGGAGGACACGGTGACGTCGATGGTCTGGCCCCGGCGGTAGCCAGGCGGGAAGGTGGCGCTCACCATCACGGTGGCCACGTTCTTCAGGCGCGGGTCGCCGCGCTCGGGCAGTGTCACGCCGAACTGGCGCAGCATGTTGGACACCGACTGGCCCTGGAACTTGATCTGGCTGCTGTCGCCCGAACCCTGCAGGCCCACCACCAGGCCATAGCCGATGAGCTGGTTCTCGCGCATGCCTTCGATCTGCACGAGGTTGCCCAGCGGCGTGGTGCGCACGGGCGGGGCAGCCGCCCCGGCCTTTTGCGCAAAGACCGGGGCCGCGATCAGGCAAAGGGCCATCAGCAAGCCACCGAGGCAGGGGCGGAGGGGGCGGGTGTTCATGCTCGTGGCCCGATCAGAAAGGCATCCAGGGGCTGTTGAAGAAGCGCGTGAGCCAGCCCGGGGTGTTGGCGTCGGCCAGCGTGCCGCTGCCCGAGTACGCGATGCGCGCGTTGGCGATGCGCTGCGAGGACACACGGTTGGCGGCGTCCACGTCCTGCCCGCGCACGTAGCCGCTCAGGCGGATGAATTCTTCGCCCTGGTTGAGCCACAGGCTCTTCTCGCCGGCGATGCGCAGCAGGCCGTTGGGCAGCACCTCCACCACCACGGCGGTGATGGCGCCGCTGAGCGCGTTCTGCTGCGTGCTGCTGGCGTTGCCGTCGAAGGCGCGGTCGGCGCTCAGGCCGATGGGGGGCGTGATGTCGTCGCCGTCGATGGTCAGCGGGCTGATGCCCAGGCTGCTGCCCTTGTCGATCTGCGTGCCGGTGCGCTTGCTGGCCTGCGTGGTCTCCGACAGGATGACGGTGATCACGTCACCCACGCGGCGCGCGCGCGTGTCGGCCACCAGGGTCCAGGGCGAGGCGGGCGTGAACACGCCGCCCGATCGGGCCCGCGCGGTCGGCACCTGCACCACGGGCGCGGGGTCGTCGGCCAGGGCCGGCGCGCGCGGTGGCACCACGGCCGCGCAGCCCGCCAGCCAGGCGGCGGCCAGCAGCACGAGGGGAGCGAGTGCCGCGCGCATCAGCGCACCGCCTGCGCCAGGTTCTGCAGCATGCCGTCGGCCGCGCTCAGCACCTTGGTGCTCATCTCGTAGGTGCGCTGCGCGGTGATCATGTCCACCATTTCTTCCACCACCTGCACGTTGGAGCCTTCCAGCGCGCCCTGCTTGATGGCGCCCAGCGCCTCTTCGCCGGCGATGCCTTCGGTGGGCACGCCGCTGGCGGTGGTCTCCTGGTAGAGGTTGTCGCCCAGGGCCAGCAGGCCGGCGGGGTTGATGAAGCCGGCGAGCGTGATCTGGCCCACCTCTTGCGGGGCGGTGTCGCCGGCCACGCCCACGCTGACGGTGCCGTTCTCGCCGATGGTGATGGACTTGGCGTTGGCCGGCAGCGTGATGTCGGGCACCAGCGGGTAGCCCTGCGCCGTCATGAGGCGGCCCTCGGGGCTGCGCTGCAGCTGGCCCGCGCGGGTGTAGGCGGTCTCGCCGCTGGGCAGTTCCACCTGCAGGAAGCCTTGACCCTGAATGGCGATGTCCAGCGGCTGGCCCGTGGTCTGCAGGCTGCCGGTGGTGAACACCTTCTGCGTGCCGGCCACGCGCACGCCGTTGCCGAGCTGCACGCCCACGGGCGTGTTCATGCCCTCGGCCTGCGCGGCGCCGGGCTGGCGCTCCACTTGATAGAACAGGTCTTCGAAGACGACGCGGTCGCGCTTGAAGCCGGTGGTGTTGACGTTGGCCAGGTTGTTGGCGATGGCCTGGAGCTTGGCGTCCTGCGCCTGCACGCCGGTCTTGGCGGTCCACATGGCTGCGTTCATGGTCGGTTCCTCGTGTGCGTGATGGGGGAAAAGTCAGAACGGCTCAGCCGCGCACCAGGCGGTCGCCCGCCTGGGCCATGCGCTCGGCGGCGCCGTAGAGCTTCATCTGGATCTCGAAGTCGCGGCTGGTGGCCATGGTCGCCACCATCTCCTCGACGGCGGAGACGTTGCTGCCTTCCAGGTAGCCGGCCTTGAGCTGCACGGTCTCGTCCATGGGCAGTTGCGCCACCCGCGGGTCGCGCGGCACCAGCAGGCCGGCCTCGTTCTTCACCAGCGCGCCCGCTTCGGGCTTCACCAGTTTCAGGCGGTCCACCGGCTGCATCTCGGCCTGGCCAGGCGCCTGCACGGACACCGTGCCGTCGGCGCCGATCTGCACCGCCGTGTATGGCGGCAGCACGATGGGACCGCCCTCGCCGAGCAGGGCGCGGCCGTTCACCGTGAGCGTGCCCTCGGCGTCGATGGCGATGCTGCCGGCGCGCGTGTAGGCCTCACCACCCGCGTTCTGAACCGTGAAGTAGCCGTCACCGGTGACGGCCACGTCCAGGTCGCGGCCGGTCTGGCGGATGGCGCCGGCGCGTTCGCTGATGCCGTTGGCGCTGAGCTCGCTCATGTGGCGCGCGTCGTAGCCGTAGCCCGGCGTGCGCATCGCGGTGGCGAAGCTCTTGTCCGCGCGAAAGCCCGGCGTGTCGGCGTTGGCCAGGTTGTTGGCGCGCACCTGCTGCTCGCGCAGCGAGCGCTCGGCGCCGCTCATGACGGTGTAGATCAATGCATCCATTCAAGTCCTCCTGATGCGCAAGGGTCGGCCCCAGGGACACCGCGGAACCGGCTTTGCCGGGCCGCAGGTGTCGCCCCCTCGAGGGGGTCGCGCGAAGCGCGGCGGGGGTGTTTCACTAGATGGCTTGCATCAAGGACTGCATGATCTGGTTCTGCGTCTGGAACACCTTGGTGTTGGCCTGGTAGTTGCGCTGCGAGGTCATCAGGCTCACCAGCTCGGAGGTCATCTCCACGTTGGACTGTTCCAGCGCGCCGGCCACCAGCGAGCCCGCCTGGCCCACGCCCGGCGCGTCGTACAGCGGTTCGCCGCTGGCGTTGGTGATGGTCCAGCTCGTGTCGCTCACGTTGGCCAGCGCGTCTTCGTTGGGGAAGTTGGCCAGGGCCACGGTGCCGATGCGCTGGCGTTCGCCGTTGCTGTACTGCGCGAGCACCGCGCCGTCCTCGTCGATGCTCACCGACAGGAAGGCGCCCGAGGAGTTGCCGTCGGCGTCGTTCACCGTGGTGGTGGTCTGGCCCGCGTACTGCGTCGTGCCGGTGTAGTTCACGTTCAGGGTGATCGGGTCCACCGTGGCGGGCAGGGGCAGTGCCTTGGCCACGGGGCCGGCGGGCAGCGTCAGGCGGCCGTCGGTGCCGAACTGCAGCACGGTCTCGGTGCCGGCGGCCATGGGCGCGCCGTCGAAGCCGTAGTGCACCGTCACCTCGTTCGGGCCGCTGCGCACGAAGTACTGCGTGAGCGTGTGCTGCGAGCCCAGCGAGTCGTACACCACCGAGACGTTCGAGCCGTTGTAGCTCAGCGGCTCGGCCGGGTCGAAGGGCACCACGGTGGGCGTGGTCCAGTCGCCGGAGAGGTTGGCCACGTAGTCCAGGCGCGAGCTGGCCACGGCCGGCAGTTGCTCCTTGCTCACCTGGATGTCGCCCATGGGGCCCATCACGTCGGTGCCGGGCACCACGCCGTAGCCCTGCAGGCGGCGGCCGAAGCTGTCGGTGACGTAGCCCTCGCGGTCGGCCTGGAAGATGCCCACGCGCGTGAACAGGGTCTGGCCCGAAGGCTCCTTCACCGCGAAGAAGCCCTTGCCCTTGATGGCCACGTCCATGCCGCGGCCGGTGTTGAGCGTGCCACCGCCGATGCCGATCGACTGGGTGCGCGAGGACGCCTCCACGCCCATGGGCGAGGTGTCGGCGTACATGGACGCGAAGTTGGTGCGGCTGGACTTGAAGCCGTAGGTGCCCGCGTTGGCGATGTTGTTCGAAATGGTCTCGAGTTCGGCGTTGATGGCCTTCACCCCGGAAAGTGCGATTTCCATGCTCATGCTGCGTTCCTTCTTGAATCGTTAACCGTTGGAGGAAGAAGCGGTCTCGCGACCGAAGAAGCCGGTGACGTCGGCCGGGGTGACTTCGCCGATGCCGGTGACCTTCATCTGCACGCCACCCGTGGGCGAGAGGCGGATGCCGGTGAGCACGCCACGCACGTCGATGCCCGGGGGCGTGATGCCCTCGCCCGCGTCCACGGCGATCGTGTATTTCCCGTCGGGCAGGCCCAGCGCGGCCGGGTCCACCGTGAAGTCCACCGGCCCGGCCGAGCGCGGGCCCAGCTCGACGCGGTGCTTGTTGCCGTCGGCCCCGGTGAGCACCACGGCGGCGGTCTGGGTGGAGGCGTCGAGCACGAAGGATCCAGAAACTGGCTTCCCTTCGATACTCACTTGCGAAGTGCGAACGGCAACGGTGTTGCCGACCTGGCCGCCCAGGCTCAGCACCTGCATGCTGTCGAGCATGGCGGCGGTGCCGTTGTTCTGGCTCACCAGGGTCTGCAGCGCCTCGGTCTGCGACAGCGTGGCGAGCTGCGAGACGAACTCGCTCGGGTCCTTGGGTTCCAGCGGGTCCTGGTTGCGCACCTGCGCCACCAGCAGGCGGATGAACATGTCCTGCGGCACCGACATGCCGTTCTGGGCCACGCCGTCGCCCGAGGCGCCGGTGCCCGCACCGGTGGTGTTCATGGTGGTGTCGATCATGCTCAAGCCTCCCCGAGCCGCAGCACGGCCATCTGCATCTGGCGGGTGCGGGTGAGCACCTCCACGCTGGTTTCGAAGGCGCGCGAGGCGGACATCATGTCGGTCATCTCGGCCACCGGGTTCACGTTGGAATAGAACACGTCGCCGTCGGCGTTGGCCAGCGGGTGCTCGGGCTCGTGCACTTTGCGGACGGGCTCGTCGCTTTCCACCACGTCGAGCACCTGCACCTGCGAGCCGGCGCCCGTGCCCTCGTCCATCAGGGCGGCGAAGACCGGCTTGCGCGCCCGGTAGACGCCGTCTTCGGAGCCGGCGGCGGACTGGGCGTTGGCCAGGTTGCTGGCGATGGTGTTCAGGCGCACGGTCTGGGCGTTCATGCCCGAGCCGGCGATGGCGGCGATGCTGTCGAAGGCCATGCTCACTGCCCCTGGATGGCCTGCGCAAGGCCCTTGAGTTTCATTTGCAGAAAGGTCAGGCTGGTCTGGAAGCCCGTGGCGTTCTGCGCGAAGGCGGCCTGCTCCACGCCCAGCTCCACCGTGTTGGCGTCGCCCGAGGGGTGGTGCGGCACGCGGTACATCAGCGTGTCACCGTCGAGCTCGAGCCCGAGGCCTTCGTCGCGGCTGGCCAGAGCGGACTCGTAGCGCGCGCTGAAGTCGATGTCGCGCGCCTGATAACCCGGCGTGTTCACATGGGCCAGATTGGCTGCGATGATCTCGGCGCGCTGCCCGCGCAGCTTCAATGCCTGCGCGTGGCCGCTGATGACCTGTCCGAAGTCGATTGCCATGAGCCTTCCTTTCTCTTTGCTGTTGTTCGCGTCGCTGGTGGCTTCACCACTAATTGCATTCTGCGCCAACAATGATCCGCGAATTTTAAAAACCGTCGAATCGCACTGGCGTGAACACGCCGACGTGCGGGGCTGGAGCGACACCCGAGTGGAGGTGGACGTGGTGTCGGCGCCGGAAAACGAACCAAAGTGTGACAAGCCGCCCGAGGTGGTGGTGGTCGAGGCGCGAACGCCCCGGCGCATGAAGCTGGAGCTGCGCTGCGGCGACGTGTGGCGCGAGACGGTGATCGCCCGCGCGACGCTGAGCGCGCGGGTGCTGGTGGCGGCGCAGGACATCGAGGCCGGCGCCACGCTGTCCGACAAGAACCTGCGGCTGGAGGAGCGCGAACTGGGCACCACGCCCGAGGCCATCGGCCGGCTGGACCTGATCGAGGGCTTCACGCCCCGGCGCAAGCTGCGCGAGGGCACGCTGCTGCAGGCCAGGCTGTTGCACGAGCCGGTGCTGGTGCGGCGCGGCCAGCCGGTGCGCATCGTCGCGCGCCATGGCAAGGCCATCGCGGTGGAGACCGCCGGCGAAAGCCTGGGCAACGGCAAGCGAGGCGACACGGTGCGCGTGCGCAACGCGGCGTCGGGCCGCACGATCGAGGCGCGCGTGACCGGCCCGGACGAGGTCGAACCGCTGAACTGAGGCCTCATCGCGCGCCCTGGATCTGCCGCGCCACGGCGGTGAGCTTGTCGGCGTAGGCGGGGTCGGTGGCGTAGCCGCCGCGCGCCAGGGCCGTGGCGAAGGCGCGGGCGTCGCCACCCACGTGCAGGGCATCCTGGTAGCGCGGGCTGTTGCGCAGCAGGCTGGCGTAGTCGCCGAAGGCCTGGTCCAGGTTGTCGTAGTGGCGGAAGGACTGCGTGGTCTTCTGCGCTTGCCCACCCTCGTATTCGGTGGTGAGCGCCTCGGTGGCCGCGCCGCGCCAGGCGCCACCCGCCTTGATGCCGAACAGGTTGTGCGTGCTGCGGCCGTCGGCCGCCGTCAGCGGGCGCTGGCCCCAGCCCGATTCGAGGGCCGCGTGCGCCGCCACGAGTTCGGGCGCCACGCCCAGGCGCTCGGCGGCGCGCTGCGCCATGGGCGCGATGCGGTCGAGGAAGGCGCGTTGATCCTCGCGGCTCGCGCCCTCGAAGGGCGCCACCGCGTCCGCGCGTGGCGTGGCCGGCGAAGCCGCTTGGCCCGAGGCCTGCTGCGCGCGCCGCCACGCGGCCTGCGGCGACAGGCCACCCAGCGGGTTCATGGCGGCGCCGCTGCCGCTTTCGATGAAGCGCTGCACCTCTTGCCGCACCGAGCCCATGAGCGCGCCGAAGCCGCCCACGGGCCCACCCGCGGCGGCGCGCACCGGCAGCGGCGGTGGCGCGAACGCGCCGGACGTGGAGGGAAAGTCAGGCAGGCGCATAGGTGCCCTGGCCGTCGTTGCTGAGCACGCGGGCCATGATTTCCTGCTGGCCCACCACCAGCTCGCAGTTGCGCACGTTCAGGCGCTTGCACTCGCCCACCAGGGTCTGCAGCTCGCGCATCTGCTCGCGCAGCAGGTCGGCGGCCTTGGCGGTCAGGCGCAAGGCCAGCGCCTCGTGCGCGTCGCGTGTGGCGCCGCCGGTGAGGCGCAACACGCGCTGCTGGCGCTCGCTGCACAACGTGTCCAGCCGCTCGGTGAGCACGGTGATGCGCTCGGCGGCCACCCGCACGCGTTCGCTGTCGTGCCGCACCGCGGCCTCGAAGTGGGCCTCCAGCAGATCGCGCATGCGCGCGAAGCCGTCGCGCTCCTGGCGCAGGCCGTCGAGCAAGGTCAGTGCTTCGGCGGCGGAGATCATCGGCCGTCCCCGTGGTAGCGCTGGATCAGCGCGGCGAGCTTGCCGGCGTCGAACTTCAGTTCGCCGCGCTGGTAGGCCTCGCGCAGTTGCGCCACGCGGGCCTCGTCGATCTCGGGCATCTCGCGCAAGGCGTCCATGGCCGGACCCAGCACGCCGGACTGCAGCGCGGCCGGAGCCGCCTCGCCCGTCGCGGCGGCGTCGGGGGCGGCCTGCGGGGCGCGCACCGGCACCAGGGGGCTTGTACCCGCGGGGGAATTCACTCTCATTCGATCGCCTCGTGTGCTTCGTGTCTGCATGTTGCGCTCCCGGATCAGCGCGTGAGGGTGGGCTCGGCCGACGGCGCGAGCGCGCGGTCGAAGCCGGGCAACTGGCGGCCCGCCGCCACCACCGACTCGCGCAGCGCGGCCAGCACGTCGCGCGCGGGTGTTTCGGCCTGCAGGCCAGGCAGCAGGGGCTCGGCCTGCGTGGGGCGGCCGAACATCGCCGTCATGGCCTGTGCCTGGTCCAGGGTCAGCACCATCACCTCGATGCGGCGGTTGACGCTGGCCAGCGGTTGGTCGGGCAGCACCGGCGCGCGCTCGGCCATGCCCACCACCTGCAGCACCGATTCGTCGGGCATGCCCCCGCGCAGCAGGTGCGAACGCGCCGCGCCCGCGCGCTCGGTGGAGAGGCGCGCGTTGGATTGGCCGAACGGGTCCTTGCTCGCGTAGGGCGAGGCGTCGGTGTGGCCGACGATGAGGATGGGGTTCTGGATCTTCGCCAGCAGCGGGCCCATGCGGTGCAGCATGTCCGCGAAGCGCGCGCTGGGCACGGCGCTGCCGAGCTGGAACATGCCTTCCTTGTCGGTGTCGTGCAGCATGATGCGCAGCCCGTGCGGCGTGACGAAGGTCTGCAGGTTGGCGCTCAGCCCGGCCTCCAGGCTCAGGCGGGCCAGCAGCGCGGCCAGCTCGGCCATCTGCTCGGGCGTGTCGTAGCGCGCGCGCAGCGGGGTGGGGTTCAAGAGGCCCGGCACGGTGCGGATGGCGTCGGGGCCTTCGCCCTCGCCCTTGCGCGGCATGGGCTTGCGGTCGATCAGGCTGCCGCGCGGGCCGCCCTCGGCCGGGATCTTGGCGCCCGAGATTTCCGCCATCACCGCGCCACCGCCGCTTTCCAGCGCGCGCGTCGCCTCTTCCTTGTCGCGCGCGGCCAGCACCCACAGCACCAGGAACAGGCACATGAGGGCGAGCGTGAAGTCGGCGAAGGCCACCTTCCAGCTGCCGCCATGGTCCTCTTCCTCGTGGCGGCGCGAGACGCGCTTGACGATGGTTCCGTGTTCTGCCTTAGACACTCGGGCTCTCCTCGAGCTGGTTCACCCAGGTCTCCAGCTGCGCGAAGCTGGGCTTGATGTTGATCTGGATGAGGCGACGGCCCGCGTCGATGGACACGAGCTCGGGCTTGCCCGAGAGGTGCGACACCAGCACCACCTTCACGGCTTCCATGTCGCTCATCTCTTCCTTGACGATCTGCTTCATCATGTTGCTGATCGGGTCGAGCACCGCGTAGCACAGGAAGATGCCGATGAAGGTACCCACCATCGCGGCGGCCACCTTGGTGGAGATCTCGCCCGCGCTGGCCCCATCGGCCACCGAGTTCATGGCCATCACGATGCCCAGCACCGCCGCGATGATGCCGAAGCCCGGCATGGCCTCGGCCACCTTGTGCAGCGACTTGGAGGGTTGCGTCAGCTCCTCGTGGATCGCTTCCAGCTCCTGCTCCAGCACGCCTTCCATTTCGTGCGCCGTGATCTTGCCCATGGCCATGACGCGGAAGTTGTCGACGATGAAGTGCATGAGCTTGGGCTCGTCCAGCACCATGGGGTAGCGCTGGAACAGCGGGCTCTTGTGCGGCTCTTCCACGTGCGCGTCGAGCGCCTTGAGGCCGTTCTTGGCGGTCTGCAGCAGCTCGTACATCAGCAGCATGAGCTGGCGCTGGTACTCCTCGCCGCGCTTGCGGCGCGACACCAGCTTGCGCACCTGCACGCCCATCTCGGCCAGCACGTGGCGCGGGTTGCCGATGACGATGGCGCCAGCGGCGGCGCCGCCGATGATGAGCAGTTCGACCGGTTGCCAGACCACGCCCATGTCGCCGCCGTGCAGCAGGAAGCCACCGAAGACACAGAGAAAAACGATGATGACGCCGAGGAAGAACTGCATGGTGACGGCCTGTGGTGATTTATTCGGGTGACATCGCGCCGCGCATCTTCTGCAGCGCGCTCTTGTTGATCTGGCAGACGCGGGCCTCGGTGAGGCCCATGACGGCGCCGATTTCCTTGAGGCTCAACTCCGCCTCGTAATAGAGCTGCACCACGTGCTGCTCCTTCTCGTTCAGGCAAGCCAGGGCCTGCTCCAGCGCGCGCCGCTGCATCAGCTCGGCCTCGGGCGTGCGCGCGGCCGAGGGCGTGAGCGCCAGTTCCTCGACCAGCTCGTCGAAGCTGGCCATGGTCTCGGCATTGATGTGCTGTTCGTGGGCGAGGTAGTCCTCGGCGCTCACGCCCAGGTGCTGCATCACCTCGGCCTCGGACGGCTCGTGGCCCAGGCGGCGCGTGAGTTCGCGGATGGCGTCGCGCAGGCGGTTGCCTTCCTGGCGCACGGTGCGCGGGCGCCAGTCCTGGCGGCGCAGTTCGTCGAGGATGGCGCCGCGGATGCGCTGCGCGGCGTAGCCGGGGAAACGTTCATCGGGCTCGCCGTAGCGGCGCAGGGCCTCCAGCAGGCCCATCAGGCCGATCTGCAGCATGTCGTCGCGGTCCATGGCACCGCCCGCCTGCGAGGCGAGCTGGGCCACCGCGCGGCGCACCAGCGGCGTGTGCTCGACGAGGCGGCGCTGCTCCAGCGCGGCGGAGGTCTCCGCCGCGGCCAGGCTGCTCATCTCACCGTAGCCGCTGTGCATGGTGTCACTCGATGACGAGACGGCCAACCATCACCTCGGCGAACGGCGCCTCGCGCGATTCGCGGCTGAAGCTCTCGCCGTAGGCCTTCTGCAGGAAGTCGGTGAGCTCGGGGATGCTGAGCATGCTGGCGCGCTCCAGCGTGAGCTCGGACAGCGCAGCCACGGCCAGGCTGCGCAGCTTGGGCAGTTGCTGCTTGGCCATGGCCTCTTCCTTCACCGGCGTCTTGAACACCAGGTCCACCGCCATGTAGTTGCTCAGCGGGCCACCTTCGCGCGCGCGCAGCATGACGATGACCTTGTCGAGCGAGACGTAGCGGTACTCGCGCGTGTCGATCTCGGGCGCGGCCTGCTCGGTCGCCGGCTTGTTGCCCATGAAGTGCCAGGCCGCGAAGCCGCTGCCGGCGCCCAGCAGGACGAAGGCGCCGGCGGCGAGGGATATCCAGAGTTTCTTGCTCATGTCGGTGGCTCGTTGAAGCGTTGGGGTCAGGCCAGCGTGAAGCGGCGCGACGGGTCGTGTTCGCCGCGCAGGGCCTGGCCGGGGTCGGCCTCGTCGCGGCCGGTCTGACCCTGGCGCTGCTGGCCGCGCGCGTCGGCCTGCGCGCCGCCGTCGTGGGGCTGCACCTGCACCTGCACGCTCTGGCCCTGGCGCTGGCCCAGTTCCTGGCGCAGTCCGTCGCCCATGTGCTGCAGTTGCCGCGCCACTTCGGGGCTGGAGGCCGTGAGTTGCACCTGCAGTTGCGCGCCCTCCTGGCGCACCACGATCTCGATGCGGCCGAGCGCGGGCGGGTCCAGGCGAATGCGCGCCTGGTCGATGCCCTGCGTGGACTGCCACTGCACGCGATCGCCGAGCGCCTGGGCGAGCGGGCGCTGCCAGAGTTCGCTGCGTTGGGCGTCCAGGCGCACGACGGGGTCGCTGGCGGACGAGGCGGAAGAACCCGGATTGGCGTTGAGTACGGTCGCGAAGCCGTCCAGCGACACGCCGGCCTCGCGCGCGGGGCGCGGCACCATGGCGGCGGACAAGGCCTCGGCCGGGAGCGCGCGCGCGGCGGCATCGGCGGACGCGCGCTGCCGGGCGTTGTCCGGCGCGGGAGCGGGGTCCGCGCCAGCGACGCCGTCCGCGACCGGCGCGGCGACGGCGGGCACCGAGGCCGAGCGGACCTGGGCCGTGTCCGGGGCGCTCGCCGGCGCGGCGGACACGTGGCCGATGGGTGAGGGCGTGGCGATGTCGGCCCCGGCCTCGGCCGGCGCGCCCTCGGGCGCCGCTTCGCGTGCGGCGGCGCCCAGCAGGCGCGAGAAGGGTTGCGTGAACGGCAGCGCGGGCGCCTGCTGCGAGTCCAGCGCCATCAGCCAGGGCGCGATCGCGGCATCCGCCGCTTCCGGGGTGTCGGCGGACTCGGCGTCCTCTGCGGGCGCTTGGCCCAGCATCAAGGAGAACAAGGGGTGCGCGGCGTCGCTCGCGCCGGGCGCCAACACCGCGTCGGCCACGGGCGTGACGGAAGTGGTGATGGAGGCGGTGGTGGGGGCGGCGGCGTGCAGGGCCAGGGTGGCGTTCATCTCGGGTCTCCCAGGAGTTCGGCGGCGGCGTAGGCGTCGCGCCCCCCGCGGTGCGCGCACAGGTCGCGCAACTGCGCCTGCGCCGCGTCGTGTTCGCGCTGCACCAGGGCCAGCGCGCGCTGGTGCGCCCGCTGCAGCAGGCCGATGGCGGCGCGCTCGCTCGCGCCCTGCGCACCCGCGGCGGCGATGCCGCGCAGCAGCGCGCCAACCTCAAGGTCCAGCGCGGCCAGCGCGCGCACGTCACCGGCCTGGGTGCGCTCGTGCAGGCGCCCGGCCAGGTCGATCAGGCGGGTGCGTTCATCCGTTGGCATCGCGCACCCCCTCCCAGCCTTCGCGCACGGTGCCGAGCAGGCGCACGGCCTCGTCGAGCAGCGCCACGTCCATGCGGATGCCCGCTTCGTGGATGCGGCGCGCGCAGTAGTCGTACAGCTCGGCGAGCTGTTCCACCACCTCGCTGGCCGAGTCGGTGTCCAGCGCGCTGGACAGGCCATTGAGCATGGCGACGCTGCGGTTCAGGCTGTTGGCCTTGGCCTCGAAGCGCGCGTGTTCGATGTGCGCCCGCGCGCGGGCCAGCTCGTCGAGCAGCCCGTTCATCAGGATCAGCACCAGCTCCAGCGGTGAGGCCTTCGCCGTCTGCGCGCCCAGGTCAACGGCCTGGTAGCTCTGGTATGCGTCGTAGCTCAATGGGGTCCTCTTGCGTGTGTCAGGCGCCGAGCTGGCTGAACAGCCCGGAGGTCTGGTTCATCTGGCCCAGCACGGTCTGCAACTGGCTGAACTGCAGCAGGTAGCGCTGGTAGTTCACGTCGAAGGTCTCGTCCAGGCGCTCCTGGCGCTGGGTCAGGCCTTTCTGCTGGACCTGCACGTTGTCCAGGCGCCGGGCGAGCTGGCCCGTGCCGGACTTCGTCCAGCTGTCCAAATGGTCGGCCACCGCGCCGAACACGCCCGAGCGCTTGCCCAGCGCGGACGAGCCGAACACGGTGTCCAGTGCCTCGGGGTTGGCGGCCAGGGTTTTGTTCAGGCGCGTGGTGTCCAGTGTGAGCTGGCCCTGGCGATCGCTGCTGATGCCGAGGTCGCTGATGCGCAGGCCGCCGAAGTCCTGGCGGATCAGGTCGTTGAGGCGGTTGCGCAGGTTGCGCACGCCCGCATCGGTGGAGAAGGCGCCGCGCGAGGCGGCGTCCTCACTGGTCTTGGTGAGGTTGTTGAGTTCGTTCTGCAGCGCGTTGTAGGCGTTGACGAACTTGCGCACGCTCTCTTCGGTGCCGGCCTTGTCGGCGGCCACGTCGAGCTGGATCGGCGCGTCGCCCGCGGTCTGGGCCTTGGTGAAGCTCACGTCCACGCCCGCGATGCCGGTGTAGCTGTTGCTGCCCTGCTCGACACGCAGACCACTGCCCTGGTCGCCCAGCCAGAACACCGCGTTGCGCGCGGCGGCCAGTTCCGTGGGTGCGCCGCCCAGCGCGGTCTTGAGCGCGCTGTCGGGAAGGCCCGAGGCGTCGAGCGTGATCGCACCGTCGGCACCGCTCAGGCCCGAGGACAGGATGAGCTGCGAACCGGAGGCGGTGTTGGCCACCTGCGCGGTCACCTTGCCTTCGTTGCCGGGGGACTGGTTGATGGCGCGCGCGATTTCGGTGGCGCTGAGGTTGCCATCGCCGTCCTGGTCGGCGGCGAGCAGGTTGACGTTGAACGACGAGCCGTCGGCGCGCTGCACCACCAAGGGGCCGCCCAGGGCCACGGGCACGGCCGGCAAGTCGGCGAAGGCCACCTGGTGCGTGGAGGCCAGTTGTTCGACGAAGAAGCTGTACGAGCCGGGCTGCGCGCTCGCGCTGGCCGAGGCGGTGGCCCCGGTGCCGGTGAGCGTGGCGGCGTTCTTCTTCAGGCCGCCGGTGGCGCCGGCCAGGCCGCTCACGGCGGTGTTGAAGTTGGAGAGCGCCGAGCGCAGCTTTTCCAGGCCGGCCTGCGTGGCCTTGGCCAGTTGCGACTCGCGGTCGATCTGCTGCTGCGGGCCTTGCACCATCAGCGTGGCCAGTTGGGTGGCGGTCGTGGTCGGGTCGAAGTCCATGGTGTTACTCCAGAGGGGTCAGGCGGTCACGGACGCCGCCTCCGAAGTGCAAGGCGACCGTGGCGCGGCTTTTCTGAAGCGGGGCGCGGGACTTTTTCACGAGCGCCCCCTCAGCCACACGGTCTGGGCGATGTCGTCGGTGCGTTTTCGCTCGGCCACGTGAAGCGCGCGCTCACCTTCTTCCAGGCGGCGTTCGTGCAGTTGCGCCACCGCCTCGCGGCGGCGGAAGGCCTCGTGCAGCGCCAGGCGGGTCTGGTCCATTTGCGATTCGTGCTGGGCCAGGGCCGTGCGGTGGCGGTCGGCCAGGTCGAGCACGCTGAGCTTGTAGGCGCCCAGGTTGGCGGCCAGCGTGGGCGAGAGCGCGCCGGTGGCGCCGGCCTGGTCCATCAGATCGCCCAACTGGGAAATGCTGGTGACGAAGCGCTGGCGCGTGCGTTCCTGCTCGGCCAGCACGGCGCCCACGCGCTCTTGCTCGCGCTCGCGCAGTTGCACCACCTGTTGCAGGGCGCTCGGCCCGTTGGGGACGCTCATTCAACGATCTCCTTCAGGCGCTGCAGGCAATCGCCCATCGGCGCGGATTCCTTGGTGCCCTGGTGCAGGAAGGCCTCGATGCGCGGCCACAGCGCCACGGCGCGGTCGCTCAGCGGGTCGGCGCCCTGCACGTAGGCGCCCAGGGGCAGCAACTCGCGCACCTGCTGGTAGCGCGCCAGCAGGGCCTTCACTTCGCGCGCGATGCGCTGCTGGTCGGCGTCGGTCACCAGGCTCATGCAGCGGCTGATGGATTGGCCGACGTCGATGGCCGGGTAGTGCCCGCGCTCGGCCAGCGCGCGCGAGAGCACGATGTGCCCGTCCAGGATGGCGCGCGCGGTGTCCACCACCGGGTCCTGTTGGTCGTCGCCTTCGGCGAGCACGGTGTAGATGGCGCTCATGGAGCCGTCGCCGCTGCCGTTGCCGGCGCTTTCCACCAGTTGCGGCAGCGCGCTGAACACGGACGGTGGATAGCCGCGCGTGGCCGGCGGCTCGCCGAGCGAGAGCGCCACCTCGCGCTGCGCCATGGCGTAGCGCGTGAGCGAATCCACCAGCAGCAGCACATGGCGCCCCTGGTCGCGGTAGTGCGCGGCGATGGTGTGGCACAGCTCGGTGGCGCGCAGGCGCATCAGGGGCGACTCGTCGGCCGGCGCCACCACCACCACGGCGCGGCGCAGACCTTCTTCGCCAAGCGAGAGGTCGATGAACTCGCGCACCTCGCGGCTGCGCTCGCCGATCAGGCCGACGACGATGACGTCGGCCACGGTCTGGCGCGTGATCAGGCCCAGCAACACGCTCTTGCCCACGCCGGAGCCGGCCATCAGGCCCACGCGCTGGCCGCGGCCCAGGGTCAGCAGGCCGTTGATGGCGCGCACGCCGACGTCGATGACGCCCTCGACCGGGCGCTTGCGCAGCGGGTCCACCCAGGGCGGCGCGCTGGGCAGCAGGTGCTCGCCGGTGAGGCGGCCGCGCCCGTCCATTGGCTCGCCCAGGCCGTTGCCCACGCGGCCCAGCCAGGCGTCGCCGATGAGGATGTTGCCGGTGGCCGGCAGCGGCAGCACGCGCGCGCCGGCGGCCAGGCCTTCGGTGCGCTTGAAGGCCATGAGCTGCGCGGCCTCGTCCTTGAAGCCCACCACCTGGGCCTCGATGTCCGCGCCCAGCGCCGATTCGATGCGGCAGCGCTGGCCCACGTGCAGGCGCACGCCGCGCACCTGCAGCAGCGGGCCGGTGGCGCTGACCAGGCGGCCCGTGGGTGTCGAGACCGACACCTGGGGCACGGCGATGCGGCGCAGCTGCTCGGCGATCACGCGGCGGCCTCGGTCACGGTGGCGGCGATGGCCGATGCATCGACTGGAGAGGCGAAGCCGTGAGACCCATCGCCCGGCGCGTTCGCAGGCTCTTCCGCGCCGAGCAACTGCGCGGCCACCTGGCCCATGCAAGCCTGCAGGCGCTGGCGGCAACCGGCGTCGGCCTCGAAACCGGCCACCTGCACGCGGCACTCGCCGGCTTGCAGCGCGGGGTCGGCGATGAGGTTCCAGTCGCGCGTGTTCGCGCCCTCGATGGCCTGGATCGCGCGCAGGTCCTCGTTGTTCAGGAAGACCTCCACCGCGCTCACGGCGGGGGGCATGCTCTGCAAGGTCTCTTCCACCAGCTTCAGAATCTGCGTGGGGTTGAGCGTGAGCTCGGCGCGGATTACCTGGCGCGCCACGCGCTCCACCAGTTCCACCATCTCGCGGCGCAGCGCGGCCTGGTAGTCGGTCTGCACCTGGCGCAGCGCGTCGATGGCGGCCTGCATGGGCGCGGCCACGCGCTCCCAGCGCGCGAGGATCTGCGCCTCGCCCTCGGCGCGGCCCTCGGCCACGCCGCGCTCGCGGCCTTGCGTTTCGCCCACGGCGCGACCTTCGATCAGGCCCTTGTCGAAACCTTCCTCGTAACCGCGCTCGGCGCCACGCGAGTAGCCGTCGGCCAGCGCGGCCTGCAGGGCCTCGGGCGTGCCTTGGGCGGACAGGGCCTCGGCGATCTCGCGATCTGCCAGCGGCGGAAAGCGGTAGGTGCGGAAAGCCGTGCTCATTCCACCGTCGCCTCTGCGTAGAGCTGCACCGCGATCGTGCCGGCATCGGCCAGTGCCTTCACCTCGCGCATGATGGTGGCGCGCGCCTCTTCCACGCGGCGCGCGGCCACCGGGCCGGTGCGGCGGATCGCGTCCTGGAAGGTCTTGACCTGGCGCTGCGGCATGCAGGCCATGAGGGCGCGGCGCACGTCGCTGTCGCCGCCCTTGAGCGCGATGGCCCACTCGTCCATGGGCACCACCTCGAGGATGCGCAGCAGCACTTCCTCGCTCTGGCGCGAGAGGATGAAGAAGTCGTACATGCTGCGCTCGATCTGGCCGGCCACGGTGGCGTCGCGCTCGCGCAGTTGCTCCACCATGCGGGCCTTGTCGCCGGGCAGGCGGTTGAGGATGTCGGCCGCGTGCTTGACGCCTTCGATGGTGGCGCTCTGCGTCTCCAGGCTCTGCAGGCAGGCGTCGGCCAGCACCTCCACCTCCTGCAGCAGGCGGTGTTCCACGTGGCCCAGTTGCGCCACGCGCACGATGAGCTCGTCGCGCCCGTCCTCGGGCAGGCTGGCGATGACCTCGCTGGCCATGGCCGGCGGCAGGAAAGCCAGGAACACGGCCTGCATGTGCACGTGTTCCTGCGCGATGCGGTCGGCCACCCAGCGCGGCGAGGCCCACTGCAGGCGCGCCATCTTGGGGCGGATGGCGTCGCCGTAGATGCGCGTGAGCACGCTGCTGCTGATGCTGCTGCCCAGCGCGAGGTCGAGCGAGTTCTTCAGGAAGGTGCGCGAGGCGCCGTGCAGGCCGCTCTGCTCGCGGTAGTCGTCGAAGAAGCGCTGCAGCGCGCCGCGCGCGGCGTCGACCTTGATGCCGCTCATGGCCGACATGGCCTGCGTCACCAGCAGCAACTCCTCGCGCCCCAGGCAGCGCAGCACGGCGGCGGCGGGCTCCTCGCCCATGCTCAGCAGCACGATGGCGGCCTGATCGACGGTGGACATGGCGGGCGCTTCGGCGCCGGACTCAGGCAGGCTGGTGGCCATTTTTCTGCACCCATTGTTTGACGACCTCGGCCACGCGCTCGGGCTCCTTGGTCGCGAGATCCCTCAGGTGATCGACGAGCACGTCCACCGGCGAACCCGGCGGCGGCAGGTTGTAGTTCTCCAGCAGCGAGCCCATGGAGTCGCGCTTGTTCTGGTCTCTGGCGGGCTGCGGCAGCGCGGCCACGGCGCCGGCGGGCAGCGCCCCGGCCACCACGGCGGCGCCCTCGCCGTCGCGCGGGCCCAGTGCCACCAGCTCGGAGGTGCCCACCTCGCGCGGCGGCGCGGCGGCGCGCGTGAAGCGGCGGATCAGCGGGCGCGCGATCAGCAGGTAGGCCAGCAGCGCGCCGACGGCGCTCAGCGCCCAGCCGGTCATGGTGAAGATGGATTGCGGCTCGGCGTACCAGGCCACGGCCGCGGGCGGCGTGGGGAAAGCCATGGCCGAGACCACGAGCTGATCACCGCGCGCGGTGTCGATGCCCAGGCCGCCGCGCAGCACCTGCTCCATGCGCGCGATCTCGGCCGGCGCCCAGGCGGTGGCGCCGGCGGGCGCCGCGGCGTTGTTCAGCACCACGGCCACGCTGATCTTCTTCACCTGGCCGCGCGCGCGTTCGATGGTGGTGACGCTGCGGTCGTAGGCGTACTGGCGCGTGGCGGCGCTGCGCTCGGCGGTGCCGGGCTTGTCTTCCTCGTCCGGCGGCGGGTTGGCCGGGCGGTTGCTCAGCGAGCCGGGAATGCCCAGGGCCTGCGGCTGGCGGTTCATTTCCTCGCGCGAGGCTTCGCTGGTGATGCGCGGGTCGCCCTCGTAGCGCTCCTGCGTTTCCTTCACGTTGTCCTGGTGCAGCTCGACGGAGGCGCTGACGTTGTAGTTGTTCACGCCCAGCACGGGCTGCAGCAACTGGTGGGCGTTGCGCAGCAGCGCTTCCTGCGCCTTGCGCTGCGCCTCGTTCGCGAAGCCGGCGGAGTCCAGGCCGGCCTTGATGTCGACGCGGCTGGAGAGCAGCCGCCCGGCCTGGTCCACCACCGTCACACGGTCGGCCGCCAGGTTGGACACGCTGCCCGAGACGAGCTTGATGATGGAGGCGATCTGCTCGGCCTCGAGCTCGCGGCCGGGGTGCAGGTGCACCACCACGGAGGCCGAGCTGGCCTCGGTGGCGTTGAGCACGAAGGTGGAGGAGCGCGCGATCGACAGGTGCACGCGCGCGCTCTTGACCGGCTCCAGCGCGGTGATGCTCTGCACCAGCTCGCCCTCCAGGCCACGGCGAAAGCGCACGTCCTGCACGAACTGCGTCACGCCCAGCGGGTCGCTCTTGTCCATGAGCTCCAGGCCGTCGGGCAGGCGGGCCACCACGCCGCGCGCGGCCAGCAGCATGCGCGCGCGGCCCAGGTTCGACTCGGACACCAGCACCTGACCCGTGTCGGGGTGCAGGCGGTAGGCGATGCCTTCGGCGTCCAGCACGGACATCATGTCGGCCGATGGCACGTTCTCGCGCGCGCCGAACACCGGCCGGTAGTTCGACTGGTTCTGCCAGACGAACATCATGACCAGCGCGGTGAGCGCGATCGCCAGGAACACGACCGGCAACAGCTTGGACACCGCCTCGGAACGCAGGGCCGAGGCGATGGACGAGGGCTGAGGCAGCCGTTGCAGAAAAGGTGTGAGTGCGCTCATTCGTTTTTCACTTTGTGTTTGTAACGATACGCGAAGTTGATTTGCGATGTCATGTCAGCGTGTGGATGAATCGGGGGCAGATCGCCGCACGGTTCCAGATCGGTGATGAGCGGCACAAGCGCGCTTGACAGGAACCGAAAAGGTTTATTCAGGGCGTTGCACGCGGGGGAAACACGGTCTTGTGCGCCTGCAGCGTGAACAAATGCGCATCCGGTGATGCTTCTTCCCTTGCCCTGTCAAAAGTGCCAGGGTCAGTGGTGAAGGGCCCTCAAGAAGGCACCGACAACCGGGACAGACCCTCCGCCCTTTAGGACGTGACCCATGTACCTGGACCTCGATATGACCACCCTGCCCTCCACCCACGGCATGCGCCCCGCGTCGCTCGGCATCCCGCCCATCGAGACCCTGGAGATGCTCCAGCGCCTGGAGGCCGAGGTGGCGATGAGCAACCTGAACGAAATGCGCCTGATCGAGCAGCAGCACCCGCACTGGTTCGACATGTACGAGGAGTTCCAGGTGGAGCACTGCACCGGTGAAGAGCTGCAGGCCCTGCTGGCCAGCGCGCCGAACGCCTACGCCAAGGGCCTGGTGACGGGCGCGCTGAAGGTGCGGCTGGAGATGGCGGCGGCGTCGGGCCGGCCGTTCTGATCGATCGTCCGGGCCCCGCCGGCCCGAGCCTTCAGGAGCGGCCAGCCGCCGCTTCGATCTCCGACAGGATGCACAGCACCATCACGTCGTGTCGACCGTGCATGGACGCGCGAGCGGCCAGTTCATACAAGCCCTCGGGCCGCGGCCGGGGACTGAGCACCGGCTCGATGCCATAACGCATCAACACCCAGTTGGCGAGCAACCTCGCCATGCGTCCGTTGCCATTGCCGAAGGGGTGGATGCGCACCCATTCGCCGTGCAGCGTCCCCGCCAGTTCGCACACAGCGCGCAGTTCGTCCCGCGTGAAGCGCGCGGGTGCCTTCGAACCGATCGCCTCGTCCAGCACCGCCACCGTGATGGCCACCCTTTCCAGCAGGGCACCGACCTCGCCGAGCACCCGGTCTGGTGCCACGCCCTCGTGGATGCCGATGGTGACGGTGACGTGCGCCAACCGCGGTGGCCCTCGAAAGGCCCCCTTGAGATCGCTCTCGCTCACACCCACATCGGCCGCCTCGGGCACCGACAGGCCCTTCATCATGTCCGCATGCCAGCCCTTGATGTCGGCCGCGTTCAGTGCATGGCGCGCCTCAGCGTGCCGGCGCATGGCTTTGAAGATCCGCTTGAGATTGGCACGCAGTTCAGGGCTGTCCGCGTCCCAATGGGGGCCGGCAGCCATGCCTCAGCCAGCGGCCATGAGGGAACGCACGCGCGCGGCCAGCCCCTTGTCGCTCATGGACTTGGCCCGCGCATCGGTCGACCGTTGACCCAGACGCCCCTGCGCGGGATCGGCGTCGCCCAGTGTGGCTTCCGCCTCCACCAGGCGGGCGATAGCTGCGTCGAAATCGCCACCCTTGGGCCGTGCCCGCAGGGCCTTCAAGGCACGTTCCAGCCGCTGCTCCAACACGTCGCGCCGGTGCTGCACGTAATGGCGCATGCCCGCCTCCACCACCTGGTTGAAGCTGGCGTGTTCCAGTTCGCCCAGCGCGGCGAGTTCGGCGTGCAGCGCGGGCTCCAGCCGGACCGTGGTCACCACCCGTTCGCTGGCCGCCTGCGGCTTGGCCGTTCGTGAACCCATTCTGGCCATGGCATCACCTCCGTGCGAGTCATAAAGTGATGTCATTATGAAGAATTTGACATCAGTTGACCAGCCTCGGCGCCGGCCGCCCTCACAGCCCGCACATGAGGTGTGCGCGGTACACGGCCTGCGAGCCGTTGGCCGCGCGCATTTTTCGTTTGGCGTTCTCCACGTGCAGGCGGAAGGTGCGCTCGGTGTAGCCGAAGCGCTCCTGCGCCTCCGCGCCCTTGAGGCCTTCGGCCACGGCCTGCAGCACCTCGCGCTCGCGCGGGGTGAGCGGGCAAACCGCCGCGCGCAGCGCTTCGCGCCAGGCGGGCCAGTCGCGCAGCAGATCCAGCGTGGCCGCGCCCAGGTGTTCTTCGCGCACGTGGGTGCTGGTGGAGAACAGCCAGAACTCGCAGCAGGCCTCGCCCAGCACGGGGACACGCACCACCAGCACCTGCTGGTAGCCCAGGCCGCCGAGGCGGCGCGCACCCTCCTCGCCCAGGGCCTCGATCGGCAGCAGGGCCACGGCCTGATCGCGCGGCGGCGTGGCGCGCTCGATCCAGTCGGCGTGCGCCTGCAGCGGCGGGCTGCTCAGCGCCTGCACCAGGCGCGCGCCGGCCGCGCCGAACGGGTCGGGCCGCACGAAGGCCACGCCCGAGAACCCGCGCTCGCGCACGCGCGCGACGAGCGCGTCCATCAGGGGCTCTAAGGCATCGAGCGGCCCACCCAGGTCGTCCAGGCCGGCGAAGCCCGAGGGGGCGCTTGCGCTCATTGGACAGCCCTTCATGCTGCGCACTGCGGGGACGAGCGGCTTGGGAACAGCCCGGCGCCGCTCACGCAGCCGCCCCCCCGGGCAGCGTGCGCCACGACACCGTGCCGGGCCAGTCGAACACGAACTCGGCGGCCAGCACGCCCTCGGCCTCGCTCAGCGTCTCGACCGGCGCGACGGCGGGCGCAATGCCATCGAGTTGAGACACGAGCTCCACGTTGGGCAGGGCCTCGCCCGCGCGCACGCTGGCCATGCCCGGCGCGTCCCAGCCGAACTCGGCCAGCGACTCGCCCAGTTCGCGAAGGCCCTCGCGCGTCTCGATCTGGATCCAGCTCAGCCGGCCGTCGCTGCGCAGGCCCAGCACACCGAAGGGTTCGCCGAGCACGAGGTACTCGTCCACGCGGCCACGGCCGAGGATCACCATCAGTGCGTTGGACACATCGGCCGATTCGAGCGCCGCGAAGCGCTCGCGCCGCATCTGCATGGCCAGTTGACGGCCGCGCTCCGCCGAGTTGTGCAGAAACTGGTCTTGCAGCGCGCGGCGCAGATTGAAGCCCAGGTTGCGCGTCTGCTTGGGCAGGAAGGACTCGATGGCGCCCTGGTTGAAGGCCTTGACCGCCAGGTCGGCGTCGGCCGCGCCGGTGAGCAGGATGCGGCGCAGGCCGAAATGGCCGTGGCGTTCGCAGAGGGACACGCCGTCTTCGGCCGGCATCACCTGGTCGGTGACCAGCACCGAGAAGATGGCGTGCCGCCCGGGCCAGGCGAAGTAGTCGAGCGCCGCGGGCAGCGGCGATTCGGCGCCCACGATGCGCGCGAGCATCTGCTGCTCGCGCCGCAACAGATCCTCCTGCTCGGCGTAGAGGCGGTCCAGATCACCCGGGTGGTGCAGAAACTCGCAGCGCCGCACCGAGGCGACGGCGTCGACCATGGCGTCCAGGAACGACGGGTCGTCGTCGATGAAGGAGATGCGCGAGGACGCTCTCATGCAGGGAAACAACATGCCGGGCCTACTTCAGGAAGTGGAGGACCGCGGCGCGCGCGGTCCGGACCATCGGAGCATATCGGCACTTGGCGCACGAACTTGAGACCCGCGCATGACCGATTTATTTCACGCTTCGAACCCCGCTGCGCTCCCTAGAATGCGCCCCGTTGTGCGACACCGATTCCTCGTACGGGCGCTCGCCCTCCTTCGTCAACCCATCGAACCGCTGCGGCACCTCTCGCGTGCGCGGCTGGTGGCGCTGAGCCTCGTCCTGTTCGTCGGCCACCTGGCCTTCCATGGCTTCTGGAGCCAGCTCGCACCACAGCCCTTCGAGAGCCCGCTGGCGCGCGCGCTGGCCGCGATCGGCGCGCTGCCGCTGCTGTGGTGGACGCCCGCGCAAGTGACCCGCCACCGCGCCATCCGGATCTACCTGCTGGTCTACCTGACCTACACCGGCCCCTTCTTCTTCCAGTGGTTCTATCTGATGAACCACGGCAACGCGGTGTGGATGACCAGCACCGCGCTGATGTGCTTCCTCGTCTACCAGGTGCTCGACTGGCGCGTGGCCACCGCCACCTTGCTGGTGGGCACCATCGCCGCGCGCGCCTTCGTCTCGATGACCGAGCCGCAACTGGCCTTGCCCCCGTGGCGCGCGACCGAGGGCAACCTCACCTTCTACTTCGCCTGGCTCTCGGCGCTCACGCTGGCGCTGTCATCGGCCAGCCACCGGCTGCAGCGCCTCAATGCCACCCTGCTGCCCATGGGCGTGATGGCGCACGAACTGCGCACGCCACTGGCCAGCGCCGCGCTGATCAACGACCACCTGCGCGACGCCGAACCCGCCGACGTGCCACGCCTGGCCGATCGCCTGGAGGGGCTGCTGCGCGCCATCAACCACCAGATCGATTCGCAGATCGTCAACGCGCAGCTGCTCGACATCCTGCCCGGCCACGAGACGCTCGACGCCGCCCGGCTCGTGCACAACGCGATCGAGTCCTACCCCTTCCTGAGCGAGCGCGAGCGCCAGGCCGTGAGCGTGTACACGCGCGGCGACTTCCACTTCATGGGCAACGAGCGCCTGTTCATCCAGGTGATCCACAACATGGTGAAGAACTCGGTGTACGCGCTGCGCCGCACCCAGGCCGCGTTCGAGCGCGGGGACATCGAGATCGAGGTGGACACCGGCGCGGCGCGCGGCACCATCCGCGTGCGCGACAAAGGCCCGGGCGTGCCCGATCACGTGCGCCGCTTCATCTTCGAGCCCTTCTTCAGCACGCAGACCACGCACAGCAGCGGCCTGGGCCTGGCCTTCTGCCGCGAGACCGTGGAGGCCAACCGCGGGCAACTGCGCTTCGAGCGCGTGGCCAGCGGCTCGTCCTTCGTGATCGACCTGCCCGTGGCGATGCGCTGAACGGGCGGCGCATCCATCCGGGTTTCCCCACAGCCGGCCTGAGGGCTTCCCCGCTGGCGGGGACACGGGGGAGCCTTAGCATGCGGCCACATCTGTTCACGCGGCTCGCCATGCCCCCCCTCTCCTCGCCTTCTTCGCTGCCCACGCCGCTTCAGACCCTCCTACAGCTTCCGCGCGAACCCGTGCTGCACCTGTCGCGCGCACGGTTGGTCGCCCTTGGCCTGATCTACTTCATCGTGCACCTCTCGGCCTGGGCTGTGTACACCTTCGTCGCGCCGCAGCCTTTCGACAGCTTCGCGCTGCGCCTTGTCGCCGCGCTGGGCGCCGTGCCCCTGTTCCTGCTCGACCCCGATGACGTGGCCGAGCGACCCACGGCCCGCGCCTACGTGCTGCTGTACCTGGCCCTGGCCGGGCCGGTGGTGCAGGCCGGCCTGTACCTGCTCAACGGCGGTACCGACCCGCGCGTGCTGGCCCTGTGCCTGGTGGCGCTGCTGATGTACGTGATCACCGACTGGCGCTACGCCACCGCCATGCTGCTCCTGGCCTTCGGCGGTGCCGGACTGCTCGGCGCCGCCACGGGCCTGCTGCCACCCGCCCTCGCGGGTGAACACGGCTTCATGATCGGCCTGTCCTGGTTGTGCGGCTTGCTGCTGGGCGTGTCCTCGGCGCAGCAGGACCGCCAGCGCCTGCAGGCCACCATGAATGCCCTGGGCGTGATGGCGCACGAACTGCGCACGCCGCTGGCGAGCGTCGGCCTGCTGGTGGAAACCTTGCGCGCCAACGAAGAGTCGGCCACGGCGCGCCGCTCGGGCCAGCGGCTGGAGCAGCTGGTGCGCAACCTGCACCAGCAGATCGATTCGCAGATCGTGAACGCGCAGTTGCTGGTGCTGCGCCGGGGCGAGGAGCGCATCGCGGCGCGCGAGATGATCCAGGAGGCGATCGACAGCTTTCCTTTCCGCACCGACAGCGAGCGGCGCGCGGTGGTCTTGGAGCCCGGCCCCGAGTTCCACTTCCGCGGCACGCGGCGCCTGTTCACGCAGGTGGTGCACAACCTGCTGCGCAACGCGCTGGTGGCGCTGCGCCAACAGAAGGGCGCGCCAGCGCCGGGCGACATCTCGCTCGTCACGGCCGTGCAAGGCGGGCGGGGCGTGGTGGAGATCCGCGACCGCGGCCCGGGCATTCCGCGCCAACTGCGGCGCAGCGTGTTCCGGCCCTTTGTCAGCACCGCGGACACGCACAGCAACGGCCTGGGCCTGGCCTTCTGCAAGAACACGGTGCGCGTGCACAAGGGCCGCCTGACGCTGGACTCCAGCGACTCGGGTACCACTTTCGCACTCTCGCTGCCGCTGGACGGCGCTGCGCGCGGCGATTGAGTCCGCGCCGCCCGGCCGGCGCGCGCACCCGCTCGGGAACTGGGCGGGTTTCACCCGTCTTATCGAATCAAGTTTTCCCGGCACACGGCCGATAGTGGCGGCGACAGCCCGGGTCTTCTGGCAGGCCGCGGGCGCCTGATATCGCCCACGCCTGATTCGTCGCACCCCCGCTTCACCATGAATTTCCTTCGCAACATGTCCGTCGGCACCAAGCTCTGGACCGGCGTCGCCCTCATCATCCTGGCCCTGCTGGGCACCATCGCCAGCGCCGGCTTGCGCTCTGCCCGCATGGGTGAAGCCTCCGAGCGCACCCTCACCCTGCTGTCGGAGAAGACGGCCCTGGCCGTCGAGTGGGCCGGTGTCACCGAAACCACGACCACGCGGGTTCAGGCGTCCACGTTGTCCAGCGACCCCAACATCAGCGCGCTGTACAAGGACCTGATACCCGCCGGCTCGGCCCGCATCTCGGAACTGCAGAAGGCGCTGGACGCCATGCCCAAGACCGAGGCCGAAATCGCCGCCCTGGCGCGCATCGCCGAATTGCGCACCACCGTGCTTGCCTCGCTGGGCAAGGCCACCAAGCTCAAGGCCGCCGAGGACTACGCCGGCGCCGCGCAAGAGATCAGCACCAACTTCAACGGCGCCGTCACGCCGTACCTCAATGCCGTGCAGGACTTCGGCCGCATGCAGAAGAAGGTCCTGATGGACGCGCAGGCGGAACAGGCCAAGGAGCGCGCGGCCAACATCACGGTCGCCGCCGCGCAACTGGGCCTGCTGATCGTGGCCATTGCCGTGGGCGCCTTCTTCCTGATCCGCAACATCCGCCAGCCCCTGAACGAGACCATGGCCTTCGCCGAGCGCATGGCTGCGGGCGACCTGACGGCCACCCTGAACAACGACCGCGGCGACGAATTCGGCGCCATGACCCGCGCCCTGGGCACCATGCGCGACCGCCTGGTCAGCGTGGTGGCCGACGTCAAGCGCGGCACCGAGAACATCACGGTGGCGGCCAAGGAAATTTCCACCGGCAACAACGACCTGTCGTCGCGCACCGAACAGACCGCCAGCAACCTGCAGCAGACCGCAGCCTCGATGGAGCAGATGTCGGGGGCGATCAAGCAGTCGGCCGACTCGGCCCGCGTGGCCAACCAGCTCGCCGACGTGGCGGGCCAGAGCGCGCAAAAGGGCGGCTCGGTGGTGAACCAGGTCGTCTCGACCATGGAAGAGATCAACCAGGCCTCGCGCAAGATCAACGACATCATCGGCGTCATCGACGGCATCGCCTTTCAGACCAACATCCTGGCGCTCAACGCGGCTGTGGAAGCGGCGCGCGCGGGTGAACAGGGCCGCGGCTTCGCGGTGGTGGCCGGCGAGGTGCGCAACCTCGCACAGCGCAGCGCGCAGGCCGCGAAAGAGATCAAGGGCCTCATCGGCGCCAGCGTGGACAAGGTGACCGTGGGCACCGAGCTGGTGAACCAGGCCGGCCAGACCATGAGCGAGATCGTCGAGAACGTGGTGCGCGTGCGCGACATCATCGGCGAAATCGCCAGCGCCTCGGGCGAGCAGGCCGAGGGCGTCAACCAGATCAACGCCGCTGTCTCCAACCTGGACCAGATGACGCAGCAAAACGCTGCGCTGGTGGAAGAAAGCGCCGCCGCCGCGTCGAGCATGAACGACCAGGCCGCGCGGCTGGCGGAGGTGGTGCGCATCTTCCGCCTGGACGGTGGCGCGGCCTCGGCCAGCATCGCCGCGCTGACGGCGGGTGAACTTCAGCAGCGGCGCGAGCCGAAGCTGGAGGTGGCGCCCAAGCCCGCGCCGGTGGCGAAGCCCGTCGCGGCGGCGAAGCCAGCCGCACCGACCGCCAGGCCCGTGGCCATGCCCGCCAAGGCCGCCGCACCCGCCAAGGCCGCCACGCCGGTGCCGAGCGCCAAGGCCAGCGCCGACGACGCCATCGGCGAGTGGGAGTCGTTCTGACCGGCTAGTGCGCCTGGGTCCCGTTGCGGCCGCGCAGATTTCCCAGAATCATCGGCCGACCCGCCACCAGCCCGCCGCCGTCGAGTTCCATCTGGAAGCGCTCGGCGTCGCGGCGGCGGATGTCCGCCTCGATGGCCTCGGCCGCCGCCGGTTCCGTGCCCAGCGCGAGCATGGCCTCGCGGCCCATCACCATCGCAGACTCGAACGTCTCGCGCACCTGCAGGTCCACGCCGGCCTTCACCAGCGCGGCCGCGTGCTCGCGGTCGAAGGAGCGCGCAATGACGCGCACGTGCGGGAAGGCGTGCTTGCACTGCTGCACGATCTGCGTGGCGGCGCTGGGCTCGTCCACGCACACCAGGATGACCTTGGCCTTGTCGGCGCCCGCCGCGTGCAGGATGTCCAGGCGCGTGCCGTCGCCGTAGTACACCTTGAAGCCGAAGTGCTCGGCCTCGCGCGCGAGCTGCGGGTCGGCGTCGATGATGGTGATCTCGGCGCCCAGCAGCAGCAGGTTCTGGCTGGCGATCTGGCCCACGCGGCCCAGGCCGATGATGAGCACCGCACCGGTCTGGTGGTCGGGCACGGGCGCGCCTGCCGTCGAAGGTGACACGCGCGGTGCCCAGCGCTGCAGCGCCAGCACGGCCAGCGGCGTGAGCGCCATCGACAGCACCACGATGGCCGTCATGTTGGCGTTGACCACCGGGTCGATCACGCGGCCCGCGAGCGCGGCCGCGAACAGCACGAAGGCGAACTCGCCGCCCTGCGCCATCAGCACCGCGCGGTCCAATGCGTCCTCGTGCGGGCTGTGGGTGAGGCGCGCCACGACGTAGATGCCCAGCGCCTTCACCACCATCAGCGAGAGCACACCGGCCACGATGAGCGCCCAGTGCTGCGCCACGGCCGACAGGTCCAGCGACATGCCCACGCCGAGGAAGAACAGGCCCAGCAGCAGGCCGCGGAAGGGTTCGATGTCGGCTTCGAGCTGGTGGCGGAAGGTGGATTCCGACAGCAGCACCCCCGCGAGGAAGGCGCCCATGGCCATGGACAGGCCACCCAGTTGCATGAGCAGGGCCGCGCCCAGCACCACCAGCAGGGCCGCGGCGGTCATCACCTCGCGCGCGTGGGCGTTGGCCAGCACGCGGAACAGCGGGTTGAGCAGCCACACGCCGACGGCGACCAGCAGGGCGATGGAGCCCGCGCCGATGCCGATCGATGCCCAGCGGGAGGCCCCGGCGGCGGCGGCCGCCGCGTCGGGAGACAGGAAGGCCACTATTGCCAGCAGCGGCACGATGAGCAGGTCCTCGAACAGCAGGACGGAGACGATCTTCTGCCCGCGCGGCGTGGCGATGTCCCCGCGCTCACCCAGCAGTTGCATGACGATGGCGGTGGACGTGAGCACGAAGCCCATGGCGCTGATGAAGGACACCGCCCAGGAAAAACCGAAGGCCACGCCCACCA
The DNA here is from genome assembly GCF_000723405.1 of Hydrogenophaga intermedia. Lineage (GTDB taxonomy): Bacteria > Pseudomonadota > Gammaproteobacteria > Burkholderiales > Burkholderiaceae_C > Hydrogenophaga > Hydrogenophaga intermedia. Next base: position 18,943 of record NZ_CCAE010000009.1, on the reverse strand, counting down.
GCGTGAGCAGGGCCCCGCACACCAGCACCTGCAGGCTGCCCAGGCCGAAGATGGCGCGCCGCAGCGCCCACAGGTGCGAGGGCTGCATCTCCAGGCCGATGACGAAGAGGAACATGACCACGCCGAGCTCGGCGGTATGGATGATGGTCTGCGGGTCGCTGAACCAGCCCAGGCCGAAGGGGCCGATGGCCAGGCCCGCCGCCAGGTAGCCCAGCACCGAACCCAGGCCGATGCGTTTGAACAGCGGCACGGCCACCACGGCCGCGCCGAGCAACATGACCACGGGGATGAGTTCGGAACTGCCGGATTCAGCGGCCATGGCCGGTCTCCTTCAAGCGCCCCACAAGGGGCAGGGTTTGTCGAAATCCACCGTCTCGCCCACCAGCCCGCGCAGGTGCGTGAGCAGGCTGCGGTGATCGTCGCGACGGGTCTGGAAGGTGTACTGCAATTCGGGCAGTGCCTGATCGCCGCGCAGCTCCACCACCGCGCCCCGGGCCTTCATGCGGCGCAGCCAGCCGCGCGGGTACAGGCCGATGCCCACGCCCGAGGCGATGAGGCTGGCGATGGCCGAGAGGTTGTTGCACACCAGGCGGCGCGGCGCCTGCAGGCCGTTGAGGGCGAGCCAGTGCTCCAGCATGCGCGTGGGCCCGGCCGCGCTGGGCTGGGTGATGAGCGCGTGGCGCTCCAGCAGCGCCGCATCCACCGTGCGCTGGCGGCCCACCAGCGCGGGCGAGGCGGCCCAGCAGAAGCGCACGTGGGCGATGGCCTCGCTGGCGATGGCGCCGCGCGTGGAGTGACCCGCCACCACGGCGAAATCGAGCTCGCCGCTTTCCAGGCGCTGCTCCAGCGCCGAGCCGAGGTCCACACAGGGCTCCAGGCGCAGCTCGGGGTAGCGCTCGGCGGCGTGCGCCACCAGGTCCGGTAGCCAGGTAAGGGCCGCGAGTTCGCCGACGCCGAAGCGGCAGTGCCCGCGCACGCCGCCGCCGGCCGCGAGCTGGGCGCGCATGTCTTCCGACAGTTCGAGCATGCGCCGCGCCAGCGGCAGCAACTGCTCGCCGGCCTCGGTGATGGCGGCGCGGTGGCCGCTGCGGTTGAACAGCGCGGTGCGCAGTTGCGCCTCGAGCTCGCCGATGCGCTTGGACAGGGTGGACTGCGAGATGTGCAGGCGCTGCGCGGCGACGAGGAAGCTCGCTGCCGTGGCGGCCCAGTAGAAGGCTTCGAGCTGCTTGAGCGTCATACTTTCAGAAAAGCGAACAAGAGCGATCGAAATATATCGCTTTTCATCCACAAGGCACTTTTCCAGAATGCGCCCCGAGCCAACCCGAGCGGGTGCCACGCGCACCCCCACAACAGAAGGAGACAGCGCATGAGTTCCGATTCCCATGGCCTGACACGCCGCCACCTGGTGGGCGCCGCCGGCGCGGCGCTGGGCCTGTCCGCCCTGCCCCTGGCCGCGCGCGCCCAGGCCTGGCAGCCCACGCAACCCATCACCATCCTCGTGGGCTTCGCGCCCGGCGGCTCGGCCGACCAGATCGCGCGCCAGCTCTCCTACGCGGCCAAGGACATCATCCCCGTGCCGGTGGTGGTGAACAACCGCGTGGGCGCGGCCGGCGCCATCGCCGCGCAGGCCACGGCCGACGCCAAGCCCGATGGCTACACCGTGTTCGTGGGCGGCGGCAGCGAGACCACCTCGGTCGGCCACTTCCGCCCGCTCAACTACGACTCGCGCAGCTCGTTCACGCCCGTCATCAAGGTCTCGCGCGCGCCCAGCATCCTGGCCGTGCGCGCCGACTCGCCCTTCGCCGACATGAAGGCCCTCATCGCCGAGGCGAAGAAGGGCGCGGAGAAGGTGTCCTACGGCTCCACCGGCGAAGGCGGCATCTTCCACGCCACCGGCATCGTGTTCGAGAAGACCGCCGGCCTGAAGCTGCTGCACGTGCCCTACCGAGGCGCGGCCGATTCCATGACCGCGCTGCTCGCGGGCCAGGTGGACAGCGCTTTCGGCGCCTATGAAGAAATGAAACCCATGATCGACGCGGGCCGCGTGCGACCGCTGGCGCTGTTCTCGCGCGCGCGCCTGCCGGCCCTGCCCAACGTGCCCACCATGACGGAACTGGGCGTGCCCGTGGCACTGGACAACATGAAGGGCCTGATGGCGCCCGCGAACCTGCCAGAGCCGATCAAGCGCTACCTGCACGACGCCTTCCACAAGGCCATGCAGACGCCGGGCTGGAAGGACTACGTCGCCAAGTCCGGCCTGACGCAGGACTACGCCGACGGCGCGGCCTTCCAGGCCGAAATCGTCTCGGCGGTGGACCTCATCGGCAAGGCCATCGGCAAATGAGTCGCGCGCCCGGTTCCTCTCTTGGCTTCATCGGCCTGGGCGCCATGGGCGCCGGCATGGCCGGCTGCCTGCTGCGCCAGGGCTACCCGCTCAAGGTCTTCGCGCGCGAGGCGCACGCCGTGCAGGCCCTGGTGGACCAGGGCGCGGTCGCGGGCACGTCCTCGGCCGATGTGGGCCGGGGCAGTGCCATCGTGTTCCTGAGCCTGCCCGACGACGCGGTGGTGCGCGAGGTGCTGTTCGGCGACGACGGCCTGGTGCACGGCCTGGCGGCGGGCAGCACCGTGGTCGACACCAGCACCGTCGCCGCCGCGTCGGCGCGCGAGTTCGCGGGCGCACTCGCGGCGCGCGGCATTGCCTTCGTCGACGCGCCCGTGAGCGGTGGCCAGCAGGGCGCGGCCGATGGCGTGCTGAGCTGCATGGTGGGCGGCGAGACCGCCGCCGTGGACGCCTGCCGCGAGGCCCTGGGCGCCTTCTGCAAGAGCGTGCTGCACGTGGGCGGCGTGGGCGCGGGCCAGGTGGTGAAGGCCTGCAACCAGGTGGCCGTGGCCGGCGCGCTGCTGGGCGTGGCCGACGCCATCGCCCTGGCGCAGGCCGAGGGCGTGGACCTGGCGCAGATGCGCGAGGCCCTGCTGGGCGGTGCCGCGCGCAGCTTCTCGCTGGAAAAACACGCGCCGCGCATCGCGGCGAAACAGTTCACGCCGGGCTTTCGCGCGGTGCTGATGCGCAAGGACCTGCGCCTGGCGCTGCAGGGCGCGCAAGGCACCGGTACCGTGCTGCCCACGGCCGCGCTGGCCGAGCAACTGCTCGACGCCCTGTGCGAGAGCGGCCGCGCCGACTGGGACTGGGCCGCGCTCGCGCTGCAGGTGCAGGCGCTCTCCGGCAAAGCCTTGCCCGAGCACCGCGAGTCCTCCGCCTCATGAACCCGATCGACGACGCGCCAGCCCCCCCCCGGTGGCTGCAGCGCGTGCTATGCCTCGACGATTTCGAAACCGAAGCGCGCCGCCACCTGCCGCGCCCCGTGTTCGGCTACGTGGCCGGCGCTGCCGAGACCAACCAGTCCTTCCGCGCCAACCGCGCGTCCTTCCAGGCCTGGGAGATGGTGCCGCGCGTGCTGGTGGACATCACGCCGCGCGACCTGGGCGTGGATCTGTTCGGCCGCCGCTGGGCCACGCCCTTCGGCGTCGCGCCCATGGGCCTGGCCGCGCTCTCGGCCTACCGTGGCGACCTCGTCATCGCCCAGGCCGCGCGGCGCGAGAACATTCCCTTCGTGCTCAGCGGCTCCTCGCTGATCCGGCTGGAAGAGGTGATCGCGGTGAACCCCGACGCCTGGTTCCAGGCCTACCTGCCGGGCGATGACGACGGCATCCTCGCGCTGCTGGACCGCGTGAAGGCGGCGGGCTTTCGCACGCTCGTGATCACGCTGGACACGCCCGCCGCCGCCAACCGCGAAAGCAACCTGCGCGCGGGCTTCACCATTCCCGTGCGGCCCGGCCCGCGCCTGGCCTGGCAGGGCATCACGCACCCGCGCTGGCTGTTCGGCACCTTCCTGCGCACGCTGGTGCAACACGGCATGCCGCACTTCGAGAACAGCTACGCCACGCGCGGCGCGCCCATCCTCTCACCCAACGTCGAACGCAACCTGTCCGACCGCGGCCACCTCAACTGGCGGCACCTGCAGATGATCCGCCGCGTGTGGGGTGGCGAGATCGTGGTGAAGGGCGTGCTCGATCCGCGCGATGCGCGGCGCGCGGCCGACGAGGGCATCAACGGCGTCATCGTGAGCAACCACGGCGGGCGCCAGCTCGACGGTGCCGCCGCGCCGCTGGCGGTGCTGCCGCGCATCGTCGAGGCCTGCCCCGACATTCCCGTGATGCTGGACAGCGGCGTGCGCCGCGGCAGCGACGTGCTCAAGGCCCTGGCCCTGGGCGCGCGCTTCGTCTTCGTCGGCCGCCCCTTCGCTTTCGCGGCCGCCGTGGCCGGTGAGGCCGGCGCGCTGCGCGCCATCGACCTGCTGCGCTCGGAGGTGTCCCGCAACATGGCCCTGATGGGCGTGCTGCGGCCCGACGAGCTGGACCCCAGCCACCTGATTCCCGCCCAAGGACACTGAACCATGCTCGGACTGCGCATCCTCCCCCTCACCCACCGCGTCGCGCCCGACCTCGTCGAGGCCTTTCGCGGCGTGCCCGTCGCCAACGTGAGCGACTGCATGACCCGCATGACCGCGGCCGGCGCGCGCCTGCGCCCGCTGAGCCGCGAGACGCGCCTGTCCGCGCCCGCCATCACCGTGAAGACACGGCCGGGCGACAACCTCATGATCCACAAGGCGCTGGAGATCGCGCGGCCGGGCGACGTGATCGTGGTGGACGGCGGGGGCGACCTCAGCAACGCACTGATCGGTGAGCTGATGACGACCTACGCCATCCAGCGCGGCATCGCCGGCTTCGTCATCAACGGCGCGATCCGCGACCTCGACGTGATCGGCGCGGGCGCCCTGCCCGTGTTCGCGGCGGGCGTGACGCACCGCGGCCCCTACAAGGACGGTCCGGGCGAGATCAACGTGCCCATCGCCATCGATGGCATGGTGATCCACCCGGGCGACCTGGTCATCGGCGACGCCGATGGCGTGCTGTGCGTGCCGCGGGACGAGGCGGCGGGCGTGCTGGAGGCCGCGCAGAAGAAGTCACAGGCCGAGCAGGTGACGCTGCGGCAGATCGCCGAGGGCCGGCTCGACACGGCCTGGATCGATCAGACGCTGGCGCGCATCGGGTTCAAGGCTTGAACATCTTCGGCTTGAAGGCGCCACAGACCATTGATATTGCTACGGTTTCCGCACAAACCGCAAAAATCGGAACATGTGCGGAAATCCCCGTTCCGCAGGGCCGCCCCACCCCTACAGCCGCACCCAGCGCATGCCCTCGCGGTGGCTGCGCAGCACGGCCTCGATGAAGGCCATGCCTTGCAGGCCATCGTCCAGCCCCGGCAGCGCCACGCCCGGCTCACCACGCCAGGCGCGCGCGAAATCACGGTAGAGCTGGGCAAAGGCCTCGAGATAGCCCTCGGGGTGGCCCGAGGGAATGCGGTGCGGTGTGGCGGTTGAGCCCGCTTGCGCGGGCACGCCACGGTACAGGCACTGCGAGGGCTGCCCCGGCCGCGTGAGCCACAGCTCCTCCGGCTTCTCCTGGTCGAACTGCAGCGAACCGGTGCTGCCGTACACGCGCAGCCGCAGGCCGTTGCGGCTGCCGCTGGCCACCTGGCTGGCCCACAGCATGCCGCGCGCGCCGCCTTCGTAGCGCAGCATCACCTGCACGTGGTCATCCAGCGCGCGGCCGGGGATGAAGGTGCTGAGTTCCGCCGCGAGTTCCTGCAGGCGCAGGCCGCTCACGTAGCCGGCCAGGTGGTAGGCGTGGGTGCCGATGTCGCCCAGCGCGCCGGCCGGGCCGGCCTGCGCCGGGTCGTTGCGCCACGCGGCCTGTTTGTTGCCCTGCTGTTCGATGGGCTCGCCCAGCCAGTCCTGCACGTACTCCACCTGCACGATGCGGATGTCGCCGATGGCGCCGTCGGCCACGAGTTCTCGCGCCTGGCGCACCATGGGGTAGCCGCTGTAGGTGTGCGTCAGCAGGAACAGCACACCGCGCTCGCGCACGCGCTGGGCCAGGGCCTCGGCCTCGGCGAGCGAGGTGGCGAGCGGCTTGTCGCAGATGACATGAATGCCCTGCTCCACGAAGGCGCGCGCCACCGGCACGTGCAGGTGGTTGGGCGTGACGATGGCGACCACGTCGATGCCGTCGGCGCGCTGCGCTTCGGTGCGCGCCATCTCGGCGTAGTCGGTGTAACTGCGATCGGGCGCGATGTGCAGCGCGGCGGCACTGGCGTGCGCGCGCTCGGGCGTGGACGAGAGCGCGCCGGCCACGAGTTCGAACTGGTCGTCGAGGCGCGCCGCGATGCGGTGCGCGGCGCCGATGAAGCTGCCCTCGCCACCGCCGACCATGCCCAGGCGGATGCGCCGTGTGCTGCGCTCGTCGCTCATCGGTTCAGGCCCAGCAAGGTGGACAGGGTCTTCTGGTCGCCCGCGCTCGCGGCGAAGTCGTCGAAAGCGCGGTCGGCCACGCGGATGATGTGCTCGCGAATGAAGGTGGCGCCTTCGCGCGCACCGTCCTCGGGGTGCTTGAGGCAGCACTCCCACTCGAGCACGGCCCAGCCCGGGTAGTCGTACTGGGCCATCTTCGAGAAGATGGCCTTGAAGTCCACCTGCCCATCGCCCAGCGAACGGAAGCGGCCCGCGCGGTCGATCCAGTTCGAGAAGCTGCCGTACACGCCCTGTTTGCCGTTGGGCCGGAACTCGGCGTCCTTCACATGGAAGGCGCGGATGCGCTCGTGGTAGTGGTCGATGAAGGCCAGGTAGTCGAGTTGCTGCAGCACGAAGTGGCTCGGGTCGTACAGGATGTTGGCGCGCGGGTGCTGGCCCACGGCGTCGAGGAAGCGCTCGAAGGTGACGCCGTCGTGCAGGTCCTCGCCGGGGTGCAGCTCGTAGCAGACGTCCACGCCCGCGTCGTCGAAGGCGTCGAGCACGGGGCGCCAGCGCTTGGCGAGTTCTTCGAAAGCCGCATCCACCAGACCGGGCGGGCGCTGCGGCCATGGGTAGAGATAGGGCCAGGCCAGCGCGCCCGAGAAGGACACGTGGGCCTTGAGGCCGAGCCGCTTCGAGGCCTTGGCCGCGAGCAGCAGTTGGTCGTGCGCCCACTGCGTGCGCGCGGCGGGGTTGCCGCGCACCTCGGGCGCCGCGAAGGCGTCGAACTGCAGGTCGTAGGCGGGGTGCACGCAGAGCAACTGGCCCTGCAGGTGGGTGGAGAGTTCGGTGACCTGCAGGCCGTGCGCGGCGAGCTGGCCCTTCAATTCGTCGCAGTACGCGTCGCTCTCGGCGGCGCGCTTGAGGTCGAAGATGGCCGCGTCGCTGGTGGGCATCTGCACCCCCTGGTAGCCCAGCGAAGCGGCCCAGCCGGCCAGGCCCTCCAGCGTGTTGAAGGGCGCGGCCGCGCCGATGAACTGGGCCAGGAAGATCCCGGGGCCTTGAATCGTTTTCATGCGGGTCCTCCTGGCGCGCGTTCAGAACGGCGAGTCGGGGAAGTAGAAGTCCTTGGCGTTCTGCTTGGTGATGAGCACCGAGGGCACGATGGTCGAGGCCGGCAGCTTCTCGCCCTTCTTGCGCGCCAGCGCGGTCATCTTGATGGCCTCGTAGAGGAACTTGGGCGAGTAGGACACGTTGGCCTGGATCAGCGGGTTGCTGCCGTCCATGAGGGTCTTCACCATCGACTTGGCGCCGGCGCCGCCGAAAACGATCTTGATGTCCTTGCGCTTGGCCTGCTCGATGGCGCGCAACACGCCGAAGGCCATGTCGTCGTCGGCGGCCCACACGGCGTCGATCTCCTTGAAGCGCGTGAGGAAGTCCTGCATCACCTTGAAGGCGTCGTCGCGGTTCCAGTTGCCGTGCTTGGCGTCGAGGATCTTGATGCCCGGGTGGTTCTTCATCACCGCGGTGAAGGCGTCCATGCGCTCGTTGTCGATGGTGGTGGGGATGCCGCGCAGCGCGACGATGTTGCCCTTGCCATTGAGGAACTTGGCCAGGTACTCGGCCGGCACCTTGCCGAAGGCGGTGTTGTCGCCGGAGACGTAGGCGTCTTGCGCACTGGTGTCGGTGAGGCCGCGGTCGACCACCGTGACGTACACGCCTTTGGCCTTCACCTGTTGCACCGGGCGCGTGAGCGCGGCGGATTCGAAGGGCAGGATGACGAGCGAATCGATCTTGGTGGCTGTGACCAGGTCTTGCAACTGGTTGGCCTGTTCGGGCGCGCCGCTGGCGGTCTTGATGGTGACCTTGATGGCCGGGTCTTTTTCGAGCTCCTTCTTGGCCTCGTTGGCCCAGTACACCAGGCCGGCGGCAAAGCTGTGGGTGGCGGCCGGGATGGCCACGCCCAGGTTCACCTTGTTCTGGGCCTGCGCCAGCAGCGGGCTGGCCAGGCCGATGGCGGCCACGGCGGCCAGCGCGTGCAGACGGATGCGGTTCTTCATGCTTGTCTCCTTGAGGGTGGTGGTGGTGACAGAAAAAGCAGGGCCTTGTTGCTAGCCCTAGGGACGCCGCCGCTGCATGAATGCGACGGCGATGATCACGAAGCCCTGCACCGCCGCGTTGAGGTACACGCTGATGATGCTGGTGAGGTTGAGGATGTTGCTGATGACCGAGAGCAGGATGGCGCCGATGACGGTGCCGCCGATGCTGCCGGCGCCGCCGCGCAAGGCCGTGCCACCCACGATGACGGCGGCGATGGCCTCCAGCTCCCACAGCAGGCCGGTGGTGGGCGAGGCCGAGCCCAGGCGCGGCACATAGAGCAGCGTGGCGATGCCCACGCACACGCCGAGCAGGGTGTAGGTGAGCACCTTGGTGCGGTCCACGTCCACCGCCGCGTAGCGCGCCACCTGCTCGTTGGAGCCGATGGCCTGCACGTAGCGGCCATAGGCGGTGCGGTTGAGCAGCAGCGCGCCGCCGATGGCCACGAGCGCGAAGACCCACACGGGGATGGGAACACCCAGCAGGCTGCCGTAGTAGACCGGGCCGTAGGCGTCGGCCAGATCGTTGTCGAGCGCGAGCGCGCCGCCGTCGGCGAAGTAGGTGAGGTAGGCGCGAAAAATGCCGAGCGTGCCCAGCGTGACGATGAAGGGCTCGATGCGCCCGCGCGTGATGAGCAGGCCGTGCGCCAGGCCAAACAGCGCGCCCAGCAGCACCGCAGTGGCCATGCCCACCACCACCAGTGCCACCGGCGGCCAGCCCAGCGGCACCAGCTTGTTCATCAACAGGATGGTGACGCCCGCGATGAGCGCGGCCATGGAGCCCACCGACAGGTCGATGCCGCCGGAGATGATGACGAAGCACATGCCCACGGCGATGATGCCAATGAAGGCCGTGCGCGTGAGCACGTTCAGTGCGTTGGGCAGGGTGGCGAATTCGCTGTTGAGCCAGGTGCCCACGACACACAGCAACACCAGGCCCAACAGCGGACCGAAGGACGGCAGGCGCCAGCGCGGCGACGCGGACGGTGGCGCGGCGGCGATGGGTTCAGTGCGTTCCGGTGGCATGGGCGATCAACTCCTGTTCGTTGAGGTGCTCGGCCGACAGCGTGGCCTGCAGGCGGCCCGCACGCATGACCGCCACGCGGTGGCACAGGCCGATGAGTTCCATGAGTTCGGACGAGATCACCACCACCGCGCGGCCCTCGTCGGCCAGGCGGCGGATGAGCGCGTAGATCTCGCGCTTGGCGCCGATGTCCACGCCGCGCGTGGGCTCGTCCAGCACCACCACGCGCGGGCCGGGGTGCAGCACCTTGGCCAGCGCCAGCTTCTGCTGGTTGCCGCCCGAGAGCGAGCCGGCGGGCACAGTGAGCGAGCCGGTGCGGATGCCGAAATCGCGCACGGCCTGCTCCAGCGCAGCGGCCTCGCTCGCGGGTTTGAGCCAGGGGTTCGCGTGGCGCTGCAGCGCCATGAGGGTGAGGTTCTCGCGCAGGCCGAAGCGCACGTGCAGGCCACGGCCCTTGCGGTCTTCGCTGAGGTAGGTGAGGCCGGCGTCGGCCGCCTCGCGCGGCGAGCGCGGACGCACCGCGCGGCCATCGATTTCCACCGCGCGCGCCGAGCGCTCGCGCAGGCCCAGCAGGCCCTCGAACAGTTCCGTGCGCCCCGCGCCCACCAGGCCCGCGAAGCCGAAGACCTCGCCCGCGCGCACCTCGAAGCTCACGTCCTCGGCCCAGCCCGGGACGCACAGGCCCTGCACCGAGAGCAGCACGGGCGCGTCGGCCGACACGGCGTGGCGCGGCGGGTAGAGGTCGGCCAGTTCGCGGCCCACCATCAGGTTAGCCATCTGCGCGCGCGTGATCGCGGCGGTGGGTTCGCGCGCCACGACGCGGCCATCGCGCATCACCACCACCTCGTCGGTCACGCGCTCCACCTCGTCGAGCTTGTGCGAGATGAAGACGACGGTGACGCCCTCGGCCTTGAGGCGCGCCATGAGCTCGAAAAGGCGACCGGTCTCGCTCGGCGTGAGCGTGGCGGTGGGCTCGTCCATGATGAGCACGCGCGCATGGCGCGACAGGGCCTTGGCGATCTCCACCAGTTGGCGCTCGGCCACGATGAGGTCGCGTACGCGCGTGTCGGGGTTCACCTTGTGCAGGCCCACCTCGTCGAGCACGGTGCGGGCGGTGGCGCGCATGGCGGTGTCGTCCAGCCACCAGCCGCGCCGCTTCTCGTGGCCCAGGAAGATGTTCTGCGCGACGGTGAGGTCCTCGGCCAGGTTGAACTCCTGGTGGATGAGCACGATGCCCTCGGCCTCGGCGGCGCGCGGGCCATCGAAGCGCACCAGGCGGGCGTTGACGAGCACGTCACCCTCGCTCGGCGCCTCGTAGCCGGCCAGGATCTTCATCAGCGTGGACTTGCCCGCGCCGTTCTCTCCCAGCAGGCCGACAATGCGGCCGGGCTCGAAAGCCAGGTCGACGCCGTGCAGCACCTGCACCGGGCCGAAGCGCTTGACGATGCCGTGCAGCTCGACGCGCACGCCGTTCATTCCACCTCCATCCGCCGCAGGCTTTCCTGCATGGCCAGCACGCCCGCGCCGATGAGCCCGGCGCGCTCGCCCAGCGGCGTGTACTGGATCTCCAGGTGCCGCGTGGAGAGCGCGAGCGAGCGGTGGTACACGCTTTGGCGCACGGCGGCCAGGAACAGCGGGCCCACGCGCGTGATGCCGCCGCCGATGAACACATGCGAGGGGTTGAAGAAGTTCACCACCGACGCGAGCATCTGCCCCACGTAGGCACCGGCGCGCTGCATCACCTGGTTGGCCGCCATGTCGCCCGCGCGGCTGGCCTCGGCCACGTCTTGCAGGCGCAGCGGGCCGCGCTCGGCGATGAGGCGCGCGAGCAGCGGGCTTTGCCCGGCCTCGGCCGCCTCGGTGGCCATGCGCGCAATGGCGGGGCCGGCGGCCATGGCCTCCACGCAGCCCAGGTTGCCGCAGTGGCAACGAGGGCCGTCGGGCACCACGCAGATGTGGCCCACGTCGCCCGCCGAGCCGTTGGCGCCGCGATAGACCTGCCCGTGGCAGACCACGCCGCAGCCGATGCCGGTGCCCACCTTCACCACCAGGAAGTTCTGCAGGCTGCGCTGCATGCGCCAGAGCTCGCCCAGCGCCATCACGTTGACGTCGTTGTCCACGAAGACGGGCGCGGCGAAGTCGGTGGCGATGTCGTCGCGGATGGAATAGGCGTCCCACTGCGGCATGAGCGGCGGGTTCACGAGTTGGCCGGTGTCGAAGTCCACCGGGCCGGGCAGGCCGATGCCGATGGCGATGACCTGGCGCGGCAACACGCCGCACTGCGCGAGCAGCTCGCGCATGAGCGCGCGGATGCGCGCGAGCACGGGCACGGGGCCATCGCGCACATCGGCGGGTTCGCTGTGGTGGGCGAGCACGCTGAGGTCGGGGCTGAGGATGCCGACTTCCAGGCCGGTGGCGCCGACGGCCACGCCGATGAGCACGCCCAGGCTGCGGCTCAGGCGCAGGGTTTCGGCGCGGCGCCCACCGGTGCTGGCGAGTTCGCCGGTGGGCTCCAGCAGGCCCTGTTCCAGCAGCTCGGCCACGGCGGCGTTGGCGCGGCTCTTGGAAAACGAGGATGCCGCGGCGAGCGCGTCGCGCGAGATCCCGCTCGCCCAGAACACGTGGTCGAGCAGCGTCTTTTCGCCGTTCTTGAGGCCTTTCCAGCTCACGTCTTGTCTCCTCTGCCGACGCCCGAGGAAGCCCGGGCGCGACATTGCGGTGGATGCTAGTGGGTCGAATTCGGCCCGGAAAGTCCGAACTTTGACCAAAACAAGGCCAAAGCGGGGTCAAGCCCGTGCGGGTATCGGGTCGATCGGATACTCGTGGTCTGCCCATGGACTCCAGCCACACCCCCTCCTTGCCCCCGGACGTGTCGGTCGTGGTGCTCTGCGCCGAGTGGTGCACGCAGTGCCGCGCCTTCCGCGAGGTGGCCGACAGCCTGCCCGCCGAGTCGCTGCGCTGGGTGGACATCGAGGACGAGGGGCTGGACGCGGACGAGTTGGAGATCACCGCGTTTCCGAGCGTGGCGATCCTGCGACCGGCGGGGGTGCTGCGTTACCTGGGGCCGGTGCGGGCGGACCTTGAGGGGTTTCTGGCGGCGGTGGGGCAACTGCACCGGTTGCCGGAGCGGGCGGTGCCGGAGACGCTTCGGGGTGTGCTGTCTCCTTGAGACTTCTGGCGAAGACCTCGCGAGGATCGGGCGCCAGGGCGCTCTGTTCCGCGAATGTCCCCCGGGCGGCTGCGCCGCCCTCCTCCTTTATTTCGCTACACAGAGCGCCCTGTCACCCGATCCGCCCACCCAGTGGCGCACCAACAGGTGTTGGCGGGCCTGGGCCTATGCGGCCCGAGGACACTGGGTGGCCTCGGGCCACCACCAACCCAGCAGCCCAACAAAACCTCACCCCACCAACCGCCCCAGCGTCTTCAATGCCGCGTCCAGTTGTTCCATCCGTGGATGCCCCACGTTCAAGCGCACGTGGTGGTGAAAGCGCCGGTCGGCCGAGAACAGCGGCCCCGGCGCCAGGCTGATGTGCCGCGCCAGCGCCGCCTGCTGCAAGGCCATGGCGTCCACCGATTCGGGCAGCTCCACCCACAAGAAATACCCACCCTCCGGCCGCGTGACGCGCGTGCCCTCGGGAAAGTGCTTCTCGATACCGCGCAGCGCGCGCTGCTGGCGCGCCGCCAATGCCGTGCGCAGTTGCCGCAGGTGCTTGTCGAACGCGCCGTGCTGCAGAAAATGCAGCACCGCCTGCTGCGCCGGAACCGACACACCCAGCGTACTCATGAACTTGAGCCGGTTCACCTGCGGCGCGAAACGCCCCGCCGACACCCAGCCCACCCGATACCCCGGCGCCAGCGATTTGGAGAACGAGCTGCAGTGCATCACGCCACCGCGCCGGTCCCAGGCCTTGGCCGGCAGCGGGCGCTGCGCGCCGAAGTACAGCTCGGCGTACACGTCGTCCTCGATCAGCGGCACCTCGTGGCGCGCCAGCAGCTCCACCATGGCCCGCTTGGCGTTCTCGGGCATGAGCGCGCCCAGCGGGTTCTGAAAGTTGGGCATGAACCAGCAGGCCTTCACCGGGTGGCGCTGCAGCACCTCGGCCAGCGAGTCGACCTGCACGCCGGTGCGCGGGTGCGTGGCCACCTCCACCGCCTTGAGCCGCAGCCGCTCCAGCGTCTGCAGGCAGCCGTAGAACGCGGGCGATTCGATGGCCACCACGTCGCCGGGCTGCGTCACCGCCTGCAGGCCGAGCGTGAGCGCCTCCATGGCGCCACTGGTGATGACGACCTCGTCCACGCCGATGTTCACGCCCTGCGCCACACCGCGCAGGGCGATCTGGCGGCGCAGCTCGGCGTTGCCGGGCGTGAGGTCTTCGAGCAGTTGGCGCGGGTCGAGCCGGCGCATGGCCGCGCCCATGCCGCGCGCCAGCCGGTCCAGCGGGAACAGCTCGGGCGAGGGAAAGGCCGAGCCCAGCGGCGCGACCTGGCGGTCGCGCACCGAGCCGAGCACGGCCTGCACCACGTCGTGGATGGCGACCTCGTGCGAACCCCGGACGGGGGTGGCACCACGCGGTTCCTCGCGCGGCGCGGGAACGGCTTTGACGAAGTAGCCGGCGCGCGGGCGCGCCTCGACCAGGCCGCGCGCTTCGAGGCGGTAGTAGGCCTCGAACACCGTGGCCGGGCTCAGGCCGCGGCTGGCCACGGTGTCGCGCACCGAGGGCAGGCGGTCACCGACGGCCAGGGTGCCGCTGGCGATGAGGGCCTCGATGTCGTTGGCGAGCGCTTCGTACTTGATGGTCACGGGTGATGGAACAAGGGCCGCTGATTCGGCTGATCCGGTCGATTTGAACGCAATCTGCCCCTACCGCCGGCCACCGGCCTGGCGCACAGTGCTGGGTGTGAGATTCCCAAGCCTTCCCCACCTGCTGCTGGCCGCCGCGCTCGCGCTGCCCGCCCTCGCCGCTCAGGCGGCCGACCCCTTGCCCACGGACCCGATGGCCCGCCGCATGCTGGCCTGCGTGGCCTGCCACGGCCAGGACGGCCGCGCCACCAACCAGGGCTACTTCCCGCGCATCGCGGGCAAGCCCGCGGGCTACCTCTACAACCAGCTCCTGCACTTCCGGGACGGCCGGCGCATCAACGCCACGATGACCCACCTGGTCGAGCACATGTCCGACGCCTACCTGCGCGACATCGCCGGCTACTTCGCGGGGCTGGACCTGCCCTACCCCGCGCCGCAGACCACGGGCGCGCCGCCGGAGGTGCTGGCGCGCGGCGAACAACTGGTGCGCGTGGGCGATGCGGCGCTGGGCGTGCCGGCCTGCGCCGCGTGCCACGGGGCGGCCATGACGGGCATCCAGCCCGCCATGCCCGGCCTGCTGGGCCTGCCGCGCGACTACCTGCTGGGCCAGTTCGGCGCCTGGCGCAACGGCCTGCGCAAGGCCAGCGCGCCCGACTGCATGGGCGAGATCGCCCGCCGCCTGAGCCCGCAAGACGTGAGCGCGATGGCGGTGTGGCTGTCGTCGCAGCCGGTCACGGGTGGGCCCGCGCCCGCCAGCGCCGCGCCCGATCCCTGGCCGATGCGCTGCGGCAGTGCGGAGGTGCTGAAATGACTCGGCGCACCCCCCTCATCGCCGCCGCACTGCTGCTGGGCCTGGTGGCCGCAGCGGCCGTGTGGGTGCGGCACGCCACCCAGCTGGTGCCCGTGGAGCCCGGCCCGAACGTGAAGCACACCGCCGAACTCGTGGAACGCGGGGCGTACCTGGCGCGAGCAGGCAACTGTGCGGCCTGCCACACGGAACGCGGCGGCGCGGCCTACGCAGGCGGCAAGGGCATCGACACGCCCTTCGGTACGGTGTACGCGTCCAACCTCACGCCCGACGCCGAGACCGGCATCGGCCGCTGGACCGCGGACGACTTCTGGCGCGCGCTGCACCACGGCCAGTCGCGCGACGGGCGCCTGCTCTACCCCGCCTTCCCCTACCCCGACTACGCCCGCGTGACGCGCGATGACAGCGACGCGCTGCACGCCTTCCTGATGAGCCTGCCGCCCGTGCGCGAGCCCAACCGCACGCACACCCTGCGCTTTCCCTACGACACACAGGCCGCGCTGGTGGCCTGGCGCACCCTGTTCTTCTCGCCCGAGCCGTACCGCCCGGACACCACGCAGCCGGCCGAATGGAACCGTGGCGCCTACCTGACGCTGGGCCTGGGCCACTGCATGGCCTGCCACGCGCCACGCAACGCCTTGGGCGCCACCGCGAACGAGCCCGACTTCAGCGGCGGCCAGATCCCCATGCAAGGCTGGTACGCGCCCTCTCTGGCCTCGCCGAAGGAGGCCGGCGTGCAGGACTGGCCGCTGGACGAGGTGGTGCGCCTGCTGCGCGACGGCCACGGCGAGCGCGGCGCGACGATGGGGCCGATGGCCGAGGTGGTGGCGGGCAGCACCAGCCACCTGAACGAAGCCGACCTGCGCGCGATGGGGCTGTACCTGCAGTCGCTGCCCGTGGTGGAGCCGCCTGCGCCCGACACCGAGACCGCCGAGCCTCAGGCGCTGGCGCTGGGCCAGCGCCTGTACGCGGCCAAGTGCGCGCAGTGCCACGGCGAGAACGGCGTCAGCAGCGAGCCCGAATTCCCCTCGCTGGCGGGACACCGCACGGTGACCATGGCCTCGAGCGCGAACCTGGTGCGCGTGATCATCGGCGGCGGCTTCCCACCCACCACAGCCGGCAACCCCGCCCCCTTCGGCATGCCGCCGTTCGGGCAGGAGCTGTCGGACGCTGAGATCGCGGCGCTGGCGAGCTACGTGCGCGGCGCCTGGGGCCACATGGCCTCGCGCGTGCTGCCGCTGGAAGTGCAGAAGATCCGCTGATCCCCGGTGCAGCGCGATTCGCGCAGGAAGCGCGGCAGGTCCCAGCCCGCACCCAGCAGCACCATGCGCGTGTGGAAGTCCTCCAGGGTCGCCGTGTCGACCTCGGTGCCCAGCCAGTGCAGGGCCTTGTCGCGCAGCGAGACGAAGCCCAGCGGGTGCCGGCGCGCCAGCGCGCGCCACAGCGCGTGCGCGCCGGGCGACTGGCGCGGCCCGCTGATGAGGCAGAGGCCAGCGTCCAGCGCCCAGCCGTAGACTGCGCTGGCCACGCCGCGCCGCCGGTAGGCCGGTGCGTAGCGCGAGTGCGGGCCGCGCAGCACGCGGTCGGCGCGCCGGTCGAGTTCGATCAGGCGGTTGAACACGGTGAAGCCGGCGAGGCGGTCCAGTGTGGTGTCCTGCACGTAGACGTAGTGCTCGCCGTCAGCCTCGCGGTGGCGCAGCACCAGGCCGGGCAGTCCCGAAGACAGCGTGGCACAGCGGTGCAAGGCGTCGCCCGGCGTGCGCAGCCGCCGCTGCAGGCGGCGCAGGTCGGCATCCACGGCCTCGGCGGGCAGTTCCACGTCGATGCGCAGTTCCATGGGGGTGCGATTCCAGGGCGGCCACAGGGAGCCCGTTGGAGCGACGAGCGCAGACACGCTCAGGCCTCCATGACCGGTTCGACCCAGCAACCGCTCAGGAGATCGGCGGGTCGCGCCGACGCGCTCACGCGCGCGCTGCTGGCCCAGTCCTCACGCTGTACGCACAGGCCGGCGTACACGCCGTAGCCGGCGCCAGCGGTGATCTCGCCCCCGGCGCTCAGGCTTTCGCCGGCGCGGATCGCGCCGCGCGCGGTGATGGGGCCACCGGCCCTGATGCCCCAGCCAGCGTCGAGGTGCGCGCCGCAATCGATCGTGCCGTCCACCAGCACGCCGTCAACGGCGCGCACGCTGGCGCCGGTGCGCAAGGTGTCGCGCACACGCAGGCTGCGGCCCACGCGCACCTCGCCATCCACCACCAGCACGCCGCCCACGCTGGCCTGCGCGCCCACGTCCAGATCGCGGCGGCACACCAACTCGCGCGCGCAGCGCAACTGGCCACCCACGCGTACCGCGCCGTCCGCCGTCACCGACGTGGCCTGCAGATCGCCACCGGCGTCGATGGACACGGCCTCGATGGCGCCGCCGGCCACGATGGCCTCGCCCGCCACCACGTCGCGCCCGGCCCGGATGGCGCCCCCCGCGCGAATGCCGCGGCCCGCGCGCACGAGGGTGCCGGCGTCGATGTCGCCGCGCACCTCGATCGCGCCCGCGAACACGATGGCCTCGCACGAGAGCGAGTCGAGCCGCAGCACGGCATGCGTGGGGCCGAACTGCGCGAGCAGCCAGCAGGCGTCCTCCACGCGGCCATCGGCCACCAGAGCGTCGAGCACCGGCTGGTAGTCGTTGCCTTGTGGGTGGTGGCGCAGGAACCAGCGAAAGCCGTCCGCGCAGGGGTTCTTGGCCTTCACGAAGCCTTTGGAGAGTTCCATCGCGCTCACCCCCGCCAACCGATCGCCCGCGCGATCCACGACCACCAAGGCCCACGCGGCAGCGGCACCACCAGCGCGTCGGCGCCTTGCGCCGCGAAGGCTTGCACGCGCGTGCGCGCGGCGCCCAGCGACCAGGGCCGCCAGCGGTGGCCGATCAGCACCAGCCCGGGCCGCACGGCCTGCACGTGCTGGTGCATGCGCTCGTTGACGTCGCCCATCAGCACAGCGAACGCCATGTCGCAGCCGGCCGCGCGCAGGGGTGCGGACACCACGTCCAGCGCCTGGAAGGCCTGCACGCGCAACTGGCGGAACACGTGGTCGAACACCGTCATCTCGACGGCGTCGCGCACGTCGGGCGGCGGTGCCGTGGTCTGCAGTACATGCACCAGTTGCACGGTGCGCCCCTGGGCGAACACGCGCGCCCAGTGCATCAGCTCACGCTCCACCGGCGTGGTGCGGGCGAAGCAAGACAGCAGGGTGGCATCGGGCTCGTCCGCGCCGTGCACCACCCACAGCGGTCCCTGGCCCTCGCGCAGCAGCACCGACAGGAGGTCGGGGCCCAGGCGCGGGCGTTCGGGCCGTTCGTTGGCGTCCAACAGGCAGGTAAGGCTGGCCGCGCGGGACAGGCGCAGGAGTTCGCGGCGCCCGCGAACCTCGTGCGCGACCACCTCCACGTCGATGGCGTGCTGGCGGCGCACGAAGCGCGCGCGCTGCGCCAGCCGCGCCAGCGGATTCACCAGCCCCGTGGGACGCTCGCCCGCGTAGTACGCGAGCCGCACGCCCGCGCCCATGGCCTTGGCAATGCGCGCCACCTTGCCGAGGTGGTCGCCGGTCAACGCCGACAGCGTGGTCAACACCAGCAGCCACGGCGGCGCGGGGGGATCGTGCGCTCGTGTGTACGCAGGCGAGCTGCTTGACTCGCGCAGGGGTACACCGTCCCAGGCGATGAGAGAGGAAAATTTCATGACAGTGCTCCACCGCACGCCGCGATCCGCAGCGCACGAAACGGCCGAACCCAAAGGGGGTCTCCTCGTTTTCAGTGCAATAAGTGACGGTACGAAAAGCTAGCACTGGCGCGGAGGTGGTGTTGGTAGATCG
>NZ_CCAE010000008.1 GCF_000723405.1 Hydrogenophaga intermedia | reverse complement strand
GCCGCCGTCCCCGCCGCGTAGAACCATCTTCAACACGCCGTCATCAACGGCGCAAGGTGGGTTCGCGGAACGTTTACGTTCCAGATGCACGCGGCCAAGCCATTGCTGGCGCACAACCTGCTGCAAAGCGTGCGCCTGCTGGCTGACGGCATGCGCAGCTTCGAGGAACACTGTGTGCGCGGCATGGAACCCGATCGCGATCGCATCGCGGCGACGCTGTCACCGGCGATGCTGCAGGCCACGCTGTTGGCCAAGCACATCGGGCACGAGGAGGCGGCGGTGCTGTACCGCGAGGCCCAGGCCTCGGGGCGGCCCTTGCGGCACATCGTGCTCGAGCGCCAGATCGCCAGCGCCGAGCAGTTCGATGCCTGGGTGAAGTGAGCCGGCTCAGACCTTCTCGACGACCACCGCGATGCCCTGGCCCACGCCAATGCACATCGTGCACAGCGCGTAGCGACCGCCCGTGGCGTGCAGGCGGTTCACTGCCGTGGTGACCAGGCGCGCGCCGCTGGCACCCAGCGGGTGGCCCAGGGCGATCGCGCCGCCCCAGGCGTTCACGCGCTCATCGTCGTCCTTCAGGCCCAGCATGCGCAACACCGCGATGCCCTGCGCTGCGAAGGCCTCGTTCAATTCGATCACGTCCATCTGCTCCAGCGTGAGGCCCGTGAGCGCCAGCACTTTCTGTGTGGCCGGTGCCGGGCCGATGCCCATGACGCGCGGCGCCACGCCGGCCGTGGCCATGCCGACCACGCGCGCCTTGGGTGTGAGCCCGTTCTTCGCCGCGCTCGCTTCGTCGGCCAGCAGCAGCGCGCAGGCGCCGTCGTTCACGCCGCTGGCGTTGCCGGCCGTCACGCTGCCCTCGGGCTTGACCACGCCCTTCAACTTGGCCAGTGCCTCCAGGCTGGTCTCGCGCGGGTGCTCGTCCTTGTCCACGACCACCGGGTCGCCCTTTTTCTGCGGGATGGTCACGGGCACGATCTCGCGCGCCAGGTGGCCGGCCTTCTGCGCGGCCACGGCCTTGAGCTGGCTGGCCAGCGCCATGCGGTCCTGCGCCTCGCGCTCGATCCTGTGGTCCACCGCCACGTTCTCCGCCGTCTCGGGCATGGAGTCCACGCCGTACTGGGCCTTCATCAGCTTGTTGACGAAGCGCCAGCCGATGGTGGTGTCGTACACCGCATTGGCGCGGCTGAAGGCGCTCTCGGCCTTGGGCATGACGAAGGGCGCGCGGCTCATGCTCTCCACGCCGCCGGCGATCATCAGGCCCGCCTCGCCGGCCTTGATGGCGCGCGCCGCGCTGCCCACGGCGTCCATGCCCGAGCCGCACAGGCGGTTGATCGTGGCGCCGGGCACGTCGATGGGCAGGCCCGCCAGCAGCGCGGCCATGCGCGCCACGTTGCGGTTGTCCTCGCCGGCCTGGTTGGCGCAGCCGTAGAGCACGTCCACCACGGCGGCCCAGTCCACGTTCGGGTTGCGCTCCATCAGGGCCTTGATGGGGATGGCGGCGAGGTCGTCGGTGCGCACGCTGGACAGCGCGCCACCGTAGCGGCCGAAGGGGGTGCGGATGGCGTCGCAGATGAAGGCTTGGCGGTTGGTCATGGGTTCTCCGGAAAAGGTTATTCGTTCAGGCGGGCGTTGCCGGGGCAGCGATCGGCAGGCCCACGAGGCGCTGCAGTTCTTCGAGCGACAGGCCATCGACCGCGTCGATCAGCCGCAGGCCTTGCGGCGTGCATTCGAGTGTGGCCAGGTCGCTGTAGATGCGCTTGACGCAGCCGATGCCGGTGAGCGGGTAGCTGCACTGTTGCACCACCTTGCTCGCGCCCTGCTTGGTCAGCAGGTCCATCATCACCCAGGTCTGCTTGGCGCCGATGGCCAGGTCCATCGCCCCGCCCACGGCCGGGATGCTGCCGGGCTCGCCCGTGCTCCAGTTGGCCAGGTCGCCCGTGGCCGAGACCTGGAAGGCCCCGAGCACGCAGATGTCCAGGTGGCCACCGCGCATCATGGCGAAGCTGTCGGCGTGGTGGAAGAAGGCGCCGCCGGGCAACAGCGTCACGGGCTGCTTGCCGGCGTTGATGAGGTCGTAGTCTTCCTGCCCCGCGGCGGGCGCGGGGCCCATGCCCAGGATGCCGTTCTCACTGTGCAGGATCACCTCGATGCCCGGCGGCAGGTGGTTGGCCACCAGCGTGGGCTGGCCGATGCCGAGGTTGACGTAGGCGCCGTCGTGGATGTCTTGCGCGACGCGTTTGGCGAGTTCGTCTTTGGTTCGTCTTGAATAGCTCATGCGGCCTCCTTGAAGCCACCCGCCTGCGTCGCCACACGCGCGATCTTCACCACCGCGCTCACGTGAATGCCCGGCGTGACGATGGTCTCCGGGTCCAGCGTGCCGAGCTCGGCGATGTCGAACACGCTGGCTATGGTGCGCTTCGCGGCCGTGGCCATCACCGGGCCGAAGTTGCGCGCGGCCTTGCGATAGACCAGGTTGCCCCAGCGGTCGCCGCGCTCGGCCTTGATGAGCGCCACGTCGCCGTAAATGGGGTACTCCAGCACATAGGGCCGGCCGTCGATGACCCGCGTCTCCTTGGGCGAGCCGTCGGCGTTCTTTGCCAGATCGGTGCCATAGCCCGTGGGCGTGAAGAAGGCGCCGATGCCCGCGCCCGCGGCGCGCAACCGCTCCGCCAGGTTGCCCTGTGGCACCAGTTCCAGCTCGATCTTCTTCTCGCGGTACAGGCCGTCGAACACGTGGCTGTCGGCCTGGCGCGGAAAGCTGCAGATGATCTTGCGCACGCGCCCCGTCTTGAGCAGCGCGGCCAGGCCGTGGTCGCCGTTGCCGGCGTTGTTGTTCACCACGGTCAACTCGCGCGCGCCCTGTTCGATCAGGCCGTCGATGAGTTCGTTGGGAATGCCGGCGGTGCCGAAGCCGCCGATGAGCACGGTGGCGCCGTCGCGCACGCCGTGCAGGGCCTCGGCCACCGAAGTGGCGATCTTGTTGATCACGGGGGTTGTCTCCAGGCGGAAAGGGCAGGGGAGCTTGCTGCGTCGATCGGCAAATGTTCTAATGACGAACAATTGTTCGATTGACGAATCATTCTAGTCTCCCACCCAAGACCATGGCAACCCACGCCCGTCGCGCACCCGACGCGCCCACACCCGGCGACGGCTACGTGCAGTCCTTCGCGCGCGGGCTGGAGGTGATCCGTTCCTTCAGCGCCGAGGCGAGCGAGCAGACCCTGTCCGAGGTGGCCGCGCGCAGCGGCCTCACGCGCGCGGGGGCGCGGCGCATCCTGCTCACGCTGCAGACGCTGGGCTATGTGGAGGGCGACGGCAAGCTCTACCGGCTCACGCCGCGCATCCTGGACCTGGGTTTTGCCTACCTCACGTCCATGCCGATCTGGAACCTGGCCGAGCCGGTGATGGAGCGCCTGGCCGACGCGGTGGGCGAGTCGTGTTCAGCGGCGGTGCTGGACGGCACGGACATCGTCTACGTGCTGCGCGTGCACACGCACAAGATCGTGTCGCTGAACCTGAACGTGGGCACGCGGCTGCCGGCGTACTGCACCTCGCTGGGGCGGGTGCTGTTGTCGGGGCTGGACGATGCCGAGGTGAAGGCGCGCTTGAAGGCGAGCGGCTTGCGCGCGAACACGCGCCACACGGCCACGGAGCCGGCCGAAATCCTGGCGCGTGTGCAGCAGGTGCGGCGGCAGGGGTGGGCGCTGGTGAACCAGGAACTGGAGGAGGGCCTGATCTCCATCGCCGCGCCGGTGCGCAACCGATCGGGGGCCGTGATCGCGGCGCTGAACGTGTCGGGGCAGGCGAACCGCACCTCGGCGACGGTGATGAAGGAGCAGTTGCTGCCGAAGCTGCGGGCGGCGGCTGACGAGGTGTCTTCCTTGCTGCTGCGGGCGGGGCGGGGGTAGGTTTTGTGCCTGCTTGGCTGGCGGGCCGAGGGCTTGGGCTGTGCCGCTGGGGGCTTCAAATGCGCAGCCCTTCGCTGCGCGAAGGGTCCCCTGCGGTGCTCGGGCAGCCGGCCCGCGGCATAACTCACTGCGCGCGTTTCGCGCGCTCCGTTCAAACAGATGCCGC
The DNA here is from genome assembly GCF_000723405.1 of Hydrogenophaga intermedia. Classification (GTDB taxonomy): domain Bacteria; phylum Pseudomonadota; class Gammaproteobacteria; order Burkholderiales; family Burkholderiaceae_C; genus Hydrogenophaga; species Hydrogenophaga intermedia. The sequence continues at coordinate 130,599 of NZ_CCAE010000008.1, read as the reverse complement.
AAATCAGTTCACGAAGCGCGCTGCGCGCGCGGGCCGGCCACCCTGCGCTCCTCGGCAGCGCATAGGCGCCCCCAGCGGCACAGCCCAAGCCCTCGGCCAGCGGAGGATGGGTTAGCGCGGTGGCGTGCCGATCAGGCGATTGAAGGGCCGGTTTTTGTCGACGAGGATTGCGCTTTACGGCCAACTGCGATCCTTGCGTGACCTGTGAAGCAGTCGTTCAACGTTCGATTTGAGCGGCTGATGGAGATGTTAGGCGCCTTGCGTCTCGAACAACCTCGGATTACCTTTGCACAGTTCCACAACATGGTTGACGAACGGATCGACCTCCTTGCCGACATAGTCACCTAGATGTGAGAACTTGACGAAGTCGATTAGGTAAAAGCCGTTCACTGTGCCGGATTCCATATGACGTACAAAACTCACTCGGCCCAGGGTTTTTGGCTCCAGTGGCTTGACCGAAACATCGAGCGCAAGAAGGCCATCGCGCAGTACGACCATTGGGAAGAAGAGCCAAACGTACCTCCAGCCCGGACCAGCAACGCGCGTGAGCGTATCCCGTCGTTGATGCTCAAAGGCTTTGGCAAGCGGTAGAACCAGAGCGTCGTAGATCCCCTCGTGGTTGGCGGTCCATTCACTCCCCTTTCGGACAATCTTAGAAAACTGTGTCGCCTTCAACGTCTCGCTGTAGTAGTAGTGCTCGCGACGGAGGTCAAGATGAATGAAAGGCGGAACCTCCTGGTATGAGTTTGGCCTTATTTGCTTCCGGAAGTGCTTGACTGGGAAGAGATACTCCTTTGGAGCGGCGTGCTGCAGTTCGCGCTCGTTCTTGGGCCGCTGCAAAAAGACCATCGGGTTCTCATATGCCTTGCACTCAATCAGAAGCTCAATGAACACTGAAAGCTTGTTGCTTTCGTCGTGGAACACGCGCTTGATACCCCGAACATCGAGTTCGCGCGACTTCTCAAGTTCGGGATCACGGAAGGCCCAGCCGGTATCTACATGGAAGCCCAGGGCCTCTATCTGATCGGCAACTTCTTGCTCGAATAGGTATCCGGACTGTTGAAGGGCAGAGAGGATATGGGCTTCGTTGGGTTGGGGCATCGTAGGTATAGAGCATGGGGCAAATCGGCCGCGCGGTCTTTGCGCGGCTGGAGAAGCAGTCAGTACGTTCGAGTTCAGCAAGCAATGACTTTGGGGCGCCAGGGGGTTGCCGTTGGCGCACTGTTTAAGCGAGGGTCAGGCGTCACTGGGTGACAACGGAATGAAAACCCCCGCATGGCGGTCTACGTTGTAGGCGAGGCCACCGCCATGCTTGTAGTCCTCGGTGTGCGATCGGAGCTCTTCAGAATCTGATTCGAAAAGGGTGAACCTATAGCGCCGTCCAAACACTGGCTTGCTTGAATCGGCATCTATGCGTAAGTCGAGCGTGTACTCGCCCGGCAGGAACACGAAGAGCCGATCAAACATTTCCATGAACGGGGCAACGTTCTCGGGTTCGGCTACGACGAGCTCCTTATCGCATTCTTCGCGAGCTGCTAGCTTGCGACGGATATCGGATCGTAAGATGGATTCGCGCTCTCTGTAGAGCTTCTCGGTGTTCCTGTCGAAGACGCGAAGGAAGTTGGAACCGTGCGCCCACGTTTCTGAAGGCCGCAGCGTGAAGGGAACGAAGAGCACCGCGGAAGAAGAGCTCGGCGTTTCGAAGAAGTTGAAGATTGGATAGGTTCCGAGCACTTGACCGTCGCGGCTTAGCGAGACACTCATAGTGCGCACTCTGATGTCGCGGCCACCTATGTTGCGGATACCCACGTACATTCCAAAATTTGGATTCCCAACTTTGTGAGTAAGCTGGACTCGGCTATGGACCTCGACCTCTAGCCGTGTCGGGCGAAACCAAAGCTTAATTGGAGGTAGTTGAGTAAGGACTAGTGCCAGTAAGGCGACTACGGCCGACCAGAACTGCCAGTCGAGATTGAGCGGGACTTGCGCGGTGGACATATTGAATCGTGTGTGACGCCTGACGTTTGGGCTGAGCCGACCGTGGAGGCAAGGCGCCTTGGGGCAGGCCGGCGACCATAGTACTGGGCCCGAGACTGCTAGGGTGGCATGCCGGAGCGGGTCGGCGCGAACAAGGGGTAGGTGTCACTTGAGTGACGCCAAGCAGGTGGAGGCCCACACGCGCCGTCATTCGTTCACAGTGCGCGTGCTATGGGCGGGCACGGGCAATTGCACGGCGTATGAGTTGCTTGGCCATTCAGGTGTGGCAGCCACCATGCTTTACACCCATGTTCTGAAGGTAGTAGTGGGTGGACGGCCTTCCCGCTGGAGACCATAGCCCTTTGGCTCCGAGAGGCTACTTTGCAGGTCGCGCGAAGGACTTCGACGGGCCCCAGGCGGGTGCTGGAGTAGCACAGCCCTTCCAACTCTTCAGCTTGTTGGCACTCCCACCCGTTCGCCGTCAGGGGAGGGGCTGTGTGCGGGACGGCGCCTGTGCAGTGCCGAGAAGCGCAGGGTGTGCGGCCCGCGCGCGCAGCGCGCTTCGTGAACTGACTTGCGGCATCTGTTTGAGCGGAATGCGCGAAGCGCATGCAGCGAGTTATGCCGCAGGGCCGCGCACCCGAGCATCGCAGGGGACCCCTCGCGCAGCGAGGGGCGCTGCAGTGAAGCCGTCCCGCACACAGCCCCTCCCCTGACACCCGCCAACCCGGCGGCGAACAAGCGCAACAAACAATCAAGCCACCAACACCCGCCGAGGCGCCTGCCCGAACTGCTTCGCGAACATCTTCCCGAACGCCGACGCACTCGCGTAACCCAGCTCGTCCGCCAGCTGCCCGATGTTCATCCCCTGATCGCTCAGCGCAAACGCCCGCATCAGCCGCGCCTGCTGGCGCCAACGGTGCAGGCTCAGCCCCGTCTCCTGCGGAAACAGCCGGATCACGCTGCGCTCGGACAAGCCCACCCGATGCCCCAACTCGGCGATCGAATCGGCGTTGCCCGGGTCCTCGATCAACAACTGACACAGCCGCGCCAGGCGCTTGTCCGCCGGCAGCTTCAAGGACAACGGCCGCGGCTCCAGCCGGCCCACCTCGTCCACGATCAGGTCCATCAGGCGCGCGTCCGCGCTGTCCGGCGCGTAACGCGGCGCAATCGTCATCGCGCGCAAGATCAGCTCGCGCAGCAGCGGCGTGATCGCCAGTACCTGGCAGCCGCGCCCCTGGCCCGTCACCGTGCCGGGCTGAAAGTACAGCGTGCGCATCTCCACCTCGGTGTCCATGTGGATCTGGTGCACCGCCTGCGCGGGCATCCACATGCCGTGGCTCGGCGGAATCGTCCAGATGAAGCCGTTGGCGCGGATCGTCATCACGCCGCTGATGGCATAGATGAGCTGGTCGCGCGCGTGCAGGTGCGGCGCGATCTGCGTGCCCGCCGGGTCGGAACGCGCCAGCGCGGCCACCGGGCGCGGCACCCGGTTCGCGGCCTGCGCGGCGGCGCTGGGGCCGCGCTGCAGCAGGTTGGCATGGCTTGGCGGTTTTGGACGCATTCCTGGCGGTCTTGAATTTTGCGCACAGAGCTTAACCGCCGATGATCGCCCCCATGCACAACAAGTCCACCCAGACCCTGCTCAACATCGGCCACGCGCTGGACCACATGATGCTGCTGATCTTCGCCACCGCGGTCACCAGCATCGCCAACGACTTCGGCCTCGCGCGCTGGGAAGACCTCATGCCCTACGGCGTGGCGGCCTTCTTCTTCTTCGGCATCGGCTCGCTGCCCGCGGGCAAGCTGGGCGACCTCTGGGGGCGCCGCCCCATGATGCTGGTGTTCTTCTTCGGCATGGGAGTGGCCTCGCTGCTGGTGGCGGCCACCAACACGCCGATGCAGATGGCGCTGGCGCTGGCGCTGCTGGGCGCCTTCTCCTCCATCTACCACCCGGTCGGCATTCCCATGCTGGTGCAGGGCGCGCTGCGCCCGGGCTGGACGATCGGCGTCAACGGCCTCGTCGGCAACCTCGGTGTGGCCTTCGCCGCGGTGCTCACGGGTTTTCTCGTCAAGTACGCGGGCTGGCGCATGGCCTTCGTGGTGCCGGGGCTGATCTGCCTGGCCTGCGGCGTGGCCTTTGCGCTGTACGGCACGCGCGAAAGCGCGGCGCCCGCCAAAAAGAAGGCCAGCGGGCACCCGCCCTCGGGCATGCCGCTGGCGCGCCTCTTCCTCATCATGACCATGGCGGCCACCAGCGGCGGCCTGCTGTTCAACCTGTCCACCAACGCCAACTTCGAGCTGCTGACCGACCGCCTGCGCGAGGTCTCGCAAGACCCGGCGCGCATCGGCACCCTGCTGGCCCTGGTGTACACGGTGGCCTCGGTCACGCAACTGGTGGTGGGCTACCTCATCGACCGGCACTCGCTCAAGCGCCTCTACATCGGCGTCATCACCCTGCAGGCGCTGCTGCTGGCGCTGGCCACCACGCTCGACGGCTGGTCCTTCCTCTTCATCCAGCTGCTGTTCATGGCGGCCATCTTCGGCGCCATCCCCTTCACCGACGCGATGATCGTGCGCTTCGTCGACGACGGCATGCGCTCGCGCGTGGCCGGCATGCGGCTGGCGGTGTCGCTGGGCGCCAGTTCGGTGGCGGTGTGGGCGATCGGGCCGGTGGTCAAGGCGGCCGGCTTCACGGCCCTGCTGGGCGTGATGGCGGTGACGTCGGTGGTGACCTTGCTGGTGCTGACGCAGTTGCCGCGCACGCCCGCGCCCGTGCCGGCTGCGGCGGCCTGAGCCCCAGGTCCGCTAAAACGCCAGATGCCGTGAGCCCGGCTCCACCCAGGCCACGGCCGCCAGCGCCTCGCTGTCCACGTCCAGGCTGATCACGGTCACCTCGCAGGTCTGACCCGACACGGGCAGGGTGGTGGTGCGCCGCTCGGGCGTGGTGCCGGCCTCGAACAGCCCGGGCTCGATCGACAGCCCGCTGCCCACCGCCTTCAGCACGGCTTCCTTGCGCGTCCAGCAGCGCAGAAAGGCGCGCAGCCGCCCGGCCTCGGGCAGGGCCAGCAGCTCGCGGCACTCGGTGGCGGTGAAATTGCGCTCGGCCAGGGCCATCAGGTCGTCCATCTCGCGCGGGACCTCGATGTCCACGCCGATCGGCGCCGCCCCGCCAATGCCGATCAGCGCCCAGCGGCCGCTGTGGCTCATGTTGAAGGCCGGGGCTTGCGGCAGGTCCAGGCGCGGCTTGTCGTACGGGCCGGCGCTGAAACGCAGGGCCGGTGCCGGCACGCCCGTGCGCCCCGCCAACAGATGGCGCAGGGCGGTGTGGCTGGCGCGGTGGCGGTGGGCGTCGCGCTCGAAGTGGAAACGTGCGGCGCGCTCGCGCTCGGCGGCGTCCAGCCAGTCGCCGGGCGCCGGGGCCTCGCGCTCGCGCGCCTCGGCCAGCAGGTCCACCCGCCACAGTTCGATGCCGGGTGCCTGAATCGCCGCGAGTTGATCAATCCGCATGTTCGTTACACGCCGATGCGTGAATATTTACTACCTATTCGGGCCGGGCGCCCGTCTAATCGCCTGCCGGGTCTTCCGCACATCCAGTACGGGGTATATGTGACCCAGGTCATTTGACCATTTCTTCCTTCGTAGCATCCTCTGGGCAAATGCCTCCTACCCGTATGGGAGTGAATGTGATGAATGGCACTGGAAACGGGTCTGGCGGAGGGGTTTGGAGGGAAACATTCGGTAACATGGGGTCGGAAAAAACCGATACGTAAACGCTACTTCGGGGGCAGGCGCGCCAACGCGGGCGGGCCAGAGGAATCCATCATGCAATGCAAGGTCGCACCGGCCATCGAACGTCAGGAAACCAGCCGCCGGGGTGCCCGATGAACAGCCCGTGGCTTCAACGTTTCGTGCCCCGTCCCGGCGCGCGGCTGCGCCTGTTCTGTTTCGCGCACGCCGGCGGCAGCGCGGGCGTGTACCGGCCCTGGTGCAACGCGCTGCCCGACGCGGTGGAACTCGTGGCCATCCAGTTGCCCGCGCGGGCCAACCGCCTGAAGGACCCGGTCATCACCCGGATGGACCACATCGTCGACGGCGTGGTCGATGCCCTGCGGCCCCACCTGGACCTGCCCTACGCCCTGTTCGGCCACAGCATGGGCGCCGTGCTGGCCAATGAGGTGGCGCGCGCCCTCAACCACGAAGGCGCGCCCATGCCCCGGCACCTGTTCGTCTCGGGCCGGCGCCCGCCGCACTGGCCCAACCCCGATCCGCTGCTGCACGTGCTGTCCGACGCCGACTTCGTGGCCGAGATCCAGCGCCGCTACGGCGGCATCCCGCCCGAGGTGGCCGAGCACGAGGAGCTGATGGCCATGCTGCTGCCCTCGTTGCGCGGCGACATCCACGCACTGGAAACGCACACCCCGCCGGCCGGGCGCACGCCGCTGGCCTGCCCGCTGTCGGTGTTCGGCGGCTCGCACGACCCGCTCACCCCGCGCGAACACCTGGAGGGCTGGCGCGGCGAGTCCACCGGCCCCTTCCACCTGCGCGTGCTGCCGGGCGACCACTTTTACCTGAACGCCCAACGCGACGCGCTGCTGGCCGAGGTGTCGGCCAGCCTGGCGCCGCTGCTGGCGAAGGCGGTGGCGTGAACTCCAATCCGCCGACGCCCGTCGCCATCGTCGGCATCGGCTGCCGCTTTCCCGGCGGCGTGACCGGGCCCGCCAGCTTCTGGAAGCTGCTGGCCGAAGGCGGCGACGCCATCACCGAAATCCCGGCCGACCGCATCGACCTGGGTCACTACTACGACCCGCGCCCCGCCACGCCGGGCCGCATGGCCACGCGCTGGGGCGGCTTCGTCGATGGCCTCGACCGGTTCGATGCCGAGTTCTTCGGCGTGTCGCCGCGCGAGGCCGAGCGCATGGACCCGCAGCAGCGCCTGCTGCTGGAATGCGCCTGGGAAGGCCTGGAGGACGCCGGCATCGACCCCACGCGGCTCGATGGCTCCAACACCGCCGTGTTCGTGGGCCAGTGGGTGAGCGATTTCGAATCGCGCCTGTTCGCCGACCCGGAGAACATCGATTTCCTGATGACCACCGGCAGCGGGCGCTACGCGCTGGCGGGCCGGCTGTCCTACCTGCTGGGTTTGCGCGGGCCCAGCCTGTCGCTGGACTCGGCCTGCTCGTCCTCGCTGGCGGCGGTGCACCTGGCGGCGCGCGCCATCCAGAACGGCGAGAGCGATCTCGCCATCGCCGGCGGGGTGAACCTGATCCTGCAGCCGCACATCAGCATCGCGTATTCGCAGAGCCGCATGATGGCGCCCGACGGCCGCTGCAAGTTCGGCGACGCCGACGGCGACGGCTATGTGCGCAGCGAAGGCGCGGGGCTGGTGGTGCTCAAGCCGCTGGCGCGTGCCCAGGCCGACGGCGACCGCATCTACGCGGTGCTGCGCGGCAGCGCCGTCAACAACGACGGCCGCAGCAGCGGCGTGATGGGCCGCCCCAGCCGCATCGGCCACGAGGAGATGCTGCGCACGGCCTACCGCGACGCGGGCGTGACGCCGTCGCAGGTGTCGTACGTGGAAGCGCACGGCACCGGCACGCGCGCGGGCGATCCGGTCGAGATCGATGCGTTGGCCAAGGTGCTGGGCGAGGGACGCGAAGCGGGCTCGGTGTGCCTCATGGGCTCGGTCAAGACCAACATCGGCCACACCGAAGGCGCGGCCGGCGTGGCCGGGCTCATCAAGGCCTGCCTGGCGCTGCACCACCAGCGCATTCCGGCCAGCCTGCATTGCAAGACGCTGAACCCGGCGGTGGCCTGGTCGTCCATGCCCATGGCCATCGCGCGCGAGGCCCGGGCCTGGCCGCGCGGCACCGCGCCGCGCTTTGCGGGCGTCAACTCCTTCGGCATCGGCGGCACCAACGCACACGCGGTGCTGGAAGAAGCGCCGCAGGCCCGGCCGGGTGCGTCCGCCTCCGCGACGGCGCCCGTGCGATCGACCGCGCTGCTGGTGCTCTCGGCCCGTGCCGAGCCGGCGCTGCGCGCGCTGGCGGCGCGCTACGCCGATCGCCTTGAATCCGCGCGTGACGATGAGGTCGCGGCCCTCTGCTGGAACGCCGCCACGCGCCGCGCCGCGCTGGAATACCGCGCGGCCTTCGTGGCCGGTGGCCGCAAGCAACTCATCGAGGCCCTGCGCGGTTACGCCGCCGGCGAATCGCCCACCGCCGAAGGCCGCGTGCGTGAGCCCGGCCGGCCGCCGCGCACCGCCTTCGTCATGCCGGGGCAGGGCGCGCAATGGCGCGGCATGGCGCGCGACCTGTTGCGCGACGAGCCAGTGTTTCGCGAGACCTTCGAACGCTGCGACGCCGCCGCGCGTCGCGGGCTCGACGTATCGCTGATCGAGCAACTGCACGCCGAGCCCGGCGCTGCGGGCGAGCGCTTCGATCACATCGACGTGGTGCAACCGCTGCTGGTGGCGCTGGCCCTGGCCTACGCGGCCTGGTGGCAATCCATCGGCGTGCGCCCCGACGCGGTGGTGGGCCACAGCATGGGCGAGGTGGCTGCGGCCTGCGTGGCCGGCGCTCTCTCGCTGGACGACGCCATGCGGGTCATCTGCCGCCGCAGCCAGCTCATGAAAACCACCAGCGGCCAGGGCGCGATGGCGATGGTGGACCTGTCGATGGACGAGGCGCAGGCGCGCATCGCCGGTCGCGAGGACCGGCTGGCCGTGGCCGTGAGCAACAGCCCGCGCTCCAGCGTGGTCTCGGGCGAGCCCGCCGCTGTGCAGGCGCTGATGGACGAATTGCAAGGCGAGGGCGTGTTCTGCCGCCTCGTCAAGGTGGACGTGGCCTCGCACAGCCCGCAGATGCAGCCGCTGGCCGACACGCTCGGCGCCGAGCTGGCGGACCTGCAGCCCGCCGAAGCCGTCGTGCCCCTGTACTCCACCGTGCTCGCGCGCCGCGCCGACGGTGGCGAGCTCGGCGCCACCTACTGGGCCGCCAACCTGCGTCAGCCGGTGCGCTTCGCGCAGACGCTCACGCGCGCACTGGAAGACGGCATCGGCGCCGTGATCGAACTCGGCCCGCACCCCGTGTTGCTGCCCGCGATGCAGCAGACCGCACAGGCCGCTGGCCGAGAGTTGCAGGCCATCGCCTGCGGCCAGCGGGATGAAGCGGGCGCCACCGGCCTGCTGACGGCCGTGGGCGCGCTGTGGTCCGCTGGCCACGCCATCGATTGGGCGCGGCTGCTGCCCGCCACGCCGCCGACCGCATTGCCGACTTACCCCTGGCAGCGTGAACGGCACTGGATCGACGCCGCCCTGCGCCCGGCCTCGCCGGGGCGCGAACGCGTGAAGCGCCAGCGCCCCGACGACGAATCGCTGGGCTGGTTGCACGCGCTGCGCTGGCAGGCGCTGGACGCGCCCGCGCCGCCCGCGTCGCCTGCCGGGCCCTGGCTGGTGGTGGGTGATGAGCCCGCGGACGCCAACGCGGTGGCGCAGGCGCTGCGGGCACAGGGCGCCACCGCCGCGTCCGCTGGTAGCGACGATTGGACCGCAGGCCTGGCCAACGCCCGCCAAGTGCTCTGGCTCGCGCCCGACACGGAAGAAGCCGCCTGGTTGCCGGTGCAAGCACTGCAGGCCCTGTTGAAGGCCGGCAGCCCCGCGCGCCTGTGGTTCGCCACGCGCGGCGCGCAGGCGGTGAACGCCGGCGAACGCGTCGCCGTGATGCCGGCCGCGCTGTGGGGCAGCGCGCGCGTGCTGGCCGAGGAACACCCCGAGCGCTGGGGCGGGCTGGTCGATCGCGACCCCGCCGCCGGCGACGATGCCGCCGCGCTGGCCCACCACCTGCTCGCCGCCGACGGCGAAGACCAGGCCGCGCTGCGCGGGGGCTACCGCTTCGTGGCGCGTCTGCGCGCGCTCGAGCCGGCCCCCACGCAGACCTCCGCGCCTTGGCGCGCCGACGCCAGCGTGCTCATCACCGGCGGCCTGGGCGGCATCGGCCTGCAACTCGCTGCCGACCTGGTGCGCCAGGGCGCGCGCCGCCTCATCCTCATGGGCCGCACGGCCCTGCCGCCGCGCGCCACCTGGGCCGCGCTGGACGCCGACAGCCCTTCCGGGCGCCGCGTGGCCGCCGTGCGCGCCCTCGAAGCGATGGGTGCGAGCGTGCACCTGGCGGCGGTGGACGTGGGCGACGAAGCCCAACTGCGCGCTTTCCTCGACGCCTACACCGCCGAAGGCTGGCCGCCGATCCGCGCCGTGGTGCACGCGGCCGGTGCGCTGGACAACCACCTCGCCAGCGCCATGAACCGCGCGGCTTTCGACGCCGCGCTGCAAGCCAAGCTGCACGGCGCGCGCCTGCTGGACCGTCTGCTGCCCGAACTCGATTGCTTCGTGTTGTTCTCGTCCACCGGCGCCTTCCTGGCGCAGGCGGGCCAGGCCAACTACGCCGCCGCCAACGCCGGCCTCGACGCCCTGGCCCTGGACCGCCGCGCGCGTGGCCTGCCGGCCATCAGCATCGCCTGGGGCGTGTGGGCCGACACCGGCCTGGTGCACGACGAGGCCGGCCAACGCAACGTCGCCGAAATGAACCGTCAGGGCATCGCGGCCTTCGTGCCCACGCGGGGCCTGGCGCTGTTCCACTCGCTGATCGCCAGCGACGAGGCCACGCCCATCGTGCTGCCGATCGACTGGGCGCGCTTCGCCCAGGCCCGCGCGGGCCGCCGCCTGCCGCTGTTCGGTGAACTGCTGCCCAGCGCCGCCCCGCAGCCCGCCAGCGGCGAGTCGTTCGCCGAGGCCACCCCCGCCCAGCGCCGCCAGGCCCTGGAGGCCGTGGTGAAGGAGGCCGTGGGCAAGGTGCTCAAGGTGGCGCCCGCGCGGCTGGACCCGCGCAAGGCCCTGGGCGCCATGGGCCTCAATTCGCTGATGGCCATGGAACTGCGCAACCGGCTCGAGGCCGCGCTGGGCCGCTCGCTGTCGGCCACGCTGGCCTGGAACTACCCCACGGTGGAGGCCTTGTCCGCGCACCTGGCGGGCGACGAGCCCGCCGCGCCGAACGCGGTCACCGCCGAGCCGGGCGTTGCCACCCTGGAAGCCCCCGTGCTGCAGGTCGCGGGCCTGTCCGACGACGAGGCCGCGCTGGCCCTGCGCGGCAACCGCCGCCGAGGTGTGCGATGAGCGAGCCCACGCAGGAACTCTCCGCGCTCAAGCTCGCCCTGTTGGCCAAACAGGTGCGCGAACAGTCCGCGCACCTGCTGCGCGCCGACCCCATCGCCATCGTCGGCATGGCCTGCCGCCTGCCCGGCGGCGCCGATTCGCCCGAGGCCTTCTGGACCCTGCTCGCCGAAGGCCGCGACGCCACCACCGAGGTGCCCGCCGAGCGCTGGAACGCCGATGAGGTCTACAGCGCCGACACCTCGCTGCCCGGCAAGGCGTCCACACGCCGGGGCGGATTTCTCAAGGAACGCATCGACCAGTTCGACGCCGCCTACTTCCACATCCTTCCGCGCGAAGCCGCCAGCATGGACCCGCAGCAGCGCCTGCTGCTCGAAGTGGCGATCGAGGCCTTCGACGACGCCGGCCTGCCGCAGGAGCGCCTGCGCGGCAGCCGCACCGGCGTGTTCATCGCCAGCTACCACAACGACTACGCCCAGCTCCAGTACAACGACCCGCAGGCCATCGACGCGCGCACGCTCACCGGCACGCTGCACAGCGTGCTGGCCAACCGCCTCTCGTACGTGCTGGACCTGCGCGGCCCCAGCCTGTCCATCGACACCGCCTGCTCCTCATCGCTGGTGGCCACGCACCTGGCCTGCCAGAGCCTGCGCCACGGCGAGAGCGACGTCGCCATCGCGGGCGGCGTCTCGCTCATGCTCACGCCCGACCTCATGGTCTCGCTGTCCAAGGTGGGCTTCATGGCGCCGGACGGCCGCTGCAAGACCTTCGACGAACTGGCCGACGGCTTCGGCCGCGGCGAGGGCTGCGCCGTGGTGGTGCTCAAGCGCCTGTCCGACGCCGTGGCCGATGGCGACCGCGTGCTGGCCGTGGTGCGCGGATCGGCCGTGAACCAGGACGGCCACTCCACGCTGCTGGCCGCGCCCAACGGTCTGGCCCAGCAGGCCATGGTGCGCGAGGCCCTGGCCAATGCCCAGCTCGCGCCGCAGCGCATCGGCTACGTGGAAGCGCACGGCACCGGTACAGCACTGGGCGATCCGATCGAAGTGGAGGCGCTGGCCGCCACCGTGGGGCGTGCGTTCCCGGGTGCCGGCCCCTGCTACCTCGGCGCGGCCAAGGCCAACATCGGCCACCTCGAAGCGGGTGCTGGCGCGGCCGGCCTCATCAAGGCCGTGCTCAGCCTGCGGCATCAGGCCATCGCGCCACAGCCTAACTTCACGCGCCTGAGTCCGCACATCCGCTTCGAGGGCACGCGCCTGGCCGTGCCCACCGCGCTGACGCCCTGGCCGCGCGGCGCCGTGCCGCGCTGCGCGGCCATCAGCTCCTTCGGCGTGGGCGGCACCAACGCGCACGTCATCGTGGAAGAAGCGCCCGCGCTGCCGGCCGAGGAGGCCGCCGCCGCCGAGGGCGCGTCGCAACTGCTGCCGCTGTCCGCGCGTTCGCCCGAGGCACTGCGCGCGCTCGCCGCGCGCTGGGTGGACTTTCTGGCTGAGGCGCGCGAGCCCTTGGGCGACGTGCTCTTCACCGCCGCCGAGCGCCGCACGCACCACGACGTTCGCCTGGCCGTGGTGGGCCGCAACACCGACGAACTGCGCGCGCGCCTGAACGACTTCCTCCAGGGCCAGGACTCGCCCGCCGTGGCCACGGGCCAGCGCTCGGCCACCGCGCTGCCGCGCGTGGGCTTCGTGTTCAGTGGACAAGGCCCCCAGTGGTTCGCCATGGGGCGCGAACTGCTGGCCGACGAACCCGTGTTCCGTGAGGTGGTGGAGCAATGCGACGCGCTGCTGCGTCCGCTCTCGGGCTGGTCGCTGCTGGAACAACTGGGCGCCGACGAAGCGGCTTCGCGCCTGAACGACACCGAGGTCGCGCAGCCCGCGCTGTTCGCGCTGCAGGTGGCGCTGGCCGCGCTCTGGAAGTCCTGGGGCGTGGTGCCCGACGCCGTGGTCGGCCACAGCGTGGGCGAGATCGCCGCGCTGCACGTGGCCGGCGCGCTGAACCTGCCCGACGCCGTCCGCGTGGTCTGGCACCGGGGCCGCCTGATGCAGCAGGCCACCGGCCTGGGCCGCATGGCCGCCGTGGGCCTGAGCGAGGAAGAGGCCATCGAGCTGCTGCGCCCGCTGGGCGATCGGCTCTCGCTCGCGGCGCTCAATGGCCCGCGCAGCGTGGTGCTCTCGGGCGACGAGGCGGCCTTGAATCAGGTGATCGACGCCTTGAGCGCGCGCGGCGTGAGCCACCGCCTGCTGCCCGTGCAATACGCCTTCCACAGCGCGCAGATGACGCCGTTCCAGCAGCGGCTGGACGCCGAACTCGCGGGCCTGCGCCTGGCCGCTCCCGCCGTGCCGGTGTTCTCCACCGTCACGGGTGGCGTGCTCGACGGCGCGCCCGATGCCGCGTACTTCGGCCGCAACGTGCGCCAGAGCGTGCGCTTTGCCCCCGCCATCGTGGCCATGGCCGATGAGGGCGTCGACACCTTCATCGAGATCGGCCCGCACCCCGTGCTGGCCGCGTCCATCGCCGAATGCCTGACGGGTCGCGACACCGCACCGCGTGTGCTCGCCTCGCTGCGGCGTGGCCGGCCCGAGCGCGAGACGCTGCTGCAGGCCGTGGCGGGTGTGTACGCGGCCGGTGTCACGCCCGCGTGGGACGGCCTGCAGCCCGAGGCGGGGCAGGTGGTGTCGCTGCCCGCCTACCCGTGGCAGCGCAAGCGCCACTGGATCCGCGCGCGTCCTGCCGCGACTGCGGTGGTGGGCATGGACAGCGGCCACGCGCTGCTGGGCCGGCGCCTGCCGCTCGCGGGCGAGCGCGTGCTGGTCTTCGAAGGCGATGCTGCGCAGGCCCAGGCCTGGCTCGTCGACCACCGCATCCAGGGCCGCCTGCTGATGCCCGCCGCCGCCGAGATGGACATGCTGGCCGCCGCGGCGCGCGCGCTGTTCCGGGTGGAGCGCGTGGCGCTGGAATCCTTCACCGTGCTGCGCCCCCTCTTGATCGCCGAAGGCGATGAACCCGCTACGCGCTGGCAGGTGGTGGCCACGCGCGGCGACGAGGGTGACGCCGAACTGGCGCTGCACGAGGCCTTGCCCGATGGTGGCTGGCGCGCCGTGGCCAGCGCGCTGGCGCGCACGCCTGACCTCAATGCAACGGCCGCAGCGCCGCGCGCCGACGCGCTCGCGTCGATCGACACCGACACGATCTACCGCCGCTTTGCCGAGGCCGGCGCGCCCTTCGGCCCCAGCTTCCAGGTGCTGCGCGAGGTGCGCGCGGGCCAGGCCGTGGCCGAGGCCTGGCTCGAGCTGCCCGATGCTCAGTCGCCGCAAGGCCATGGCCTGCACCCGCTGCTCATCGACGGTGCCCTGCAACTGTGCTCCGTGGCAGCCGGGCTCGGCGGCGAGCAGGCGCCCCGCCTGTTCCTGCCGCTGGGCGCCGACCGCATCGTCGCGGCCCCGTCGCTCGCCCGCCGCGTGCACGCGCGCGCCAGCGTGGCGCAGGGGCCGTCCTCGCTCTCGGCCACGGTGGTGCTGTCCCTGCCCGACGGCACCGAGCTGCTGCGCCTGGAGGGCATGCGCTTCGCGCCCGCCGACGCCGGCACCACGGCCCCCACCGAGGAACTGCTGTACCACGTGCACTGGCAGGCCTTGCCGGCCGCCGGGGCGCGCGAACCCGTTGCCGGCCGCTGGCTGCTGCTGGCCGACCGGGGCGGCGTGGGCGACGCCCTGGCCGCGCAACTCCAGCAGCAGGGCGCGCACGGCACCGTGCTGCGCGCGGGCGATGCGCTCGACGCGGTGGCCCAGGGGCCTTGGCGCGGCGTGGTGCACCTCTGGGGCCTGGACACGCCGTCGTTCGCCGATGCCGCCACGCCGGACCTCACCAGCGACGACTGGCCGGCCCTGGGCAGCGCGCTCGCACTCGCGCAGGCGCTCGTCGAGCAGCCCGCGCCGCTGTTCCTGGTGAGCCGGGGCGCGTGCGTGGTCGTCGGCGACGAAGACCCCGCTGCCCTGCAACCGCGCGCCGCCGGACTGGACGGCCTGGTGAGCGTCATCGAGCAGGAGCACCCCGAGCTGCGGGCGCGCGCGATCGACCTCGATCCCGCCGACAGCGCGGTGCAGCAGGCCGATCGCCTGCTCGCCGAACTGCTCGCGGGCGAGGGCGTGCCCTCGCGCCTGGCCCTGCGTGGCGCGCGGCGCTTCGCTCCGCAACTGCGTCGCCCCACCGCCGACGCGGCACGCCCCGGCGGCCCGCAAGGCTGGGCCGTGGCCCAGGCCGGCACGCTGGATGGTCTTCGCCTGCAGCCCGTGACCGCCGCGCCCCTGGGCGCCGGCAGCGTGCGCCTGCGTGTGCTCGCCGCCGGCCTCAACTTCCGCGACGTGCTGCTGAGCCTGGGCATGTACCAGGCCGAGGGCGTCCCGCTGGGTGCCGAGTGCGCAGGCGTGGTGATCGAGCGCGGCGACGGCGTGACGGACCTGAACGTGGGCGACGCCGTTTTCGGCTTCGCACCCGGCAGCCTGGGCGACGAGGTGGTGGTGCCCGCCGCTTTTCTGGCGCGTGTGCCCGCCGGCATGGACGCGGCCACGGCCGCCGGCCTGCCCGTGGCTTACCTCACCGCCATGTACGGCCTGCACCGCCTGGCGAACCTGCGCGCGGGCCAGCGCGTGCTCATCCATGCCGCGGCCGGTGGCGTGGGCCTGGCGGCGGTGCAACTGGCGCTGCGCGCGGGCGCCGAGGTGTTTGCCACCGCCGGCTCGCCTGACAAGCGCGCCTTGCTGCGCGGCCTGGGCGTGCAGCACGTGATGGACTCGCGCTCGCTGGCCTTCGCCGACGAGGTGCGCGCGCTCACGAACGGCGAGGGCGTGCACGTGGTGCTCAACTCCCTGGCCGGTGATTTCATCCCCGCCACGCTGGGCGTGCTGGGGCAGGGCGGCGTGTTCCTCGAACTCGGCAAGCGCGACATCATGAGCGCGGCCTCGGCCGCCGCCGCGCGCCCCGATGTGAAGTACCACGCCTACGACCTTGGCACCGAGGCCCTGGCCGACCACGGCCTGCTGCGCCCCTTCTACGACGAACTGCTCGCGGCCCTGGCCGACGGCAGCCTCAAACCCCTGCCCGTGCGCGAGTACCCCCTGCGCGCCGCGCCCGAGGCCATGCGCTTCATGGCGCAAGCGAAGCACGTGGGCAAGCTCGTGCTGCGCGCCGACACGGCGGCCACGGTGCGGGCCGACGCGAGCTACTGGATCACCGGCGGCCTTGGCGGACTGGGCCTGGAGACCGCGCGCTGGCTGGTGGCCGGTGGCGCGCGCCACCTGGTGCTAAGCGGGCGCCGCGCGCCCGACGAACACGCGCAATCGGTCATCGCCGAACTGCGCGCGCAAGGTGCGACGGTGCGGGCCGTGGAAGCCGACGCCGCCGATGGCGCGCGCATGCAGGCCGTGCTCGAGGAGATCACGCGTGACATGCCACCGTTGCGCGGCGTGGTGCACGCCGCCGGCGCGCTGGACGACGCCGTGCTGCAACGCCAGACCTGGCCGCGCGCGCAGGCCGTGCTGCGTGGCAAGGCGCAGGGTGCCTGGGTGCTGCACCACATCACGCGCGATCGGCCGCTGGACTTCTTCGTTCTCTACTCGGCCGCCGGCCTGTGGCTGGGCGCGGCGGGGCAGGGCCTGTACCCGGCCGCCAACGCCCGGCTCGACGCGCTGGCGCAGGCGCGCCGCCGCGCGGGCCTGCCCGCACTCAGCGTGGCCTGGGGTGCCTGGGGCGGCGTCGGCATGGCCGCGCGCGGCGCCGAACAAGGCCACGACGCCTGGGGCGCGCGCGGCCTGCGCCCGATCACCCCGGCCACCGGCTTCGCCGCGCTGGCGCGCGCCATGCGCGAGGACGCGGCGCACGCGCTGGTGCTGGCCATCGACTGGCCGCGCTTCCTGGCGCAGCGCCCGGGCGCGGCCGACAGCGAGCTGTTCCGCGCCGTCGCTGGCGGCGCAGGGCCGACGGCCACCGCCGCGAGCGCGCCCACGCCGGCCGCGCCCGGTGTGCGCCAGCGCCTGCAGGGCCTGCCCTCCGGCCAGCGCCGCGCGGCCCTGGTGGCCTACCTGGGCGAACGAACCCTTCAGGTGTTGGGCCTCGACGCCGATACGGCCCTCGACCCGCGCGCCGCGCTGAAAGACACCGGGCTCGATTCCCTCATGGCCGTGGAGCTGCGCAACGCGCTGGCCAAGGCCTTCGCGCAGCCGCTGCCCGCCACGCTGCTGTTCGACTACCCCACGCTGGACGCGCTGGCCGCGCACCTGCTGCGCGTGCTGGGCCTGGAGGAGCGCGCGGCGGCGCCCGCCCCTGCCACCCCGGCGCCCGCGATCGACGACATGGCCGACCTCAGCGATGAGGAAGCCGAAGCCCTGCTGTTGAGAGAGCTCGACGGCGGCACCCCGGAGACTTCATGACCGACCCCCGCGCCAACGAAGCGCTCACCCCCGTGAAGCGCGCCCTGCTGGAGATCCGCGATCTCAAGGCCCAGCTCGCGCGTGCGCAGGCGGAACAATCGGCTTTGCACGAGCCCATCGCCATCGTGGGCATGGGCCTGCGCCTGCCCGGCGGTGTGCGCGACGCCCAGGGCTTCGCCGAGTTGCTGTGGTCGGGCACCGACGCGATCAGCACCATTCCGGCCGACCGCTGGGACCTGGACAGCCTGCTGAGCGACGACCCCGACGCCCCCGGCAAGATGACCACGCGCCACGGCGGCTTCATCGACGGCGTGGACCGCTTCGACGCCGAGTTCTTCGGCATCTCGCCGCGCGAAGCGGCCAGCATGGACCCGCAGCAGCGCCTGATGCTGCAAGTGGCCTGGGAGGCCCTGGAAGACGCCGGCCACGCGGGCGCGGGCCTGGCGGGATCGAACACCGGCGTCTACCTCGGCGTCAGCAACAACGACTACGGCCGCGCGCTGTTCGCGCACCGCGATGAGATCGACGCGTACTTCGCCACCGGCAACGCCTACAGCGTGGTGGCGGGGCGCCTGTCCTACGTGCTGGGCTTGCAGGGCCCGGCGGTGGTGGTGGACACGGCCTGCTCGTCCTCGCTGGTGGCGCTGCACCAGGCCTGCCAGGGCCTGCGCCTGGGTGAGTGCGACATGGCCTTGGCGGGCGCGGTGAACCTGATCCTCACGCCCGAGATGAACATCAACTTCTCGCGCGCGCGCATGATGGCCGCCGACGGCCGTTGCAAGACCTTCGACGCCGCCGCCGACGGCTACGTGCGCGGCGAAGGCTGCGCCGTGCTGGTGCTCAAGCGGCTGAGCGACGCGCGCGCCGACGGCGACCGCGTGCTCGCGCTCATCCGCGGCAGCGCCATCAACCAGGACGGCCGCAGCGGCGGCCTGACCGCGCCCAACGGCCCCGCGCAGGAGGCGGTGATCCGCGCCGCGCTGGCCGCCGCGCGCGTGAGCGGCGCGGCCATCGGCTACGTGGAGGCGCACGGCACCGGCACGCCGCTGGGCGACCCGATCGAGGTGCAGGCCCTGGGCGCGGTGCTCGGCGAGGGGCGCGATGCGGCGCACCCGCTGCCCATCGGCTCCGTCAAGACCAACATCGGCCACCTCGAAGCCGCCGCCGGCCTGGCCGGTGTCATCAAGACCGTGCTGGCCCTGCAGCGCGGCGAGATCCCGCCGCACCTGCATTTCTCGCAGGGCAACCCGCACATCGACTGGGCCGCGCTGCCCGTGACCGTGCCCACGCGCACCACGCCATGGCCCGCGGTGGAAGGGCGCCGCCTCGCGGGCGTCAGTTCCTTCGGCTTCAGCGGCACCAACGCGCACGTGGTGCTGGAAGGTGCGGCCGAGGTGGCCACAGCGGCCGATGCTCCACCGACCGAGCGCCCGCTGCACCTGCTCGCGCTCTCGGCGCGCGACGGCGCGGCGCTGCAGGCACTCGCGCACAGCGCCGACGAAGCGCTCGCCGTCGCCCAGGCGCCGCTGGCCGACCTGTGCTTCACCGCCAACGCCGGCCGCGCGCACTTCAGTCACCGCCTGGTGGCCCTTGGCGCGAGCGCCGACGAACTGCGCCGCTCGCTCGCCGGGGCACAGACCGCCGTGGTGGAGGGCGCCCGGCGTCCGAAGATTGCCTTCCTGTTCACCGGCCAGGGCGCGCAGCACGCCGGCATGGGGCGCGCGCTGTACGACAGCGCGCCCGTGTTCCGCCAGGCGCTGGACGCCTGCGCCGACGCCGCCACGCGCGTGGCGCCGCACCTGGACCGCGGCCTGCTGGAGATGATGTTCAGCGAGCCCTCGGATGACTCGCCCGTCAATCACACCCTGTGGGCGCAGCCGCTGACCTTCTCCATCGAAGTCGCGCTGGCCGCGCTGTGGCGTTCCTGGGGCGTGGAGCCCGAGGCCGTGATGGGCCACAGCCTGGGCGAGTACGCCGCGGCCTGCGTGGCCGGCGTGCTGAGCCTGGACGACGCGCTGCGTCTCGTCGCGGAACGCGGCCGACTCACGCACGCGCTGCCGGCCAACGGTGGCATGGCGGCGGTGTTCGCGCCCGAATCGGTGGTGAAAGAAGCCTTTGCGCGCGGCGGCCCGTCACTCTCCATCGCGGCCCACAACGGCCCCGAGCACCTGGTGCTCAGCGGCCTGCGCAGCGAACTCGAGGCCGCGCTCGCGCCATTGGAAGCGCGGGGCGTGCGCATCAAGTGGCTGCGCGTGCCGCACGCCGCGCACTCGCCCTGCATCGAGCCCGTGCTGCCCGAGTTCGCGCGCGCTCTGCAGGGCGTGGCGCACGCGGCGCCGCGGATCGCGCTGGTCTCCAACCTCACCGGGCAGTTCGAGGGTGTGGAAGAACTCGGTCGCCCCGGGTACTGGCCCGAGCACATGCGCCAGCCGGTGCGCTTCGCCCAATCGCTGCGCCTGCTGCTGGAGCAGGGCTTCACGCACTTCATCGAGATCGGCCCACACCCCGTGTTGCTGGGCATGGGCGCCGAATGCGCCGCCGCACTGCCTGAAGCGGCGGGGGTGGAATGGCTGCCCTCGCTGCACCGCGAGCGCGCCGACTGGACGGATCTGCTGGAGAGCCTGCGAAGCCTCTACCTGGCCGGTGCCGAGATCGATTGGGCCGGGCTGGACGCGGGCCCGGACAAGGGCGTGAAACGCCAGCGCCAGGCCTGGCCGACCTACCCCTTCCGCGAGCGCCGCCACTGGATGGACGTGGTGGGCCAGCCCCCTGCCGCACCCGCCAACGCCGCGCAGCGCTGGGCCGGGCTGCAAGCCGCCATGGACCGCCAGGCCGAGCGCGGCCCGCTGGACCTGAACGCCCCGTCGTACCCCGCCAAGTGGGCCTGCCTGGAAGAACTCACCGTGGCGCACGCCGCGCTCACGCTGCGCGACGCGGGCCTCTTCCACGTGGCGGGTGAACGCCACACGCTCGCGCAGGTGCTGAAGGCGGGCGGCATCGCGCCCACCTACGGCCACCTGGTGCAGCGCTGGCTGGAGCGCCTGGCGCAGCGCGGCGCGCTGGCGCAGGACGGCGAAGCCTTCACCGCCCCCGCGCCGCTGCCCGCGCCCGACATGGCCGCGCTGTGGTCGCGCGCCGAGGCGCTGTTCACCGACAACCAGCCCCTGCTGGCCTACGTGCGCCACTGCGGCCAACTGGTGAGCGCCGTGCTGCGCGGCACCGAGAGCCCGCTGGAGACGCTGTTCCCCGGGGGCTCCTTCGACCTCGCCGAGGGCCTGTACGAGCGCTCGGCCACCATGCGCTACGTCAACGGTCTGGCGGCCTCGGCCATGGCCGAACTCGCGCGCCACGCCACGCCCGCTCGGCCGCTGCGCGTGCTGGAGCTCGGCGCGGGCACCGGCGGCACCACCAGCTCGCTGCTGCCCGTTCTGCCGGCACAAGCCACGCGCTACCACTTCACCGACGTGTCCGACGTGTTCCTCGACCGCGCGCGTGAACACTTCGCGGCCTGGCCGCACATGAGCTTCGGCCTGCTCGACATGGACCGCGACCCGGCCGGGCAGGGCGTGGCGCCGGGCGGCTTTGACGTGATCGTCTCCGCCAACGCCGTGCACGCCAGCAAAGACCTGCGCCTGACCCTGCAGCGCCTGCGCGAACTGCTCGCGCCCGGCGGCGCGCTGGTGCTGGTGGAGTCCACCGTGCACATGGCCTGGTTCGACATGACCACCGGCCTCATCGAGGGCTGGCAGCACTTCGCCGACGACCTGCGCACCGACAACCCCTTGCTCGCTCCGCCGGTGTGGCTGCAGGCCTTGCGCGAGGCCGGCTTCGAAGCGGCCGACGCCTGGCCACGCGCCGGCTCGACCGCGTCGGAACTCGGCCAGCACGTGATCGTGGCGCGGGTGGCCGGCGAGGCCTCGGGCGCGATCGAAGCCGACACGCCGCGCGATGCCCCGGCCGTCGCCGCCGCCCCCGGGAAAACCGCCGCGCGCGAGCAGACCGAGGCCCTGCTGCGCCGCGTGCGCGAGGCCCTGCCCGGCGAGCGCGTGGACGTCCTGCGTGAATTCGTGCGCGATCGGGTCGTCCGTGTGCTGCGCCTGGACGCGAATACCCCTCCGGGCAGGCACGATCGGCTGATGGACCTCGGTTTCGATTCCCTCATGGCCGTGCAGCTGCGCAACCAGCTCGGCACCGGCCTGGGGCTGGACAAGCCGCTGCCCGCGACGCTGATGTTCGACCACCCCACCATCGACGCGCTGGCCACGCACCTGCTGGGCCGCGTGATGCCGGCCGAGGCGAGCGCGCCCGTGGCCGCGTCGGTGGCCACGAGCGCCGCACCCGCCGCATTGGGCGAGGCCGCCGTGGCCGCCATGAGCGACGAAGAGATCGAAGCGCTGCTGCTCGCGCGCCTGGACAAGCCATAAGCCATGAGTGAACAGAATCTGCCGCCCGCTGGCGAGCCCGCCCTGTCCCCCCTCAAGCGCGCCTTCCTCGCGCTGGAGGCGGCGCAGTCGCGCGTGGCCGCGCTGGAGACTGCCGCTCGCGAGCCCATCGCCATCGTCGGCCTGGGTTGCCGCGTGCCCGGCGGCGCGAACGACAGCGACAGCTTCTGGCAACTGATGCGCGACGGCGTGGACGCCATCGGCCCGCTGCCCGCCGACCGCTGGGACACCGAGTCGCTCTACGACCCCGACCCCGAAACACCCGGCCGCATCGCCACGCGCGCGGGCGGCTTCCTGGGCCCGGTGAATGGTTTCGACGCCGGCTTCTTCGGCATCGCCCCGCGCGAGGCCCAGGGCATGGACCCGCAGCAGCGCCTGCTGCTCGAAGTGGCCTGGGAGGCCCTGGAACACGCGGGCCAGGCGCCCGATCGCCTGGAGGGTTCGCGCACCGGCGTCTACGTGGGCGTGACGGCCAGCGACTACGCCTACCTGCAGCTCATGAGCGGCGACCGCGCGCTGCTGGACGCGCACTTCACCTCGGGCATGGCGCACAGCATCGTGTCCGGGCGGCTGTCCTACCTGCTGGGCCTGCAGGGCCCCAGCCTCACGCTCGACACCGCCTGCTCGTCGTCCCTGGTGGCCGTGCACCTGGCCTGCCAGGCCCTGCGCGCGGGCGACTGCCGCATGGCCCTGGCCGGTGGCGTCAACCTCATCCTCTCGCCCGACCTGTACATCGCGCTGTCGCACGCGCGCATGCTCGCGCCCGACGGCCGCTGCAAGACCTTCGACGCCAGCGCCGACGGCTTCGCGCGCGGCGAGGGCTGCGGCATGGTGGTGCTCAAGCGCCTGAGCGACGCGCAGGCCGATGGCGACCGCGTGCTCGCCGTGATTCGCGGCAGCGCCGTCAACCAGGACGGCCCGAGCAGCGGCCTGACCGCGCCCAATGGGCCCGCGCAGGAAGCGGTGATCCGCGAGGCGCTGCAGCGCGCGGGCGTGTCGCCTGACGAGGTCGGCTACATCGAAGCCCACGGCACCGGCACGCAGCTCGGCGACCCGCTGGAGGTGCAGGCCCTGGGCCACGTCTTCGGCTCGAACCGCGAGCAGCCGCTGTGGCTGGGCTCGGTCAAGACCAACATCGGCCACCTGGAAGCGGCGGCCGGCGTCACCGGCCTCATCAAGCTGGTGCTGGCGCTGCAGCAGAAGCAGATCCCCAGGCACCTGCACTTCAGCACGCCCAGCCCGCACATCCCCTGGGGCGACTTCTCGCTGCGCGTGCCCACCGCGCTCACGCCCTGGGAGCCCATCCAGGGTCGGCGCCTGGCGGGCGTCAGCTCCTTCGGCTTCAGCGGCACCAACGCGCACGTGGTGGTGGAAGAAGCACCGGCCGAGGCCGCGCCCGCGCCGGCCCTGCCCGCCAAGCGCACGCACCTGCTGGCCCTGTCGGCGCGCGACGAGACCGCGCTCGCGCAACTGGCCGCGCGTTACGCCGATGCCTTGCAAAGCCAGGGCGACGACGCGCTCGCCGACATCTGCTTCACCGCCAACACCGGCCGCGCGCACTTCGCGCAGCGCGCCACCGTGCTGGCCGACAGCGTGCAGAGCCTGCGAGAGCGCCTGCTGGCCCTGTCGCGCGGCGAGGCCGTGGACGGTGTCGACACCGCGCGTGTCACGCGCCGCGACCCACCGCGCGTGGCCTTCCTCTTCACCGGCCAGGGCGCGCAGTACGCGGGCATGGGCCGGCGCCTGTACGAGACCGAGCCCGTCTTCCGCGACGCGCTGGACCGCTGCGCCGCGCTGCTCGCGCCGCACCTGGCGCGCCCGCTGCTGGAGGTGCTCTTCCCCGCCGAGGGCGCCGCGACGCCGCTCGACGACACCGGCTACACGCAACCCGCGCTCTTCGCACTCGAATATGCGCTGGCCGAGTGGTGGCGCGCCTGGGGCGTGGTGCCGCAGGCCGCCATCGGCCACTCCGTGGGCGAACTCGCCGCCGCCTGCGTGGCCGGCGTGTTCACGCTGGAAGACGGATTGCGGCTCATCGCCGTGCGCGGCCGCCTGATGCAGGCCCTGCCGGCGGGCGGCGGCATGCTGGCCGTGTTCGCCGACGAGGCGCACGCGAAGCAGGCCATCGCGCCGCACGCGGGCCGCGTCTCGCTCGCCGCCGTGAACGGCGCCGACCAGACCGTGGTCTCGGGCGCCAGGGAATCGCTGGACGCCATCGCCAGTGAACTGAAGGCGCAAGGCATTCGCACGCAAGCGCTCACCGTCTCGCACGCCTTCCACTCGCCGCTGCTCGACCCGATGCTCGACGCTTTCGAGCGCGAGGCCGCTGGCGTGCGCTTCGCTCCTGCGCGCCTTCGCCTGGTGTCCAACCTGAACGGCGACGTGGCCGGTGAAGAACTCACCACGCCGGCTTACTGGCGCCGCCACGCGCGCGAGGCCGTGCGCTTCGGCGACGGCCTGCGTTCGCTGGCCGCGTTGCGGCCCGACGTGTGTGTCGAGATCGGCCCGCACCCCACACTCACCACCATGGCGGGCAAGGTCTGGGGTGATCAGGGGCCCACGCTCGTCGCCTCGCTGCGCAAAGGCCGCGCCGACGAGGAGCAGGCGCTGCAGGCGGTGTCCGCGCTCTACCTCGCGGGCGCCGGGATCGATTGGCGCGGCAACATGAAGGGCCGCCTGATCACGCTGCCGAGCTACCCCTTCCAGCGCGAACGCAGCTGGTTCGTGGCCAAGCCGCAAGCCCCCGCGCGAGCGGCCCGCGCGCGCGACACCGGCCACCCGCTGCTCGGTGCGCGCCTGCGCGGCGCGGGCAGCGAAACCGTGTTCGAGTCGCGCATCGGCGCCGACGAACCCGCGTGGATGCGCCAGCACCAGGTGCAGGGCCATGCCGTGGTGCCGGCCACGGCCTACCTCGACACCCTGCTCGCCGCCGGCCAGGCCCTGCTGGGCCACGAGGCGGTGAGCGTGGAGGACATCACCGTGCAGGAGGCGATGCTGCTGGACGACGACGGCACCGCGCGCACCCTGCAGGTGGTGGGCGGTGCGGTGCAGGCGAATGGCTCGGCCAGTGCGTCGATCAGCAGCCTGGCCGACGACGCCGGTGACGAGCAGCCCTGGACCACGCACGTCTCGGCCACCCTGCGCCGCACGACGGCGGCACCCGGCGCTGCCGCGCTGGCCGACGCGCAGGCCGCATGCGCGCAGCCGCTGTCCACCGCCGAGTTCTACGCCGGCTTCGAACGCCGCGGCCTGGACTTCGGCCCCGACTTCCGCTCCATCCGCCTGCTCTGGCGGGGCGACTCGCAAGCGCTCGGTGAGGTCGCGCTGGGCGATGAACTGGCCGCGCAGGCCGGTACCCACCGCATCCACCCCGTGCTGCTCGACGGTTGCCTGCAGGTGCTGGCCGCCGCCTTGCCGGACGACGACGAGGCCCTGTTCCTGCCCATCGCCGTGGCCCGCTTCACCCTGCACCAGGCGCCTGGCGCGCGGTGCTGGAGTCACGTGCGCGTCAGCGCCAGCGGCGGCGAATCGGCCCGCGCCAGCGTGAGCGTGTGGCGCGCCGACGGCGCCCTGGTGGCCGAGCTGGTCGACGTGCAGCTCAAGCGCGTCTCGCGCGACGCGCTGCAGCGACTGGGCGAGCGCTGGCTCGACGACGCCCTGTACGAGACCGCGTGGCGCCCCGCGCCGCTGCCCCTGCCCGAGGCCACCCACGCCGTGCCCACGCCGGCCCTGGCCGAGCAGGCCATGCGCGCGCTCGGCGGCCTGCGCCAGTCCGCGCGGCTCGATGGCTACGACGCCTTCATCCCGCAACTGGAAGCGCTGTGCGCGCAGTACGTGGTGCAGACCATGGCGCGCCTGGGCTGGGCGCCCGCGCCCGGTGAGCGCGTGCAGGCCGAGGCCCTGGCCGCGCGCCTGCGCGTGCAGCCGCGCCACGGCCGCCTGTTCGCACGCCTGCTCGCCATCCTCGCGGAAGAAGGGCTGCTGGCCCACGAAGGCGATCACTGGGTGGCGCGCGCCGCCTGGCCCGCCGTGCAACCCGAGGCCGAACTCGCCCGCCTGCACGCCGCGCACCCCGACGCCATGGCCGAACTGGAGATGACGGGCCGCGTGGCCGCGTCCATGGCCGAGGCCCTGCGCGGCGAGCGCGAGCCCATGGAGCTGCTGTTCCCTGGCGGCTCGCTCGCCAACGCCGAGCGCATGTACCGCGACGCGCCCACCGCCCAGGTCTTCAACGGCCTGCTCGGTGAGGTGATGCACGCCTTGCTCGCCCATCAAGCCGCGAACCCCGGCCGCCCGCTGCGCGTTCTGGAGATCGGCGGTGGCACCGGCGGCACCACGGCGCGCATCGCGCCGCTGTTGCCCGCCCAGGGCGTGGAATACACCTTCACCGACATCGGCCCGCTGTTCGTGGCGCGCGCGCAGGAACGCTTCGGCCAGCACGGCTTCATGCGCTTCCAGGTGCTGGACCTGGAGAAGGACGCCGCCGCCCAAGGCTTCGCGCCGCAGTCCTTCGATCTGGTGATCGCCGCCAACGTGGTGCACGCCACCGCCGACCTGCGCCGCACCCTGGGTCGCGTGCGCGGCCTGCTCGCGCCCGCCGGCCTGCTGGCCATGATCGAGGTGACCCAGCCGCAGCGCTGGTTCGACCTGACCGTGGGCCTCACCGAGGGCTGGTGGGCCTTCGACGACACCGATTTGCGCACCGACTACGCCACGCTGCCGCGCGCGCGCTGGCTCTCGCTGCTGGCGGAATGCGGCTTCGCCGACAGCGCCGCGCTGCCCGTGGGCGAGTCGCACACCGGCACGCTCGCGCTGCAGTCGCTGCTGCTGGCGCGCCGCACCGAAAACGTTCAAGGCACCTGGCTGCTGATGGCCGACCACCACGGCGTGGCCGACGCGCTGGCCGCGCGCCTGCGCGAACGTGGTGAGGACTGCCAGCTGGTGCGGCCCGGTACCGCATACACCAGTGGCGAGGACGCGATCACGATCGACCCGGCGTCGCCGGCCGACCACCAGCGCCTGCTCGCCGATCTGCGCGCCAGCGGCCGTGCGCCGCACGGTGTGCTGCACGCCTGGTCGCTCGACGCCGCGCCCTGGGACGGCCTGTCGCACGACGGCCTGGCGCGCGCCCAGACGCTGGGCGCGGTGAGCGCGCTGCACCTCGCGCAGGCCCTGATGGGCGCGGGCTCGCCGCCGCCGCTGTGGGTCGCCACGCGCGGCGCGCAAGCCTCCGATCCGCTCGACGCCACGCTCAACCCCGCGCAGGCACCGGTGTGGGGACTGCTCAAGGCCGCGTCGCTCGAATACCCCGAGTTGCGCTGCACCGGCGTGGACCTGGAAGAGGGCGGCGAACTCGAGGCCCTGCTGGCCGAACTGCAGGCCGGCGGCGAAGCTCGCCCCGTGCCATCGCCCACGCTGGTGGCCTGGCGCGGTGGCGAACGCCACGTGGCTCAGCTCGCGCGCGCGCGCCGTGCCGCGCCGACGGTCGCGCCGCGCCCCGCCAGCTACCGCCTGGTGCCCGCCACGCGTGGCTCGCTCGACCAGTTGGCCCTGCAGCCGATGACACGCCGCCTGCCCGGCCCCGGCGAGGTGGAGGTGGCCGTGCAGGCCACGGGCCTGAACTTCAAGGACGTGCTCAACGTGCTGGGCATGTACCCCGGCGACCCCGGCCCCCTGGGCGGCGAATTCGCCGGCCGCATCAGCGCGCTCGGCCCCGGCGTCACGCAACTGCGCGTGGGCGACGAGGTGCTGGGCGTGGCCGGTGGCAGCTTCGCCTCGCACGTCATCGCGCGCGCCGAATTCGTGCAGCGCCGCCCCGAGGCCATGCGCGCGGAAGAGGGCGCGGCTTTCCCCATCGCCTTCCTCACCGCCGCCTTCTGCCTGGACCACCTGGCCGGCCTGCGCGCGGGCCAGCGCGTGCTCATCCACGCGGCGGCCGGTGGCGTGGGCATGGCGGCCGTGCGTCTGGCGCAGCGCGCGGGCGCCGAGGTGTTTGCCACGGCCGGTGCCGAGTGGAAGCGCGAGCTGCTGCGCTCCATGGGCGTGGCCCACGTGATGGACTCGCGCCACGCCGGCTTCGCCGACGAGGTCCTTGCGCTCACGCAAGGCCAAGGCGTGGACGTGGTGCTCAATTCGCTCTCGGGCGAGGCCATCGAGGCCAGCTTCAAGGCCATCGCCAATGGCGGCTGCTTCGTCGAGATCGGCAAGCGCGACATCAAGACGCCTGAGTGGGTGCAGGGCCTGCAACGCGGCCTGCGTTACCACGTGGTGGACTGGGGCGAGACCGGCGAGCGCGAGCCCGCCTTGATCGGCGGCCTGCTCGAGGGCCTGATGAAGGACCTGCGCGAAGGCCGCCTGGCGCCGCTGCCGCGCCATGCCTTTGCGCTCGACGAGGCCGAGCGCGCTTTCCGTTTCATGGCGCAAGCGCGCCACGCGGGCAAGGTGGTGGTGCGGCACGACGCCGCCGCGATGCCGCCGGTCCGTCGCGACGGCACTTACCTCATCACCGGCGGCCTGGCCGGCCTGGGCCCCGTGGTGGCGCGCTGGTTTGCGCAGCAGGGTGCGGGGCGGCTGGTGCTGCTCAGCCGGCGCGGCGTGACGCCCGAAGTGGCGCCCGTGCTCGACGAGATCCGCGCGCTCGGCGCCGAGGTGCTGGCCGAGGCCCTGGACGTGTCCGACGAGGCCGCGCTGCGCGGCCTGCTCGCGCGCCTGCGCGCTGGCGGCCCGCCGCTGCGTGGCGTGGTGCATGGCGCGGGCGTGCTCGACGACGCGGGCCTGTTGCAGCAGGACGCCTCGCGCTTCGCGCGCGTGTTCGCACCCAAGGTGCAGGGCGGCTGGCTGCTGGACCGCCTCACGCGCAGCGACCCGCTGGACCTGTTCGTGCTGTTCTCGTCCGTGGCCGCCGTGCTGGGCTCGCGCGGCCAGGCCAACCACTCGGCCGCCAACGCGCTGCTCGACGTGCTGGCGCACGCGCGCCGCGCGCAGGGCCTGCCGGGCCTGAGCATCAACTGGGGTGCCTGGTCCGAAGTGGGCGCCGCCGCGGACCGCCGCGTGGCCGATCGTCTCGCGGGGCAGGGCATCGCGGCGCTCACGCCCGATCAGGGCCTGCTGGCCATGTCGCGCCTGATGGAGCGCCAGACCGCGCAGGCGGCTGTGCTGCCGATCGACTGGTCGCGTTACCTATCGGCCATCGGCGCCGAGTCGCCGCCGCCGTTCCTGGCCGGTGTGGCCACAGGCGCTGTCGAGAACGCCGTGGCCGTGAAGGCTGAGCGCGCCGCCGCCACGGTGGACCTGAAGCAGCAACTGGAAGAAGCGCCGCCCGGCCGCCGCCGCGCGCTGGTCGCGGCCTTCGTGCGCGAACGCGCGCTGCGTGCGCTCGGTGTCGATCCGGCCCGCGCCATCGACCCGCGCACGCCGCTGGGCGAACTGGGCCTGGACTCGCTGCTCGCCGTCGAGCTGCGCAACAAGCTCGGCGCGGCCTTGGGCGTCACGCTGTCGGCCACGCTGCTGTTCGATTACCCGACCATCGACGCGCTGACCGATCACCTGATGAGCGAGGTGCTGGCACCGGCCGAGGTCGAGCCCGCGCCTGAGCCCGAGCTTGAGGTGGCACCCCAGCAGGGATCCGCCAGCGTGGTGGATGCGATCGAAGACCTGTCCGACGAAGAAGTCGATCGTTTGCTCGCACTGCGGGCGCAGGGGAAGCGATGACTACCGTTGTGGCGTTGTTTCTTTCGTTGCCCTTCACTCGCTGCTTGGTTGGCAGGCCAAGGGCTTGGGGCACGGCGTCGGAGCTTCACTGCGCAGCCCCTCGCTTCGCGAGGGGTTCCCTGCGGTGCTCAGGCAGCCAGCCCGGCGGCATAACTCACTGCGCGCGCTTCGCGCGCTCCGTTCAGACAGATGCCGCCAGTCAGTTCACGAAGCGCGCTGCGCGCGCGGGCCGGCTGCCCTGCGCTCCTCGGCTGCGCACAGGCGCCCCGACGCCGTGCCCCAAGCCCTTGGCCACCGAGGTGCGGGCATGCCAACGTTGGCACGCACAGGTATGTGTTGTCAGGCCTGGGCCTCTGGCTGCGCAGGCGCCTATGCGGTGCCGAGAAGCGCAAGGTGGGCGGCCGCGCGCGCAGCGCGCTTCGTCATCTGATTGGCGGCATCTGTTTGAGCGGAGCGCGCAAAGCGCGCGCAGCGAGTTATGCCGCCGGCCGTCCGCCCGAGCATCGCAGGGGACCCTTCGCGCAGCGAAGGGCGCCGCATTTGAAGCCGGAGCAGCCAGGGGCCCAGGCCTGACACCGCCAACCAAGGTGGAGCGCAACCCAGCCCTCCAAACCAAGCTAGCAAGATGAGCGATTTCCTGGACCGCATCAGCCAACTCTCGCCCAAGCGCCTGGCGCTGCTGGCGCTGGAGCTGCACGAAAAAGTCGAGGCCCTCGAAGCCGCCGGCGGCACGGCAACGCGCGGTCAACACCACAACGAGCCCATCGCCATCGTCGGCATGGGCTGCCGCTTCCCCGGCGGCGCCAACAGCCCCGAAGCCTTCTGGCAATTGCTGGAAGAAGGCCGCGACGCCATCCGCGACATCCCCGCCGACCGCTGGGACAAGGACGCCTGGTTCGATGCCGATCCCGACGCCCCCGCCCGCATGTCCGTGCGCAACGGCGGCTTCCTCGACGACGTCGCCGGCTTCGACCCCGCCTTCTTCGGCATCTCCCCGCGCGAAGCCCTCACCATGGACCCGCAGCAGCGCCTGCTGATGGAGGTGAGCTGGGAAGCGCTGGAGCATGCCGGCCTCTCGCCCGAGCGCCTGGCCGGCTCGCCCACCGGCGTGTTCTTCGGTCTGTGCAACAGCGACCACTTCCACCGCGTGCTCGAGCGTGGCACCGAGAACATCGACGCCTACATCGCCTCCGGCAACGCCCACAGCGTGGCCTCGGGCCGCGTCTCGTACTTCATGGGC
The DNA here is from genome assembly GCF_000723405.1 of Hydrogenophaga intermedia. Classification (GTDB taxonomy): domain Bacteria; phylum Pseudomonadota; class Gammaproteobacteria; order Burkholderiales; family Burkholderiaceae_C; genus Hydrogenophaga; species Hydrogenophaga intermedia. The sequence continues at coordinate 99,639 of NZ_CCAE010000008.1, read as the reverse complement.
CTGCAGGGCCCGGCCCTGTCCATCGACACCGCCTGCTCGTCCTCGCTCGTGGCCCTGCACGTGGCCTGCCTCAGCCTGCGCAGCGGCGAGTCGCGCACCGCGCTGGCTGGCGGCGTGAACCTGATGTGCTCGCCCGAGACGACCGTCGCGCTCACCAAGGCCCACATGCTCGCGCCGGACGGCCGTTGCAAGACCTTCGATGCCGCGGCCGACGGCTTCGCGCGCGGCGAAGGCTGCGGTGTGCTGGTGCTCAAACGCCTGAGCGACGCGCAGGCCGACGGTGACCGCGTGCTCGCCGTCATTCGCGGCAGCGCCGCCAACCAGGACGGCCGCAGCGGCGGTCTCACCGTGCCCAACGGCCCGGCGCAGGAAGCGGTGATCCGCGCCGCGCTGGCCGACGCCGGCCTGTCGCCGGCCGACATCGACTACGTGGAAGCGCATGGCACGGGCACCACGCTCGGCGACCCGATCGAGGTGCGCGCGCTGGCGGGTGCGCTGGGCCCGGGTCGGGCGGCGGATGCGCCGCTGCGCATCGGCTCCGTCAAGACCAACCTGGGGCATCTGGAATCGGCGGCGGGCGTGGCCGGTGTCATGAAGGTGGTGCTCTCGCTCATGCACGGTCGCATCCCGCGCCACCTGCACTTCAAGACGCCCAGCCCGCACATCGCCTGGGCGCAGTACCCCGTGCGCGTCACGGCCGATGGCGAGGCCTGGGCGCGCGGCGATCGCGTGCGCCGCGCGGGCGTCAGTTCTTTTGGTTTCAGCGGCACCAACGCGCACCTGGTGATCGAGGAAGCGCCCCTGGCGCCAGCCACCGCGGCGCAGGCGAGCGAGCGCCCCGTGCACTGCCTGCCGCTGTCGGCGCGTTCCGACGTGGCGCTGCGCGAGCTGGCCGGCGCGTTCGCGCGCGAGCTCGCGACGCCGGGTGTGTCGCTCGCCGACGTGGCCCACACCGCCGGCGTGGGCCGCTCGCATTTCGCCGAACGCCTGGCCGTCGCGGCGGCCGACGCCGGTGAGGCGCGTGCCGCGCTGGAGGCCTTCGCACAGGGCAGCCAGCCCGAAGGCTTGTCGCGCGCCACCGCCACGCCCGGCCAGCCGGCCGAGGTGGTGTTCCTCTTCACCGGCGCGGGCGCGCAGTACCCCGGCATGGCCGCCAGCCTCATCGAGGCCTCGCCGATCTTTCGCGACGTCATCGACCGCTGCGACGCCATCCTTGGCGCCGACGCGCAGGGCCGCACCTTGAAGAGCGTGCTGCAAGCGGGCGTCAGTGAAGGCGCGCCCATTCACGAGATGGGCTGGACCCAGCCCGCGATGTTCGCCGTGCAGGTCGGCCTGGCGCAGCTCTGGCGCGCCTGGGGCGTGGAGCCGGCCGCCGTCATCGGCCATTCCGTGGGCGAGTACGCGGCCGCGTGCGTGGCCGGCGTGTTCACGCTGGAAGAAGGCATTCGCCTCATCGCGGAGCGCGGGCGCCTGATGCAGGCCCTGCCACCCGGTGGCGCCATGGCCGCCGTGTACGCGCCGGCCGACGAGGTGCAGCGCGCCCTGGCGCCCTGGAGCGGCAAGCTGTCCATCGCCGCCTACAACGCGCCCGACAGCGTGGTCGTGGCCGGCGAGGCGCAGGCGCTCGACGCCTTGCTGGCCGAACTGGCCACGCGCGACGTGCAAGGCAAGAAGGTCCTGGTCTCGCTCGCCGCGCATTCGCCGCTGATGGAGCCCGCGCTCGATGCCATGGAGGCCTGCGCCGGCCGCGTGAACATGCGCGCCCCGCGCATCCCCGTGGCCTGGAACCTCACCGGCGGCGCAGCGCTGCCCGGTGGCGCGCCCGACGCGCGCTACTGGCGCCGCCACCTGCGCGAGCCCGTGCGCTTCGCCGACGGCCTGCAGTCGCTGCACCAGCAGGGCTACCGCGTGTTCCTGGAAATCGGCCCGCACCCGGTGCTGACGGCCTACGCGCAAAGCGGCCTGCCCGACGAGGGCACGGTGCTGCTGGGCTCGCTGCGACGCGGCAAGGACGACTGGCGCGAGCTGATGCACAGCCTGGGCGCGCTGTACACGCACGGCGCGCCGATCGACTGGTCCAAGGTGGACAGCGGCCTGCCGCGCCAGCGCCTCGCGCTGCCCACCTATCCCTTCGAGCGCCGCCCGTTCTGGATCGCGCCGCAAGCGCCGGGCGTACGTGTGGCCGCACCGGTGGCAGGCACGGCCTGGCCTGGCACGCGCCTGGCCACGGCACTGCCCACCTTCGAACTCGCACTCACCCCATCGAGCCCCACCTGGCTGGCCGAGCACGTGGTGCAGGGCGCCTGCCTGGTGCCCGGCCCGCTGTACCTGGAACTCGCGCAGTCGGCCGCGCGGCAGGCGCTGGGCGAAGGCCACCGCGCCGTCGAATCCTTCGAGATCCACGAACCCCTGGTCGTGCCGGACGAGGGCACGGTGCTGCAGACGCACCTGGCCGCGCCGCAGGGCGGGGTGGTGGCCTTCACCGTGCACAGCCGCGCGGTGGACGGCAGCGACTGGCGCCTGCACGCCAGCGGGCGCTTGCTGCCCGTCACGGCCGAACAGGCCATCGCGGGCGCCGACACCACCAACTTCACCGCCACGCGCGACGCGCTGGGCGCGGCCACACCCGGCGCGGGCTTCTACGAACAACTCCAGGGCCTGGGCATCGAACTCGGCCCGGCCCTGCGCAGCCTGCGCGAGGCGCACCGCCGCGACGGCGAAGCGCTGGCGCGCCTGGAACTGCCCGAGGCCGCGCGGGGCATGCCACTGAGTTGGGCGCACCCCGTGCTCATCGACGGCGCGCTGCAGGCCGTGGGCCTGTCGCTGCCGGTCAGCGACGACGACCAGCACGTGTACCTCTTCTCCAGCGTGGACCGCATCGCGCTGGCCGGCCCGCTGCCCGACAGCTTCTGGTGCCACGTGCGCGTGTTGAACGCGCGCGATGTGCAGCCCGCCGAATGGCAGGCCGACGTGACCCTGCGTTCGCTGGAGGGTGGCGTGCTGGGCCAGTTGCGCGGTGTGCGACTGCGCAAGGCCTCGCGCGAGGCCCTGCGACATGCGCTCGGCGGCGCAGAAGCCGACCTGCTCTACGAAGTGGGCTGGGAGGACGCGCCCGCGCCGGTGCCGGCCACCACCGCGATGCCGGACCCCGCCGCGCTGGCGCCCGCCTTGCGCCGGGGCTTTGCCGCACTCGCCGAGCGCCACGGCCTCTCGGTCTACGAGCGCCTGCTGCCCGAACTCGATCGCCTGAGCCTGGCCCACGTGGCGAACGCGCTGCGCGAACTCGGCTTCGACGACACCCCCACCCGCGCCTTCTCTACCGCCGAGGAGGCCGATCGCCTGGGTGTGCAGCCGCGCCATCGGCGCCTGTTCGCGCGCCTGCTGCAGATGCTGGGCGAAGACGGCGTGCTGCGCGACAGCGCCGACGGCCACACGGTGGTGGCGCCGTTGCCGCGCGAGGACACGGCGGTGCGCTACGCCGACGGCCTGGACGCCTTCGCCGGCGTCACCGGCGAGCTGAGCACCCTGGCCCGCTGCGGCCCCGCGCTGGCGCGCGTGCTGCGCGGCGAGCAGGACCCGCTGCAACTGCTGTTCCCCGGCGGCTCCTTCGACGAGGCGCGCCAGCTCTACGTCGACTCGCCCTATGCGCAGACCTACAACCGCGCGCTCGGCGAAGCGCTGAGCGCGGCCGTCGCCAAGCTGCCCAAGGGCGCGCGCCTGCGCGTGCTGGAGATCGGTGCCGGCACCGGCGGCACCACCAGCTACGCGCTGCCCTTGCTCCCCGCCGACCGCACCGAGTACACCTTCACCGACCTCTCGCCGCTGTTCCTGGAGCGCGCGGCCGAGCAGTTCGCGCCTTTCCCCTTCGTGCGCCACGCGCTGCTCGACATCGAGCGTGAACCGGCGGAGCAAGGTTTCGCGCCGCGCGCCTACGACATCGTGATCGCCGCCAACGTGCTGCACGCCACGGCCGACCTGCGCGCCACGCTGCGGCATGTGAAGGGCCTGATGGCCCCTGGCGCGATGCTGCTGCTGCTGGAAGGCGTGGCGCCGGAGCGCTGGGTCGATCTGACGTTCGGCCTGACCGAAGGCTGGTGGCGCTTCACCGACACCGATCTGCGCCCCGGCTACCCCCTGATGCCGCGCGAGCGTTGGCTGTCGGCGCTGACCGAGCTGGGTTTCGAGGGCGCCAGCGCCGTGCCCGAGGCCCAGGGCCTGTCGCGCGCGGCGGATCAGCAGGCGCTGATCGTGGCGCGCGCCCCGCGCGGTGGCCGGCACTGGACGCTGGTGGGCGAGCCCCAGGGGCTGGGCGCCGCGCTGGCCGAGCGCCTGCGTGCGCGCGGCGATCACGTCACCTGCGTCGACGCGGACGCAGCGCCCGAGCAGGCGGACGTGTCAGGCGATCGGGTCTACCTCGGCGCCTTGCCGCTGGCGGCACGGGCCGTCAACGACGCGGGCGCCATCGCCGATGCGGCCGCGCTCGCGGGCGAGCTGCCGCGCCGCTGGCTCGTCGAGGCCACGAAGCGCGATGGCCGCGTCTGGCTCGTCACGCAAGGCGTGCACAGCGACGCCGGTGGCGCCATGGCGCCCGGTGCCGCCTGGCAGGCGCCGCTGTGGGGCTGGGGCCGGGGTTTCGCGCTGGAGCACCCGGCGCGCTGGGGCGGCCTCATCGACCTGCCCGCGAGCGGTGATCTCGCCGGCACCTTGCTCGCCGCGCTGGACGCCGACGACGGCGAGGACCAGGCCGCCTGGCGCGACGGCCAACGCCGTGTGCCGCGCCTGCGCCGCCTGACACTGCCCGTGGCGGCACCTGTTGTCTTCCAGGCCGACGCCAGCTACCTCATCACCGGCGGCTTCGGCGGCCTGGGCCTGCGCGTGGCGCGCTGGATGGCGGACAACGGCGCGCGCCACATCGCCTTGATGGGCCGCCGCCCCGACACGAACGCCGCCGGGCTGCGCGAGATCGAAGCCCTCGGCGCCACCATCCACGCGCTGCAGGCCGACGTGGCCGACGAGGCCTCGCTGAGCGCCGCGCTCGCGCAACTTGCCCGCGAGGCGCCGCCGCTGCGCGGCGTGATGCACGCCGCCGCCGCGCTCAACGCCGCGCCGTTCGCGCAGCTCGGCGCCGACCAGGTGGCCGCCATGCTCGCGCCCAAGCTCGCCGGCACCGCGTGGCTGGAGCGGCTGACCCGCGGCCTGCCGCTGGACTTCGTGGTGCTGTTCTCCTCCACCACCGCGCTGCTCGGCGCCTCGGGCCTGGCGCACTACGCGGCGGCCAACACCTTCCTCGATGCGCTCGCGCAGCAACTGCCGCCGGCGCGCCGCTGGCTGTCGGTGAACTGGGGCACCTGGGAGGTGATGCGCCTGGCCACCGCCGAACACCAGCGCGGTTACGCCGAGGCCGGCCTGCTGCCCATGCCCGCCGGGGACGCGCTCGACGCGCTGGGCCGCCTGCTGGGCGGTGCGCGCGCCCAAGCTGCGGTGGCCGCCATCGACTGGGCCGCGCTCAAGCCCCTGCACGAGGCGCGCCGCCCACGCCCCTTCCTGCGCCACATGGGCGTGGCGCCGGTGGTGTCCGCGGCGCCCGCGCACGACAAGGCAACGCGTGCCGCGGCCGGCCCCACGCTGGCCGAGCGCCTGGCCGCCGTGCCGCAGGCCATGCGGCACGACCTGCTGATCGAGTTCGTGCAGGGCGAGGTCGCCAGCGTGCTCTCGCTCGACGGTGCCGCTGCGGTGCCGGTCGCCACCGGCCTGTTCGACCTCGGCATGGACTCGCTGATGGCGGTGGAGCTCAAGCGCCGGCTGGAGCGCGGCGCGGGCAAGCCCATGCCGTCCACGCTGACCTTCAACTACCCCAACGTGGGCGCGCTCGCGCGCTTCCTGGAAACGCAACTCGTGGTGAAGCCGGTGGCGCCCGCGCCGGTGGCCGCCCCCGCCGCCTCCACCGCGCCCGTCGAGCTGCCGGTCGACGTGCCGGGGGGCGACCTCGACGACCTGAGCGACGATGAAATCGAAGCGCGCCTGCTGGCGCGACTGGAGCAGATGAAATGACCTGGAACCAGGACCGCCACGGCCTGATGCTGACCACCGCCTTCGTGGTCCTGTGGGCCGCCGAGGAGGCGCTCACCGGTCTGCTCATGGCCCGCTACGGGCTCGACCAGATCGTGTGGATGCGCTTCGTGTGGCACATCGTGCTGCTCTATGTGCTGTTCGGCCGGCGCGAGCCCTCGCTGCTGTGGCGCACGCGCCGCCCGCTGTTCCAGCTGGCGCGTGCCGCCATGATGGTGGGCATGCCCGCCTGCTGGGTCATGGGCGTGCACCGCGGCCTGTCGCCGGCCACGCTCATGTCGGTGTTCTGGCTCTCGCCGCTGATGATCCTGGCGCTGGCGCGGCTCTTCCTCGGCGAACGCGCCTCGCTGCAGGTGTGGCTGGCCGCGCTGGTGGCCTGCGGCGGCGTGTTCGCGCTCACCGGGCCGCACAGCGTGCCGCGCCCGCTGCTGCTGGTGTTTCCGCTGGGCATGGCGCTGTGCTTCAGCGCCTACGTGGTGATGACGCGCTCGCTGCGCCGCGAGCGCACGCGCACCAACCTGTTCTACACCGGCCTGGGCGTGTGCCTGCTGCTGGCGCCCATGGTGCCCTCGGGCTGGGTCACGCCCACGCCGCTGGACCTCGGCATCCTCGCCGCCGTCGCGCTGCTGGGCCTGGGTGGCCTGTTCGCCCTGGAGCGCCTCACGGCCGCCGCGCCGGTCTCGCGCACCGCGCCGCTGGTGTACCTGCAGATTCCCTTCGCCCTGGGCTTCGCCTGGAGCCTGGAGCAGCACGACCCGAGCCTGCGCACCCTGGCCGGCGTGCTCGTCACGGTGGCGGTGGTGCTCTACGTGTGGACGCGCTTGCGCCCGTTCCGCCGCGACCCGTCGGCGCTGGCCACCGACACCGGTTTCGGTGGCCTCTGAGGCGCACACCATGTCGTCCAACCGCCGCTCCATCCTGCTGATGCTGGTCTTCGTGGGCCTGTGGGCGGCCATCGAGATCATTGCCTGGCAGGTGTTGCAGCGCTACTCGCCCTACCAGGTGGTGTGGACGCGCTACGCCGTGCACCTGCTGCTGATGCTGCTGGTGTTCGGCTGGCGCGAGCCGGCGGCGCTGGTGCGCACCCGCCGACCGGTGTTCCACCTGGCACGCTCGATGCTCATGCTGGGCATGCCGGCCTCCTGGGTCATCGGCATGCAGGCCGGCCTGCCGGGTGAGGTGGTGATGACGGTGTTCTGGATCAGCCCGCTGCTCATCGTGGTGCTGGGCCGTCTGTTTCTGCGCGACGAGGCACCGCTGTCGATCTGGGCGGCCACCCTGGTCGCGCTCGCGGGCTCGCTGCTGGTGCACACGGTGGGCCCCTTGCCCGCACCCATGATGCTGGCCTACCCGCTGGCCATGGCGCTGTGCTTCAGCGCCTACGTGGTCATGACGCGCGCACTGCGCGGCGAGGACATGCGGGCCAACCTGTTCTACACGGCGCTGGGCGTGTTCCTGGCGCTCACGCCGGCCCTGCCGGGGCTGTGGGTCACGCCCAATGCGCACGACCTGGTGGTGATGGTCGCCGTGGGCGTGCTGGGCTACTTCGCCTTGTGGGCGCTGGACCGTTCCACCGCCGCCGCGCCCGTGAGCCTGGCGGCACCGGTGGCCTACATGCAGATCGCCTTCACCTTCGCGCTGTTCATCGGCCTGGGGATGATGGGCCACGGAATGTCCGTCCGGCGCCTGGCGCTGGGCCTGTTGTTGATCGTTGGCGCGGCGCTGTACGTGTGGATTTCCGAATCCCGCCTGCGCCTGCGCGACGCGCTGGCCACGCCGGCGCCGCATTGAAGAGTTTCAAGGAGTACGAGATGTCCACGGATCGGAACGACGCCCCCGCGCAGCCCACAGCCGCGCCCGCCGACCGCCGCAATGTCCTGCAGAACGCGCTGGCTGCCATCGAGCGGCTGCAGGCGCGGCTGGACGCTGCCGAGCGCGCGCGCCACGAGCCGATCGCCATCGTCGGCATGGCCTGCCGCCTGCCCGGCGGCGCCAACGACGCCGACGCCTTCTGGGACCTGCTCGCCGAAGGCCGCGACGTGGTGGGCGAGGTGCCCGCCGACCGCTGGAACGTGGACGAGTACTACGACCCGGACCCGAACAAGCTCGGCAAGGCGCGCACCAAGGCCGGCGGTTTCCTGCACAGCATCGACGAGTTCGAGCCCAGCTTCTTCGGCATGTCGCCGCGCGAGGCGGCCGGCGTGGACCCGCAGCAGCGCCTGCTGCTGGAGGTGACCTGGGAGGCCCTGGAGAACGCCGGTGTGCCGGTGGACCAGCTCGACGGCAGCCTCACCGGCGTGTTCGTGGGCATCACGTCCATGGACTACGCGCAGCGCATCGACGTGAACGACCCGGCGCGCAGCGACATCTACCTGGCCACCGGCACCGCGCTCAACGCGGCGGCGGGCCGCGTGTCCTTCACCTTCGGCTTCCGCGGCCCCTGCATGGCCATCGACACCGCCTGCTCGTCCTCGCTGGTGGCCATCCACACCGCCTGCCAGAGCCTGCGCGACGGCGAGAGCAACCTCATGGTGGCCGGTGGCGTGAACGCCATCCTCTCGCCCGACCCCTTCGTGCTCATCTCCAAGTGGGGCATGTTGTCGCCCGACGGCCGCTGCAAGACCTTCGACGCCAGCGCCAACGGCTTCGTGCGCGGCGAGGGCTGCGGCCTGATCGTGCTGGAGCGCCTGTCCGACGCCATCGCCAACGGCCGCCGCATCCTCGGCGTCATCCAGGGCTCCGCCATCAACCAGGACGGCAAGTCCAGCGGCCTGACCGTGCCCAACGGCCTGGCGCAGCAGGAGGTGGTGGCCCAGGCCCTGGCGGCCGCGCGCCTGAAACCCAGCGACGTGAGCTACGTGGAAGCGCACGGCACCGGCACCTCGCTGGGTGACCCGATCGAGGTGGAGGCCCTGGCCACCGCGTACGGCGAAGGCCGGCGTGCCGAGGAGCCGCTGCAACTCGGTTCGGTCAAGTCCAACATCGGCCACCTGGAAGCCGCTTCGGGCGTGGCCAGCGTGATCAAGCTGTCCCTGGCGCTGCAGCACCGCCAGCTGCCCGCCAGCCTGCACGTGAAGCAGCTCACCCCCGCCATCGCGTGGGACAGCCTGCCCGTGCGCGTGAGCACCGCGCTGCACGAATGGACGCCGCCGTCCAACGGCCGGCGCATCGCGGGCGTCAGTGCGTTTGGCTTCAGCGGCATGAATGCGCACGTGCTGATCGAGGAAGCGCCCGCGCCCCAGGCCCTGGCCCCGGCCGCGCAACGCCCCTTGTTCTGCCTGCCGCTGTCGGCGCGCAACGACGCGGCCCTGTCCGCGCTGGCCACGCTCTACGCGGACCACCTCGAACGCAACCCCGGGGACTCGCTTGCCGACGTCTGTGCCACGGTGGCCATCGGCCGCTCGCACCTGCCGATGCGCCAGGCCCTGGTGGCGCCAGACCGCGCGGCCATGGTCGAGAAGCTGCGCGCCCTGGCCGCCAGCGGCGAGGCACCGGCCGGTGCGGGCGCCGGTTCGCGCCAGCGCGTGGCTTTCCTGTTCACCGGCCAGGGCTCGCAGTACGTGGGCATGGGCCGCGAGCTGTACGAGAGCGAGCCCGTCTTCAAGGCCACCATCGACCGCTGCGCCGCCGTGCTCGACCCGCTGCTCACGCGCCCGCTGCGCGAGCTGATGTTCGATGACACCGGCGGCTTGCTCGACCAGACCGGCAACACGCAGCCCGCGCTCTTCGCCATCGAGGTCGCGCTGGCGGCCACCTGGCGCGCCTGGGGCATCGAGCCCACCGTGGTCACCGGCCACAGCGTGGGCGAGTTCGCCGCCGCCGTGGTGGCGGGCGTGTTCAGCCTGGAAGACGGCGCGCGCCTGATTGCCGCACGCGGGCGCCTGATGCAGGCCCTGCCAGCCGGCGGGGCCATGGTCTCGGTGCAGGGCGATGCCGAGCGCGTGAAGGCCGCCATCGCGCCGCACGCGGACAAGGTGTCCATCGCGGCCTTCAATGCGCCGGGCAACACCGTCATCGCGGGCGCGGGCCCCGAGGTCAAGGCCATCGCCGAGCAGCTGGCCGCGCAAGGCCTGCGCACGCAGGCGCTCACCGTCTCGCACGCTTTCCATTCGCCGCTGATGGAGCCGATGGTGGCCGAGTTCCGCGCCATTGCCGCGCAGGTGGCGCACGCCGAGCCCACGCTCACCTGGATCTCCAACCTGGACGGCCAGCCGATGGACTGGGCGCAGTGGGGCACGCGCATGGCCGACTACTGGGCCCGCCACGCCCGCGAGGCCGTGGCCTTCGAGGCCGGCATGCAGGCCCTGGCCAGCACCAACTGCGACGTGCACCTGGAGGTAGGGCCGAACCCCACGCTGATCGGGCTGGGCACGCAGTGTGTCGTGGGTGGCCGCAGCATCGATTGGCTGCCCTCGCTCAAGCGCAACAAGCCGGGCTGGGAAAGCATGTTCGACAGCGTGGCTCGCCTGTACGCGCGCGGCGCGAAGCTGAACTGGGCCGCCGTGCAAGGCCCCGGCGTGCGCCACAGCCTGGCGCTGCCCACCTACCCGTTCCAGCGCCAGCGCTTCCTCATCCCCTTCAAGACGGCCTCGCGCCGCGCGGCCGGCCCCTCGGTGCACGAGCTGTTGGGCACGCGCCTGGGCGTGGCCGGTGTGGCCGCGCAGTTCGAGCGCGTGGTGAGCGCCACCGATCCGGCCTGGGTGGGTGACCACCGCATCGCTGGCGAGGTGGTGATGCCGCTGACCGCCTACCTGGAGGCCGCGCTGTCGGCCGCGCGCCAGGTGGACGCCACCGTGACCGGGCTGGACGCGGTGGAGGTGGGCGAGCCCATGCCGCTGCGCGAGGGCGAGTCGCGCGTGCTGCAGGTGTCGGTGGACCGCGCCGCCCCGGGTGCCCCGGCGCGTGTGCGCGTGTTCAGCCGCGACGCGGCGCGCGAGGACGCCGAGTGGGCCTTGCACGCCAGCGCGCTGGCCTCGCACGCGGTGGCTTCCGTGTCGAACCAGCCGCTGAGCCAGGTGGCCGGCGCGCTCACGCGCGAGATCGAGGTCACACCGTTCTACGACCAGTTGCAGCGCCTCGGTGTCGACTTCGGCACCGGTTTTCGTGGCATGCGCCGCGTGTGGTGCGGCACCGGCGAGGCCTTGGGCGAGATCGAACTCGCGCCCGAAGGCGCCAGCGGCCACCTGATGCACCCGGCCTTGCTGGACGCCTGTTTCCATGTCTCCGCCGTGGCCATGGACACCTTGCCCGGCGCCGACGATGGCCGCATGTACCTGCCCATCGGCGTGGAGCGCTACCACTGGTACGCCGCGCCCACCGGTGCGCTGCGCAGCCACGCCAAGGTGCGCCCGCCCGCCGTGCGCGGCGACATGCTGCTGCTCGACATCCGCATCGAAACCCCCGACGGCCAACCCGTGGCCACGCTGGAGGGCCTGCGCTGCCGCCGCGCCAGCCGCGACATGTTCCGCCAGCGCGTGGACACGCAGGTGGCCGAGTGGCTGTACGAACTGGCCTGGGATGAGCAGGCGCTGGTGCCCGCCGCCGAGGCGCCGGCCGGCCGCTGGCTGGTGTTCGACGAAGGCGCGGGCCGAGGCGAGCGCCTGGCCATCGAACTGGCCCAGCGTGGCGCCGAGGTAAGCCGCGTGGTGCCGAAGGCCGCGCCGGCCGAGGGCGCCATCGCCATCGACCCCGCCGACCCCCAGGCCTACGCCCAACTGCTGGCCCAGGGCCCGTTCAAGGGCGTGGTCTCGCTGTGGCCGCTGCGCGTGCCCAAGCTGGGCGACGACGATCTGCCCGGCGCCATCCAGGCCTTCGGCACCGACGCGGCCCTGCTCACGCTGCAGGCCATGGCCGGCGCCGAGGCCAGCGAAGCGAATGAAGGAGGCGCCCAGCCGCGCCTGTGGATCGCCACGCGCGGCAGCCAGAGCGTGGACGGCACCGAAACCCTGCGCATCGAGCAGGCCCCCGTGGCCGGCCTGGCGCGCGTGGCCGCGGCCGAACACCCCGAGTGGCGCGTGTCGCTGATCGATCTGGACCCCGAAGCCACGCCCAGCGACGCGCGCGCCCTGGCCGACGAGCTGCTGGCCGATGGCGCCGAGCAACAGGTGGCGCTGCGCAAGGGCCAGCGCTTCGTGGCGCGCCTGGCGCGCCGCCAGCGCAGCAACGCCGCGCACGTGGACGAGGCGCCGCTGCGCCTGAACATCACCGAGCGCGGCACGCTGGAGAACCTGGCCATCGGCCCCACCGAACGCCGCGTCCCCGGCCCCGGCCAGGTGGAGATCCGTGTGCGCGCCAGCGGCCTGAACTTCCGCGACGTGTTGAGCGCGCTGGGCATGTACCCCGGCGAGATCAAGCACCTGGGCAGTGACTGCGCGGGCGAGGTGGTGGCCGTGGGCGAGGGCGTCACGCAATTCGCCGTGGGCCAGCGCGTGGTCGCCATGGTGGAGGGCGCCTTCGCCAGCCACGCCACCACGCGCTGGGAATTCGTGGCCCCGCTGCCCGACGGCGTGAGCTTCGAGCAGGGCGCGGCCATTCCCACCGCCTACCTCACCGCCGACATCACGCTCAACGTGGTGGCCGGTGGTATGCGCCCGGGCCAGCGCGTGCTCATCCATTCCGGCGCGGGCGGCGTGGGCATGGCGGCCATCGCGCTGGCGCGCCGCGCGGGGGCCGAGATCTTCGCCACCGCCGGCAGCCCCGAGAAGCGAGAGGTGCTGCGCCAGCTCGGCGTGCACCACGTGCTCGATTCGCGCAGCGCCTCTTTCGCCGATGAGATCGCCCGCATCACGAACGGCGAGGGCGTGGAGATCGTGCTCAACTCGCTCGCGGGCGAGCTGATGGACCGCAGCTTCGAGTCCCTGGCCGACGGCGGCTGCTTCCTGGAGATCGGCAAGCGCGGCCTGTGGACGCACGAGCGCGTGGCCGCGCTCAACCGCGGCCTGCGCTATTTCATCGTCGACTGCAACGACAACGCGCGCGAAACACCGCAACTGGTGGGCCAGATCTTCACGCGCGTGCTGCAGGAGATCGACAGCGGCGTGCTGCCCTGGTTGCCCCTCACCACCTTCCCGTTCGAGCGCGCGCCCGACGCCTTCCGCTTCATGGCGCAGGCGCGGCACATCGGCCGCGTGGTGTTCCACCACACCGTGGCGCCGCGCAAGCGCGACCAGGCCGTGCGCGAAGACGCGAGCTACCTCGTCACCGGCGGCCTCAAGGGCCTGGGCCTGGTGGCCGCGCGCTGGCTGGCTGGCGAGGGCGCGCGCCACCTGGTGCTGGCCGGCCGCGGCGAGCCCGACGCCACCGCGCGCGAGGCCCTGGCCGCGCTGGCCGAACAGGGGGTGGCCGTGCGCACCGTGGCGGCCGACGTGTCCACCGCCGAAGGCGTGGCGCGCCTGGTGGACTCGCTCAAGGACCTGCCGGCCCTGGGCGGCGTCATCCACTGCGCGGCCGTCCTCGACGACGGCGTGCTGATCAAGCAGAGCCCCGAGCGCTTCGCCAAGGTGATGGGACCCAAGGCCGACGGCGCCTGGCGCCTGAGCGTGGCGCTCAAGCGCGCGGGCCAGCGGCCGGACTTCTTCGTCCTCTACTCCTCGCTGTCGGCCGTGTTCGGCTCGGCGGGGCAGGGCAACTACGTGGCGGCCAACGCCTTCCTCGACGCGCTGGCGCGCAGCCGCCGCGACGCCGACCTGGCGGGCCTGAGCGTGAACTGGGGCGCCTGGGGCGAGGTGGGCATGGCCGTGCGCGGCGACACGGCCGCGCGCGCGGGCGCTCAGGGCCTGGCGGCCCTCTCGCCCACGGAAGGCATGCAAGCCCTGGACGTGCTGCTGCGCGAAGGCGCGTCGCGCGCATCGGTGGCGCCCATCGACTGGGCGCTGCTGGCGAAGCAGATGGCCGGCGCCACGCCGCCGCTGCTGAGCCAGTTGCTGGCCGCCGCCGCGCAGGCGCAAGGTGGCGCCGCCAAGGGTGGCGCCGCGCGCGTGGACTACGCCAGTCTGCCGCCGGCCGAGCGCGCGCCGCAACTGCTGGCGCTGGTGCGCCGCGAACTGGCCACGGTGCTGGGCCTGGCGGGTTCGCCGCAGTCCATTCCCCTGGACCAGAGCTTTCCCACGCTGGGGTTGGACTCGCTCACTGCGGTGGAACTGCGTAACCGCCTGCAGCAGGCGCTGGGCCGCACCGTGTCCGCCACCGCCGCGTTTGAACACCCCACGGTGCAGGCCATGGCCACGCACCTGGACAGCCTGTATGGTCCGGCCCCGGGTGCGTCACCGAGCGCGCAGGACACCGATCGAGAGGAAATGACGCTGTGAGCGATACGGCCGAGTTGATGAAGCGGCTTGCCGCGCTGGACATCCAGTTGAAGCTGGATGGCGAGCGCCTGAGCGTGAACGCGCCCAAGGGCGCCATCACGCCCGCGCTGCGCGAGGAACTGGCGGGTCGCAAGGAAGAGGTGCTGGCCTGGCTGCGCGCGCAGGGCGCCGCCGAAGCGGGCCGCGCCACGCGCGCGCCGCTGCCCTTGAGGCCGGTGCCGCGCGGTGCCGACATGCCGGTGTCGCACACCCAGCAGCGGCTGTGGTTCATGCGCCGCATGGACCCGAACAGCCACGCCTACAACATCTCCAACGTGATGCGCCTGACCGGCCCGCTGGACGAGGCGGTGCTGGAGCGTTCGCTCAACGACATCGTGGCGCGCCACGAAAGCCTGCGCACCCGCTTCACCGAGCGGGATGGCGAGCCGCGCTGCGTCGTCGAGCCGCGCGCGCGGGTCGAGCTGGAACGCATCGACCTCACACACCTGCAAGACGCCGACCGTGAAGCCGCCGCCATCGAGGCCGCGCAGGCCGTGGGCATGCGTCCCTTCGATCTGTCGCGCGCGCCGCTGCTGCACACCGCGGTCATCCGCAGCGCGCCCGACGTGCACCTGTTCGTCTTCGTGCTCGACCACATCGTCTCGGACGGCCTGTCCGTGGGCATCTTCATGCACGAGCTGCAGTCGCTCTACAACCGCCACGCCACCGGCAGCAGCGACGGCCTGGGCGACTTGCCCATCCAGTACATCGACTACGTGGAATGGGAGCGCGCCGGCTTCGAGCAGGGTGCGCTGGACGAGCACGTGGCCTTCTGGAAGCGCCAGCTCGCGGGCCTGCCGTCCATGCTGCAGTTGCCCACCGACCGGCCGCGCCCGCCGGTGCAGACCACGCGCGGTACGCGCCGCGCGCTGCAGATGCCGCTGGACCTGTCCGATCGCATCAAGGCCTTCGGCCGGGGCGAGGGCACCACGCTGTTCATGGTGCTGCTGTCGGCCTTCCAGGCTTTGCTGCACCGCTACAGCGGCGAGTCGGACTTCGCCGTCGGCTCGGCCATCGCCAACCGCAACCGCTCCGAGATCGAACCCGTCATCGGCTTCTTCGCCAACAACATCGTGCTGCGCGCCAATCTGGAGGGCAACCCCACCGTGCGCGAGCTGATGGCGCGCGTGCGCGAGACCGCGCTCAAGTCGTACGCGCACCAGGAGATGCCCTTCGACATGCTGGTCGACGTGATCGGCGCGCGCCGCGAGCTGGACCACTCGCCGCTGTTCCAGGTGCTGTTCGTGCTGCAGCACTTCAGCCTCACCGGCCTCACGCTGGACAAGCTGCAGTGCCAGGTGCTGGAGATGCCGCTGACCACGGCGCGCTTCGACCTCGCGGTGGACGTGTTCGACGTGCCGAACCTTGGCCTGCGCGTCTACTTCGAATACAACAGCGACCTCTTCGACGAGGCCACCATCGTGCGCCTGCAGGGCCACTTCGAGCAGTTGCTGCGCGGCTTCATCGAGCGGCCCGACACGCGCATCGCCGATCTGCCCCTGCTCACCCCCGCCGAAGAGCGCCAGTTGCTGATCGACTGGAACGCCACCACCGTGGACTACCCGCGCGAGCAGACCGTGCATGGCCTGTTCGAGGCGCAGGTGGCGCGCACGCCGCAGGCCGTGGCCGTGCGTTTCGAAGAGCAGTCGCTGAGCTACGCCGAGCTGAACGCGCGCGCCAACCGCCTGGCCCACCACCTGCGCACGCTCGGCGCGGGCGCGGGCTCGCTGGTGGGCGTGTGGATGGAGCGTGGCCTGGACATGGTGGTCGCCATCCTGGGCATCCTGAAAGCCGGCGCGGCCTACGTGCCGCTGGACCCGGCTTTCCCCAAGGACCGCATCGACTACATGATGGAAGACGCGGAGCTGGCCATCGTGGTCACGCAGGCCGCGCTGGCCGACGGCCTGCCCGATGGCGTGCACGGCGTGCGCCTGGACGCCAGTGAGGCCGAGCTGGTGGCGCAGTCGCCGCTGAACCTGCCGGCCAGCGCGGGCCCCACCGACCTGGCCTACGTGATCTACACCTCCGGCTCCACCGGCCGCCCCAAGGGCGTGATGCTGGAGCACCGCGCGGTGGTGAACTTCCTGCTGTCCATGCAGCGCGAGCCGGGCATCACCGCGCAGGACCGCTTCGTGGCCGTGACCACGCTGTCCTTCGACATCGCGGGCCTGGAGATCCATGGCCCGTTGACGGTGGGCGGCACCGTGGTGCTGGCCGCGCGCGCCACCGCGCTGGATGGTTTGCGCCTGGCGCAACTGCTGGAGCGCCACGAGGCCACGCTGCTGCAGGCCACGCCCGCCACCTGGCGCCTGCTGCTGGACAGCGGCTGGCGCGGGCGCCCCGGCATGAAGATGCTGTGCGGCGGCGAGGGCCTGCCGCGCGAACTGGCCGACAAGCTCATCGCCACCGGCGGCGAGCTGTGGAACATGTACGGCCCCACCGAGACGACCATCTGGTCCACCGTGCAGCGCATCACCGACACGGCGCGCGGCATCTCCATCGGCCGGCCCATCGCCAACACGGAGGTGTATGTGCTGGAGCCCTCGGGCCTGCCGGCGCCCATCGGCGTGGGCGGTGAGCTGTGCATCGGCGGCGACGGCCTGGCGCGTGGTTACCGCCAGCGCGACGAGCTCACCGCCGAGAAGTTCGTGACGCTGGACCTGCCCGGCGTGGGCCCCACGCGCGTGTACCGCACGGGCGACGTGGTGCGCTACCTGGCCGACGGCCGCCTGGAGTTCGTGGGCCGGCGCGACCACCAGGTGAAGGTGCGCGGTTTTCGCATCGAGCTCGGCGAGATCGAGACCGTGCTCTCGCGCCACCCCGGCATCAAGAGCAACGTGGTGCACGTGCGCGAGGACACGCCCGGCGACCAGCGCCTGGTGGCCTATGTGGTGCCCACCCCCGGCGCCACGCCCGAGGCCGAGGCCATGCGCGCCACGCTGCGCGCGCAACTGCCCGAGTACATGGTGCCCGGGCAGTTCGTGGTGCTCGACGCTTTCCCGCTCACGCCCAACGGCAAGGTGGACCGCAAGGCGCTGCCCGTGCCGGAGGCGAGCGCACCGAGCGAGGCCGACGAGGTGGCCGAGGCGCTGATGTCCCCCGTGCAGCGGCAGGTGGCCGCGCTGTGGCGCGGCATCCTCAAGCTCGACCGCGTGGGCCTGCACGCCAACTTCTTCGACATCGGCGGGCACTCGCTGCTGCTGGTGCGCCTGCAGGCCGCGCTCAAGCGCGAGTTCGGCCAGGAGATTCCGCTGGTCGAGCTGTTCCAGCGCACCACGGTGGCGGCGCAGGCCGACCGCCTGGGCGCGCCGGTGGGCGCGAACACGGCGCTGGAGCGCGCGCGGGCGCGCGCCGCGAAACAGATTCAGGGTTGACGGATGGACCACACGGACAACAAGGACCTCAGGGACAAGTACCCCGCGCACGCCATCGCCATCGTCGGCCTGGCGGGCCGTTTCCCGGGCGCGAGCGACCTCGACGCCTTCTGGCGCAACATCCGCGAGGGCGTGGAGTCGCTGGAGGACTTCAGCGACGAGGACCTGCGCGAGGCCGGCGTTGACCCGGCGCTGAGCGCCCAGCCCGGCTACGTGAAGCGCGGCACCGTGCTGCAGGAATCGGAGCACTTCGACGCCGCCTTCTTCGGCCTGTCGCCGCGCGAGGCGCAGGTGATCGACCCGCAGCAGCGCATCTTCCTGGAGTGCGCCTGGGAGGCGTTGGAGCACGCCGGTTACGCGCCGGGCGCCATCGAGGCGCCCGTGGGCGTGTACGCGGGCGCGAGCATGAACAGCTACCTGTTCTCGCAGATCCTGCGCAACCCGGCGCTGGCGGCCGCGGTGGGCGGCTATCAGCTCATGCTCGGCAACGACAAGGACTTCCTCTGCACGCGCGTGTCCTACAAGCTGGACCTGCGCGGCCCCAGCATGACGCTGCAGACCGCCTGCTCCACCTCGCTGGTGGCGGTGCAGGCCGCCTGTCGCGCGCTGGAACGGCACGAGTGCGACATGGCCCTGGCCGGCGGTGTGTCGCTGAGCTTCCCGCAGCGCGGCGGCTACCTCTATCAGGAGGGCATGATCCTCTCGCCCGACGGCCACTGCCGGCCCTTCGACGCCGACGCCAAGGGCACGCGGCCCGGCGCGGGCGCGGGCCTCGTGGTGCTCAAGCGCTTGGGCGATGCGCTGGCCGATGGCGACACCATCCACGCCGTCATCCGCGGCGCGGCCATCAACAACGACGGCGCGGGCAAGGCCGGCTACACCGCGCCCAGCGTGGACGGCCAGGTCGAGGCCATCGCCACCGCGCAGATCCTGGCCGGCGTGGAGCCGCGCAGCATCGGCTACATCGAAGCGCACGGCACGGCCACGCCGCTGGGAGACCCGATCGAGATCATGGCGCTGCGCCAGGTGTTCGAGGGCGGCACCGACGAGCGCGGCTTCTGCCGGCTCGGCTCGCTCAAAGCCAACCTGGGCCACCTGGATGCGGCGGCCGGCGTGGCCGGGCTCATCAAGGCCGTGCTGGTGTTGAAAAACCGCGAGCTGCCGCCGCTGGTGAATTTCCAGCGGCCCAACCCGCAACTGAACCTGGAGACCTCGCCCTTCACCGCCAGCGCGCAAGCCGCGCCCTGGCCGGCCGGCGCCACGCCGCGCCGCGCGGGCGTCAGCTCCTTCGGCATCGGCGGCACCAACGCGCACGTGGTGCTGGAAGAAGCGCCCGAGCCCGCGCGCGACACGGGTGAAGCCGGCCCGCAACTGATCGTGCTGTCCGCGCGCACCGAGGCCGCGCTGGACGCCGCCACCGCGCGCCTGAAGCAACATCTGCAGAACCACCCTGATGCCAGCCTGCGCGATGTCGCCTGGACCCTGCAGGCCGGCCGGCGCGCCTTCGCGCAGCGTCGCGTGGTGGCCGCGTCGTCGGCGGTCGAGCTCATCGCCGCGCTGGACGCGCCGCAACGGCTGCACAGCGCGCGCCACGAAGGCGGTGATCGCCCCGTGGCCTTCCTGTTCAGCGGGCAGGGCAGCCAGTTCGCCGGCATGGGCGCGGGCCTCTACGCGCAGTACGACGTCTACCGCGACGCGGTGGACCGCTGTGCCGAGTTGCTGCGCGAGCCCCTGGGCCGCGACCTGCGGGAGCTGCTGTTCGCGCCGGCCGGCGACAAGACCATCAATCAAACGCGCTACGCGCAACCCGCGCTGTTCGTCTGCGAATACGCGCTGGCCCTGCTGTGGCAAAGCTGGGGCGTGCGCCCGGCCGCCATGCTGGGCCACAGCATCGGCGAGTACGTGGCCGCGCACCTGGCGGGCGTGCTGTCGCTGGCCGACGCGCTCACGCTGGTGGCCGCGCGCGGCCGGCTGATGCAGGGCATGGCGCCGGGTGGCATGGCCGCGGTGCACATGGCCGAAGGCCCGCTGCGCGCCTGGCTGGCGGCGAACGCGCCCACGCTGGAGATCGCGGCGGTGAACGCGCCGGGGCTGTGCGCCATCGCCGGCCCACGCGAGGCCCTGGACGCCGGCCTGGCCGCACTGGCCGCGCAGGGCACCGAGGCGCAGGCGCTGCACACCTCGCACGCCTTCCACTCCTCGATGATGGACGGCGTGCTGGAACCCTTCACCGCGCTGGTGAGCGGGCTCAGGCTCAACGCGCCCACGCTGCCCTACGTCTCCAACGTCACGGGCCTGTGGATCACGCCCGAGCAGGCGACCTCGCCCGCGTACTACGCCGAGCACCTGCGCCGCGCGGTGCTGTTCGAGGCCGGCGTGCGCACGCTGGCGGCCGATGCCTCGCTGCACCTGCTGGAGGTGGGCCCGGGTCGCGCGCTGGCCACGCTGGCCGGCATGGCGCTGGGGCCGCAGGGCGCGCGCCGTGTGGCCGCGTCGTTGGGTGGTGCGCGCGAAGCGAAGCAGGAAGCGCCTGCCGCGCTGGAAGCAGCGGGCCGCCTGTGGCTGGCGGGTGTGTCGCTGAACTGGGCCGGTCTGCACGGTGGGCGGCCCGCGCGCCGCGTGCCGCTGCCCACGTATCCGTTCGAGCGGCAGCGCCACACGATCGAGGCGTCCGCGCCGTCGGCCACCGCCACCGCTGCGGCGCCGGCCGCCGACGCGGGGGATGCCAACAGCGTGGCCTTCAGCCGCGACGTGGCCGACTGGCTGTTCGCACCCACCTGGGCGCGCGCACCGCTGAACCGCGCGGCCACGTTGCCCGGCACCTGGCTCATCGCAGGCGGCGCGGACGCGTTGGCCGAGGCGCTTGCGCGCCGGGTGCGCGAGGCCGGTGCCTCGGCCCTTCGAATCAAGGAAGCGGGTGAGGCCGAATCGGCCGTGGCCCAGGCCCGCGCGGGCGGCCAGCCCGTGGTGGGCGCCTTCGCGCTGTGGGGACTCGGGGCCGGCGCGGCCACGCCCGCCAAGCAGCGCGACTGGCTGCACCACGCGCCCGTGGCCCTGGCCGCCGCGCTGGCGCCCACCGCCAGCGAGCCCGTGCGTGTCATCGTGGCCACGGCCGGCGCGCACAGCGTGCTCGGCGAGCCCGTGGCGCAATCGGCCGCCGCCTTGGCCGTCGGCCCTGTGCTGGCCCTGCCGCTGGAGATGCCGGGCCTGCGCGGGCGCCAGATCGACCTGGAGGCTGGCGTGGCGGACGACCTGGCCGCGCAACACCTGTGCGACGAAGCCGTGGCGCGCGACGAGGAAGACATGGTGGCGCGCCGCCAGGGCCAGCGCTGGCTGCGCCGCCACGAGCACACCGCGCTGCCCGCTGCGAACGCCGATGCCCTGCCGCTGAGCGAAGGCGCCGTGGTGCTGATGACGGGTGGCCTGGGCGGCATGGGCCTGGCCATCGCGCAGCGCCTGGCCGAGCGCCGACGTGCGCGCTTGCTGCTCACCGCGCGCACGGCCCTGCCGCCGCGCGCCGAGTGGGACGCCTGGCTCGCGGCTAAAGGCGCCGACGACCGACATTCGCTCACCATCACCGCGTTGCGCGCCATCGAAGCGGCGGGCGGCGAGGTGGAACTGGCCCAGGCCGACGCCGCCGATGCGAGCGCCATGGCCGCTGCCGTGCAGGCAGCGCGCGCGCGCTGGGGCCGCATCGACGCGGTGATCCACGCCGCCGGCGTGGCTGGCGAGGGCTCGCTCTCGGCACTGAAGACGCCCGAGTCGATCGAGGCCGTGCTCGCGCCCAAGCTCGACGGCCTGCGCGTGCTGCGCGAGCTGCTGGCCGACACGCCGCTGGAGCTGGTGGTACTGATGAGCTCCATCAACGCCGTGCTGGGCGCGCCCGGCGTGGCCGACTACGCCTCGGCCAACGCCGTGCTCGACGCCTTTGCCGAATCGGCCGAGGTGCCGCCGGCCTGGCGCCGCGTGGTGGCCTTCGACTGGGGCGCCTGGCGCGAGGTGGGCATGGCCGCCAAGCTGGAGGTGCCCGCCTGGCGCCGCGCCGCCTGGGACGCCTACCTCGCCAAGGCGATCGGCACGCAAGACGGGCTGGACGCCTTCGAGCGCGTGCTCGCCAGCGAACTGCGCCGCGTGGTGGTGGTGCCCTACGACCTGCCCAAGGCCTTGTCGCTGACGCGCGCGGCCGCGCTGAAGCCGCCGGCCGAGGCGCCGCGCACCGAGTCCGCGCCGCGTGAGGCCACGCCCGCGAAGGACGCGGCGCCCGCCGGCGCGCGCGCCCTGAACGCGGACGAGCTGCCGCAGGGCGAGGTGCAGACCCGCCTGGCCGCCATCTGGGTGGAGTTGCTGGGCGTCGACAGCGTCGCCGCGCACGACGACTTCTTCCATTTGGGTGGACACTCGCTGCTGGCTACGCGGGTGCTCGCGCGCATCCGCGAATCCATGGGCGTGCAACTGGCGCTGCGCGACATGTTCGACGCGTCCACGCTGCAAGCCCTGGCACAACGGGTGCAAGAGGGCATGGCCACCACAGAATCCAACGACGACGATCGGGAGGAGATCGAGTTTTGAACGCGCGTGAACTGCTGCACCGGCTGGAGGGGCTGGGTGTGGACCTGGAGGTGGCCGAAGGCCGGCTGCGCGTGAGCGCCAGCCGCGGCCGGCTCGACGACGAGCTGAAAACCGCCATCGCCGGGCACAAGACCGAACTGATGGCGCTGCTGGCCGAGCGCGGCGCGGTGGCGCACGCGCCGCATCCAGCGCCGAAAGCCGAGGCCGCGCCGCGCCCCACCGTGGCGCACGACGGCCTGTTGCCGCTCTCGCTGTTCCAGGAACGCCTGTGGATCCTGCAGCAACTGGAGCCGGAGAGCACCACCTACCTGCTGGCCCTGGCCTGGCCGGTGAATGGCGAGGTGCCGCGCGAGCAACTGCTGGCCGCCGTGCAGCGCGTGCACGCGCGCCACCTGGGCCTGCGCGTGCACTTCGTGCAAGAGGGCGAGGTGCCCGGCGCGCGCCGCGTGGACGTGCCGCCCGTGACCGTGCACGACCTGCGCCACCTGCCCGCCAACGAACGCCTGGCCGCCGTGCAGGCCGCGCGGGAGCGCGCGGTGCACACGCCCATCGACCTGTCGCGCCAGACGCCGCTGCGCTTCGAGTTGCTGGACTTCGCGCCCGAGGGCTACGCGCTCATCGTGGCGGCGCACCACATCGCGGTGGACGCGTGGTCGCTGCAGATCCTGTTGCGCGAGCTGGCGCAGGAGCTGAAAGCGCCCGCGCCCGAATCACCCGAACCGTCCGAACCTTCCGCACGCCTGCAGTACGCCGACTACGCCGCCTGGCAGCGCGAGCACCAGCACCCCGATGCCATCCGCGCCGAACTCGACTGGTGGGACGACGCGCTCAAGGGCGCGCCGCAGACCTCGATGTTCCCGCCCGACCTGCCGGCCAGCGACGCGCCCGCGCGCGGCGCCACGGTGGACTTCGAGTTCGACGCCGCCTTCAGCGCCGCGCTCAAGCGCTGGGTGCACGAGCGCCACGCCACCGTCTACATGGCCTTCCTGGCCGCCGCCGCCGCGCTGCTGCGCGCGCACACGGGGCAGGGCGACGTGCTGCTCGGCAGCCCCATGGGCGTGCGCGAAAGGGCCGAGTTCGAAGACCTCATCGGCCCCTTCGTCAACCTGCTGGTGCTGCGCGTGCGCACGGCCGACGACCCGGCCTTCTCCGAGTTGCTGGCCCGCGCGCGCGGCGCCTTGCTGGACGCGCACGCGCACCGCGAGACGCCCTTCGAGGCCGTGGTGGAGCGCGTGCGCCCGGTGCGCAGCTTCCAGCACTCGCCGCTGTTCCAGTTCGCGGTGGTCTACCACCAGGCCGGCGGTGCCGCAGGTGGGCAAGGCGACGTGGCTGTGCACAGCGGCGGCGCGCTCAACGAGATCACCTGGTTCGCGCGCGAGCATGAGGGGCGCATCCTGTGCAGCCTGGAGTACCGCAGCGACCTGTATTCCGCCGCGCACATGCAACGCCTGGGCTCGCAACTGCAGACGCTGCTGCGCGCCGTGGTGGAGCAGGGCGACGCGCCGATCAGCCGCCTGCCGCTGCTCACCGCGGATGAGCGCCACCAGATCCTGGTGGACTTCAATGCCAGCGCACGGTCGCTCGACACGGCCCCATTCGTGCGCCAGTTCGAGCGCCAGGCCGCGAGCGCGCCGGACCGCGAGGCCGCGCGCTTCGAAGGCGCGTCGTTGAACTACGGCGAACTCAACCGCCGCGCCAACCAGTGGGCGCGCCACCTGCGCGCGCTGGGCGTGGCGCCGGGCGTGCGCGTGGGCGTGTGCATCGAACGCTCGCTGGACATGCTGGTGGCGCTGCTCGCGGTGCAGAAGGCCGGCGGCGCCTACGTGCCGCTGGACCCGGGCTTCCCCGCCGAGCGCCTGGCCTACATGCTGGAGGACAGCGGCGCCACGGTGCTGCTCACTACCGGTGAAGCGGCCGACGCGGTGGATGCGCCCGCCGGTGGGCGCGTGTTCGACCCGGCGCGCGAGGCCGCGGCGCTGGCAGCGCTGGACAGCGCAGACCTCGATGGCAACACCGCGCCGAGCGACCCGGTCTACGTGATCTACACCTCCGGCTCCACCGGACGCCCCAAGGGCGTGGTGGTGGCGCACGGTGGGCTGAGCAACTTCCTCGGCACCATGCGCGAGGCGCCGGGCCTGACGGCGGACGACGTGCTGGCCGCTGTCACCACCATCTCTTTCGACATCGCCGGCCTGGAGTTGTACCTGCCGCTGCTGGTGGGCGCGCGCGTAGAACTGATTTCGCGCGACACCGCGAGCGACGGACAGGACCTCGCCAAGGCCTTGCAGGCCGGCGGCGCCACGGTGCTGCAGGCCACGCCCGCCACCTGGCGGCTGCTCATCGAATCGGGCTGGACCGGTTCGCCGAACCTGCGCGCCTTCTGCGGCGGCGAAGGCCTGCCGCGCGAACTGGCCGATGCGCTGCTCGCGCGCGTGGGCCAGCTCTGGAACCTCTACGGCCCCACCGAGACGACCATCTGGTCGACGGCCGAGCGCGTGGCGCCATCGCCCGCGCCGGTCACCATCGGCCGGCCCATCGCCAACACCCAGGTCTACGTGCTCGACGCACAGCAGCAGCCCCTGCCCGTGGGCGTGCCCGGTGAGCTGTGGATCGGCGGCGCGGGCGTGGCCCTGGGGTACCACCAGCGGCCCGAGCTCACGGCCGAGCGCTTCGTGGCCGATCCGTTCGCGTCGTCATCGGGCGCTCGCCTCTACCGCACCGGCGACCTCGCGCGCTGGGACGCCGACGGGCGCCTGCACCACCTGGGCCGGCTCGACCACCAGGTCAAGATCCGCGGCTTCCGGATCGAGCTCGGCGAGATCGAAACCCGCCTGGCCACGCACGAGGCCGTGCAGCAAACCGTGGTGATGGGCCGCGAGGCCGCGCCCGGCGACCTGCGCCTGGTGGCCTACATCGTCTTCGCGCCGGGCGCCGACCTGACCGCCAGCGACGTGCGCCGCCACCTGCGCCGCGACCTGCCCGATTACATGATCCCGTCCGTGGTGGCGGCGGTGGACACGATCCCGCTCACGCCCAACGGCAAGGTCGACCGCGCCGCGCTGCCCGACCCCTTCAAGAACGCGGTGCAGGCCGCGCGCCACTTCGTGCCGCCCGAGGGCGGGGCCGAGCAGACCATGGCCGAGATCTGGCGCGACATCCTGAAGGTGGAGCGCGTGGGCGCGGAGGACAACTTCTTCGAACTCGGCGGGCACTCGCTGCTCTCCTTGCGCGTGGTGCTGGCGGTGGAGCAGAAGCTGGGCTGGCGCATGGACGCGCGCACCCTGTTCTTCCAGAACCTGCGCCAGGTGGTCGCTTCGGCGGCGGCTGGCAAGGGGGTGGTCAAGGCATGACGCCCCTCTACTTCGGCGAGCGCTCGCGCCGCCTGTTCGGGCTCTACACGCCCGCGCACGCCACCGGTGGCCGGGCGCGCGGTGCGGTGCTGTGCGCGCCCTGGGGCGCGGAGTACCTGCGCGCCCACCGCAGCATGGCCCAGTTGGGTAAGTGGCTCGGTGAAGCGGGCGTGCACGTGCTGCGCTTCGACTACCACGGCACTGGCGACTCGGCCGGCGACATGGGCGAGGCGCGCCTCGACGGCTGGATCGAGGACGTGCAGACCGCCATCGACGAACTGAAGGACACCGCCGGCCTGCAGCGCGTGACGCTGGTGGGCCTGCGCCTGGGCGCCACGCTTGCCGCGCGCGCGGCCGCGAAGCGCCGGCGCGACGTGGACGGTCTGGTGCTGTGGGATCCGGTGGTCAGCGGGCGTGAGCATCTGGCGGAGTTGCGCGATTTGCACGCGCAGACCCTGCGCACGCGCGGCCTGAGCGATGGGGCTTCGGAGCTGCTCGGTTTTCCCATGAACGAGGCGCTGGTGCAGGACATCGAAGGCATCGACCTGGTGAACCCCGCGCCTACCTGGCCCGCGCGCACGCTGGCCGTGGTGAGCGAAGCGCGCGATGCCTGGCGCGCACTGGGCGCCGCGCTGCCGCCGGGCGATGGCTCGGCCATCGAGTCCATCGAGGTACAACCCGCGTGGCTGGAAGACCGGCACACCGGTGCGGGCGCCGTGCCGGTGAAGCTGCTTCGGCGCATCGTGGACTGGACGGTGCAATGAGCCACGCCGCCGAACAGACATTGCTGCTGGGTCAGGGCAAGGGCCTGGTGGGCGTCGTCACGCCGCCCCTGCCGCCGGCCGATGGACAGGTGCCGCGCGAGGACCCGCCCTTCGTCATCATTCTCAACGCCGGCATCATCCACCGCGTCGGTCCCAACCGGCTGCACGTGTCGCTGGCGCGGGCCTTGTCGGCCGATGGTTTCCCCGTGCTGCGCGTGGACCTCTCCGGTCTGGGCGACAGCGCCGCGCGCGAGGACGGCTCGGCCCCGCTGGACGCGACCGTGGCCGACATACGGGAGATCATCGACACCCTGCAGGCCACGCGGCAGGTGAAGCGCGTGGTGCTGATGGGCCTGTGCTCGGGCGCCGATCACTCGGTGATCTATGCGTCGACCGACCCGCGCGTGGCTGGCGTGGCCCTGCTCGACCCTTCGATCCCGCGCACCACGGGCTACTACGTCAAGCACTACTCCGGCCGCCTGCTGAGCCTGCGCACCTGGAAGAACGTGGCCATGGGGCGGCACCCGCTGTGGAAGCTGCTGAAGAAGCGCCCCGCGCACGAGGTGCCTGCCGAGGAGGACGGGGCGGCGAGTGATATGGCCGCTGCGCGGCCCGCCGTGACGCTGGAACACCCCGAGGTGCGCGCCTTCCTCGAAAACGCCTACGGCCGCGCGCTGGGCAACGGCGCGCAGTTCCTCGCCGTGCTCACCTCCGATCGCGAGCGCCAGCACAACTACCGCCGGCAATTGCAGGACGCGTTTCCCTCGCTGGACTTCAAGGGGAAACTGCTGATCGAGTACTTCGACCGCTGCGACCACACGTTCACGACGCTGGCGAGTCAGCAGCGGTTGGTGGGGTTGGTGAGGCGGTGGATGGGGGAATCGGCGTTTCGATGATGCCGCAACGCCAGAAGGAGCAAGAGTGCTCCTCGCTTGGCGCTGTGTGGGAGCGGCGGCGGCAGCGGTGAATGCATGTCTTGACATGGCGTGCGTAAAAACGTACGCTTTCGCTCCTTCCGGAGTACCCCATGAACGTGTTGACCGCATCCGCCGCGCGCGCCAATCTCTATCGCCTGATCGATCAGGCGACCGAGTCGCATCAGCCCGTCATCATTGCCGGCAAGAATGCTTCGGCCGTGTTGGTGTCGGCCGAGGACTGGGCCGCCATGCAGGAGACGATGCACCTGCTGTCCGTGCCGGGCATGCGCGAGTCCATTCGCAAAGGTATGGCTGAGCCTTTGGCCAAGAGCGCCCGCGAACTGAAATGGTGAAGTGGGAGCTGGCCTACGCGAAGCAGGCGCTCAAGGACGCGAAGAAGGTCAAGGCGGCAGGACTGAAGCCTAAAGTCGAAGAGCTGTTGGCGATCCTCGAAAGGGACCCGTTTCAGAATCCACCAGCCTTCGAGAAGCTGCTGGGAGATCTCGCCGGCGCCTACTCGCGGCGGATCAACATCCACAACCGTCTGGTCTACGAGGTGTTTGCGAAGGAGCGGGTGGTCCGCATCCTGCGCATGTGGACGCACTACGAGTGACGCCCCACCCCCGGTAACACGCGTGCCCTCACCCACCCCGTCGTCATGTCGATGAAGGCCCGCTTGGCCGGCCCGCTCGTGATCAGGTGGTCGGTGGTCTCCAGCAGTTCGAACGCCACCTTCGGCAGCCACGGCTGCCCCGCGAACATCGCCGCGAACTGACCGCGGTGGTTGAACCACTCGGGTTGCCCGCCGCAGTAGGCAAACAGCAGTTCCACACCCTGGTTGGTGAGCCGGTCCACGCGGCCCATGAACTCGGCTTTGGGCGGTGACACCGACATTTCCCCTTTGGGCTTTTCCGGTGCGTCGTCGGGCGGCATGAGGTGCAGTTTGCGCATCAGCATCACGCCGGCCTTTTGCGTCGAACCGAGGAGCCCCGCGCGCCCGATCTTGAAGGCCAGCTTGCGCAGGCGCGATTGCAGCGTGGGGTAGGCGTACATGTCCCACAGCAGCACGCCGCGCATGCGCTGGTCCTCCAGTGCGACGAGGTGGCCGATGATGGCGCCGGAGCACAGGCCCACCATGAAGAAGCGCCCGCAGCCGAACTGGGCCTGCGCCGCGTCCATCACCTCACGCGTGTCGGCCACCCATTGTTCGGTGACGGAGCGGGTGCTGTTGCTGCGCTGGCTGTCGCCCAGGCCGCTCATGTCGAAACGCACCGAGGGGATGCCCATGGCCGCGAGCTCGCGCGCCAGCAGCACGTTGATGCGGTGCGGCCCGCTGCGCGGGATGACGCCGGAGTTGCTGAGCACGGCGACGACGGGCGCCTCTGCGCCGGGCGCGCCCTGGGCCGGGGTGAAGGTGGCGACGAGGTGGCCTTCGGCGCCGACGATGCGGGTCTGCTCCTGCATGCGGTTCAGTCAAGGGACGCGAGCAGCACCCGCGGGATGTCGGGCGGCGCGATGGCGGTGCCCATGGCCTGACTGGACATCCAGTCGGTGGGGTGTTCGACGGTGTGCAGCTTGAGCGTGGGCAGGCCCGCGTGGCCGTTGAAGGGGTGGGGCTGGTCGCCACGCACGGCGCAGGTGATGCGCAGGCCGCGCCGCAGCGCGGGCAGTACGTTGAAGTCGGGCAGGGCGCGCAGGTCGGCGACCAGGCGCTCGCCGAGCTCGAAGCCCAGGACGTCGCCGGGCAGCGTGGGCTCGGTCACCTTGCCGCTGCTGGCGATCTGTTCCCAGGGCTGGGCGTACATCATGGCCAGCTCGGCCTTGTGGCCGGCAATGAGCGCGTCGAGGTAGTGGCTGCCCTTGAACACCGGCTCCCACAGGACGAGGTGGCGCGGCGGGTGTTTGGCCAGCAGGGCGGCGCGCAGGGCGACGACCGCACCCAGGCCCATGCCGAACCAGTGCACGGGCAGTTCACCATCGGCCGCCAGCAGTTCGTGCGCGGCCAGGGTGTCCTGCACCCAGTCGTCCAGCGACTGGGTGGACTCGGCGCCGGGGGAGTCGCCGGTGCCGTGGTAGTCGAAGCGCAGGGATTCGATGCCTTCGCGCGAGAGCCGCTCGCCGGCCACGCGGAAGACGGCCGCGCTGCGCACGGCTTCCTGGCCGAGGGGGCGGCAGAGGAGGAAGCGGGCGCGCGGACTCGCGCCGCCGTCGGCCGCCACATGAACCCCCACCATCGGCCGGTCCCAGCGGCCGAAGTGCCTGATCGAGATCGTCATGGGGTCCGACGGTAACAGGCTCTGAAGCGCATGGCTGTCACGCGCCCTGCACCAGACGGCGCAGCCGGGACATCAGGCCGCCGCCGTTCTTCGGGGCACTGGTGGCGGCCTCGGTGCGGGTGTCGCTGGCGGGCGCACCGGCCTGGCCGTCGCAGGCAGCGGCCAGTTGGGCCAGGGTTTCAGACACCAGACGGCGCGGACTCACTTGCTGGCCGATGCGCTTCTCCAGCTTCTGCACGGCCTGCATGGCACTCAGCGAGGTGCCGCCGAGGTCGAAGAAGTTGTCGTTGCGGCGGATGGACGTGGTGCCCAGCAGTTCGCTCCAGACGAGGAAGATCTCGCGCTCGGTGGGGGTGCCCTGGAAGTGGTCGGCTGCCGGGGCGGCGTTGTCGCGGCGGCGAAGGCGTGAGAAGGCAGGCGCCAGGCGGCCTTCGGCGGTGGTGGCCAGGCGGTCGTAGCAGATCACTTCCACATGGGCGCGCGCGGCGGCAGGCACGAGCTGGGCCAGGCGCTGGTTCACGCGCTGCAGCAGCGCGTCCAGGCCGCTGTCCTGCAGGTTCGCATCGGGCTCCAGGCCGAGCAGGAGGTGGCGTTCGCCCTGAGGGCCCACGCGCAGCGCGGCGGCGGCGCGCGCCACCAGGGGCAGTTGGCCGATGTCGCGCTCCAGCGCGTCGAGCGCGAGGCGCTGGCCACCGAGCACGGCGTGCGCACCGTCTTCGCCGATGGCTTGCAGCACGCCGTCGGAGCGCCAGCGCGCGAGCGTGCCGGTGGCGCGCCAGGTGCCGTCGGCACCACGCGCCCACAGCGGCGCGGCCACGCCGATGGCGGCGGGGCGATCGGCCGAGTCGCCGATGCGCAGGGTGTCGCGCAGCAGGGGTTTGCCGAAGGTGTCGTGGTCGGCGGGGCCGTGCGCCCAGCCCATGGCCAGGGGCTGGCCGGTGGCGGGGTCGAGGGCCAGGTTGAGGGCGCTGGCCTGGGCGTCGGCCAGGGCCTGCATCAGCTCGGGGCTGGCCTCGCGCACGTCCAGCGCGGCGATGAGCGAGAGCGCGCGGCCGGCGTTGGCCCGCAGCAGGGTGGCCCAGCCGTTGGCGTCGGCGAAGACGAGGGCGGTGTTGTCGGCGTGCAAGGCCTCCAGGGCCTGGGGTGCGGTCGTGTCGTCGGCCAGCACCAGTTCCACCCCGTGGCGCAGCGCCAGGCCCAGCAGGGCCAGGCGCAGGCCGGGCGCGCCGCCGTGGACGACGAGGCGATCACCCGGCAGCAATTGCACCTGCGCGGCCAGGGCTTCGGCGGTGTCGCTCCATCGGCGGGCGTCGGTGTCGGCGCCGCCGGCCCAGCGCACGGCGCGGTTCGCGCCGAAGGCGGCGAGGGCGCCGGCCAATGCGTCGATCGGGTCGTCGGCCGTGATCTCCACGGCACCGCTGCCCGCGCCCAGCTTCTCGCGTGCGGCGGCCACGCGGGCTTGCAGCGCGGCACCGTCCAGGGTCGTGCCGGCATGGTTCAGCACGGCACCATCGGCGCGGGCCAGGGCCTTGAGCAGGTCGTGGCCGCTGATGGGCGCGGCATCGAGGGCACGCAGTTGCTCGAGTTCGGCGGCACTGGGCGTGAGCGTCTCGGCAACGCGCCGGGTCGGGTCGGCGGCCAGGCCCATCAGTGCGGCGACGAAGCGCTTGTGCAGCAACTGTGCGGTGCTGGGCAGGAAGAGCTGGGTGTCGTACTGGATGCCGCCTTCGATGCCGCTGGGAATTTCCACCAGCCAGAAGTTCAGGTCTTCGGTGGCGCCGCGGTGTTTGAAGCGCGTGCGCTGGTGCGTGAGCGGGCCCCAGTTGGCGGGGCGTGCGCGGGCGTCCTGGAAGGTGAAGAGCGCCTGGTAGAGGCGGCCATGCAGGCCGGGCTGCGCGGTCTCCAGCGCGGCGGAAAGGCGTTCGAAGGGCACGTCCTGGTTGGCGAAGGCGTCCACCATGGTGGCGCGCACGTGCTTGATCCACTCCAGCCAGCTCATCTCGGGCCGCACGGCCAGGCGCACCGGCAGCATGTTGTTGAAGAAGCCCATGATGGGCTCCAGGTCCGGGTGCGGACGACCGCGCACGGGCACGCCGATGGTGGGTTCCGGGTCGTGCAACAACTGCGAGGCCAGCACGGCGTACACCGACAGCGCGACGATGCTCAGCGTGGAGCCGGTCTGCTTGGCCACTTCGCGCACGCGCTCGGCGTCCGCGGGCTCGAAGTGCATGTACTCGGTGGCGCCCACGCGCTGCGCGCCGGGCAGGCGCGGCAGGTCGGTCAGCGCGGCCGGCACGGGGCGCTTGAGGAAGGGGCGTTGCCAGTGGTCGAGCTGGCCTGCGATCTCCTCGCTTTCCATCCACTCGTTGTGCCAGGCGGCGAAGTCCAGGTACTGCAGCGGCATGGCGGGCAGCACGGGCTCGCGCTGTTCCAGCAGGGCCGTGTAGAACGCGCTCATGTTCTCGTACAGCAGGTCGAAGGACCAACCGTCCCACACCACGTGGTGGGTCATGAAGAAGAAGATGTGGTGCTGCTCGTCCAGGCGGATGAGGCGCGCGCGAAACAGCGGGGCCTGGTCCAGCGTGAAGGGCTGGGCCACCCAGGTGGTCACGAGCTCGGTCATGGCCTCCTCGCGCCGGGCCTCGGGCACGTGGCTCAGGTCTTCCACCGGCAGGAGCGAGCAGGGCACGTGGTCCAGCGTGCGCTGCACCCAGGTGTCGCCGTCGCGCACGACGATGGTCCGCAGCGAGGCCTGGCGTCGCACCATGGCCTGGAAGGCCTGGTCAAACAGGACCTCGTCCATGGGCCCGCGCAGGCGGTGGGCCGAGGGCACGTTGTAGACCACGCGGCCCGGGTGCATCTCCTCGATGAAGCGGATGCGCTCCTGCATGAGCGTGAGCGGGGCCTGGCGGCGCTCGGGCTGGTGCACCAGCGGCGGGCGTTGCGGGGCCTTGCCGCCGCGTTGCTCGTCGATGGCGCGCGCGAGTTTCTGCACCGTGGGCGATTCGAACAGCAC
Source organism: Hydrogenophaga intermedia (assembly GCF_000723405.1). Lineage (GTDB taxonomy): Bacteria > Pseudomonadota > Gammaproteobacteria > Burkholderiales > Burkholderiaceae_C > Hydrogenophaga > Hydrogenophaga intermedia. The sequence goes on along the minus strand of NZ_CCAE010000008.1, from coordinate 66,959 downwards.
GCGCAGGTTCAACTGCAGACCGAGGCCCTTGTTGAGCTGGCCCATGAGCTTGGCCGCGAGCAGCGAGTGGCCACCGAGGGCGAAGAAGTCCTCGTCGGCGCCGATGGCGGGCAGCTTGAGCACGGCCTGCATGGCCTCCAGCACAGCGCGCTCGGTGTCGGTGGCGGCGGCGGTGAGCGGGCCGCTGGACACCGGCGCGGTGGCGACGGGCGCGGGCAGGGCCTTGCGGTCGATCTTGCCGTTGGGCAGCAGCGGCATGGCATCGAGCAGCACCACCTGCTGGGGCAGCATGTAGTCGGGCAGGCCGCCGCGCAGGGCGTCGCGCAGGGCGGCGGGCTCGGGCGTGGCGCCAGCCGCAGGCACGGCATAGGCGATCAGGCGCACGTCGCCGGGCGTGTCCTCGCGCGCCATCACCACGGTGCGCGCAATGCCGGGCAGCGCGGCCAGGCGGGCCTCGATCTCGCCGAGTTCGATGCGGTAGCCGCGGATCTTGACCTGGAAGTCCAGCCGGCCCAGGTGTTCGAGGCCACCGTTGTCGAGCCAGCGGGCGAGGTCGCCGGTGCGGTAGAGGCGGGCGCCGGGCACGGTGCTGAACGGGTCGGGCACGAAACGATCGGCCGTGAGTTCGGGGCGCTTGAAGTAGCCATTGGCCACGCCGGTGCCGCCGATGCAGAGCTCACCTTCCTGGCCGATGCCGCAGGGCTTGCCCTGCTCGTCGAGCACCCAGACCTGGGTGTTGGCGATGGGGTGGCCGATGCTGATCTTCTGTGTGGCGTCGGTGATGCGGCTGAGCGTGGACCACACGGTGGTCTCGGTCGGGCCGTACATGTTCCACAGCTCGATGTCCTGGTCCAGCAGCTTCGCGGCCAGCGAGGGCGGCAGCGGCTCGCCACCGCACAGGGCGCGGAAGTTCGCGGGCGCGCGCCAGTCGGCGTCCAGCAGCATGTGCCAGGTGGTGGGGGTGGCCTGCATCACGTTGATGCGCTGATCGGCGATGAGGCGGCCCAGCACCTCGCCGTCCATGATCTCCTCGCGCTGGGCCAGCACGGTGCAGGCACCGGTGACCAGGGGCAGGTAGAGCTCCAGCACCGCGATGTCGAACGACAGCGTGGTGACCGCGAGCAGGCGGTCGCTGGCGGTGAGGCCCGGCTCGCGCTGCATGGTCATCAGGAAGTTGCTGACGGCGCGCTGCGGCACGGCCACGCCCTTGGGCTTGCCGGTGGAGCCGGAGGTGTAGATCACGTACACCGGCGCGTCGCCGCTGGGGTTGTGCGGCGCGGGCAGGGCGGTGGCGGGCGCGGCGTCGATGAGGGCGCGGTCGTCGTCGACGCGCAGTTGCCGTTCGCGCGGCAGGCCGGCCAGCGCGGCGTGCGCGGATTCGGTGATGACCAGGCGCAGCTCGGCGTCCTCGGCCATGTAGCTCAGGCGGTCCTTGGGGAAGTTCGGGTCCAGCGGCACGTAGGCGGCGCCGGTTTTCAGGATGCCCAGCAGCGCGGGCACGAGCTCGGGGCCGCGCGAGAGGCACACGCCGACCAGCGAGCCGGGGCCGATGCCGCGCTGGGCCAGCAGTTGGCCGAAGCGGTTGGCGCGTTGGTCGAGTTGTGCGTAGGTGAGCGACTCGCCGCGCGCGATGACGGCGACGGCGTCGGGCGTGGCCTGGGCCTGGCGCGTGATGGAGGCTTCGACGCGTGTGGTGACGTCGAAGGGCACGTCGGTGGCGCGGTTCCAGGCGGCGATGCGCGGGTCGATGGCGGGGGCTGCGGACTTGGCTGGCGCGCTCGCGACCTTCGTCGTTGCAACAGGCGAGCCATTGAGCCGATCGATCTGCGCCAGCAGGCCGTCCACCAGCGCCTGCGCGCGTTCGAGGCTGAAGAACTCGGCGCTGTGGTGCAGGTCCAGCGTCAGCGCCGCGTCCTGCTCGTAGAAGTTGAAGAACAGCTCGGCCAGCAGGCCTTGCTTGCGGCCTTCGTGCATGGCGGCGCGCAGCGGCAGGTAGCCCGAGAGATCGACCTTGGGGTTGAGGTTGAAGTAGATGCCGGTGAGCGGCGGGCGGTCGCCGCGGCTGGGCAGGCCCAGGGCGCGGGCCAGGGTGCCCTGCGTCATGACCGGGTACTCCAAGGCATCCATGAGGTGCGAGCGCACGCGCGTGAGCAGCGCCTCATCGGTGTCCTGCGGTGAGCACGACAGTCGCAGCGGCAGGTCGAGCACGCCGTCGGCCATGAGCGGGCCGTGGCGCTGCAGCGACTGGCTGGCGTAGGGAATGCTGACGACGAATTCGCCCTGGCCACTGCGCTCGTGGATGAGGCGCGTGACGGCGGCGAGCAGCCACTGGAACAGCGTGGCGCCGCGCGCCTTGGCGCGGGCGCGCAGTTGCTCCAGGCGCGCGCCGTCGATGCGCACGCGCACGGTGTCGGCGCTGAACTGGCGCGGGCCCGGCGGACTTCGGTCGCCCAGGTTCACGGGCGGCGGCGGCTGGCGCATCACATCGGTCCAGAACGCCAGCGCTTCTTTCGCCTGCGGGCCGTCCTGACGCGCCTGCTCGGCGATGGCGAAGGCCAGCGGCGATTCGGCGGGCTTGGCGAAGCTGGGTGCCGTGCCCTGGCGGCGCGCCTGATAGGCCTCGGCGAGTTCGGCGTTGAAGACGCTGGAGGCCCAGCCGTCGAAGATCAAATGGCTGGCGACCACGTGCACGACGACACGGCCATCGGACAGGTCGAGCAGGCTGAAGGCGGCGAGTGGGGCCTGGTCGAAGGGGAAGTCGCGCTGGCTGGCCTGGGTGCAGAAGGCGTCGAGCGCGGCGTCGGCATCGGCCTCACCGCGCAGGTCCACCTCGGCGATGGCCACGGGCTGCGCGGGTCGCAGGCTCTGGCGCGGCTCGGTGGTGTCGAAGCTCAGGTGGAAGGCGGCGTGGCGCGTGGCCACGTCCTGCAGGGCCTGGCGCAGCGCGGCCTTGTCCACAGTGCCCTGCAGGCTCACGCAGAAGGATTCGTTGAGCGCGCGGCGCGCGTTGTCGTCGAAGGCGCCGACCAGCCAGCGCTCGGTCTGGCCGGGGGCGAGAGCGGCCTCGGTGGGGGCGGACGTGGCCGGGGTGTTCGACGCGGCGTCCAGGGGCAGGCCGCCGCCGGGCGAGCCGCCGTCGCGGCGGGTGATGAAGCCCAGGGCCATCAGCTCGTCAAGCGCCTTGAGGATGGTGTCGGCGATGCGGGTGGTGATCTCCTCCGTCATGGCCTCGGTCACGAAGTGGCCGAACTGTTCGTAGACGTGCAGGCCGAGGTGGCGGATGAGGTAGTAGAAGAGGCTGACGTTCTTCTGTCCGTCGTCCCAGTGCAGGCGCCAGATGGAGGCGCAGTTGACCGCGTTGCAGGGTGCGCCGCGTTGGGCGAAGCCGGCATTGAGGCGGTCGATCATGCGCTGGGTGCGGCTGTTGATCTCGCTGTAGAAGGCCGGGCCCGCGCGGTCGATGTGCTCGAGCGAGGCCTTGGCCGCGGCCAGGGCCAGCGGGTGGCGCACGAAGGTGCCGGCGAAGTAGGTGACGCCGGCTTCGGGGTAGGAGTTGTCGCCGTACTGCCAGTGGCCGCCGTCCAGCGCGTCCAGCCAGTTGGCGTTGCCGGCGATGGCCGCGAAGGGCAGGCCACCGCCGATGACCTTGCCGAAGGTGGAGATGTCGGCGCGCACGCCGTAGAACTCTTGCGCGCCGCCGCGTGCCACGCGAAAACCGGTGACGACCTCGTCGAAGATCAGCGCGCAGCCGCTGGCGTCGGCGATTTCGCGCAGCGAGCGCACGAACTCGCGCGGGCGGATGTTGGGGTACTTGTTCTGGATCGGCTCGGTCATGATGGCCGCGAGCTGCGGCCCCTGCTCGCGCAGCACCTTCAGCGATTCTTCGCTGTTCCAGTCCAGCACCAGGATGTTCTCGACCGCGTTGGCCAGGATGCCCGGCGCGGCTGACAGCGAGCGCAGCTGCTTGGTGCCGCGCACGATGACCTCGTCGAAGATGCCGTGGTACGAGTTGCTGAAGATCGCGATCTTCTTTCGGCCGGTGACGGTGCGCGCGATGCGCATGGCACCCATCACGGCCTCGGAGCCGGTGTTGCAAAAGCCCACGCGTTCCATGCCGGTGAACTTGGAAATCAGGTGCGCCACGTCGGCCGACAGCGGGTGCTGCGGGCCGACCTCCAGGCCGCGGTCGAGCTGCTCGTGCATGGCCTGCAACAGGTAATCGGGCTGGTAGCCGAGCATGTTGGCGCCGAAGCAGGAGAGCAGGTCGATGTACTCGTTGCCGTCCAGGTCCCAGAGGCTGGCGCCCTTGGAGCGGTCCACGACGATGGGGTAGACCAGGTCCTTCCACATCGGGTTGAAGCCGGTGACCACGCGCGGGTCGGCCATGACCTTGCGGTTGTCCTGGCTGAAGGACTTGGACTTCGCGGTGCGCGCGTTGTACTTCGCGATGAAGTCGTCGATCCAGCGGTGTTGCGCGGGCGTGAAGTCCTGGCCGGCTTGCAGCGTGAGACGGGGCGAGGCGCCGAAGGGCTTCTCGACCAGGGACTTGATGGAGGGCTGTTCGCTGGTGTCGGCGCTGGCAGCGGGCGCGGGGGCCGGGGCAGGGGCGTTGGCGCGGGCCACGGGGGCGGCCACGCTGGCCGCAGCGGCGGAGGCCACGACCGGCGCGGTGGTGGCGGGCGCTGCGGCCACCGGAGTGCCCGCGAGCAGCGCGAGCTGCTGCGCCATGAGCTGCATCTGTTGCTGGATGAGTGTGTGCAGCGCGCCGCCCTGGCCGGCGGCCAACGGGGCGGCGTTGAAGGCGGGCAGGGCCATGGCTTGCGGCGCGACCATGGTCAGCGGCTGGGCGGTGGCCTCGGCTGCGACTGGTGCGGCGGCCACCGCGACAGGCGCGGGTGGCGCGAAGCGCTCGGGCGGCATCTCGGCGTCGAGCAGCGTCGCCAGCTTGCGCGTGTTGTCCAGGTCTTCCAGCAGGCGGCGAAAGCGCAGCTTGACGCCGAACACGCGCTCGATCTCCAGCGTGGCCTGCGTCAGCGAGAGCGAGTCCAGCCCCTGGTCCACGAAGGTGGCCTCGGGGGTGATCTCGTCGGCGGGGATGCCGGAGACATCGCTGAGGATGCGTTGCAGTTCGGCTTCGACGGCGGGTAGACGGCTCATGGCGATGGGGGCCTGCTGAGGTGCGGAAGCACCGGTCGGTGAAAGGGGTGTGGCGGGGGCGCGGCGTGTGAACCAGTGGCGCTCGCCGCCGAAGGGGTAGGTGGGCAGGGCCGCGCGCGGGGCGCTGGCGGCCACGGGCCAGGAAATGTCCACGCCCGCGCTCCACAGCGCGCCGATGGCGGCGAGCGCGTGCGCGGCCGGCTCGCCAGGCTGGTTGGCGGGGCCGAGCAGGGCCAGGTTGCGTGGCGCGGCGTTCTGCGCGCCGCGGTGCTGGCGCACCAGGGCCGACAAGGCCTGGCCGGGGCCGACTTCGAGGAATACGCAATCGCCCTGTGCGAGTTCGGCGTTCACCGCCTGGCTGAAGCGCACCGGCGCCCGCACCTGGCGCGCCCAGTAGGCGGGGTCGGTGGCTTCGGCCGCGGTGAGCGGTGCGCCGCTGACGCAGGAGTAGACGGGCAGGCGCGGCGCGCTGAGGCGGGCCTTGGAGAGCGCGGCCTGCACGCGCGGCAGCGCGCCGTCCATGCTGGCGCTGTGGAAGGCGTGCGAGACGCGCAGGCGCGTGCAGTGCACGTCGGCCGCTTCGAGGGTTTTCGCGAGCGATTCGACGGCGTCGAAGGGGCCGGCGACCACGGTGAGCGTGGGCGCGTTGATGCCGGCAATGTCGATGGTGGCGGGCAGGCGCGCGCGCAGTTCGTCGGCGCCCAGGCGCACGGCGAGCATGGCGCCGGGCGGCTGGTCGGCCATGGCCTGGCCGCGCGCGACCACGGCGGCCAGCGCGTCGTCGAGCGAGAGCACGCCGGCGTGGCAGGCGGCGGCGTATTCGCCGATGCTGTGGCCGATGAGGGCGGCGGGCTTCACGCCCAGGCTGTCGAGCCAGCTCGCCAGCGCATAAGACATGGCGAACAGCGCGGGCTGCGCGTGGCGCGTGTCGGCGAGTTGGCGCGCGATGGCTTCGTCGGCCGGGTCGGCTTGCACGAGCCAGGGCAGCAGGTCGGTGCCGCCGAGCAGGGGCTTGAGCGCCTCGGTGCAGCGCTGCAGGGCCTCGGCGAAGGCGGGGACCTCGTCGAACAACTGGCGCGCCATGCCGGGGTGCTGCGAGCCCTGGCCGGGGAACAGGAAGACCAGACGCGGCGCGGCGAGCGCGGCCGTGGGGGACTTCGCCGCGCGCAGCGCCTCGATGGCCTGCGCGGTGGAGGTGGCGACCACGCTCAGGCGATGCGCCATCGCGCGGCGCCCGCGCATGAGCGTGGCGGCCACGGTGGGCAGCGGCAGTTCGGGGTGGGCCTGCAGGTGCTCGGCCAGAGCGCGGGCGCGGGCCAGGGCCTCGTCGGCGGTGCGGGCGGAGAGCGGCAGCACCCAGCGCTGACCGCCGCTGGCGCTTTCCGTCGAGGCGGGAGCAGAGGCAGGGGCGGCTTCGATCACCACGTGCGCGTTGGTGCCGCCCACGCCGAAAGAACTGACGGCCGCGCGGCGCGGCGCCTCGCCATGGCCTTCGGTCCAGGGCGTATTGCGCGCCACCACCTGGAAGGGCGTGCGCTCGAAGTGAATCTGCGGGTTGGGCTGCGTGTAGTGCAGCGTGGCCGGGATGACACCACGCTGCAGTGCGAGTGCGGCCTTGGCCAGGCCCACCACGCCGGCGCCGGCGGCCAGGTGGCCGATGTTGCTCTTGACCGAGCCGATGGCGCAGAACTGCGTGTCAGCCGTGTCCTCGGCCCAGGCCTTGCTGAGCGCGCTGATCTCGATCGGGTCGCCGAGCGCGGTGGCGGTGCCGTGCGCCTCGACGTAGCCGATGCTGCGCGGATCGATGTCGGCGTGCTCCAGCGCCATGCGGATGGCCTCGAGCTGCCCCGTGACACTGGGCGCGGTGAAGCTGGCCTTGTCGCCGCCGTCGTTGTTGATGCCCACGCCGCGCACCACCGCGTAGATGGTGTCGCCGGCAGCGATGGCGTCGTCCAGCCGCTTGAGCACCACCATGCCCCCGCCACTGGCGAACACGGTGCCGCTGGCTTGCGCGTCGAAGGGACGGCAGTGGCCATCGGCCGATTCCATGCCGCCTTCCACGTGCAGGTAGCCCGTGGCCTGCGGCGCGTGCACGTTGGCGCCACCGGCCAGCGCGATGTCGCATTGCCCGCTGGCCAGCGCGTGCCAGGCCTGCGCCACGGCCACCAGGCTGGTGGAGCAGGCGGTGTGGATGCTGAGCGCGGGGCCCTTGAGGTTGAGGCGGTTGGCGATGCGCGTGGCGACGTAGTCCTTCTCGCTCGCCAGCATGGTGGCGAACTCGCCTACCTGGCGGATGAGTTCGGGGTTCTCCTGGCGCAGCGCGAGCGCGTAGGCGTTGTTGCCGGTTCCCGCGTACACCCCCACGCGGTCGTGGGTGCGCGTGTGATCGATGCCCGCGTGCTCCAGCGCGGTGATGCTGAGCTCCAGCATCAGGCGCTGCTGCGGGTCGAGCATCACGGCCTCGCGCGCGGAGACGCCGAAGTGCGCGGCGTCGAAGCGCTCGACGTCGTCGAGCGCGCCGTGCGCGGCCACGAAGTTCGGGCGCGCGCGCAGCTCATCGGGCAACGAGGGGTCGAGTTCGTCGGGGCGGAAGTGGCGTATGCCCTCGCGGCCGTCGAGCAGGTTCTGCCAGAAGGATTCGAGGTCGGGCGAGCCCGGCACGCGCACGGCCATGCCCACGATGGCGATGCCGCCGGTGGCGTTGGCAGGTGCCGCGCGACGCTGGCGGCGCGGCGCGTTGTCCGTGCCGGCCATGGCCTGCGCAATGCCGGCCAGGGTGGGGCGGTCGTACACGTCGGCCACACCGAGGGTGTGCACGCCGGCCTCGCGCACGCGGGCCACGAAGCGCATCACGAGCAGCGACTTGGCGCCCAGGTCGAAGAGGTTCTGGTCGTCGGCGATGCGCTCGACGCCCAGCAGTTCGCACCACAGGCGACGCGCGAGTTCGAGCGGGTTGCCAGTGTCCAGCGGACTCGCGTCCACCGCGGGCAGCGGCAGGTTGCGCCGGTCGATCTTGCCGCTGGGCGTGACGGGCAGGCGATCGAGCACCACGTAGCGCACCGGCACCATGTACTCGGGCATGCGCGCGCGCAGGTACTGGCGCCACTGGGGCGCCAGGCTGGCCGCATCGCCGGCCACACCGGGGTTGAGCACCACGTGCGCCACGAGCTGGCGGCCCGCGCCGGGCAGTTCGGGCGCGGTCACCACGGCTTCCTTCACGCTCTCGTGCGCCATCAGTGCGAGTTCGATCTCACCGGGCTCGATGCGAAAGCCATCGACCTTGACCTGCTGGTCGGCGCGGCCCAGGTAGGTGAGCGCGCCGTGCTCGTCGCGGCGCACCAGGTCGCCGGTGACGTACCAGGTCTGGCCGGGAGCGACGTCGGTGCGGAAGCGCTCGGCGCTCAGGTCGGCGCGGCCCAGGTAGCCGTTGGCCAATGTCTCGCCACCCAGCAGCAGCTCGCCCACGGTGAAGCCTTCGCCATCGTCGTGCGCCTCGCGCAGCATCACCTGCACATGGGGCAGGGCCTTGCCGATGGGCGGGATCTCGGGCCACTGCGCCGGGTCGCCCGTGAGGTCGTGCGCGGTGACGACGTGGCTTTCGGTGGGGCCATAGTGGTTGTGCAACTCGGCGCCGGGCAGCCGCAGGAACATGGAGCGGATGGCGGGGCTCACCTGCAACTGCTCACCGGCGCTGACCACCTCGCGCAGGTGGGGCGGGGCCTCGTCGCGCGAGGCGTCGGCGATCATTTGAAGCGCCACGTAGGGCACGAAGATGCGCTCGATGCGCCGCTCGATCAGCGCGCGGTGCAGCAGGCCTGGGTCGCGGCGCTGGATGTCTGGCACCAACACCAGCGTGCCGCCGGTGGCCACGGTGGAGAAGATCTCCTGGAAGTGCACGTCGAAAGACAGCGGCGCGAACTGCAGGGTGCGCGCGGCCTGGCCCAGGCGTGCGTGCGCGACGTGCCAGTCGATCAGGTGGCGCAGCGGGCGCTCGCCCATGGCCACGCCCTTGGGGCGGCCGGTGGAGCCGGAGGTGAAGAGCACGTAGGCCAGGTCGGGCTCGGCCGCGTGCAGGTCCGTCGTGGCGGGGGCAGGGTGCTCGAGCGTGGGCAGTTCACCCACGCTCTCGCTCAGTTGGGCCAGGGCCTGGTCTTCGCCCACCACGGCGCGCGGGCGGGCGTCCTCCAACATGGCGACCAGGCGCTCGGCGGGGTAGGCCAGGTCCAGTGGCACGTAGCCCACGTCCAGGTGGGCGGCGGTGAGGATGTGGACGATGGAATCGGGCGAGCGCGTGGCGGCGATGGCGATGCGCTCGCCACGGCGCACGCCCGCGCCGCTCCAGCGGCGCGCGCCGTCCTCGACGCGCGCGAGCAGTTCGCGGTACGTCAGGGTCTGACCGTCGGCGGTTTCCAGGGCGGGCCGCTCGGGCCAGGCCTGCGCCGCAAGGACGAGCCAATCACCCAAACGGGACACGCGCCGTGCCGATGGTTCCGTTCGAGCTTTCGTGTCCATCCTCACCTCGTAGAACCAGAGCCGGTGAATCTAATACAAAATAACGCCAGTCGAAACCGACTGTAACCACGGCGTTCCCGCCAGCCAATTCCCGTTGCCGCTCGGTTGTGAACTTTTTGACGGTACCGGTGGCGGTATGGGGTGTCAGGCGCCAAGCGGTTCGTAGCGCCCCGTTGGCGGCTGGATGCGAGTACCGGTAAGGCAATTGTGTTGATGATTGACATCTGATGCATCGCCATTTCGTGGAGATATTGCACGTTTTGGTGTGCATCGAAGGTACGCAAATGTCAAACGCTGTGCTAGTTTCACCGGGTTACGCTGGCCAATGAACGCCGGCCCCTGCGCAATTCAATTGGAGGCGTCCGCATGACGAGCCCGACTTCACACGACGCCCAGCGCGTCAGCCGCGAGGCCGAGATATACGACAACGACGAGCTGGAGCGGGACCGCCTGGAAGCGGTCATGGCGTACACGCAGATGGGGCCCGCGCGGCGCCGCCGCGACGAGCTGATCCGCGCCGTGCACACGCGCCACACCAACACCCGCGTGCTCGAGGTGGGCAGCCAGGCCTGGGAGGCCCACTACCTCAAGTGGAACCTCAAGCCCACCCAGCTCACCTGCATCAACATCTCCGACCGTGAGCTCGACAAAGGGCGTCAGGTGGCCGAGGCCAAGGGCCTGCCGGTGGAGTTCAAGCTGATGGATGCGCACGAGTTGCAGTTCCCCGACGCCACCTTTGACCTGGTGTTCGGCACGGCCATCCTGCACCACCTGGAGTTCGAGCGCGCGGTGAAGGAAATCGCGCGCGTGACCAAGCCCGGCGGCGAGATCCTGTTCGTCGAACCGCTGCTGCTCAACCCGGTGGCGCGCCTGGTGCGCGCGCTCACGCCGAAAGCGCGCACGCCCGACGAGAAGCCACTGGCGCGCGAGGAGCTTGACATCCTGGACCGCTACTTCGCGCCCAAGCACCTGTACACCGACCTCTTCGCCTTCCCGGCAGCGGTGGTGTCCAAGGCCGTGCGCGCGCGGCCCAGCAACTGGATGGTGAACGCGGCGGATCGCTTCGATGCGGCGATCGCCTCGTCCATGCCCTCGCTCGGCGCCTACTACCGCACGGTCACCGTGCACGGCACGCGCCGGGTCTGATACCACCGCGCCCAGCCGCCCTCACGATGGTCGCCGGCTACCGCCCGATCACGCACCCGGACTGGCGCCCGGTGCCTGCACAACGCTCGTCTGGGCGGCCCATCCTGCTCGTGGTGGTGGACACCGAGGAGGAGTTCGATTGGTCCAGACCCTTCGACCGCGACGCAGTGGGCACGGCGTCGATTCCGGCGCAGGACCACGCGCACGCGGTGTTCGACAAGTACGGCATCGTGCCGACCTACGTGCTCGATCACGCCGTGGCGCGTTCGGCGCCAGCGGCGGCCTACCTGCGCCGCCTGGTCGATGCGGGCCGAGCGCACTTCGGTACGCACTGCCACCCCTGGGTGACGCCACCGTTCGAGGACGAGGTCAACGACTACAACTCATTCCACGGCAACCTGCGGCCAGAACTGGAGGCCGCGAAGCTGGAGGCGAGCACGGACGCCGTGGCTCAGGCCTTCGGGCAGCGGCCCCTCATCTTCAAGGCCGGGCGCTATGGCGTCGGGGCCGGCACGCTGGGCGTGATCCAGCGCCTGGGCTACCGCATCGACTGCAGCTTCGTGCCCGCCACCAGTTTCGAGCGCGTGCACGGCCCCAACTTCCTCGGTACGTCCATGCACCCGTTCTTCATGAACGAGTCGCGCGAGCTGCTGGAGGTACCGCTGACGGTGGGTTACGGCGGACGTGCCTGGTGGGCCGGGCAGCGCTTCGCGGGGCTGTGGGACAACCCGCTGCTGCAGCGCGTTCGCGTGCAGTCGGTGCTGAGCCGGCTGGGCGTGCTGTGGCGTGCGCGCCTGAGTCCTGAAGGCTTCGATGCGGACACGCAGATCCGTCTGATGGAGGCGTTGTACGCGCAGGGGGTGCGGGTCTTCAGCCTGACCTATCACTCGCCTTCGTTGGCTCCGGGACACACGCCCTACGTGCGCAACGACCAGGACCTTCAGGAGTTCCTGCGTCGCATTGATCGGGTCTGCGCGCACTTTCGCGATCGGCTGGGCGGCGAGTTCTCGACCCTGACGGATCTGTGGCGCGATGCGCTCGCCGCCACGCCGGTGAGCCCGGCCGCGCCGCTCCAGCCTGAAGCCCTCTCGCCTCAGCGCGGCACGATCGCGTAGGACGGGTCGCTGGAGAAACCGCGAGCGCCGGAGTCCAGCAGCGGCGTGAAGCCCTTCCAGCGCGCGTAGGCGCTGGCGGCGTTGTTGGCGTTGGCGTTGCTGGCCGCGGCCAGCATGCCGCGTGCGACGGCCGCGTAGCCACCGGCCCAGTCGGGGTAGGCCGGGTCGCCCGCGAGGGCCGTGCTGCCGCAGCTGGCCGAGCCGTAGTTGAGGCGGAAGAACTCGCTCCAGCTGTTCACGTAACTGCCGCCGCTCATGGTCTGCAGCCAGTAGCCCGCGGCGTGGCTGGTGCAGAAACCGGCCGATTGCGTGCTGGCCAGGAAGCGGTCGATCTGCATGCGGCCCACGCTGTTGAGCACGGTGGCGGCGTTGGTCACGTTGTTCTCGGCCAGCCAGGCCATCACCGTGGCGAAGAAGTCCGATTCGTACGAGGGCGTCTGGTTGTTGTTGTATTGCGAGATCAGCGCGCCCATGGGCGAGAACAGGCTGCCCGAGCGGCCGGGGCCGTAGGTATTGAGGAACCAGGCCATGTTGTTCGACAGCATGGTGTCGAAGTAGCTGTTCATGGCGTGCGAGTCCGGCGCCGCGAAGGCGGCTTCAGCGATGGAGCGAAGCCCCCACGCCTGGCCACGCACCTGCTCGGGCATGAGAAGGCCCTTGTCGCGTTCGCGGTAGATGGGGTCGTTGGCGGCGATGTTCCAGGCAGCCCAGAACATCATCTCGTCGAGGTAGAAGGCGTCGCCGGTGACCAGGTACGGGATGTAGGCGTAGGAGCCCTGGTGGGCGATGTCGGGCGTCCAGTTGCTGGAGCCTCCGTTGGGGACGGCGGGGCTGGAGTTGCCGTAGCGCAAGGCGATGCCGGGGTGGCGGACGACACTGATCGGCTGGTCCGTGGCCTCGTCGCGGTAGTGCACGGGGGCGCTGGCGGCGGCGTCGGCATTGGCCAGCATGGAGGCGCGGGCGCGGTCGTCCTGGGTGATGAGGTACAGGGCGGTCCAGCGCGGCAGCGGGGCGATCTCGTCGCGTCCGCCGGTGCCGGGCATGTCGGTCGTCAGCTTGGCCGTGCCCATGGGATTGGTGTTGGAGTTCGCCAGCGAACGGGCCTCTTCGGACAGCACGCTGTCGGGAATGCTTAGGCCCAGGTTGTAGTTCCAGGTGGCGCGGCTGGCCAGGAAGTAGGGCATGTGGTGGCGCACACGCACGTTCGGGTTGCCGCCGCTCCACACCACGCGGTGCCAGCGCGCCTTGCTCGAATGAGTGAAGGACGGCTGCGACAGCAGGGTCTGGCCGTTGGCGGTGACGGTGAGCGAGTAGGTGACGTTGGCGGGGCTGGACTTGAGGGCCCAGTTGTTCTCCATCACCACGTCGGTGCGGATCTGGCCGGTTTTGTAGAGGCGAACGTGCAGCCGGGCCGTGAGGCGGTCGTTCAGCGGCGACACCACGTTGAATTCACTGGCGACGGGGCCGTGCAGGCGGCGGCCACTGCCATTGGCGATCTGCTGCTGCAACTGCGCCTGCGGATTGGCCGTCAGGGTGGTGCCGTCGGACAGGCGGGCCGTGATCTGCAGGTTCCACGCGGGCGCGGCGGGCAGCGACACGTTGGGCGTGGTCTTGGCGGCGGGGTAGATGTTGATGATGCGTGCGCTGTTGGCCGGCAGGCTGGGCACGGAGGCACTGAGCACGGCAAAGCGCACCGAGCCGTTGGGTTGGGTGGACACCTCGTCCATCTGCAACGGTACGGTGTTGCCGGCGCTGTCCTGCGCGCGCAGGCCCTGGCTGGTGGAGAGGTCACCGACACGAAACGGTTGGCCGAAGGTGATGGGCACGTTGCTCTGGGCACTGCCGGATGTCACCTCCACGCAGGTAATGGCCCCCGAGGCGCAAGCCAGGCCGCCGGGACCAACGGGGGCCGCGGGCAGCGGCGTCGGCGCCGAGTCGCTCGACACCTGGGATGGCGTGTCGCTCACCAGTCCACCGCCGCCCCCACCACCGCCACAAGCGGCCACAAGGCAGGTGGCGGCGAGAAGTGTCGTGAGCATGGTCCTGCGCTGCTGAACCTCGAGAAAGTAGGTGTTCATGGATGACGGGTCAAACAATCTCTGCGTCGGGCCACACGACACCGACAGAAGGCCACTGAGGTTCTGGAAAAAGCGGGACGGGGAGGGCGGTTCCGCCGTTGAACACCGAGTAGGGTATTTTGGCGGCGCGTGAATCATTTCACGAATTGATGACGCCATCGATTCAGAATGTGAGTTCCAGCGAAATCGAAACCGTGTGAAAACGCCCGGGTTTCTCCTCGACAGACCGTGGGACGGCCAGCCCTCGGCTTGAGAAAAACGGTTGTTTCAAATTGATACATTTTGGTCTTCATGACCGTTAGAGCCTTGAAGACGCCGGCCGCTGCTGCCCTTGCCCTGAGCGCTGCCGTCGCGGCCCTGGCCGGTGCCTGGGCGCACCCGATCCTGCCCCTGGGGCTGGGCGCGGCGGTGCTGGCGCTCATCGCCCTCACGGCCTGGCGGCCGCTCTGGGGCGCGTATGTGCTGCCGGCTGTGCTGCCCTGGGCCAGCCAGGCCGTGCACACGGGTTGGCTGATGCTCGACGAGTTCGACCTTCTGGTGCTGGCGGTGGCCGCCGGCAGTTGGGGTGTGTGGGTCGCTGGCGCCCTGCGAGAAGGCGATCGGGACGCAGCCGATCGGGTGCTCGACCGCCGTGTGCTGGCCCTGTCGGCCGCGCTGTTGGGGGTGGCCGCTGTGGGCGGTGCCAGGGCCTGGGTCGATGGCGGCGCCTGGCCGTCCTGGGCCGCGTTCCCCTTCGCTGACTACCAGTCGCCTGCGAACACCTGGCGATCGAGTAAAGCGCTGATCTGGGCGGCGCTGCTGCTGCCGCTGTGGTCAAGTGGCGCCGGTGCGGCGTCCCGGCGGCGCTGGGTGGTCGCCTGGTGGCGCGGCAGCCTGGCGGGGCTGGCCACGGTCTGTACGCTGGTGGTGGCCGAGCGGCTGCTGTACGCGGGCCTGCTGGACGTGTGGTCGGGCTATCGCACCACGGCCTGGTTCTGGGAAATGCATGTGGGAGGCGGCGCGATCGACGCCTACCTGAGTCTGACCGTGCCCTTGGCTGCCTGGTGGTGGCTGCGCGCGCGCACCGCGCGGGCATGGTGGGCCGCGGCGGCGCTGTTCGTGCTGGCCTGCCACGTGGTGCTGACGACCCAGTCGCGTGGGCTGTATGGCGCGGTGTTGATCGGTTCGGTGCTGGCGTACGTCCTGCACCGCCGCTCGCCGCTCGCGGCGACCGGCGAAAGCGCGGGCGCGCCGCGCCTGGGCAACGCGTTGGTGGTGCTGGTGGTGCTGGCTCAACTGGCCTGGGTGGTGCTGGGTGCCACGGCCATCGCGAACCGGCTGGCGCGCTCAGGCCAGGACTTCACGCACCGCTTCGACCACTGGCGCTCGGTGGCCTCGACGCTCGGCGGTGGGGCGGACCTGATGCTGGGCATCGGCGCTGGCCGGCTGCCCGCGCGCATGGGCGAACGGCCGGACTCGGGAACCCCGGGTCGTTTGACATGGGCCGACGGGGAAGGCGGCCCCCGCATGCGGCTGCACGGCCCCAGCCACGCCGGCCTGGACGGCCTGCGTTTCGGCGCGGTGCAGCGCTTGTCCGACTTCGAAGCCGGCACCTGGCGCGTGCGCCTGTCCTACGAAGCGCAGCCCGGTTTGCGGCTGTTGGTCAGCGTTTGCGAGCGCCACCTCCTTTACGACCGCCGCTGCCAGTGGCGCTTCATCCGCCACGCCACGGACACCGCGCGCGGGCCCGTCGTGCGCGAGATCGATCTCTTCGGCGACTCGCTCGCGCCCGATGCGGCGCTGGCCCGCTGGCGCGAAGGCTTCTTTTCCGTGTCCGTGCTGACGCCGGGCGCGGTGGTCGAGATCGAGCGCCTGGAACTCCTCGACCCGCATGGCCGGCAGCGCTTGCTCAACCCCGATTTCCGGCAGGGGCCGGCCCACTGGCTGCCCGCCGCGCAGGGCCATTTCGAGCCCTGGCATGCGGACAACCTCTACCTTGAAGTGCTGGTCGAGCGCGGCGCCTTCGCACTGGCGGCCTTGCTGGGTTGGCTCGCCTGGACAACGCACTCGGTCTGGCGGGGCCTGCTGGCCCGAGAGCCTTTGGCGGGCGCCTGGCTGTGCGCCGTGGTCGCCATCGCGGCCCTGGGCATGCTCATCAGCGTGACCGAAGTGCCCCGCGTGGCCTGGTGCTGGTGGATCACGCTGGGCCTTGGTCTGGCGTTCGAGCGAAATACTTCACACAAAAGCAGGATGTAAGCGATTGTGTTGACATGGCCAGCCCACTATCCTCGGATGAATGGGCAGGATGCACTAGGGGGTACCCGTAGGACACCGACCTGGCCGCGTCCGGAGAACCTCGCGTGATCAGACTCTTCAACCACTACTTCGACCGACACACACTCATACAGCTCCTGCTCGACGTGACGCTGGTGGCCGGCGTGTTCGTGGGCGCGCTGATCGCGTTGTCCAAGCCCGAAGACCTTACCTCGGCGCAGATCGCGCGCGGCGCGACCCGCGGCCTGTTGATGGGATTCGGCTTCCTGGCCATCAACGCCGCCCTCGGCTTCTACGACCGCCGCACCATCCTGTCGACCCGGCAGGCGTTGGCGCGCTCGCTGGTGTCGTTCAGCATGACCACGGCGCTCGTTGTTGCCGTGCTGCTGCTGATGCCGCTGGAAGCGTTCTACGGCCGCACCTGGTCGGTGGTGCTGATCATGATGGTCACGGCCGTGCTGCTGCTCTACCAGGTGCTGGTGGGCGAGTACCTGCCCAAGGCCATTCCCAAGCGCCGGGTGCTGGTGTTCGGCACGGGCGCGCGCGCGCTGGCCGTGGGGCGCGCCCTGGAGATGCCGGGCGCCAACGCCGAGCTCTGCGGTTACCTGGCCGGCCCCAACGAGCAGGAACAGCAGGTGCCGGCGGGCAAGGTGGTGACCACCGACCTGGCCTTGACCGACCTGGTGCAGAACAAGCGCATCGATGAAATCGTGGTGGCCATCACCGAGCGCCGCGGCGGCAGCATGCCCATGCGCGCGCTGCTCGATTGCAAGCTGGGCGGCGTGCGCGTCACCGACATCGCCACCTTCTACGAACAGAACCTCGGCCAGATCCGCCTGGACGCCGTGTCGGCGGGCTGGCTGATCTTCGGCGACGGCTTCAACCAGGGCATCGTGCGCACCACCATCAAGCGGGTGTTCGACATCCTCGGCGCCTCGGTGCTGATCCTCATCTCGCTGCCCATCATGGCGGTGGCCGCCCTGGCCATCAAGCTCGAGAGCGCCGGCCCGATGCTGTACCGGCAGGAACGCATCGGCCTGGGCAACCGGCCATTCCACGTGGTCAAGTTCCGCAGCATGCGGACCGACGCCGAAAAGGACGGCGTACCCCGCTGGGCCACCGCCGGCGACAGCCGCGTGACACGCGTGGGCAAAGTCATTCGCAAGCTGCGGGTGGACGAGTTGCCGCAGTTGTTCTCGGTGCTCAAGGGCGACATGAGCCTCGTTGGCCCGCGCCCCGAACGCGGCTTCTTCGTCGACCAACTGACCCAGCAAATCCAGTTCTACGCTGTGCGCCACAGCGTCAAGCCGGGCGTGACGGGTTGGGCTCAGGTGCGGTACCAGTACGGCTCCACGGTGGAAGACACCGCCGAGAAGCTGCAGTACGACCTGTACTACGTGAAAAACCACTCCCTGTTCCTGGACCTGGTGGTCCTGTTCGAGACGGTCGGAGTGGTGCTGACCGGCAAGGGCGCGCAGTGAGCCCGAAAACCTGCCCGCCGGCCGTCCAGACGATTACTTTTTGCTACAGACCGATCTACAATACCCCGTATGTGTGCGGCCAAGCTCGCGGGGTTGGCAGTCAGGCCGAAGGAGGTTGTTCCCATGTCCGATATGAACCATTCTGAAGATGTCGTCGTGCAGGAAGCCGAGGCGCCGGCGTCCGGTCTCTCGCGCCGGCACCTGGTTCGCGCGGGCCTGAGCGCCGCGCCCGTGTTGGCCGCGCTCAAGAGCAACACCGTGCTCGCCGGCGACCACACCTGCATCAAACCCTCCACCTTCTCGTCGCTGCGCGCCGCGCAGATGAAGGTGAGCGCGCGTCGCGAACTCAAGACCGACTACGAGTGCCAGTCGCACGGTTACTGGAAGAACCGCGACGGCGGCTTGCCGAACAAGTACAAAACCACCACCAAGTTCCTGTCGACGGAAACGGGCTTCACCCAGAATCCGGGCGGTGTTTACACCAACAAGACCCTGCAGCAGGTGCTCGAGAACGGTGGCAACCAGGGCAATGCCGCGCTGGCCCGCCACGTCGTTGCCGCGTTTCTCACGGCCAAGGCCTATCAGAACGATCCGTCGCGCGTGATGCTCACGCAGTCGCAGTGCCGCGCCATCTGGAACGGCCAGGGTGTCTGGCAGCCCTTCGCGGGCACCACCTGGACGCTGAGCCAGACCATGGCCTACTTCGACATGGTCTACGGTCCCGCGTTTCTGTGACCTTGGAGCCAGGCGGCCGGCTCGCCTGGGTCTGTCGGCGCGCACAGGCGCTGCTTTTGCGGCGATGGCCCGAGGGGGGCGTTGTTTACGACGCCGCAGACGGCAGCCTCAGCGCTGTGTCCCCGGTAGCGGCGGAACTCATCGAACGTTTGCTGGACGGGCAACCCGCCGACGCCGAGGCGCTCGCGCAGCATCTGCTTCAGGCCGCTCCAGAACCCGAGGACATCGACGGCGTGAATCAGCACCTCGCGCAGTTCGAGCACATGGGCTTCATCGAACGGATACCTTCGTGAGCGCGCTTCGCGGGCGCATCGCCGATCTTTCTCCTGCCGAGTTGTCTGCCCGGCTCAACAGCGACGGCCTGGCCCTGTCGGTGCCGCCCTTCACCGTGCGCGTGCGCAGCCCCATTCCCGTGGTGCGCGAAGGCATCGAGCGGATGTACGCGCTGCATGAGCACTTTGGCGATGACGAGGTGTTCTGCGATTTCCACCTGAGCATCCTGCCGCGCCTGGGCTGGACGGGCCTGCGCTGCGAGCTCGACGTCGATGGCCAGCGACCGTTCACGCCGCTGGCGCGTGGCGAGGCCTTCGCCTTCTTCGAGTGGGGCCTGAACTGGTGCGTCACCAGCCATTGCCACCACTGGCTCACGCTGCACGCGGCCGTGCTGGAGCGTGACGGCCGTGCCGTACTCTTGCCCGCACCGCCGGGCTCGGGCAAGAGCACGCTGTGCGCCTGGCTCATGCAGCAGGGCTGGCGCCTGATGTCGGACGAGCTCGCGCTGATCGACCCGGCGAGCGGGCAACTGAGCGCCTCTCCGCGGCCCGTCAGCCTCAAGAACGAGTCGATCGCGCTGATGCGCCAGCGCCTGCCGGACGCGGTGTTCGGCCCCGTGGCCCACGACACACTAAAGGGCATGGTGGCGCACCTGCGGGTGAACGAGTCCAGCCTGCGCCAGGCGGCGCTGCCGGCCACGCCACGCTGGATCGTCTTTCCGCGTTTCGAGAGAGGCGCGGCCTTGCGCGCTGTGCCACGCCCGAAGCCGCAGACGCTGGTGGAGCTGGCCTCCAACAGCTTCAACCACCATGTGCATGGCCCGCGCGGCTTCGAGTGCCTGGCCGACCTCGTCGACGGCTGCGAGGCCTTCGACCTGAGCTATAGCCAGCTCGACGACGCAACCACCTGGTTCGATTCGCTGACGAGGTCGTCGTGACGCTGCCCGCGCTCGATCTGCTGCTGCTGCCGCTGCGCGAACCCGAGCGCCTGGGCACGCTCACGCCGGGACAGTGGGACCTGCTGGTGCGCCAGGGCCGACGTGCCGATGTGCTCGCGCGTGCGGCGGAACGCATCGAGGCGGCGGGCCGCTGGGCCGACGTGCCGCCCGAGGTGGCACGGCACCTGCAATCGATGCGCCTGCTCGCGCAGCGCCAGCACGAGGAACTGCGCCACGAGACCGGGCAACTGCTGCGCGTGTTCGAGTCGGCCGGGTTGCCGCTCGTGCTGCTCAAGGGCGCGGCCTACGTGCTGCAGGACCTGCGCGTGGGCGAAGGGCGCATGGTGTCGGACATCGACATCCTCGTGCCGCGCGAGCGGCTGGCCCACGTGGAATCAGCCCTCATGCTCAGCGGCTGGGTAAGCACCAACAACAACCCCTACGACCAGCGTTACTACCGCACCTGGATGCACGAGCTGCCGCCCATGCGCCACCTGCGCCGCGGCACGGTGCTGGACGTGCACCACGCGCTGGTGCCGCTGTCGGGTCGCCTGCGGGCCGATCCTTCGGCCATGCTGGCGGACATTCGCCCGATTCCGGGCAACCCAGGGGTGTACGCGCTCAGCCCCACGGACATGGTGCTGCACAGCGCCGCGCACCTCTATGCGGAAGGTGAGCTGGAACTCGGTTGCCGCGGCCTGCTGGATATCGAATTGCTGGTGCTCGAGTTCGCGCAGGACGCGGACTTCTGGCCGACGCTGACGCAGCGCGCCGCGGCGTTGCGCTGGGAGCGCCCGCTCGCGCAGGCGCTGGTGTACCTGGATGAGCTGTTGAGCACGCCCCTGCCGCCCGAGGTGCGCGACTGGGCCCTGAAGGTGCATCAGCACTCGGCGCCAGCCTGGCGCGGGCGCTTGCTCGACGCGATGTACCTCCGCGCGCTGCGCCCCGATCACGCGTCGCTGTCGGACCGCTGGACCGCGCTGGCGCGCGCCGGACTGTATGTGCGCGGGCACTGGCTGCGCATGCCTCCCTGGCTGCTGGCGGGCCACCTGGCACGCAAGGCGCTGATGGCGGCGCGTGCGCCAAAGCCGACGGAGGCCTGAGCATGCAGCGTCGCCTTTGGCTGGGGATGATCGGCTCACTGCCCCTGTGGGGCGCCGTGAGCGCGGCCCGTGCCGCGCTGGCCGACACCGTCTCGCGCATGAAGCCGTCTGTGGTGTTGGTGGGCACCTGGCGCGACACCGACAGCCCGCGCTTCCAGTTGCGCGGCACCGGCTTCCTGGCGGGGCGAGCGTCTCAGGTGGTGACTTGCGCGCACGTATTGCCCGCGCCGGAAGAAGGCGCGCCGCCCGCGCAACTGGTTGTGCAGGTGTGGCAGCGCGACGGCACGTGGTCGATGCGCCAGGCCCGCGTGCTGGGCACCGAGCGCCACGGCGACATCGCGTTGCTGGGCATCGATGGCCCACCCGGGCCGCTGGCGCCGCTGGGCGATTCCTCGGCCGTGCGCGAGGGCGATGACCTCGCCTTCATGGGCTTTCCCATCGGCAATGTGCTGGGCTACGCGCACGTGGTCCACCGAGCCATGGTGTCCAGCATCGCGACCTCGGTGCCCCCGAGCCCGGATGCGGACCGACTGCGAGGTCCGGCGATCCGCGGCGCGCGCGACGGCACCTTCGACATCTTCCAGCTCGACGCGGTGGCCTACCCGGGCAACAGCGGCGGGCCCCTGTTCAAGCCGGAGACCGGTGAGGTGGTCGGCATGATGAACATGGTGCTGATCAAGGGCACGCGCGAGTCGGCCCTGAGCCAGCCCTCGGGCATTGCCTATGCGATTCCGTCGGCACGGGTGCGCGAGTTGATGACGGGCTCGCGGTGATGGCCGAGCGCGTCGATGCCGTGGTGGTGGGCGCGGGCGTGGTGGGACTGGCCGTGGCCCGTGCGCTGGCGCAGGCCGGGCGTGAGGTCCTCGTGCTGGAGCGTGAGACAGGCATCGGCACCGGCACCAGCTCGCGCAACAGCGAGGTCATTCACGCTGGCATTTACTACCCGCCCGGCTCCTTGAAGGCGCGGCTGTGCGTGCAGGGCAAAAATGCGCTCTACGCCTACGCGGCCGAGCGCGGTATCGCGCATCAGCGCTGCGGCAAGCTGATCGTGGCCAGTACGTCCTCGCAACTCGCGGCGCTGCCGGGCACCGTGGCGCGCGCGGCGGCCAATGGCGTGCACGACCTGGTCGTGCTGTCGCGCGACGAGGCGAAGGCGCGGGAGCCCGCGCTGGAGTGCCTGGGGGCGGTGCTGTCACCGTCCACCGGCATCATCGACAGCCACGCGCTCATGCTGTCGCTGCAGGGCGATCTGGAGGCGGCTGGTGGCATGGTGGTGTGCCACAGCGCGGTGCGTGGGATCGAGCGCCAGGGCGAGGACTGGCTGATCGTCTGCGGGGACGGCACGCGGCTGCTGGCCCGCACGCTGGTCAATAGCGCCGGCTTGCACGCTTGCGAACTGGCCGGCCGCATCGCCGCGCTGCCCCCGGGCAGCGTGCCCACACCGCGCTTCGCCAAGGGCAGCTACTTCACGCTCACTGGCCGCTCCCCTTTCCAGCGGCTGATCTACCCTGCGCCCGAGCCCGACCAGCACCTGGCCGGCCTGGGGGTGCACCTCACCATCGATCTGGGCGGGCAGGCCAAGTTCGGCCCAGACGTGCAATGGGTGGACCGGGCCGACGACCTGCTGGTCGATCCCGCGCGCGGCGAGGGCTTCTACGCGGCCGTGCGCCGCTACTGGCCCGCGCTGCCCGACGGCGCGCTGCAGCCCGGTTACGCGGGGATGCGGCCCAAGATCAGCGGCCCCGGCGAGCCGGCGGCCGATTTCCTGATCCAGGGCCCGGCGCAGCATGGTCTGCCTGGGCTGGTCAACCTGTTCGGCATCGAGTCGCCCGGGCTCACGAGTTGCCTGGCGATCGGCGAACAGGTGCGCGAGACGCTCACTTCCTGAGCGCGGCGATGGCCCTGGCCGATTCGTACACCAGCGCCGGTCCTTGGTAGATCAGGCCGGTGTAGATCTGCACCAGGTCCGCGCCCGCCTCGATCTTGCTCAGTGCATCGCGCGAGCTCAACACACCACCCACGCCAATGATGGGAAACGAGCTGCCCAGCGCTGTGCGCAGCGCGCGGATCACACGGTTGCTGGCCTCCAGCACCGGCGCGCCAGACAGGCCACCGGCTTCGTCCGCATGGCGCAGCCCCTTCACGGCGTCGCGCGAGAGCGTGGTGTTGGTCGCGATCACGCCCAGTTCGCCGCTGGCCTGGCCGTCGGCGCGGCAGCCGTGGCGGCGCAGGGTCTCGGCGATCACGCCGATCTGCGATTCGTCCAGGTCGGGCGCGATCTTCACGAACACCGGGATGCGGCGCTGGTGGCGCTGGGCAAGTTGCTCGCGCCGTTCCATCACCGCGCCCAGCAGCGCGTCCAGCGCGGCGTCGCTCTGCAGGCTGCGCAGGTTCTGCGTGTTGGGGCTGGAGATGTTGACGGTGACGTAGTCGGCGTGCGGATACACGCCATCCAGACAGGTCAGGTAGTCCTCGGTGGCGCGCTCGATCGGCGTGCTGGCGTTCTTGCCGATGTTCAGGCCCAGGCGCATGGGCGTGGCGCCGCCGTCGTGGCGGAAGCGCGCGCGCTGCACGTTGGCCAGGAAGGCGTCCAGGCCCTCGTTGTTGAAGCCCAGGCGGTTGATGAGGGCCTTGCGCTCGGGAATGCGGAACATGCGCGGCTTGGGGTTGCCGGGCTGGCCCTTGGGCGTGACCGTGCCCACCTCCACGAAGCCGAAGCCCATGGCCGCCAGGCCGTCGATGCAGCGGGCGTTCTTGTCCAGGCCGGCGGCAAGACCCACGCGGTTGGGAAATTGCAGGCCCGCGAGCGTGAAAGGGTCGCTCACGCGCGGCTGGCTGTACAGGCAGGTGAGCGGGGAGCGCTGCAAGCGGGCGATGGCGCCCAGGGTCAGCTCATGCGCGGCCTCCGGGTCCAGGCCGAAGAGAAAGGGGCGCGCCGCGCCGTAGGGAAGGAATGACATCGGATAATCCGCCGTTTTTCGACCAACCCCGGATTCTCGCAAATGACCCAGGACGAACTCAAAACGCTGGTGGGCCAGGCCGCCCTTCAATACGTGACGCCTGGCGAGGTGGTCGGCGTGGGCACGGGCTCCACGGTGAACAAGTTCATCGAGGCCCTGGCCACGGTGAAGGACCGCGTGCCCGGCGCCGTGTCCAGTTCCGAAGCCTCCACCGCGCGGCTCGAGGCCATCGGTATCCCCGTGCTCGAGGCCAACGAGGTGGGCGAGCTCTCGGTCTACATCGACGGCGCCGACGAGATCGACCCGCGCGGACACATGGTGAAGGGTGGCGGCGCCGCACTCACGCGCGAGAAGATCGTGGCGGCCCAGTCGCGCCGCTTCGTCTGCATCGCCGACGAATCGAAGCTGGTGCAAACGCTGGGCGCGTTCCCGCTGCCGGTGGAGGTGATCCCCATGGCCACGGCGCGGCTGGTGCGCCAGTTCGCGGCCCTGGGCGGCCAGGCGCGTGTGCGCCTGAAGGATGGTCGGCCGCTGGTGACGGACAACGGCCAGCACATCCTGGACGTGACCGGCCTGAGCATTGCCGACCCGCTCGCCTTCGAGAGCGAGGTCAACCAGTGGCCCGGGGTGGTGACGGTGGGCGTATTCGCCCACCAGAAGGCCGCCGTGTGCCTGCTGGGCACGTCGGGCGGGGTGAAGACGCTGAACTTCTGAGCGCGCGACTCAGACAGGCCTCAGAAACGGATGCCGGCCGGGTTGTCGGCCGGCGGCTGCACCGGGATCTCGGCCGGCGGTGCGGCGGTGGCGGGCGTGCCGGCCGCAGGGGCACCTGTGGCCGAGGGCATGCCCGGCACCGGCTTGACGGCCACCAGCGGCGTGGGCGCTGGCTGGCGGTAGCCCGGCGGCAGCGCCGATTGTTTTGGGTAGCCCGCCGCGTCGAGGTACTGCGTCCACTCGGTTTCCAGGTAGCCGCGCAACTTCTGCCCGCCGATGGTGAGCAGGGGCAGGGTGGCGTCGCTGTTCAGCCGGCGAAGGGCTTCGGCGTCTTCCGTGGTGTTGATGGTTTTCTCGGTGTACGGAATGCCGCGCGAGCCGAGCAGGTTGCGTCCGCTGTTGCAGGGCGCGCAGTTCTCGCCGGTGTACAGCACCACCGGGTACCGCGACGCGATCTGGCGCAACTCGAACGGCAACTGGGCGCCGCCGGAGGCCGACCCGGAGCTGCTGGCACCGGTCTGCGGGCGCGCGTTCGCGGCGGGCGGGGGCTGGTCGGAGAAGGTGACGCGGCCGTCGGGGCCGACGATGCGGTAGACGCCCTGGGCCGCGGCGGGCAGTGCGGCCAGCAGGCCGGCGGTGGCGAGGGTGGCGGCAATGATCCTCTTCATGTGGCTCACTCGTTGTTGTCTTGGTCGGCGGGGTCGGCGGTGGTTCAGGCCATGCCCTGGTGCCGCAGCAGGGCGTCGATCGACGGTTCGCGACCGCGGAAGGCCTTGAACGATTCCATCGCAGGGCGGCTGCCGCCGGCCTCCAGAATCGACTGACGGTAGCGCCGGCCCGTCGCAACGTCGAGCGTGTTGTGGCCATCGCGCGCCGCGGCCTCCTCGAAGGCGGCGTAGGCGTCGGCGCTGAGCACCTCGGCCCATTTGTAGCTGTAGTAGCCGGCCGCATAGCCGCCCGCGAAGATGTGGCTGAAGGTGTGCGGCGTGCGGTTGTAGGCCGGCGGCATCAGCACCGCCACCTCGGCGCGCACGCGGTTGAGCAGGGTGAGGATGGCCGCGCCGTCGGCTGGCGGGGTGGGCTCGCCGTGCAGCAACATGTCGAACAGGGCGAACTCCACCTGTCGCAGGGTCTGCAGGCCGCTCTGGAAGTTCTTGGCGGCGAGCATCTTGTCGAACAGCGCGCGCGGCAGCGGCTGGCCGGTGTCCACGTGGGCCGTCATGTGCTTGAGCACGTCCCACTCCCAGCAGAAGTTCTCCATGAACTGGCTGGGCAGTTCCACGGCGTCCCACTCCACACCGCTGATGCCCGAGACGTCGCGCTCGTTCACCTGCGTGAGCATGTGGTGCAGGCCGTGCCCGAACTCGTGGAACAGGGTGGTCACGTCGTCGTGCGTGAGCAGGGCGGGCTTGCCACCCACGCCGTCGGCGAAGTTGCACACCAGGTGGGCCACGGGGGTCTGCAGGGTGCGCGAGTCGGGGCGCAGCCAGCGGGCGCGCACGTCGTCCATCCAGGCACCGCCGCGCTTGCCGGTGCGCGCGCCGGGGTCCAGGTAGAACTGGCCCACGAGCTGGCCACCGCGTTCGATCCGGTAGAACTCCACGCCCGGGTGCCACACCGGCGCGTTGTCGCGGCGGATCGCCACCTCGAACAGCGTCTCCACGATCTGGAACAGGCCGGCCAGCACCTTCGGCGCCGTGAAATAGGTTTTGACTTCCTGCTCGCTGAAGGCGTAGCGCGCCTCCTTCAGTTTTTCGCCGATGTAGGGCCAGTCCCAGGCCTGCGGGTCGGCGATGCCCAGGTGATCGGCGGCGAAGGCGCGCAGGTCGGCCAGGTCCTGCTCGGCGAAGGGGCGGGCCTTCTTCGCCAGATCGCGCAGGAAGGCTGTCACCTGCTCGGGCGACTCGGCCATTTTGGGCACCAGCGAGACGTCGGCGAAGTGCCGGTAGCCCAGCAGGCGCGCCTCTTCGTGGCGCAGGGCCAGCAGCTCCACCATCAGGGCCGTGTTGTCGAAGCGGGCCAGCTCGGCCGGCGCCTGGTCGCTGGCGCGGGTGACGTAGGCGCGGTAGAGCTTTTCGCGCAGCGCGCCCGAGCGGGCGAACTGCATCACCGGCAGGTAGACCGGCATCTTCAGGCTGAGCTTGTGGTCGGTGCGGCCTTCGGCGCGCGCGGCAGCGGCGGTGGCCTGCACCACGTCATCCGGCACACCGGCCAGTTCCTCGGTTTCCACGTACAGCGCAAAGGCGTCGGTGGAATCGAGGGCGTTCTCGCTGAACTTCTGCGCCAGCTCGGCGGCGCGCTCCTGAATGGCGGCAAAACGCTCCTTGGCCGTGCCCTGCAGCTCGGCACCGCCCAGCACGAAGCCACGCAGTGCGTTGTGGTGCGCGCGGGCCTGCTCGGCGTTGAGCGAGGCCGGGTCCATGGCCTTGTACTTGGCGTAGAGCCGTTCATCGGCGCCCAGTCGGGTCCAGAACTCGGTGACCTTGGGGAGGGCCGCGTTGTAGGCCGCGCGCAGCGCGGGCGTGTCGGCCACGCTGTTGAGGTGGCTCACGGCGCCCCAAGCGCGCGAGAGGCGCTCGGTGGACACGTCCAGCGTGCTGGCCATGGCCGCCCACTCGGTGGGAAAGCCCGGGGCCGTCACGGCGTCGAGCGCGGCATTGGCCTGGGCCAGCAATTCATCGATGGCGGGCCCGACGGACTCCGGCGTGATCGCGTCAAAGCGCGGCAGGCCACTGAAGTCGAGCAGGGGATTGAGCTGGGCAGGGTCTTGGCGAACGTTCATGGCGACTCAGATGGGTGGCGAGGGGCGGGAGTTCAAGCCGGTGAGGCGCGCAAGCGTTCGGCGGGGCCTCAGCCGGCGTTCTTTTTGATACTTGTTTTGCGGACCTTGGCGCGTTTGAGCTTGCCGCCGGGCGTGATGCGCTGGTTGCCCAGCACCTTCACCACCTTGACCTCCGGCTTCTGGCCCGGGCGCTTGCCGAACTTGAGCACCTTCACCTCGCGCGGGCCGGGCTTGCGGTCTTCGTCGGCGGTACGCGCCTTCTCGGGCAGGGGGCGCCAGAGCACCAGCAGCTTGCCGATGTGCTGGATCGGCGCGGCGTCGAGCGCATCAGCCAACTCGGCCAGCATGGTCTCGCGCGCGGCGCGGTCGTCGTTGAGCACGCGGATCTTGATGAGGCCGTGCGCCTTGAGCGCGGCATCGGCTTCCTTGCGCACGGCGGGGGTGAGGCCGTCGTTGCCGATGTGGACCACGGGGTCGAGGTGGTGGGCCTCGGCGCGGTGGACCTTGCGTTGGGCGGGCGTGAGCGAAATGTAGGGCATGGGAGAATTATCGTTTACCACCCCCGAACAGCGCATGGGCATCAAGGTCCGCACCCAGAGCAAGAAGGTCAACAAGGCCTGGCTCAACGAGCACGTGAACGACCCCTACGTGCGCCTGGCCCAGAAGGACGGCTACCGCGCCCGGGCCGCCTACAAGCTCAAGGAAATCGACGAAACCCTGGGCCTGATCAAGCCGGGCATGGCCGTGGTCGACCTGGGCAGCGCCCCGGGCGCCTGGAGCCAGTACCTGCGCCGCCGCCTCAGTCCCCAGGGCGCGGCCGTCGGCCAGCTCAACGGCACCATCGTGGCGCTCGACCTGCTGCCCATGGAGCCGGTGGAGGGCGTGCAATTCATCCAGGGCGATTTCCGCGAGGCCGAGGTGCTGGCCGCCCTGGAGGCCGCGTTGGCCGAACGCGGGGTGGCCCAGCTCGACCTGGTGGTGTCGGACATGGCGCCCAACCTCTCGGGTGTGGCCGACGCCGATGCCGCGCGCATCGAGCTCCTGATCGAGCTGGCGGTGGAATTCTCCCGCGCACACCTCAAGCGCGACGGCGCGCTGGTGGTCAAGCTTTTCCACGGCGGCGCCTACGATCCCATGCTGGCGCTGTTCCGCCAGACCTTCCGGGTGGTCAAGCCCGTCAAGCCCAAGGCCAGCCGGGACAAATCGTCCGAAACCTTCCTGGTCGGCATGGGTCTGAAGACCTGAACCGTCCGTCTTCCCTTACGTGAACCGGCGGCCCGGATGGGAAAAACCTAAGCTTTCCATTGACATTTCCACGTCACCGACAAACGGCAGGGGGACTTGAAAGTCCTAGAATGCCTTGCATATGCGTGCACTTGCGCGCATGCGCACCCAGGAGCAGCAGTTGAACAACCAGTGGTTCTCGAAAATCGCCGTGTGGATGGTCATCGCCATGGTGCTCTTCACGGTCTTCAAGCAGTTCGACGGCCGCGCGAGTGCAGGCGCGGGGTACATCGGGTACTCCGAGTTCCTTGACCAGGTCAAGGCTCGCCAGATCAAGAGCGCCACCATTCAGGAAGGCCAGGGCGGCACCGAGATCGTGGCCGTCACCCAGGACGACCGGCGTGTGCGCACCACCGCCACCTACCTCGACCGGGGCCTGGTCGGCGACCTGATCAATTACGACGTCAAGTTCGACGTGCGCCCGCGCGAAGAGGGCTCGCTGCTGATGACCCTGCTCGTGAGCTGGGGCCCCATGTTGCTGCTGATCGGCGTGTGGATCTACTTCATGCGGCAGATGCAGGGGGGTGGCAAGGGCGGTGCCTTCAGCTTCGGCAAGAGCAAGGCGCGCATGCTGGACGAGAACAACAACACCGTCACCTTTGCTGACGTCGCCGGTTGCGACGAGGCCAAGGAAGAGGTGAAGGAGGTCGTCGACTTCCTGAAGGACCCGCAGAAATTCCAGAAGCTGGGCGGGCGGATCCCGCGCGGCCTGCTGCTGGTCGGCCCGCCGGGTACCGGCAAGACGCTGCTGGCCAAGTCCATCGCCGGTGAAGCCAAGGTGCCGTTCTTCAGTATCTCGGGTTCCGACTTCGTGGAAATGTTCGTCGGCGTGGGCGCGGCCCGCGTGCGCGACATGTTCGAGAACGCCAAGAAGAACGCGCCCTGCATCATCTTCATCGACGAGATCGACGCCGTCGGCCGCCAGCGTGGCGCCGGCCTGGGTGGCGGCAACGACGAGCGCGAGCAGACCCTCAACCAGATGCTGGTCGAGATGGACGGCTTCGAGACCAACCTGGGTGTGATCGTGGTGGCCGCCACCAACCGCCCCGACATCCTGGACGCCGCCCTGCTGCGCCCGGGCCGTTTCGACCGCCAGGTCTACGTGACGCTGCCCGACATCCGCGGCCGCGAGCAGATCCTCAACGTGCACATGCGCAAGATCCCGCTGGGCACCGACGTGAACGCCGCCATCATCGCGCGCGGCACGCCGGGCATGAGCGGCGCCGACCTGGCCAACCTGTGCAACGAGGCCGCGCTGATGGCCGCGCGCCGCAACGCGCGCACCGTGGAGATGCAGGACTTCGAGAAGGCCAAGGACAAGATCCTCATGGGCCCCGAGCGCAAGAGCATGGTCATGCCCGAGGAAGAGCGCCGCAACACGGCCTACCACGAGTCCGGCCACGCGCTCATCGGCAAGCTGCTGCCCAAGTGCGACCCGGTGCACAAGGTCACCATCATCCCGCGCGGCCGCGCGCTGGGCGTGACCATGAGCCTGCCCGAGAAGGACCGCTACAGCTACGACCGCGAGTACATGCTCAACCAGATCAGCATGCTGTTCGGTGGCCGCATCGCGGAAGAGGTGTTCATGAATCAGATGACCACCGGCGCCAGCAACGACTTCGAGCGCGCCACGCACATCGCTCGCGACATGGTCATGCGCTACGGCATGACCGACGCCCTGGGCCCCATGGTCTACGCGGAGAACGAGGGCGAGGTCTTCCTGGGCCGCTCGGTCACCAAGACCACCAACATCTCCGAGCAGACCATGCAGAAGGTGGATGGCGAGGTGCGCCGCATCATCGACGAGCAGTACGCCGAGGCGCGCCGCCTGATCGAAGAGCACGCCGACAAGATGCACGCCATGGCCAAGGCCCTGCTCGAGTGGGAAACCATCGACGGCGAGCAGCTTGACGACATCATGGCCGGCAAGCCGCCGCGCCCGCCCAAGGACTGGACGCCGCGCAACCCGGTGGGTGGCGGTGGTGGCAGCGGTGGTTCGCCGGCGGTGACGCCGGATCCCGCGCCCAACGCGGCCTGATCGCGCAAGCATCACCACCCGAACGGGGCCATGATTGGCCCCGTTTTCTTTTTCCTTTTCCAAAGTGCTTAACGTGCTCGCCATGCGCTGGACCACCACCCGCTTCGACATCGACCTGAGCGAGCCCCGCGTGATGGGCATCGTGAACGTCACGCCCGACTCGTTCTCCGACGGCGGCCAGCACGCCACCACGCGCGCCGCCATTACCCACGCCGAACAACTGGTGGCCGAGGGTGCGCACATTCTGGACATCGGCGGTGAATCCACGCGCCCGGGCAGCCAACCCGTGCCGCTGGACGAAGAACTGGCGCGCGTGCTGCCGGTGCTGCGCGAGACCCTGCACCTGGGTGTGCCGCTGTCGGTGGATACGAACAAGCCCGAGGTGATGCGCGCCGTGCTGGACCTGGGCGCCGACATCGTCAACGACATCTGGGCACTGCGCCAGGGTGACGCGCTCGGCGCGGTGGCCGCCCACCCGCGCGCCGGCGTGTGCCTGATGCACATGCACCGCGACCCGTTGACCATGCAGGTGGCGCCGCTGGAAGGTGATGTGCTGCCGGTGGTGCGCGGCTTCCTGCGCGAACGCGCCCAGGCTCTGCGCGACCTCGGCGTGGCGCGCGAGCGCATCGTGCTGGACCCCGGCAACGGCTTTGGCAAGACGGTGCCGCAGAACTTCAGCCTGCTCGCGCGCCAGGCCGAGCTGCTGGAGGAGGGCTATCCGCTGCTCGCGGGCTGGTCGCGCAAGTCCTCGCTCGGCGCGGTCACGGGCCTGCAGAACCCAGCCGATCGCGTGGTCGCCAGCGTGGCCGCCGCCTTGCTGGCGGCCGAGCGCGGCGCCCGCGTGCTGCGCGTGCACGATGTGCGCGCCACGGTCGAGGCCCTCAAGGTGTGGCAGGCCGCACGCTGACGCTGGCCGCGCGAGCCCGCCGGGCCGTGATAATCCAAAGGTCACACAAAACAAGCCAGACCCGAGGAGAACAAGACATGGCTCGCCAGTACTTTGGCACCGACGGCATTCGCGGCACCGTCGGTCAAGCCCCGATCACCCCCGACTTCGTGCTGCGCCTGGCGCACGCGGTGGGCCGCGTGCTCAAGCGCACCGAAGCCCATCCCACGGTGCTGATCGGCAAAGACACGCGCATTTCCGGCTACATGCTCGAGGCCGCGCTCGAATCCGGCTTCAACTCGGCGGGTGTGGACGTGGTGCTGCTGGGCCCCGTGCCCACGCCGGCCGTGGCCTACCTCACCCGCGCGCAGCGCGCCAGCCTGGGCGTGGTGATCTCGGCCAGCCACAACCCTTTCGCCGACAACGGCATCAAGTTCTTCAGTGCGCAGGGCACCAAGCTGAGCGACCAATGGGAGCTGGACGTGGAGGCCGCGCTGGACGAGCCCCCGGTCTGGGTGCCGGCGGCGGCGCTGGGCAAATCGCGCCGGCTGGACGACGCGGCGGGCCGCTACATCGAGTTCTGCAAGAGCACTTGCCCGCAGAATCTGAGTCTCAAGGGCCTGAAGATCGTGGTGGACGGGGCGCACGGCGCGGCGTACCACATCGCGCCCGCCGTGTTCCACGAACTCGGTGCCGAGGTCATCAAGATCGGCTGCGCACCCGACGGCCTGAACATCAACGCCGGCGTGGGCGCCACCCACCCGGAGGCCCTGCTGGCGGCGGTGCGCGAGCACGGCGCAGACTACGGCATCGCGCTCGACGGCGACGCCGACCGCCTGCAGATGGCTGACCGCCACGGCCGCCTCTACAACGGTGACGAACTGCTCTACCTGATGGTGGCCGACCGCCTGGCGCGCGACGAGGACGTGCCCGGTGTGGTGGGCACGCTCATGACCAACATGGCGGTGGAGGTGGCGCTGAAGGCGCGCGGCGTGCGTTTCGTGCGCGCCAAGGTGGGCGACCGCTACGTGCTCGAGGAACTGGAGCGCCACGGCTGGATTCTTGGTGGTGAGGGCTCGGGCCACCTGCTGGTGCTTGACCGCCACACCACCGGCGACGGCCTGGTGTCGGCGCTGCAGGTGCTCTACGCCTGCGTGGGCAGCGGCAAGACGCTCGCGCAGTTGCTGGCCGACGTGACGCTGTTCCCGCAGACGCTCATCAACGTGCGCCTGCAGCCCGGGCAGGACTGGAAGACCAACGTCCGCCTGGCCGACACCACCAAGGCGGTGGAGAGTGAGCTGGGCGAGGCCGGCCGCGTGCTGATCCGCGCCAGCGGCACCGAGCCGCTGCTGCGCGTGATGGTGGAGGCGCGCGACGCCGCCGTGGCCCAGGCCAGCGCCGAGCGCCTGGCCGACGCCGCGAGGGCCGCCTGATGGCCGCCGTGTACTCGGTGCGGCGCGCCGACTACGCCCGCCCCGCTGATGCGCGAGCCATTGTGGCCTTGCTGGATGCTTACGCGAGCGATCCGGCCGGCGGCGGAGAACCCCTGAGCGAATTCGCCCGCCAGCGGCTGGTGCCCGAGTTGGCGAGCCGACCGCACGCTTTCAGCGTGCTGGCCTTCGATGGCGAGGCCGCCGTCGGCCTGGTCAACTGCATCGAGGGTTTTTCCACCTTCAAATGCCTGCCGCTGGTGAACGTGCACGATGTGGCGGTGCTCGACAGCCACAGGGGGCGCGGCATCGCAGAGGCCATGCTGGGCGAGGTGGAGCGCATCGCGCGAGAGCGCGGGGCCTGCAAGCTCACGCTGGAGGTGCTGTCGGGCAATGCCCCGGCCATGCGGCTGTATGAACGCGTGGGCTTCGCCGGGTACCAGTTGGACCCGGCGATGGGCAGCGCCCAGTTTTTGCAGAAGTGGCTGGACTGAGCGCTCAGTACAGCAGGTAAGGCCGGCGCGCCTCGGTCCAGGCGGCCTCATCGGCCCGCGCGGCGCCGTCCAGTGCCTCGGGCGGCGCATTCACGTCGTCCACCCATTCGCGCAGCAGCGGCCCGCCGTTGATGAGCTCGATGGCGAGCCGGTCGCGCTCGTACTCATAGGGGAAGTCGCGCCACAGCGGGTAGTCTGGCCGTTGCACGCGAATGGCCCGGAACGCCAGGGCCTGCAGGCGCCAGGGCTGGAAATCCGCGTGGCCGTAGTGCGCGGGGTCTTCCACGTGGATCTGTACGCCGGCGCACAGTTGGCCCACGTGCTTGTGAAATGTCGGCTCGAACCAGCATTCGCGCAGCATGCAACCGCGCAACCACTGCGGTGCAATGCGGCGCATGTCGGCCAGCAGCCGCGCCGTGTCGATGTCGGGCGCGCCGAACAGCTCCAGTGGCCGCGTGGTGCCCCGACCCTCGCTGAGCGTGGTGCCTTCCAGCATGACGGTGCCCGCGTAGGCGCGCGCCATCGACAGGTTGGGTGCGTTCGGGCTCGGGTTTACCCAGCTGCGCTCGCCGATCGGCCAGCCGAAGCCCGGCGCCTCGTCGGGTCGCCAGCCGGCCATGGTGATCACGCGGTATTCCAGCGACAGGCCCAGCGTGGCGATGAACCACTGGCCCAGCTCGCCCATGGTGAGCCCGTGCCGCATGGGCATGGGGCCCGCGCCCACGAAGCTCTCCCAACCCTCGCGCAGCGTGGTGCCTTCCACCGGGCGCCCAGCGGGGTTGGGGCGGTCCAGCACCCACACGGCCTTGCCCAGGCGCGCGGCGGCTTCCAGCACGTAGCGCAGCGTCGTGATGAAGGTGTAGATGCGGCAGCCCAGGTCCTGCAGGTCGACGAGCAGCACGTCGAAGCTGTCCATCATGGCGTCGGTGGGGCGGCGCACCTCGCCGTACAGGCTGAACACCGGAATGCCGAGGCGCGGGTCGGTGTAGTCGGGCGACTCGACCATGTTGTCCTGCTTGTCGCCGCGCAGGCCGTGCTGCGGGCCGAAGGCCGCGCTGAGCTTCACATCGGGCAGGGTGGCCAGGGCGTCCAGGCTGTGCGTCAGATCGCGCGTGACCGAGGCCGGGTGTGCCAGCACGGCCACGCGCCGCCCGGCCAGGGGCGCACGCAGCGCAGGGTCGTTCAGGAAGCGTTCGATGCCGAATTGCATGGGCGTGGGCAGGGAGAAGGTCAATCGGCGGGCAGGCGCAGTGTCCAGCCCGCGGGGTCGTGGAAGTCGGGGGCCGGCCGGGGATGGTGCAGCGCCCAGTGCGACACCTGGCCGCGGACGTCTTCGACCACCGCGCTCAGGCCCAGTTGCCAGGCCCCGGGCGGCAGGTGCCGGCGCTCCAGCACCGCCACCAGATCCACACCGTCGGCGGTGTCGCGCCGCTCGATCAGGGGAGCGTAGGGCGCGCTGGTCTGCGCGTCGCGCACGCGCGTGCGGCTGAAGGCGTAGTCGGCCCACTGGCCCGAGGGGGAGAAATTGAACTCGCGATAGGCGCCCTGGCCAGCCTGGGCGATGAAGGCCTCCAGGCAGGTGTGGCGCCACAGGCCATCGGCCATGCCGCCGCCCTGGGGTTCGGGCCAGCGCACCGCGTCGATGTCGCCGTACACGCGGTAGTGAAGCACCAGTTCGCGCGGCTCGGCGCTCACGCTCACGGCGATGCTGAGCGCGATCGGCGGCGAAGCGGGGTGAGGAATGAGGGGCAGCGGGGTGGGCACGGGCGCCATTGTGTCAGCCCGGGCGCCGTGTCGTTTCACGCAACCGTCACCTGCTTGCCATGTGCGTGCCACGGGTGCGTCGCAGCATGAAGGGCCATGGACAAGACCCAGATCATTGCAGCGACGTCGCTGCCCATGGCCCTCCCGGCGTTCGAGCGCACGGGTGGTTTGCAGGTGCGCTGGGCGCGCCACCTGGACGACGTGCGCGCCGCGCAGCGACTGCGTTTCGACGTGTTCGCGGGCGAAATGGGTGCCCGCCTGTCTACGCCGCTGCCCGGCCACGACATCGATCTCTTCGACGACTATTGCGAGCACCTGCTGGTGTGCGACGCCAACACAGACGCGGTGATTGGCACTTACCGCGTGCTCACGCCCGCGCAGGCCCGCCGCGTGGGCAGCACCTACAGCGACACCGAGTTCGACCTCACCCGCCTGCGCCAGGTGCGCGAGCGCATGGTGGAACTGGGGCGCAGCTGTGTGCACCCCGAGCACCGCCAGGGCGGCGTGATCCTCGCCCTGTGGGGCGCGCTCGGTGCCTTCATGCAGCGCAACGGGCTGGACGTGATGATCGGCTGCGCCAGCATCCCCATGCACCAAGACGGCCGCCTGGCCGCCAGCCTCTGGCGCCAGGTGCGGGAACACCACCTCGCGCCCATCGACTGGCACGTGCGCCCGCGCCTGCCGCTGCCGGTGGACCGGCTGGACGACTCGCTGGACGTGGAGCCGCCCGCGCTCATCAAGGGCTACCTGCGCCTGGGCGCCAAGGTGCTCGGCCCGCCGGCCTGGGATCCGGACTTCAACACCGCCGATCTGCCCATGCTGATGCGGCTGGGCGACCTGCCGCCGCGTTACCGAAAACACCTGTTGGGAGGGGCTGCCTGATGCGAACCGCTTTTGATGCACTGGGTGGCTGGGCCGCAAGATCTCGCCTGCAGGCGGGCGGGGGAGGAGCCTTGCCCATCGACGTCGATCACGGCGACGCCGATGACGCCCCCGACGGCCCGGAGCGCGCCCGCTACCGGGCCGTTTTCATCTCCGACCTGCACCTGGGCACCGCCGGCTGCAAGGCGCGTCCGCTGCTGGAGTTTCTGAAGCAGCACCCCAGCGAGACCCTGTACCTGGTCGGCGACATCATCGACGGCTGGCAACTGCGCCGCAAATGGTTCTGGCCGCAGTCGCACAACGACGTGGTGCAAAAGCTCCTGCGCCGCGCGCGCAAGGGCTGCCGCGTGGTCTTCGTGCCCGGCAACCACGACGAATTCGCCCGCCAGTTCGACGGCAACCAGTTCGGCGGCATCGAGGTGCACAACGAGGCGGTGCACACCACGGCCGACGGCCGCCGCCTGTGGGTGGTGCACGGCGACCACTTCGACGGCGTGATCCAGTGCGCCAAGTGGCTGGCCTACCTGGGCGACAACGCCTACGAATTGTTGCTGCGCCTGAACAACCACCTCAACTCGCTGCGCGCGCGCATGGGCCTGCCGTACTGGTCGCTCTCGCAGTACCTCAAGCACAAAGTCAAGAAGGCCCTGAACTACGTGATGGACTTCGAGCGCGCCGTGGCGGCCGAGGCCCGCTCGCGCGGCTACCACGGGGTGGTCTGTGGCCACATCCACCGGCCCGAGATGCGCCACATCGACGGCACGCTCTACTGCAACGACGGTGACTGGGTGGAAAGCCTGTCGGCCCTGGTGGAGCACCTGGACGGCCGCCTGGAGCTGGTGCACTGGGCGCCGGGCGCCTTGCCCGAAGGCGTCGCGCAGGGTGAAAAAGCGCGCGGCCAAACCATAATCGGCGCATGACCGGCCAACCCACCGCCCCGCGTTTTTCCCTTCTCGACCGCGACCACAGCATCCTCGCGTTCAACGAGCGCGTGATGGACTGGGCGCGTCGCCAGGACGTGCCCGAACTGGAGCGTCTGCGCTACCTCAGCATCGTCTCCAGCAACCTCGACGAGTTCTTCGAGGTGCGCATGGCGCCGCAACTGGCGGCGGCCAAGGCCCACGAAACGCGTGGCCTCTACACCGCCCAGACCTTCGAGGCCTTGTCCGCCGAAGTGCACAAACTGGTGGCCCAGCAGTACGCCATCTACAACGACGAGCTGCTGCCCGCGCTGGAGAAGAAGGGCATCAAGATCGTGGCGCACAGCGAACGCAACGCCCGCCAGCGGCGCCACGTGCGCGAGATCTTCCACAACGAGGTGCAGCCCCTGCTGATGCCTGTGGGGCTGGACCCGGCCCACCCTTTCCCGCAGGTGGCCAACAAGTCGCTCAACTTCATCGTGCGCCTCACCGGCAAGGACGCCTTTGGCCGCGAGAACGAGATCGCCATCGTCAAGGTGCCGCGCATCCTGCCGCGCTTCTTCCGCCTGCCGTCGGTGAAGGGGTCGAAGCAGATCCACTTCGTCTCCATCTCCAGCCTCATCCGCACCCACCTGGGCGAGCTGTTTCCTGGGCGCCAGGTGACCGAGTTCTCGCAGTTCCGAGTCACGCGCCACTCCGACCTGGCGGTGGACGAGGAAGAGGTGAAGAACCTGCGCACCGCCCTGCGCAAGGGACTGCAGCAGCGCCACTACGGGCAGGCGTTGCGCCTGGAGGTCTCCGCCGGCGCCTCCACCTTCCTGTCCGATTTCCTGCTCGAGCAGTTCGCGCTGCCCGAGGCCTGCCTGTACCGCGTGCCCGGCCCGGTGAACCTGGTGCGCCTGAACCAGCTCATCGACAAGGTCGACGCACCCGAGCTGCGCTTCGAGCCTTACCTGCCCGGTTGGCCGCAGCAGCTCACGCCGGGGCAGTCCTTCTTCGAGCGGCTGCAGCAGGGTGACGTGCTGATCCACCAGCCCTACGAGAGCTTCGACGCCGTGCTGTCCTTCCTGCGCGAAGCGGTGGAGGACCCCGACGTGCTGGCCATCAAGCAGACCATCTACCGCACCGGCGCCAAGAGCGAGCTGATGGACCTGCTGCGTGAGGCCGTGCGCCGCGGCAAGGAAGTGACGGCCGTGGTTGAACTGAAGGCGCGCTTCGACGAGGAGGCCAACATCAACTACGCCGAGCGCCTCGAATCCGTCGGGGCGCAGGTGGTGTACGGCGTGGTCGGGCTCAAGACGCACGCCAAGATGCTGCTCATCACGCGCCGCGAGCCCCAGGGCCTGCGCCGCTACGCGCACCTGTCCACCGGCAACTACAACCCGGGCACCGCGCGCGTCTACACCGACCTGAGCTACCTGACGGCCGATGAATCGCTCACGGCCGACGTCGACCAGGTCTTCCTGCACCTGGCCAGCCAGAACCGGCTGGCGAAGCTGAACAAGGCCCTCATCGCGCCCTTCCTGCTGCACAAGGCCATGCTCGACAAGGTGGCCGCCGCCGGCGAGGCCGCCGCGCGCGGGCAGGACGCGCGCATCACGCTCAAGATGAACGCGCTCACCGACGAGTCGCTGGCGCGCGCGCTGGCCGCGGCGTCGCAGCAGGGCGTGAAGGTCGACCTCATCGTGCGCGGCGCCTGCGTGCTGCCGGCCGGCGTGCCGGGCTTCACCGACAACGTGCGCGTGCGCTCGGTCATCGGTCGGCTGCTGGAGCATTCGCGCGTGTATCACTTCCGTGTCGATGGCGACGAGGAGGTCTGGCTGTCCAGCGCCGACTGGATGAACCGCAACATGCTGCGCCGCGTGGAGCTGGCCTGGCCGGTGACCGACCCGGCCCTGCGCCAGCGCATCGTGGACGAATGCCTCAACGCCTACCTGCACGACACGCGCGACGCCTGGCTGCTGCAGCCCGATGGCCGCTATGTGCCGGCCGCTTCCGGGCGCCATCGCAACCACCTGCAGTCGGCCCAGGCCAGCTTGATGGCGCGACACGGTGGGAAGGGGTAGGGCGATGACGGTGCGTGGCATGGACCTGATCCTGTGGCGCCACGCCGAAGCGCAGGACCACCCCGACCCGGCCGAGGGCGTGCCGGGCGATCGGGAGGATCTGGCGCGCCGGCTCACCCCGCGCGGCGAGAAGCAGGCCGCGCGCGTGGCGGCCTGGCTGGACCGGCAATTGCCCGAAGGCGCGCGGGTGTGGAGCAGCCCGGCCGTGCGCTGCGAACAGACGGTGATGGCGCTGGGCCGGCGCTACAAGATCAGCGAGGCGATCGCCCCCGAGGCCCCGGTTGACGCGCTGCTGGAGCTCGTGCAGTGGCCTGCGGGCAAGGGGCCGGTGGTGGTGGTGGGGCACCAGCCCACGCTGGGGCAGGTAATCGCTCGCCTGATGGGCTTCACCGAGGACGATTGCTCGGTGAAGAAGGGCGCCCTGTGGTGGCTGCGCCACCGCGAGCGCAACGGCTCGAACGAGACCGTGGTCGTCACGGTGCAGACGCCCGAGATGCTCTGAGGCCGGCTCAGGCGGTCTTGGTGGCGGGCGCCTTGCGGGGCGCGGCCTTCTTCGCGGGGGCCTTGCGGGCGGGCTTCGCGGCGGGCTTGGCCGGTGCCTTCGGTGCGGCTTTGGCCGTGGGTTTCGCAGCCTTCGTCGTCGCCGCTTTCTTCGCTGTCGGCTTCTTGGCCGCGGCCTTCTTCTCGACCGGCGCCGCCACGGGCTTCGCGGCCGGGCGACCGGTCTTGAGCGTGGGCACGGCGGCCACGGCGGCCTTGTAGGCCGCGTCGCTCAGGCCCTGCAGCGCCATCAGGCCGGCGCGCAGCAGTTCGCTCTTCTTGACGCTGGTGCCCAGGGCGATCGCACGGGCTTTGAGTGTCTCGATCGCGGCGAATTCGTTCTTCGGAATGGTGAAGCTGTCGCGAACGAGCTTGGGCTTCTTGCTGGCGGATTTGTCGTTGGCCGGGGCCATGGATCGCTCCTGGGGGTATGAGGGGCGATGAGTATAAACCGTATAAACAGTTTATATGAAAGCCGTATGACGGCTCAGCGCACGTCCGCCGTGAACTTCCAGGACGACACCTTCTGCCAGGCCTGGATCTCCTCCCCCAGCAACCAGGCCGACTGTGGGAAGCGCCGCGCCCAGCCCGAGGGCGTCGCCAGCTTGAACGCGCCTGTCTTGTAGCCCAGGCGCATGGACTGGTACTCCGGCAACTGCCTCGCGTGGCACAGCAGCACGGCCAGGCGCAGGCAGATGAGCTGCTTGGCGAACAGCTCGTCCTGCAGGGCTTCTTCCAGCTTGCGCAGCTTGCCTCGCTGGCCCAGCACCAGCAGACTCATGCGGTGCAATTCCCGCAGCGAGAAGCCCGGCGCGTCCACGTTGTCCAGGATGTAGGCGCCGTGGTGGTGGTTGCGCTCGTGCGAGATGTGCGAGCCGATCTCGTGCAGTTGTGCGGCCCAGGCCAGCTTCTGTGAGTAGCGGGTGTCCTGCTCATCGGGCGCCGCCACCTGCGAGAACAGCGCGTTGGCCACCTCCCCCACACGGCGCGCCTGTGCCTCGTCGGCCGAAAAACGCTGCGCCAGCCAGCGCACCGTGCGCTCGCGCACGTCGCCGCCGTCGCTCTCGCGGTCGATCAGGTCGTACAGCGCACCGTGGCGCAGCGCGCCCTGCGCGGGCAGCATCTGGTCCAGGCCATAGAGGTCGAAGATCGCGCGCAGCACCGACAGGCCGCCCGCCAGCACCGGTCGCCGGTCGTCCTTCAGGCCATCGAGGCGCAGGTTGTCCACGTGGCCTGCACGCAGCAAGCGCTCGGTGAGCCAGTCCAGCCCGGAGCGCGTGATCAACCCCATGGCCCAGCCGTTGGCGCCCAGCATGTCGGCGATCGAGCCCACCGTGCCCGAGGAGCCGTAGGCCACGTGCCATTGCGTGGGCGGAAACTTGTCCATCGCCTCGTCGAGCACGGCCTTGGCCGCCACCTCGGCCGTCTTGAGCGTGGCCGCAGTGAATTGCCCGCGCGGGAAATAGCGCGAGGACCAGGCCACGCTGCCCAGGCGGTACGACTCGAGCACCTCGGCCGTGTAGCCCTGGCCCATGATCATCTCGGTCGAGCGTCCGCCGATGTCCACCACCAGGCGACGCTCGTCGGAATGCGGCAGCAGGCGCGAGACACCCTGGTAGATCAGCCGCGCCTCTTCGTGTCCGGACACGACCTCGATCGGAAAGCCCAGCACCTGCTGCGCGCGGTTGAGGAATTGTTCGCGGTTGCGGGCCTCGCGCAGGGTCTGCGTGGCCACGGCACGCACCTGCTGCTTCTTGAAACCCTGCAGCCGTTCGCCGAAGCGGGCCAGGCATTCCCAACCGCGCTCCATGGCGGCGGGGTTGAGGTTCTTCTCCTCGTCCAGCCCGTTGCCCTGGCGAACCGTCTCCTTCAGGTACTCCACCCGCTCGATGTGGCCGGCGTGGTAGCGGCCGATCTCCAGGCGAAAGCTGTTCGAGCCGAGGTCCACGGCGGCGAGGAGGGTTCCGTTTTGCATGGAGAAATGGGGGCGTGCGGGCGACGTGCCGCTGGGCGGGAGGCGCCGATTGTGACGCATGCCTACGGAGCGGGCGGCAGGAGCCGTGGCATGGAAGGCCAATTTTGTGACGCGCATTTGATGTCACGCAGT
Organism: Hydrogenophaga intermedia; assembly: GCF_000723405.1. GTDB lineage: Bacteria > Pseudomonadota > Gammaproteobacteria > Burkholderiales > Burkholderiaceae_C > Hydrogenophaga > Hydrogenophaga intermedia. Next base: position 25,302 of record NZ_CCAE010000008.1, on the reverse strand, counting down.
TGTCACACAGCCTCCATAAAGTCCGCTCGTCCCTTCTCTGCAACCCCTGAGGACTCTCTGCATGAACAGCAAACGCACCCTTCTGAAAGCCCTGGCCGCTGCCGCGATGGCCACCGTCGCGCTCGGCACCGCACACGCTGCCGACATCACCGGCGCTGGCGCCACGTTCCCGTTCCCCATTTATGCCAAGTGGGCGGAGATGTACAAGGCTCAGACGGGCACCGGCCTGAACTACCAGTCGATCGGCTCGTCGGGCGGCCTGCGCCAGATCCGCGCCAAGACGGTGGCCTTCGGTGCCTCCGACGCCCCCGTGAAAGGTGAAGACCTCGACAAGGACGGCATGGTGCAGTTCCCCGCCATCATCGGCGGCACGGTGCCCGTGTTCAACCTGGAAGGCTTCGCCCCCGGCGCCATCCGCATCACCGGCCCGGTGCTGGCCGAAATGTTCCTGGGCAAGATCACCACCTGGAACGACGCCAAGATCACGGCGCTGAACCCCGGCAAGACCCTGCCCAACACCCCCATCACCGTGGTGCACCGCGCGGACGGTTCGGGCACGACCTTCAACTTCACCGACTACCTGGCTTCCGTGAGCAAGGACTGGGCTGACTCGGTGGGCAAGGGCGCTGCCGTGAAATGGCCGGCCTCCACTTCGGTGGGTGGCAAGGGCAACGAAGGCGTGGCCGCCAACGTGAGCCGCACCCGCGGCTCCATCGGCTACGTCGAGTACGCCTACGCCAAGAAGAACAACATTCCGCACATGTCGCTGCAGAACGCCGACGGCCAGTACGTGCAGCCGGACGACAAGAGCTTCGCCGCTGCCGCCGCTGGCGTGGACTGGATGAGCGTGCCCGGCATGGGCGTGTCCATGGTGAACGCCAAGGGCAAGGAGAGCTGGCCCATCAGCACCGCCTCGTTCATCCTCATGTACAAGCAGCCCACCGACAAGGCGCAGTCGGCCGAGGTGCTGAAGTTCTTCGACTGGGCTTTCAAGAACGGCAAGCAGGCCGCCGTGGAGCTGGACTACGTGCCGCTGCCCGACGCGGTGACCAGCCAGATCCGCGACAAGGTCTGGTCGCAGATCGCCCGCTGATCGGCGCCTGAGCGCCCGACGAACCCACCGGTGGGCCGGGCCGGCCGGTGGGTTTCTTCAGTCCGATGTCTGTCATACAGTCTGTCACACCAGGCCCGAAGGGGGTCCGATGAACACCACCACCAGCAGCGCAGACCCGAGCATGGCCTCCACGAGCACTTCACACAGTGGCCAGCGCGATCAGCGCAGCGACAGCGCCATGATGGCCGTCGCGCGCCGCCAGCAATGGCAGGACTTCGTCTTCCACCGCCTCACGCAGGCCTTCTCGCTGCTGGTGCTCGTCGCCCTGGCGGGCATCATCGTTTCGCTGTTCATCAACGCCTGGCCCACGTTCAAGACCTTCGGCCTGAGTTTCCTCTGGACGGTGGAGTGGGACATCGTCAACGAGCAGTACGGCGCGGCCATCGCCATCGTCGGCACCTTGCTCAGCGCGGGCATCGCCATGCTCTTCGGTGTGCCGTTGGCCTTCGGCATCGCGCTCTTCCTGACCGAGACCTGCCCCGTGTGGCTGCGCCGCCCGCTGGGCACCGCCATCGAACTGCTGGCGGCCGTGCCATCCATCATCTACGGCATGTTCGGCCTGTTCGTGTTCGCGCCCGTGTTCGCCGACCACTTCCAGATGCCCGTGCGCGAACTCATGATGGGCATGCCCCTCATCGGTTGGCTGTTTGGCGGCGCGCCCAACGGTCTGGGCATCCTGGCCGCCGGCATCATCCTCGCGTTCATGGTGCTGCCCTTCATCGCCGCCGTGATGCGCGACGTCTTCGAGATCACGCCGCCCATCCTGCGCGAATCCGCTTACGGCCTGGGCTGCACCACCTGGGAGGTGGTCGCCAAGGTGGTGCTGCCCTACACGCAGAAGGGCGTCATCGGCGGCATCATGCTCGGCCTGGGCCGCGCACTCGGCGAAACCATGGCCGTCACCTTCGTGATCGGCAACGCCAACCGGCTGCCCACCTCGCTGTTCTCGCCCGGCACCTCCATTGCTTCGGTGCTGGCCAACGAATTCGGCGAAGCCGAGGGCCTGCACTTCAACACCCTGTTCGCCCTGGGCTTCCTGCTGTTCTGCATCACCTTCGTGGTGCTGGCGCTGGCCAAGTGGATGATCATCCGCGCCGAAAAAGCCAAAGGCGTCTGAGCAAGAGCGGGCCCATACCATGCAAATGAATCAAGCGCTCTACAAACGCCGCCAGACCACCAACCTCATCGGCCTGACCCTGTCCATGGGCGCCATGGTCCTCGGTCTGGTCGTGCTGCTCTGGATCCTGTGGGTCCTGTTTTCCAATGGCGTCGCCGGCCTGGACCTGAACGTCTTCACCGCCGACACGCCCGCCCCGGGCTCCGAAGGCGGTGGCCTGCGCAACGCCCTGCTGGGCAGCCTGATGATCGTCGGCCTGTCGGTGCTGGTGTCCACGCCGGTGGGCATCCTGGCCGGCATCTACCTCACCGAGTACGGCGACAACAGCAAGGTGGCCGAGTTCACCCGCTTCGTTACCGACATCATGCTGTCAGCCCCGTCCATCGTGCTGGGCCTGTTCGTGTACTCCATCGCCGTGGCCACGGTGGGCAACTTCTCGGGTTACGCCGGCAGCCTGGCGCTGGCGCTGATCGCCATTCCCGTGGTGGTGCGCACCACCGAGAACATGCTGCGCCTGGTGCCGGGCAGCCTGCGCGAAGCGGCCTTCGCGCTCGGTGCGCCCCGCTGGAAGGTCTCGCTCATGGTCACGCTGCGCGCGGCCAAGAGCGGTGTGATGACCGGCCTGCTGCTGGCGGTGGCGCGCATCAGCGGCGAAACGGCGCCGCTGCTGTTCACCGCGCTGAGCAACCAGTTCTACAGCACCGACATGGGTGGCCCCATGGCCAACCTGCCGGTGGTGATCTTCCAGTTCGCGATGAGCCCCTACGACAACTGGGTCCGCCTGGCCTGGGCTGGTGCGCTGATCATCACGCTGACCGTGCTCGCACTCAATATCCTGGCGCGCGTCTTCTTCCGCGACAAAGTGAAGACCTGACATGAAACACCCCCGCCGCGCTTCGCGCGACCCCCTCAAGGGGGCGGTGCCTGCGGCCCAGCACAGCCGGTTCCGCGGCACCTCTTGATCACAGCTTCATTCAAGGAACTCATCGTGTCCGACACCGCCTTCGCCATCCGCCCCGACAACATGGCCGCGAGCAAGTCACCGGCCACCCAGGGCGAGGTGCGCAACGCCCTCGAGGTGCGCAACCTGAACTTCTTCTACGGCAAGTTCCAGGGCCTCAAGAACGTCACGCTGGACATCCAGGAAAAGCGCGTCACGGCCTTCATCGGCCCCTCGGGCTGCGGCAAATCCACGCTGCTGCGCACGCTCAACCGCATGTACAGCCTGTATCCCGGCCAGCGCGCCGAGGGAGAGATCAAGCTGTACGGCCAGAACATCCTCGACGCCAAGCAGGACCTGAACCTGCTGCGCGCGCGCATCGGCATGGTGTTCCAGAAGCCCACGCCGTTTCCCATGTCGATCTACGACAACATCGCCTTCGGTGTGCGCCTCTACGAGAACCTGCCGCGCAGCGAGATGGACGACCGCGTGGAATGGGCGCTGACCAAGGCCGCGCTGTGGAAGGAAGTGAAGGACAAGCTCAACCAGAGCGGCCTGTCGCTGTCCGGCGGTCAGCAGCAGCGCCTGTGCATCGCGCGCAGCGTGGCGGTCAAGCCTTCGGTGCTGCTGCTCGACGAGCCCACCTCCGCGCTCGACCCTATCTCCACCGGCAAGGTGGAAGAACTGGTGCATGAACTCAAGTCCGACTACACCATCGCCATCGTCACGCACAACATGCAGCAGGCCGCGCGCTGCAGCGACTACACCGCCTACATGTACCTGGGTGAGCTGATCGAGTTCGGTGCCACCGAGCAGATCTTCTTCAAGCCGACCAAGACGGCGACCGAGGACTACATCACCGGCCGCTTCGGCTGATCCGCGCCACACCCCGGGAGACACACGCATGAGCGACAAGCACCTGTCCAGCCAGTTCGACGCCGAACTCAATTCCATCTCCACCAATGTGCTGGAGATGGGCGGTCTCGTCGAATCGCAACTGCACCAGGCGATCTACGCGCTGGTCAACATGAGCCTCGAATCCGCCCTTCAGGTGGAAGAGAACGAGAACCGCATCAACCAGATGGAGGTGTCGATCGACCACGAGATCATCTCGACGATCGGCCGTCGCCAACCCACGGCGCGCGACCTGCGCTTCCTCATGGCCATCTCGCGCACCACGCAGAACCTGGAGCGCGCGGGCGACGAAGTGGCCCGCATGGCGCGCATGGTCAAGTCCATCATCGAGACCGGCTCGCCGCGCAACCTGCCGATCTCCGAGTTGCGCCTGGCCGCCGACCTGGCCGCCTCGCTGCTGAGAAAATCGCTCGACTCCTTTGCGCGCCTGGACACGCAGATGGCGGTCACCATCATCAAGGCGGACGACGAGATCGACGAGGAGTACAACGGCTTCCTGCGCAAGCTGATCACCTACATGATGGAAGATGCGCGCAAGATCTCGCCGAGTCTGGACCTGCTGTTCCTGGCCAAGTCCATCGAACGCATCGGCGACCATGCGAAGAACATCGCCGAACAGATCATTTTCATCGTCAAGGGCGAAGACGTCCGTCACACGCCCGTCGACAAAGTGGAGTCCGTTGCCGGATGAGAAAACTGCCCCGGATCCTGGTCGTCGAGGACGAACCCTCGATCGCCGAACTGATCGCCGTCAACCTGCGGCACAACGGCTTCGCGCCCACCATCGTGTTCGATGGCGCCGCCGCGCAGCGCGAAGTGGACGCCGTGTTGCCCGACGTGATCCTGCTTGACTGGATGCTGCCCGGCGAGAGTGGTGCCGTGCTCGCGCGCCAGTGGCGCAAGAGCGAGCGCACGAAAAGCGTGCCCATCCTCATGCTCACCGCGCGCAGCGACGAGAGCGACAAGGTGCAGGGGCTGGACGCCGGTGCCGACGACTACATCACCAAGCCGTTCTCCACACAGGAACTGCTCGCGCGCATCCGCGCGGTGTTGCGTCGCCGTGCGCCCGAGATCGTGAACGACTCGGTGCAGGTGGGCGAACTCACGCTCGACGCGGCCACCTACCGCGTAAGCTTTCGCGGACGCGAACTCAAGGTGGGCCCCACAGAGTTCAAACTGCTGCACTACCTCATGAAGCACGCGGAGCGCGTGCACTCCCGTGGTACGCTGCTCGACAAGGTCTGGGGAGACCATGTCTTCATCGAGGAGCGCACCGTGGACGTTCACGTCAAACGATTGAGAGAGTCTCTGGGTGAGGCATCGACCATGGTCGAGACGGTGCGTGGCGCCGGCTACCGCCTCACCGCCATGAACAGCCCCGCTCGCACCACGCAAGGGTCGACGCTTTCGGCCACATGAGTCCCGCACGGCCGCCCGAAGGGGCTCGCACCGCAGCGCGCCGCGCGCAGGTTATCCAGTGAGCCGGAGGTTCCTCGAACTGCTGCTCCTGGTGGCTGCGGGAGCAGCGATCGGTTGGGCCGCCGACAAGGCGGCCTTGTCATTCGTGGGCGCACTCGTCGGGTGTGGCATCTGGGCGGTGCGCGACGGCCTGCGTGCGCAGCGCGTGCTGCGCTGGCTCAACAAGGCCGACGTCTCGCGCATGCCCGAGCTGGAAGGCTTCTGGGGCGAACTGCTCGACCGCTGCCGCAAGCTCATCAAGAAGCTGGAGAAGAAGGCCGCCAACAGCGATGCGCGGCTGGAAGACTTTCTTGCGGCGATCCAGGCCTCGCCCAACGGCGTGGTGCTGCTGGACGCAGCGGGCCGCATCGAATGGGCCAACCTCACGGCGTCCAACCAGCTCGGCTTCGACCCTCAGCGCGACCTGGGCCAGTACGTGCGCAACCTGGTGCGCCATCCTGCCTTCAACGCCTATCTGTCGGCCGGCGATTTCGGACACGAGATCACCATCGACGGCGTCGGCCCGCGCCCCTCGCAGCCGGCCAAGATCTCACTGCAGATCCACCCCTACGGCAAAAAGCGCAAGCTCATGATCACGCGCGACATCACCGCGGTGCAACTCGCCGAGGCCATGCGGCGAGACTTTGTGGCCAACGTATCGCACGAAATCCGCACGCCGCTCACTGTCCTCAGCGGCTTCGTCGAGACCATGCAGAGCCTGGAGCTCAGCAACGAGGAGCGCCAGCAGTATCTGGGACTTATGAGCCAGCAGGCGCACCGTATGCAGACACTGGTGAACGACCTGTTGACGCTCTCGCGCCTGGAGGGCAGCCCCGCGCCGGGGCAGGGCGAATGGTGTGGAACGCAGGAGTTGCTGGAGCACGCGGTGCAGGAAGCGCGCGGCCTGAGTCAGGCGATCGCGAGCACGCCGCACCGCATCGAACCGTCAGCGGGCAGCGCCTCGTTCTGGGTGTCCGGGGCCAAGACCGAGCTCATCAGTGCCATGTCCAACCTCATGAGCAACGCCGTGCGCTACACCCCCGGCGGCGGCCTCATCGAGCCGGGCTGGCGCATCAACGATGAGGGCGTGGCCGAGTTTTACGTAACCGACGCCGGTCCCGGCATCGCCGCCGAGCACCTGCCGCGCCTGACCGAGCGCTTCTATCGGGTGGACCGCAGCCGTTCGCGCGAAACCGGCGGCACCGGCCTGGGCCTGGCCATTGTCAAGCACGTGGCGCAGCGCCACGGCGGGCGCATCGACGTGCAGAGCACCGTGGGGCAGGGCTCGACCTTCACCATCGCGCTGCCGCCAACGCGGGTGCGCACGACACCGCCGGGTTGAGCCGGCGGGGTCAGCCGCTCACGCGCAGGTACAGCACCAGGCTTTCCTTGCTGTCGTTCAAGCGCCAGACATTGGCCTTGAACGCCCATTGCGTGAGGTTCACGCGCTGGTGCAGGCTGGCCTGGCTCTGGGGCGTGGCGATCAGGCTGCGGCAGTCGGCGCCCCCGCCGTCGCCCGTGCGCACCAGTTGCAGACCGCCGTGGTGGCGCAGCGCGGCGATCTGCGCCTGCGACAGGCCGTCGGCCAGCACGCAGCTGTTGGCGGGCACCAGCTCGGCAATGCGCCGCGAGATCGGCCCGTAGCTGCGACCGAAGTCGAGCAGCGGCAACCACAGGGTCATCAGCAACAGCCAGCACAGCGTGCTGCCCGCGGCCGGCAGCACCAGGCTCTTCCAGATGGCCTCGCGGTGACGGCCCACTCGCCAGGACACCAGCCACAGCCAGGCCAGTGTGGCCGCCGCGCCGAGCGCGAACAGCAAGAAGGAGAACTCGGGCACGAAGCCCGGGGCCAGCCGCGCCACGTTGGCCGCCGGCTTGGCCGGCACCCCCGTCATCATGGCCACCCAGATGACCCAGATGACCAGGGCGCAGAACGAGAAGAACAGCAGGGTGAACCAGTCAATCAGCGAGGACACGCTGCGCCGCAGCGTGGGCAGGGCAAAGGCGGCGAGCACGGCCAGCGCCGGCAGGGCGAGCAGCAGGGCGCGGTCGCGCTCGGCCGCCAACGCCGAATGCGCCACCACCACCAGGGCAGCCCACAGCGGCAGCGCGACATGGGCCTGGCGCCACTGGCGGCGCCACCGCCACAACGTCCACAACGCCAGTGGCCACGCGGGCCAGGTGAACCACAGCAGCAGACGCCCCCAACTGTCCAGCGGCAGGCGGGCCAGGGCCTGCGGCGCGTCGGCTGGGCCCAGGGCGCCGGTCCAGCCGCTGCCCAGCGCGATGAGCGCGCCCACGGCCGTGGCGATGCCCAGCAGGGCGCGCCCGCTGTCGCCAGGGGCTTCGGTGGGCGTCGGCTGGGGTGCCAGCCACAGCAGGCCCAGCCAGCCGGTGCCCAGCACCAGCCCCAGGCCGGCCGACCCGCTGAGGGCCAGGGCCAGCCAGCCGGCCGTCCACCACGCCAGGCCGCGCCAGGGATGCGGCAGGCCGGGGTAGGACAGGCGGGCGGCGCCCAGCAGCATGGCCGCCGTGGCGGTCAGGCGCAGTACGTCGGGGGTGGTCTCGTGCGAGAGCTGGGCGAGTCCCAGGCAGGCGACCAGGGCCAGCAGGCCTGCATCGGCCAGGGCGCGCGCGTAGTCGGCGGGGTGGGCCTCGCCGCCGAAGGCGAAGGCCACCGGTTGCGCTGCGGGCTGACGGGCCAGGTGGTACACCGCGTACCAGGTGCACGCCAGCGTGAGGGCCAGCAGCCCGGCGAAGGGAAGTCGGGCCGCGAAATCGGGTGGCAGAAAGGGCAGGGCGCGGATGAACAGCGCGCCCAGCCAGTAGGGCAGCAGCGCGGCGTCTTCCACCGGCAGGCCCAGCACGCCGGGGTGCCACCAGTCCCCCCCCCGGGCCAGCTCCGCCATCGCACCGAAGGCGCCCACGTCGGCGTTCTTCCAGGGCGCGCGGCCCAGAAAGCCGGGCAGCACATAGGCCACGCAGAACAGGATGAGGGCCAGGCGCGGCAATCGGCGCACGGCCGACTGGCTCACGATGGCGGGCGTCGGGCGATTCACGGCTGGGGACTATACAAGCGGCGCACGGGGGGCAAACGGCGTGCGCGGGAAGATTCGGGCAAAAAAAAGCAGCCGGCTTGCGGCTGCTTTCTTGGGCCAGCGCCAGGATTACTTGGCGGTCTTGGCGTAGCGGTTGCGGAATTTTTCGACGCGGCCGCCCATGTTGTCCACGCTCTTCTGCGTGCCGGTGTAGAACGGGTGCGATTCGCTGGAGGTATCGAGCTTGAACAGCGGCAGTTCGCGGCCATCGTCCATCTTGATCGTTTCTTTGGTGCTCGCGCAGGAACGGGTGACGAACTTGAAGTTGTTCGACAGGTCCAGGAAGCAGACCTCGCGGTAGTTCGGGTGAATGCCTTCTTTCATGGCGATTCCTTCAGGTCGGTTGCGACAGCCGCGCCGGAACCCTTCCAACGTACTTGCCGCCAATAAAACCAGAGATTATAGCGTGAAGGCCGGATCAGCCCCCGCGCCGCATCATGTCGAAGAACTCGGAGTTGTTCTTCGTGGCCTTCATGCTCTTCAAGACCATCTCCATGGCCTCGATCTCGTCCATGTTGTACATGAACTGGCGCAGGATGCGGGTCTTCTGCAGGATCTCGGGTTGCAGCAGCAGCTCTTCGCGGCGGGTGCCGCTGCGGTTGAGCTGGATGGAGGGGAAGACGCGCTTTTCGTACAGGCGGCGGTCGAGGTGGATCTCGCAGTTGCCGGTGCCTTTGAATTCCTCAAAGATCACCTCGTCCATGCGTGAGCCGGTGTCGACCAGGGCGGTGGCGATGATGGTGAGCGAGCCGCCTTCTTCCACCTTGCGCGCCGCGCCGAAGAAGCGCTTGGGCCGCTGCAGGGCGTTGGCGTCCACGCCGCCCGTGAGCACCTTGCCGGAGGAGGGCAACACGTTGTTGTAGGCACGGGCCAGGCGGGTGATCGAGTCGAGCATGATCACCACGTCCTTCTTGAGCTCGACCAGGCGCTTGGCGCGCTCGATCACCATTTCGGCCACGTGCACGTGGCGCGCGGCGGGCTCGTCGAAGGTGGAGGCAATGACCTCGCCGCGCACGGTGCGCTGCATCTCGGTCACTTCCTCGGGGCGCTCGTCCACCAGCAGCACCATGAGTTCCACGTCGGGGTGGTTGGCAGTGATGGCGTGACAGATGTGCTGCATCATCACCGTCTTGCCGCTTTTGGGCGGCGCCACGATCAGCGCGCGCTGGCCGCGGCCGATGGGCGCAATGATGTCGATCACGCGGCCGGTGATGTTCTCTTCGCTCTTGATGTCGCGTTCCAGGCGCATCTGTTCCTTGGGGAACAGCGGCGTCAGGTTCTCGAACATGATCTTGTGCTTGTTCTCCTCGGGAGCCAGGCCATTGATCTTGTCGAGCTTGTTGAGCGCGAAGTAGCGTTCGCCGTCCTTGGGGATGCGAACCTCGCCCTCGATCATGTCGCCGGTGTGCAGGTTGAAGCGGCGGATCTGACTGGGCGAGATGTAGATGTCGTCGGTGCTGGCCGTGTAGCTGGTGTCCGGCGCGCGCAGGAAACCGAAGCCGTCGGGCAGGACCTCGAGCACGCCGTCGGCGTAGATCTGCTCGCCGGTTTTTGCGCGTTTCTTGATGATGGCGAACATCAGCTCCTGCTTGCGCATGCGGCCGGTGTTCTCGATTTCGAGCGCTTCGGCCTGCTTGAACACTTCGGAAACGTGCAGGGCCTTGAGTTCGTTCAGGTGCATCGACGTCACTCCAGGGTGGAGGCGATTGGGGAAGAGCGGGGAGGTGGGCGCTGTGGTCCGGATGACGGACGTCGCGCGGGGGAGAGGCGGGCTTGCTGCCCGCATTGCGGCGGATTATGACAGGAATCGCTGCGAGTGCATCCTGTCGTCGAGCCCGCGCGCGGCTCGGGGCCCGGGCTCGCGCCCGGGCCGGGGGATCAGGCCAGTTGCTGGTCGATGAAGGCGGTGAGCTGTGCCTTGCTGAGCGCGCCCACTTTGGTGGCGGCGAGCTGGCCGTCCTTGAACAGCATCAGCGTGGGAATGCCGCGGATGCCGAACTTGGCGGGCACGTCACGGTTGTCGTCAACGTTGAGCTTGGCGATCTGCAGCTTGCCGTCGTAGGTGCCGGCGACTTCGTCCAGGATGGGGGCGATCATCTTGCAGGGACCGCACCACTCGGCCCAGAAGTCCACCAGCACCGGGGCCTTGTTGTCCAGCACATCGGCCTTGAAGCTGGCATCGGAAACGTGTTTGATCAGGTCGCTGGCCATGGGGTTCGTCCTTGGGTTTTCAGTGAGCGGGGGGAGGTTACAGTGCGGCGCATGCGGCAGGCCGGGCGACGACGTCGGCTCCCTTTTTGCAGGCCGCCGCATTGTGACAGAAACCCCCTTTTCATGACGCCAGCCCCCGCGAGACCTCACGCCGAGTCAGCCCTTGTGGGCGGCGCCGTGCAGGCGGACGCGTTGTCGTGTGTGTGGCAGGCCCCGTTCGACGGTCTCGCCCGGGCGGCGCGCGAGGCCGGCGTGCCAATGTCGCGCGTGGTGGTGCTGCTGCCCTACGCTGCGCTGGCGATCGAGGCGCGCCGCGCCTGGGCCGCGCGGCAGCGGCAGGCCGCGGGCCTGGCGCCGCGTTTCACCACGCCGCGCGATTGGGCCGCGGCCCTGGCGCCCTGGCAACCAGGCTCCGACGACATCAGCCACGACATGGCGCGCGACGCGCTGGTGGCCGCCGCGTGGATCGAGCGCGTGGTGCCCGCGCGGCAGGACACGGGCCTGCGGCGCGAGCTGGTGGCCCGCCTGGTCGACGCCGCGCGCCAACTGGCGCCGCTGGCCGCCGCGCAGGCGCCCGAGCGTCGCGCGGCCTGGGCCGAGGAACGCCGTGCCGCGCTGGCGGCGGCGGGTGGCTCGGCCAGCGCGCAGTGGGAGTCGCTGGTGGCCAACCTGGCCGTCACCTGGGCGGGCAGTTCCGCCTACATCACCGACGCGCTGTGGTCGCCCTTTGCCGCGCCGGGGGCCGACGCCGATCTGCTGCTCAGCCTGCCGGGCCACCACACTGACCCGCTGGGCGAAGCCTTGCTCGCCCATTGGGGCCCGCGGGCCGGGCGGCTGGCCTGGTCCGCGCCGGCCGAGGCCGCGCCACGCGTGTGGGCCTGCGAGGACTTCGAGGCCGAGGCGCGGGCCGCCGCCGCCTGCGCCATCGCGCACCTCAACGCCGGGCGCGCGCCGGTGGCGCTGATCGCCAACGACCGCCTGCTCACGCGCCGCGCCAGCGCCCTGCTCGTGGGCGCGGGCGTGCGGCTGCGCGACGAGACGGGCTGGAAGTTGTCCACCACGCGCGCCGCCGCCAGCCTGATGGCGCTGCTGCGAGCGGCCGACGCCCGCGCGAGCACCGACGAGGTGCTCGACTGGCTCAAGCTTGCGCCGGCCTTCCCACCGCAGGCGGTGGAGGCGCTGGAGCGCCGGCTTCGGCAGAAGGGCGTGGCGCGCTGGGCCGCTGTGTCCATGGACTGGCGCGAGGCCGACATCGACGCGCAACGCGCGGAACTGCAGGCCGCGCGGCCCTTGCTGCATTGGCTCAAGGACACCGCTCAGGCGCTGGAGCGCAGCGGCCAGTGGGCGCCACTGCAGGCGGACGAAGCCGGCCGCCAGTTGATCGGCGTGCTGCGCCTGGGCGAGGGCGCGCACGAGCTCGACGGCCTGGGCGAAGCCGCCGCCGGGCCACGTGGGGCTGCGCGCTGGTCGCTCGCGGCCTTTGGCGCCTGGGTGCGCGACGTGCTGGAGGGCGCGGTGTTCCAGCCCACCGTGGCCGGCGCGCCGCAGGTCATCGTGCTGCCCTTGCAGCAGCGCCTGGGGCGCCGCGTGGCGGCCGTGGTGGCGCCGGGTTGCGACGAGCGCCACCTGAGCGCCAGCCCCGAGCCCGACAGCGCCTGGACCGCCGTGCAGCGCGAGCTGCTGGGCCTGCCCGATCGCGAGGCCCTGGCGCGCGCGGCGGCCTCGGCCTGGGCGCACCTGTTCGCGGGTGCGCCGGTGGACGCGCTGTGGCGCCGCCACGATGCCGGCGAAGCGCTGCTGCCCAGCCCCTTCATCGACGGTTGCCATGAGAGCGCCGCCGAGTCCCTGCTCGACCCGCGGCTGGTGGCGGCGGGCGGCACGCCCCGACCGCGCGCCAGCGCGCCAGCGCTGCTGCCCGAGCGCCTGTCGGCCAGCGCCTACGACGACCTGCGCACCTGCCCCTACCGCTTCTTCGCGCGCCGCCAGTTGCGCCTGGACGAGGTGGACGAACTCGACGCCGAGCCCGATCAGGGCGACCTGGGCAACTGGCTGCACGAGGTGCTCAAGCGCTTCCACGAGGCGCGCGGTGATGAGCGCCCCGGCGAAGACGCCGACCGCGCCGCGATGGATGCGCTGGCCGGCGTGGTGGCCATGGAGATGGGCCTGGGCGATGACGTGCAGGCCGGCGGGTTCCTGCCCTACCGCGCGCAGTGGCCCGCGCTGCGCGAGGCCTACCTGCACTGGCTGTGGCCGCACGAGGCCGAGGGCTGGCGCTTCGTGGCGGCCGAGGCCGAGCGCGAGCAGCGCGCGGGCCGCTGGACCCTGCACGGCCGCCTCGACCGCATCGACGCGCGACGCGACCTGGATGAGAACGCCGAAGGCGACGAGAGCTTCGTCATCGACCACAAGACCGAGAGCCGCGCCCGCACCGAGGCGCGCGTGAAGGAGCCGCTGGAGGACACGCAGTTGGGTTTCTACGCCGCGCTGCTGCCCGCGCGGCGCCTGCGCGCGGCCTACCTCAGCATCGTCGACGCGCGCGGCGAGCGCGACGAACCGGCCAAGCTGATCGAGCAGACCGAGGTGCTGATGGCGCGCGACGCGATCGTGCAGGGCCTGGTGAACGACCTCGAGCGCGTGGCCGGCGGTGCTGCCATGCTGGCCTTGGGCGAGGGTGCGGCCTGCGACTTCTGCGCGGCGCGCGGCCTGTGCCGCAAGGACTTCTGGCAGCCGGTGGCGGGCGATGTGGCAGGCGATGGGGAGGGCGAACCATGACCGGGCTCGCCTACCGCGTCGATGGCCAATCCGTGGGGCCTCAAGCCTTCTACGCGCGCGCCTGCGATCCGTCGCGCAGCGTGGCCGTGGAAGCCTGCGCGGGCGCGGGCAAGACCTGGATGCTGGTCTCGCGCGTCCTGCGCGCGCTGCTCGACGGCGCGCAACCGCAGGACATCCTGGCCATCACCTTCACCAAGAAGGCCGCCGGCGAAATGCGCGAGCGGCTGCAGCAGGTGGTGGCCGAGTGGGCCACGCAAAGCGATGACGAACTGTGCGCCGGGCTGGTGATGCGCGGCCTGCCCGACGCCGCCGCGCGTGAGCTGGTGCCCGCCGCACGCGGCCTGCGCGAGCGGCTGCGCCGGCATGGCCGACCGGTGCAACTGCGCACCTTCCACAGCTGGTTCGCGGCGCTGCTGCGCGGCGCGCCGCTGTCGGTGCTGGAGGAACTGGGCCTGCCGCCGCAGTACGAGCTGCAAGAGGACGACAGCGCCATCCTGCAACGCCTGTGGCCGCGCTTCTACGCCGAACTCGCGCAGGACGACGCGACGCGCGAGGACTTTTTCGCCAGCGTGGCCGACATCGGCCGCCACCAGACCCTGACCGCCTTGCGCAACGCCGCTTCCAAGCGCGTGGAGTTCCTGTGGGCCGACGCCGTGGGCGCGGTGGATGGCGCGGTGCAGTCGCTGGCCGAGCAGATGCCCGACTGGGCCGGCGCGGGCGATGACCCCGTCGCCTGGCTGGTGCGCGGCGAACGCTTCCGAGCCGAGCTGCTGGCCGCTGCCCAGGCGCTGGGCGGTTTCGCCAAACTCAAGAAGGCCGAGACCGCCGCACGCGCGCTGGAAACCGCTGTCACCGAGGGCAATGGCCGCGCCGCGATCGATGCGCTCACCACCGCCAAGGGCACGCCGCGCAAACTCGGCGAACAGCCCGACGCGCTGCCCGCCGTGCAGGCCGCGCACGCGCGCATCGAAGAGGCCTTGCTCGCCGAGCGCCAGCACCGCGCCTGGGTGCACCACCAGCGCCTGTCGCGTCTCACCCGCGTGCTGCTGCGCACGCTGGCCGAGCTCAAGCGCGAGCGCGGCTGGGTCGACATGAACGACGTCGAAGGCGCCGCGCGCCGCCTGCTGGGCGACGCCGAACTCTCCGGCTGGCTGCAGCAGCGCCTGGACGCGCGCGTGCGCCACCTGCTCATCGACGAATTCCAGGACACCAACCCGCTGCAGTGGCAGGCCCTGTATGGCTGGCTCTCCGCCTACGCGGGCGCGGGGCCCGGGGAGGCGCCCAGCGTCTTCATCGTGGGCGACCCCAAGCAATCCATCTACCGCTTCCGCCGCGCCGAGCCGCAGGTGTTTCGCGCAGCCCAGGCCTTCGTGGTGCAGGGCCTGGGTGGCTCGCTGCTGGCCTGCGACCACACCCGCCGCTGCGCCATCGCCGTGGTGGACGCGGTGAACGCCGCCATGCAGCAGGCCGTGGGCGCGGGCGAATACGGCGAGACGGTGGGTGCGGCCTTCCGCCCGCACACCACCGCCAGCACCGAGGCCGGCGCCGTGCTGGCCCTGCCTGTGGTGCCGCGCAGCGCCCGCGAACGCCTCAACGAACGCGCCGGGGCCGCCGACGCCGACCCCGAGGCCTGGCGCGACAGCCTGACCACGCCGCGCCACCTGGCCGACGACGCCATGAGCGAACTCGAGGCGCGCCAGGCGGCCGACTGGATCGCCAATGAGGTGGCCGCAGGCCGCGTGCAAGCCGACGACGTGATGGTGCTCGCGCGCAAGCGCGAACGCCTGGGCTGGATGCACGAGGCCCTGCGCGAGCGCGGCATCGCCAGCGAACAGCCCGAGAAGCTCGATCTGGCCGACGCGCCCGCCGTGCAGGACGTGATCGCGCTGATCGACGCCCTGGTCTCGCCGGGCCACGACCTGAGCCTGGCGCGCGCCTTGCGCTCGCCCATCGGCGGTTGGGGGGACGACGATCTGGCCGCGCTGGCCAGCGCCGTGCGCGCCGCAGGCCCCGGTGCGCGCTGGTGGCCCGTGCTGCAGCAGGCCGCGCAGGCGAGCGACGCCGCGCCACTGTGGCGCGACACCGCTACCCGATGGCAAGGCTGGCGCGACGCGCTGCTGAACCTGCCCCCGCACGACGCGCTCTCCCTCGTCTTCCGCGAGGCCGATCTGCTCGCGCGCTTCGCGCAGGCCGTGCCACCCGCGCAGCGCGCCGCCACGCAGGCCCAGTTGCAGGCCCTGCTGGCGCACGCGCTCGACCACGAGGGCGGGCGGTTCCTCACCGCCTACCGCTTCGTGCGCGCGCTCAAGGCCGGCGGCACGCCCATGCCGCCCGTGGCCACGCCCGGCGCCGTGCGCCTGCTCACCATCCACGGCGCCAAGGGCCTGGAGGCGCACACCGTGCTGCTGCTCGACACCGACGCTGCGCCCGCGCGCGCCGAGTCCATGGGCGTGCTGGTGGACTGGCCAGGCGAGGCGCCGCAGCCGCGCCGCTTCGTCTTCCTGGCCAGCGAGAAGCGCGCGCCGCTGTGCGCCCAGGAACTGCTCGACGCCGAGCGCCGCGCGCGCTCGCTCGAAGAACTCAACGCGCTCTACGTCGCCATGACGCGCGCCGGCAACCGACTGGTGGCGTCCAGCTTCGAACCCGGGCGCGCGAGCGCCGGCACCTCGTGGTGGCAGCGGCTCTCGCCGCTCGCGCAGCCGCTCGACCAACCCGATGCCTGCCGGCCCGCCGTGCACACCGCGGCCGAGCCCTTCGAACTGCACGCGCTGCCCACCCTGCACGCCCTGCCAGAGCCCGTGCCTGAAGTGGTGGTGATCGAAGCCGACGCCCAGACCCGCTTCGGCCGCGCCGTGCACCAGTTGCTGCAGTGGTGCCCCACACCCGCGCGCGGGTTCGACTGGGGCGCCACGCACCAGCGCGCCGTCGCTGACCTGCACGAACTCGACCCCGCCACCGCCGCCCAGGCCCTCGACGCGGCACGGCGCATCGTGCGCGGCGAGGCCGCCTGGGCCTGGGACGACGCCCGTGTCGAGCAGTGGGGCAACGAAGTGGAACTGCTGCACGAAGGCCAGGTGCGCCGCCTCGACCGCCTGCTGCGCGACCGCGCCAGCGGCACCTGGTGGGTGCTCGACTTCAAGACCCACGAGGCTCCGCACACCGTGCTGGCCCACCGCGAGCAGATGGCCGCCTACCGTGCGGCGGTGTCGGCCATCCACCCCGGCGAGCCGCTGCGGCTGGCGTTCATCAATTCGCAGGGGCGTGTTTTCGAATGGAAAGTGTGAACCCCCAAGCTCCGCCGCTGCGCGGGTCGCTGCCCCCCGAGGGGGCGGATCCGGCTTGGGGCGGCCCGGCGCCGGATCGGATCCGCGCCGGCGCACGCGTGGCCATCGTCGGTGGTGGCCCGGCCGGCCTGATGGCGGCCGAGGTGCTGTCGCGCGCGGGCGTGCCCGTGGACCTGTACGACGCCATGCCCTCGGTGGGCCGCAAGCTGCTGTTGGCGGGCAAGGGCGGGCTCAACCTCACGCATGCCGAGCCCTTCGAGGCCTTCGTCTCGCGCTTCGGCGACCGCGCAGGCGTGCTGCGGCCGATGCTCGAACGCTTCGGGCCGCAGCAGTTGCGCGACTGGGCCGAGGGCCTGGGCATTGCCACCTTCGTCGGCAGCTCGCGGCGCGTCTTTCCCACCGACATGAAAGCCGCGCCGCTGCTGCGCGCCTGGCTGCACCGGCTGCGCCATCCCGAGCCGGGCGGTGAACCGGTGCGCTTCCACATGCGCCACCGCTGGCTGGGTTTTGGTGATGGCGGCGCCTTGCGCTTCGCCACGCCCGATGGCGAACGCGTGGTGCAGGCCAGCGTCGTGTTGCTGGCCCTGGGCGGCGCCAGTTGGCCCCGCCTGGGCTCCGACGGCGCCTGGGTGCCGTGCTTGCGCGACGCGGGCCTCGACGTGGCCGAACTGCAAGCCGCCAACTGCGGCTTCGATGTCGCGGGCTCGTCCGTGCACGGCGTGGCGGAGGGCTGGAGTGCCGTGTTCACCGAACGTTGGGCTGGCCAACCCTTCAAGACCGTCGCGCTCGCGCTCGACGGGCCGCCCGACGCGCGGCACTGGCAGCGCGGCGAGTTCGTCGCCACCGCCACCGGCATCGAAGGCAGCCTGGTCTACGCGCTGTCGGCCGCGCTGCGCGACCGCATCGCGCGCGACGGTTCAACCACGCTGTGGATCGACCTGCTGCCCGACCGCACGCCCGAACGCGTGCAGGCCGACGTGTCGCACCCGCGCGGTTCGCGCAGCCTCTCCAGCCACCTCAAAGGCCGGCTCGGGCTCGACGGCATCAAGCCCGCGCTGCTGCACGAATGCCTGGACCGCGAGGCCATGCACGACACCGCGCGGCTCGCAGCGGCCATCAAGGCCCTGCCGCTCAAGCTCATCCGCCCCCGCCCCGTGGCCGAGGCCATCAGCAGCGCGGGCGGCGTGCGCCTGGAAGCGCTTGACGACGGCCTGATGGCGCGCGAACGCCCCGGGCTGTTCGTGGCCGGCGAGATGCTCGACTGGGAAGCCCCCACCGGTGGCTACCTGCTCACGGCCTCGATGGCCAGTGGCGTGTGGGCGGGGGAGGCGGCGCTGCGCCACCTGCGCGCGGCGGCTTAAGCCTGCAGCGCGTTCAGGTCCAGCGTGTGGGACTTGCCCAGCCACAGCGCGCTGTCGCGGTGGTCGCGCAACTCGTCGCCGGTGTTGGGGTGGATGAACACGTCCAGCGCGCCGTGGTTCAGCGTGAGCCAGCCCACCACCTGCGCGAATTCGCCGGCACCAAAAGCCAGTTGGTAGGACCACATCGGGTGCGGGCCCACGGGCTTTTCGTGGAAGCGGCCGATCTGCACGCGCTCGGCCAGGTCGACGCCGATCAACTCACGCAGGGCCCATGCGGTGTCGCGCGTGGCGGCATCGAAGTAGACATGGGCGTGCCAGTCTGCGATGGAAGAGGGATCGCGCGAGGGCATGAGGAAAGAAAAAGGTGACGAGCCTTGACATCGCCAAGTCGTCAGAAAAAACCAATTAAATCAACAACTTACGATGGTCGTTTGCGTCGCAAGTGATACAAGGAAGTGCCACAGCGAACCCCATGCTAACGGAGATCGTTGCGATACCGTGAGTGTCAAGTCGGGGTAGGGCGGTGAGGGGGCATTCACGGAAGCCCGCGAGGTGCTCCTGATGATCCGCCTCGTGCGATCTGCACGGACTTCAAGACCGACTGACCATCATGACCATGACCACTTCGACGCTGACCATCGAAATCTCCCGTGGCTCCTTCTACGCAGCTCGCGGTACCTGGGGGGCGCACCTCCACCGCGACCCCACGCTTTCGTTTTGGGAGTTCGACATGCGCCGCTCCGACGGGACCATTTACCTCTGGGGGTTTGGACGCGAATGCGTTCTGAGCTGGCGCCATGCGCGAAAGGAGGCGTGAGCGCGTCAGGCGCGGGGATGCCCGACGGGTGCACCGCGCCGGCCTCCCCAAATGGCTCCCGGGCGAGGCGGCCAAGAACGACGGCCTCTTGAGGCGGCAGCTCGGAAAGTGCAAGTGCGTTCTGTACGGCATTTTGGAGGTAGGCCAGCTTGGTGTCGTTGGTGGACCCCATGGCCGCCAGGACGATTTCATTGATGAGCGCGTATTGCTCATCGGACAGGCGCTCCAACTTGTCGTCATGCTGGATCAGCACTTGTTCTATAGCCGCGAGGTTCCGAGCGATGCGCCGCTCTTGCCTTCCCGCAGCGAGTGACTTGGCAAGGATGGGCAGCAGAGGCAGTAGGGTGGTCGCCGCCATGGTGGCTACAGCGGCTCCCGCCGCAGCGGTAGCGGCCGTCAGACCGACCTCGACGAGCGGACCGCCTGCGACCCGCTCAAGCCTGGAGGGGCCTTCGAGGCGTGCGCGTGTAGGCGCTGCGGCCTTCTGGTGTTGGTCCGACATTGGTTAGTCCCTGCGCTTATGACCCCAAGGGTGCCAGAGAGAACATCGTAAGGGACTCCACTCCTGAACTCCCTAGAATGCATCGGAGCGTATCGGGCAGACGCGCAATTCAGTCTCACGGGAGCCAAGGTGGCGAGCCAAAGTAAGAGTACCCCCTCAAAGCTATTTGGCCCAGAGGTTGCCCCCTCGGTGGGGCTTCAACTGCTTTCAAAGCTTCGCGGTAGCGGCGCGGAGATGCTGGTGAAAAGGCCAATCTCCGAAGACGTCTATTCACGATGGACGCTCCTGGCTCGAAACTACCTGGAGAAGGCGTTCGGCACAACCTCTCCGAACGTGACCTCTGTCACCAACGTGGGGCGGTTCGGATCATTTCCTATGAACGCTGACGAAAGCTGGTGGGAAGGGCATCGCGCGACTTCCCTTCAAAGTCAGCTTGCAAAAGTCGATGCTCTGATTGAATTGCTTGAAACCGAAGTCACACTCACGGAGGGGCATGCGGTCGCGCCCCAACGTGAATCGGGAGGACACCGAATCTTCCTGGTTCACGGGCACGACGAGGGGGCACTACACGAGACCGCACGGTTCCTTGAACGGCTTCACCAAGAGGTCATCGTGCTCAGAGAGCAGGCCAACGAGGGGCGAACGATTGTTGAAAAGTTCGAGGCTTACAGCGATGTTGGCTTTGCAGTTGTCTTACTGACTGATGATGACCTCGGCGGAGCGAAGACGGTGGCTCCGAGCAACTATTCTGCTCGGGCCCGGCAAAACGTCATCTTTGAACTTGGCTTCTTCAATGGACGCCTTGGCCGCAAGCGTGTGTGTGCGCTGTATCGTCCGGGTGTTGAGATTCCTTCTGACTACGCCGGGGTGCTCTACATCGCCCTTGATGACGCCGGGGCATGGAAGCTGCAATTGGCGAAGGAACTCCGAGCGGCCGGCTTCTCGGTTGACATGAACGACGCATTGGCTTGATGCGAGGGCGTGGGGCGGCCACGGTCCCTCTGCGACGGTCTGAAAATGGACCAAAAATTTGAGAGCCTCCTCGATCCAGACGCGCGGCGATTCCCCCCCCTGGGGGGTCTGTCACCCAGCCGCGCACGTCGGATCGTGTCTATTGCCCGGGTGGGGCAACCTGGATCCGTTCGGAGACCAAGCGGGATGGATGGCGTTCACTGAATCGCAATGAGCGAGCCTCATGCTCGCCGCGCATGGAGCGAATCGCAAAATTTACGAACTGGGTACTGTTCACGGTACTTGCGCTCATCAACCTCAGTTCGGCGTTCCTGGGCATTCGGGTACCAATCATCACCATCATGCACATGGTGGTGTTCAATCTTGCGCTCTGGGGCTTTTTGGAGAACGCGGATCGTGTTGTAGTCCGGAGCGTGCTCGTGCTGAATGCCACTTGGGGTCTCCTCACCGCAGCGCTTGGCATCGTCAATTTCCTTCAGCAAGCACATGCCCGCCCGGCTATCTCTGCGGGTGTTGCCGTATTGTTCGTTGCGGCCTGCCTGTTGAACTGTGCAGCTCTGTGGCGTCGGTTGACCAAACTGACTCGCCGTCCGCGTTCGTCTCAATGAAGTGCGACCTGCTGACTTTCGGTGCCCATCGGTTCTCTTTGGGTATGCCTCTGCGAGACCGCGTAGGAGTCGCCCGCATCAGTCTCGTATAAATCTCTTGACAATCTAAAGCAGACTGGCATTATGAGGACCATCTAAACGAGACTGATGGGACTCTGACATGCCATTCATCCGTGCCTACCTCCGCGCCAGCACCGAGGAGCAAGACGCCACCCGTGCCCGCGCTGACCTGGAGGCGTTCGCCGCCGAGCGCGGACTGGAGGTGGCCGCTTGGTACACCGAGAACGAGTCCGGGGCCAAGCTCGATCGGCCTGAGCTGTTCCGCCTTATCAACGATGCCCGCCCCGGCGATGTCCTGCTGGTGGAACAGGTGGACCGTCTGAGTCGCCTCACGCAGGCTGATTGGGAAGCCTTGAAGGCGCATCTCGCGGCCAAGCGCATTCGCGTGGTCGCCCTCGACCTCCCGACCTCCTGGGATGCCGCTCGGGCCAGCACGGACGACACCACGCAAGCCCTGCTGGATGCCGTGAACCGGATGCTGTTGGATGTCCTGGCGGTGGTCGCCCGCAAGGACTACGAGGACCGCCGCCGCAGGCAGGCCCAAGGGATCGCCAAGGCCACCGCTGAGCGGCGGTTTAAGGGCAAGCAGCCGGACCTAGAGCGGTACTCGCGTATTGCCACGTTGCTCGACATGGGGATGTCGTGGGCCGATGTGATTGCAACCACGGGCGCGAGTCGCTCAACGGTTGCCAGGGTGGTGGCGGCGAGGAGGGCGGAGACAGCGCCCTCGGTCGGGTGACGAAATCAAGTCCGTCACGAATCTGTCGTGAAATGCGGCACTGACGTAGGTCAACATGGCGGAGTTGTTGCGACTTCATCATCCCCATCATCGTTGTGGAGCCCACCATGAATGCCATCAAGAACGCACGCAAGCTGATCGCCGCTGATCCCACCAGCAATGCCGCCGTCACGCTCGCAAGCCTTGTGCTTGCCTTGGAGTCCGAGGGCGACTTCAACATCCACCGCATCTACGACCTCGATCATGAGGTGTTCGAGCTGGCGCTTGAAATCCTGAAGGAGTGGCGCATCGACCGCTACTACGCCGGCAAGGCCAAGCTGTTCGACATGTCGCATCAGGTGCGCCAACTGAACACCGCCGCCTGAGTCAGCCCGGATTCCCCGAGGCCCCCGGTGCCCATGAAGGGTTCCCGGGGGTTTTTCTTTTTGGAATCCCCAATGAACTCCTCGACCGCTCTCATCACCCGCGACTACAACGGCGTGGCCTTTCAGTTCCGCGCTGACGGCTGGTTCAACATGACCAAGGCCGCGCAGCACTTCGGCAAGGACGTGCGGAAGTTCTTCGCCAACCAGGAGACCCAGGAATACCTCCTGGCCCTCGCGGCAAATGCGCCGAAATCGGCTCAATTCATCGAAGCCCGCCGTGGCAACGGTGGAGGCACCTGGGGACACCCCAAGGTCGCCGTGCCGTTCTCCCGCTGGCTGGACGTGCGATTCTCCGTGTGGTGTGACGCGATGATCGAGGACATCATCAAGGGCGCCGCTGAGCTGGTCATCACGAGGCCCGCTGAGTCGGCCGTGGTGAAGCTGCCGGAGGTCCAGACACCCCTCATTCCCAAGACCTTCCGCGAGGCGCTCCTCCTGGCCGCCGAGCAAGAAGCAAAGATCGAGGCCCAACAGAAGGCCATCGAGGAGATGAAGCCTGTGGCCCGTGCCGGCGAACTGATGTGCGCCGATGAGGAGGGCTTGCATAACTTCATCCGGTCCCTGCCCGGCATCCACATGGCCCGCTACCGAGCCGACCTGGAAAGTCTCGGGTACCTCTACCGTCCCCATGCCCTCGCGGCGTACCGGGCCTATCGCGGCAAGAACGAACTCCGCGAGGGTTGGGTGACCGGGAAGCGGGACTTCGTGGTGACCACGGTGGGCAAGCTGAAGCTCATCCACCACTACCTCAACGGTGATTTCACGATGGTCGCCGGGATGCGTCCCTGCAAGGCCACGGCCCGCGAAGTCCAGGCCCGCCTGTGAAGTCCGAATCGGAGTTCATGCACCACGAGCCGTGCCCCGCGTGCGGCTCCTCTGACGCACTGGGCCGCTACACGGACGGCCACGGCTACTGCCACAAGTGCGAGCACTGGGAGCCCGGTGACGGCTCCGAATCAACCCCCTCACGATCCATGAGAGGTTCCCGCATGGACACCCTCCTCACGGGCATGTTCCAGGCGCTTGCCGTGGATAAAAGGTGCACATTAGGAGACCCCCACCCGGACCGCTTTGCAGGCCCGTGGCGCCATCGTCGCGTGAGCAGGCAGGGGAGGGTGCGGCGATTCGTCGTGGTGGCTCCTGTGACCCGATGAGGGCCTCAGCGCGGAACTGGGTTTAACCCCCACATTAGGAGACCGCAGCCGTCGCAGGGCACCAAGAATAAAAGTTCCCCATCAGGAGGGGACGCAGCCAGACTGCCTGTGACAGCACAACTCCGATGCGCCAAGAATCGCGCTGAATAAAGAGTACCCATTAGGAGACCCAGCCGACCAGCCGCGCTCCACCACCCCACCCGAGCCCCCGCAGGCGTCCAACCCGGATGCCCGGGGGCTTCGTCATTTCCATCCACCTGAACCAATGCAAGCACTGAACCCATCCCCAACGCCCAACGTCTCGCAAGAGCCCCTCATCACCCGCGAGCTGACCTTCCGCAACTCCACCTTCGGCGCCCTCAAGACCTTCATGCGCCAGCACAAGCGCCGCACCGGAGAGACCCTGAGCAACGCCGCAGCGGTGGACATGATGAACCGCCCCGGCTTTCGTGGAGGCCGGTTGGTTTAAGTCAGGCCTCCGCCATGGAGTCCTGATTGGCGAGATGCCGCCAGTAGTTTGCCTCAGCCTCGGCCGGTGGGATGTAGCCGATGGGCTCCAGCAATCTTTGATGGTTGAACCAGGACACCCATTGCAGGGTGGCCAGCTCCACCGATTCCCTGGTCTTCCAGGGTGCCCGGCGGTGAATCAGCTCGGCCTTGTACAGCCCGTTGATGGTCTCGGCCAGCGCGTTGTCGTAGCTGTCGCCCTTACTGCCCACTGAGGGTTCGATGCCCGCTTGGGCCAGTCGCTCCGTGTAGCGGATGCTGACGTATTGCGACCCCCTGTCGGAGTGACACACCAGGCTGCCGTCGCGCTCGGGTTGGCGGTCGTAGAGCGCTTGTTCCAAGGCATCCAGAACAAAGTCCGTGCGCATCGTGTTGCTCACGCGCCAGCCCACGATGCGCCGCGCGTACACGTCGATCACAAAGGCTACGTACAGCCAGCCCTGCCAGGTGCTGACGTAGGTGAAGTCCGAGACCCAGAGCTGGTTGGGCCGATCGGCCTTGAAGACGCGATTGACCCGGTCCAGCGGGCACGGCGCCTTGGCATCGCTGATGGTGGTGCGCACCACCTTGCCACGGCGCACGCCCTGCAGGCCCAGGCGGCGCATGAGCCGTTCGACCGTGCAGCGCGCCACCACGATACCTTCGCGGTTCATCTGCTTCCAGACCTTGTCGGCGCCGTAGACCTGCATGTTGGCGTGCCACACGCGCTCAATGTGTGGCGTCAAGGTGCTGTCGCGCTGGGCGCGCTGACATCGCAGGGCAGGGTTGCGTTGCGCAGCGGCGTGGCGCCAGTAGCCAGACGGGGCGATCTGCAGCACCTTGCAGATCGACTCGACCCCGTAGGCCTGTCGATGCTGATCGATGAAGCCCTTCAGGACTTCAGACGGCGGTCGAGCTCCGCCTGGGCGAAAAACGCGCTGGCCAGCTTGAGGATCTCGTTGGCCTTGCGCAGCTCCTTGTTCTCGCGCTCGAGCTCCTTCAGCCGCTGCAATTCGTTGGTGGTGATGCCCTCGCGCGCACCCGAGTCGATCTCGGCGCGCTTGACCCACTCGTTGAGGGTCTGCGGCACGCAGCCGATCTTGGCTGCAATCGATTCAATGGCCGCCCACAGCGAGGGGTACTCGCCCCGATGCTCCTGCACCATGCGCACCGCGCGCTCGCGCACTTCGGGTGAGAACTTGTTCGACTTCTTGTTCATGGCTCAATCCTCTCAGAGAAAAGAGCCTCCTCAAATCCCGGGGCGGTTCA
>NZ_CCAE010000007.1 GCF_000723405.1 Hydrogenophaga intermedia | reverse complement strand
CAGCGGCGCAAGAGGGGGGCGGGTCGGCGGCGGGTAACCCGGCATTTTCTACCACCGGCGCTCCCGGGGCCCCCGCCCGGGAGGGCCGTTGCCGGTGGTAACACCTTTCCAGCGCGTGGATCACCCGGCCCAGCGGGCTGGGGGCGCCCCCAGCAGCCGGCACAGCTCCTGCCCGGCCGAGATCAACTGCTTCAGGTGCGGTCCCTCACGGCGCTTGTCCATGAGTTCGACGGGCGCGGTGATGGTCAGGGCATAGGCCGGCGCGTCCTGCGAGTTCCAGAGGGGCACGCTGAGCGCACCGTAGCCGGGCAGCGCATCCAGCATCACGTCGGCGTGGCCGGCGGTGCGCACGTCGGCCTGGATCTTGTCCAGCAGTTGATTGCATTCGGCGGCCGTTGCCTGCTGGCCGCGCTCAGCCATGGCGATGGGCAGCGTGGCCTGCCGGGGCAACCAGGCGGCGAACACGTGGCCGCCCGCGGTGGACAGCAGGGATACCGGTCCGTTGCGCAGCTCGAACACGTGGTTGCGCGGGTCGGGCCGGTTGAACACGATGACCGGCCCCAGCGCGCTCCAGATGAGCACCGCCACGCCCAGTCCCGTGCTGTCGCTCAATGCCACGGCCCTGGTGCGGATCAGTTCGAAGTGGTCCACCTGCCGCGCGGCCGCCAGGCCGAGCGCCGCGAGGCTGGGCCCCAGGCGGTATTGGCCGCGCGTGTCCGTGCTCACCATGCCCGTGCGCACGAAGCTGGCGAGGTAGTTGTGCACGGCGCTGGGCGACATGCCGGCGCGCGCGGCGATCGTTTTCAGCGCCACGGCGTCCGGCCCCTGCTGGATCGCCGTGAGGACGCGATAGCCGAGTTCGATCGACTGGATGCCGCGCGGACCGCCGCTGCGCTCGGCCGGGGCGCCATGGCCGGAGGAAGGGGAGGTGGCATCGCTCATGTGCGTATTTTCCCGGGTGTTCCTGGCGCAATCGGGTCGTAGAATATTCTCCATTATCCAATAATTCAACAATGGAGAATTTGATAATGAAAACCCCGGTCAATGTCGACGAGTTTCGGCAGGCCATGCGCAGGGTCCCGTCCGCGGTCACGGTGGTGACGGCCGAGCACGCGGGGCACCGGCGCGGCCTGACGGCCACTGCGGTGTGCAGCGTGAGCGCCGACCCGCCGCAGGTGCTGGCCTGCGTGAACAAGGGCGGGCGGGCCCACGCCTGCATCGCGCGGGCCGATGCCTTTGCCATCAATTACCTGTCCGACGCCCAGGCGCCGGTCGCCCTGGCCTTCTCGCGCCAAGCCGACGACCCGGATGAGCGCTTCCATGCCGACGACTGGGCCAGCGGCTCGCAGGGCGTGCCCCTGTTGCGCGACGCGCTCGTGTCGTTTGCCTGCCGCGTGGTCCAGAGCGTCGACTGCGGCACCCACACCATCTTCATTGGCGAGATCCTCGAGATCCGCCAGCAGGACCAGCGCTCGCTGCTCTACAAGAGCGGCGAGTTCATGCCGGCCTGAGCCTCCGGAGTTCCGCATGGCGATCACCCGTTTGCGCCTGGCCTATCACGTCGATGGCGACGTGTCGGCCCTGAGCGCGTTCTACGAAAAGGCGCTGGGGTTCGAGTACCTGTTCCAGGACGCGGACCGCTGGCTCGAAATGAAGGTGGGCGACGCGCGCTTCGCGCTCGCGTCGCCGGCCGAAGCACCCGAGGGCGCACGCGGCCCGGTGCTCGTGTTCGAAAGCAATGACCTCGATGCCGACGCCGATGCCATCCGCCGCCACGGCGGTGAGGTGACGGGGCAGCGCGACATGGGTGCGCACGGCCGCACGCTCACCGCGTGCGATCCCTCCGGCACCGTCTTCCAGTTGTTCTCCCGCCCCAAGGCCCACCACCCATCATGACCACGCATTCCTCCCCTCCACGCGCACTGTCCTTCGGGGTCTTCGACCACATGGACCTGGGCCGGCTGCCCCTGGCCGACCAATACGAGCAGCGCCTGCAACTGGTGCAGGACTACGAGAAGGCGGGCTTCTACGCCTACCACCTGGCCGAGCACCACTCCACGCCGCTGGGCATCGCGCCATCGCCCAGCGTGTACCTGGCGGCGGTGGCGCAGCGCACCAGCCGCCTGCGCTTCGGCCCGCTGGTCTACACCCTCAGCATGCACCACCCGCTGCGTGTGGCCGAGGAGATCTGCATGCTGGACCAGATGAGTCGCGGGCGTCTGGAGGTCGGCTTCGGCCGTGGCGTGTCGCCTTACGAGATCGGCTACTACGGCGTCGATCCGGCGCAGGCGCAGAGCCTCTATCACGAGGGCTACCAGGTGATCCAGCAAGCGCTCACGCGCGATCGGGTGGACTTCACCGGCACGCACTTCAAGTTCAACGAGGTGCCGGTGGTGCTGGAGCCCTACCGCCAGACGCCTCCGCCCATCTGGTACGGCGTGGGCCTGCCCGACGGCGCCAACTGGGCGGCCGAGAACGGCATCAACATCGTGTGCAACGGGCCGGCGGCCAGCGTGCGCGCGGTCACCGATCGCTACCGCGAACGTTGGGACGCGATCGGCGCGCAGGGGCCGCTCCCGCGACTGGGCGTGAGCCGCCACGTGGTCGTCGCCGACACCGATGAGCAGGCCATGGCCATCGCCAGCCGGGCCTACCAGTTGTGGCGCGAGCGGCTGATGCACCTGTGGGTGAAGCACGGCACCAAGCCGGCGTCGCTGGCGTTCCCCGAACGATTCGAGCAGGCCCAGGCCGACGGCCTTGGCATCGCGGGCTCTCCTTCGACGGTGAGGCAGTGGGTCGAAGAGGAAGTGGCGCGCACGGGCATCAACTACCTCGTGTGTCGCCTGGCCTTTGGCGACCTGAGTTACGAGGAATCCGCTCAGTCCACCCGCCTGTTCGGTCGCCATGTGTTGACGCCGTTGGGCCAACCCTCCCGCGACACCGCCGCCGACAACAACAGCGCCGTGATGGCCTGAGTCTTTTCCCAACCCCAAACCCATGAAAGAAAGAGCGAGACAAACATGAGCAAGACAATCTGCGGCCTGGTGTGCGCCGCCGTGCTGGCCTGCACCCCCTTGTCATCCCTGGCCCAGGCCTGGCCGACCAAGACGGTCAGGATCGTGCTGCCCGGCCCGCCGGCCAGCAGCCCCGACCGCATCACGCGCGTACTCGCGGAGCGGTTGAGCAAGAAGTGGGGGCAGTCGGTCGTGGTGGACAACAAGCCCGGCGCGTCCACCCGCATCGGCGGCGAAATCGTCGCCCGCGCGGCGCCCGATGGGCACACCCTGCTGTCCACCTTCGTCACCCATTCCACCGTCAAGCTGCTGTACCCGGAAACACCGTACGACCCGGTGAAGGATTTCGTGGCCATCACCCAGTACGCCACGCCCGAGTCCATCCTGGCCGTGCGCTCGGACTCTCCCTACAAGACGCTGCAGGAACTGGTGGCAGGCATCAAGGCGGAGAAACGTCCGCTGCGGTATGCGCACTTCGGCAACGGCTCCAGCTTCCACGTCTACGGCCTGATCGTCGGGCGCGAAACCGGCATCGAGGTGCTTCCCGTGCCCTACAAGGGCGAGGCGCTGCAGATGAACGACCTGCTGGGCGGGCACGTCGAGTCGAGCTTCAACTCCGTCGGCACCGCGCTGCCGCACATCCGCTCGGGCAAGGTGCGCCCGCTGGGCATCATCACGTCGGAACGCTCCAAGGTCTTGCCGGACGTGCCGACGTTCAAGGAGCTGGGCATCAAGGGCATGGAGCGCGGCGGCTGGTTCGGCTGGCTCGCGCCGGCGGGCACGCCCAAGGCCGTGGTGGACCAGATCCAACGCGACGTGAAGGAAATCCTCGCCGACCCCGAGGTGGCGAAGTCCATGCGCGACCAGGGCATCGAGCCGGTGGGATCCACGCCCGAAGCATTCGGCCAGACGATCCGCGCGGAAGTCGAGCAGTGGGGGCAACTGCTGAAGGAGTTCAATGTCCAGGCCAACTGAGGCAGCGCTGCCGGCGGGCGTGGACCCACAACTCGTCGCGGCCCTCAAGCGCAACGAGGAGATCGTCGCGGCCCTGGGCCCGGTGGGCGCGAGCGCGGCGGCGGCGCGCGCGCAGTTCATGGCCTCGCGCGCCTGGTGGAACGAAGGTGGTCCAGCCCTCGCCATCGACCGGGACGACGCCATTGCGCTGTCGGCGCAGCGCAGCCTGCGCGTGGCGGTCTACGCCGCACAGGCCACGGACGCGCTGCGCCCGGCCTACGTCTTCCTGCATGGCGGCGGCTTCCGTCTGGGCGAACCACGATCGAGCGACCGGCAACTGCGCGAGCTGGCGCAGGCCTGGGACGGCATCGTGATCAGCCTGGACTACGCGCACCTGCCCGAAGCGGTGTTCCCGGCTGCGGTGGAAGAAACGGCGGCTGCCCTGTCATGGCTCCACGCCCATGGGGCGCGCTGGGGCATCGATCCGGCGCGCATCGCTTTCGGCGGTTCGTCCGCGGGCGCCAATGTGGCCATGGGGGCCGCTGTGCAGCTCGGCCTCGAGCGCGGCGGCTTTCTTCGCGCGGGCGCTTTCGTCGTCGGTGTGTTCGACGACGATCTCGACACGCCGTCGATGCAAGCGCATGGCGGCGGGGCGATGCTGCCCTCGCGTCAGAGTGCGGCCGCGATGTTCGGGGCTTATGCGGGGGAGCCGGGCCAGCGCTCGGACCCGCGCCTGAGCACCCGCCTGACCGACCTGAGCGCCATGCCGCCGCTGTTCCTGGCGGCGGCGGAGGTCGACGTGTACCGGGACAGCTCGGTGTTGTTGGCTCAGCGCGTGCGCGAGGCGGGGCGAAGCGCCGAGTTGAAGGTGTACCCGGGCATGACGCATCTGTTCTGGGGCTACAGCCGCCTGGTGGAAACGGCGAGGGCGTGCACGCGGGACCTCGCCGCCTTTCTCACGCGGCAGTTGCCGTTGAGGGGCTGAGCCCGTACAAGAAAAAGGCCTTGCGGAGCAAGGCCTTTTCAGGAGAGAGGTGGTGGTGTAGTTCCCCGCTAGAGGAAACTTTCCTGCCACACGGGCATTGCCACCTTAGGCGCGATTCTACACTGGCCGCGCATCCGAGGGAAAACGCCCCGCCGCCGCGTATTTCCTCGCTGCCGTAGGCAATGAACGGTCGGCGGTTCGATCCCCAAACGCGGAATCGAACTGGCCGTTCACTCGTTCCCGTCCCAGCCTGCGCCCGCGCGCCACTGACGGTCGAAACCTTCGTCCGCAGTGAGCGCCGTCAGCACCGGCAGCAGGAATTCGCGCAGCACCACGATCACCGTGGCCAGCGGCATCGGCTCCAGGGTGTTCTTGCGCAGGAACGCCTGCCACTGCCTGGCCTTCTGCTCGTCTAGACCGAACTCGTCGGTGAGGCCCAGCGGTGCGCTGGACGGGATGGCCGTGCCCCGGCGCTCGAACGTGGCGCGAATCGCCTGCGCCAGCACCGCGCCGTTGAAGTCGGAATGCCGGGCCAGAACCCACAGGTCGAAGTAGTCCTTCATCCGGCTGTTGAGGATACCGAGCTTGACTATCGCCTCCAGCTTTTCGGCGACGACGGTGTAGCGAGGATAGACCCGCAGTTGCGGCTGCGGCATGCCATCGAGGATGACCGGGTACTGCACGTTCTCCGGTGCGGGCGTGACGGCGTCGCCGAAGCCGATGTCGATCTGCACCGGACAGCGCGCGCCGTCGAGCAGGCCGATCATCGTCACCCGGACACCCGCGTAGTTCGCCTCCTTGCGGATTTCGGCGGCCTTCACGCTGTCAGCCTGAAACACGATGCCGTCATCGCTGGCGATCTGGCTGATCTCGCGGAACAGCTTTTCCAGATACGGAATATCGGTTGAACCAAAACCCAGCAGGTCGGCATCGTGCGTCGGACGATGCGGCAGGTCGAACCAGAGGTCGAACAGCAGCGCGCCTTTGAGCAGGAATTGCCCGCGCTGCTCCGAGACACTCAGGCGGTACAGCATCCGCTCCAGCGCATAGCGGGTCAGTAGCAGGTTGAAGTCGAGTTTTTCGGCTCGAGCCTTGTTGAGCAGCCGGGCACGAACCGACGCGGCGACGTTGCGCTGGTTCATGCCAGGCTCTCCAGATAGGGACGCATCACGTTGGCGACGCGGTCGATCTTGGCGTAGTGCCAGATTTCATCGCTGGTCATGCGCTTGCCGTTCCACGCATCGCGCAGCGCCTCCAGAGCCACGTCGAGGCCGATCTTGTTGCGGTACTTGAAGCAGTCGGCCACGGTCTTGGCGACGCCCGTGACGCGGACGGTGACGCCATCGACGACGTGTTCCTCCACGCCCTCGGTCAGCGCCGCGCCGGAGAAGCGCACGAGGCGCAGCGGCGGGTAGTCCAGCTTTGGCGTGGCCGCCTTGTTGTCGATGGCCAGCCAGACCTCGAAAGGGGCCTGCGTCGTCAGGTCGTGGAAGCGCAGCGCCGACAGCAGGCACACCACGCCCTTGGGCACGCGGCGGGCGACCTCGGCCAGCGTGCCGTGTGCCGACACCGGACGCGCCGCGAGGCCGTACAGGCCGCGCCCGACGCGCTCCAGTTGCCCGCGCCGCACCGCCCGCGTCAGGGCCACCCGTGGGATGCCCAGCGGAGCCAGATCGTGCGGGCGCAGCAGTCCCTGCGCGCGCACCAGTTCCAGCAGCTTGTCGGCGGTCGTGTCCATGATTCAGCATATTGTTCCATAACATCGGCAGTTGTCAATAACAACCGATGGATAGGAACCCGCGCCACTGGGCGCGCAACCCGGACGAGGAGAACGCCTCACTGACGGATCGAGGTCAAGCGTACCCCGCATGCGGGCGCGGCAGCAGTGCCGTCGCGGTTTCCAGCACCCCTTTGCATGGAGACCCAGACGATGACCCGACGCTGCGCCTGCTGCGGCAAGCCTTTCGCACCCCGCCCGCAAGTTCCTGACCAAGCCTACTGCTCCGACCCGGACTGCCAGCGCGCCCGCAAGCGCCAGTGGCAGCGGGCCAAGCTCCAGTCCGATCCCGACTACCGGGGCAACCAGCGCGCCGCGCAGCATGCGTGGTCGCAGCGCAATCCGGACTACTGGCGCGACTACCGCGCCGACCGTCCTGACTACGCGCAGCGCAACCGTGAGCAGCAGCGGCTGCGCAACGCCAGTGTGCGGAATCAGGGGGCAGACGTCGATCTTGCAAAGATGGACGTGTGCGACCTGCCGCCGGGCCTCTACCGCATCACACGCCACCCGGCGTTTCCGAGGGAAAGCGGCGCTTCGTGGGTCGTCGAGATCACGCCGGTGGCCGTGACGTGTCCGCGCAAGATGGACGTGTCAAGAGAGGACGTGATCGACGCATCGGCGATCTGCCCGTAACTTCGCCTCCAAACGGGTTCTCGAACATCCTGCATGGCAACGATTCCAACCGTCTGCGCGACCGTTCTCGTGATCTTCACGGAGCGGCAGCGCAGCCAATGAAGGGAGCGGCAGACCCGAAACGTCAACCATCAAAGTGGCCGGGTCTATGCAATCGAACGAATCGCCTCCAAGCCCGACAGGATCGGGGCCGGTGTACCGCGCCGCGCAGTACGTGCGCATGTCCACCGAGCACCAGCAATACTCCACGGAGAACCAGGGCGACAAAATCCGCGAGTACGCCGCCCGGCGCAACATCGAGATCGTCCGCACCTACGCCGACGAGGGAAAGAGTGGGCTGCGCATCGATGGGCGACAGGCGCTCCAGCAACTGATCGCCGATGTGCAGGCGGGCAAAGCTGACTTCCAGATCATCCTCGTCTATGACGTCAGCCGCTGGGGCCGGTTTCAGGACGCGGATGAAAGCGCGTACTACGAGTACATCTGCCGCCGCGCCGGGATTCAGGTCGCCTACTGCGCCGAGCAGTTCGAGAACGACGGCTCACCGGTGTCCACCATCGTCAAGGGCGTCAAGCGCGCGATGGCGGGCGAGTACAGCCGCGAGCTGTCGGCAAAGGTGTTCGCGGGCCAGTGCCGCCTGATCGAACTTGGATTCAGGCAAGGCGGGCCAGCGGGCTACGGCCTGCGCCGCGTGCTGATCGACCAGTCCGGTTCGGTGAAGGGCGAACTTTCGCGCGGCGAGCACAAGAGCCTGCAAACCGACCGCGTGATCTTGCAGCCCGGCCCTGATGCCGAAGTCGCCGTCGTGAACCAGATCTACCGCTGGTTCGTCGAGAACGCGCTGTTCGAATCGGAGATCGCCGAACGGCTCAACGCCAAGGGCATCCAGACCGACCTCGGGCGCGACTGGACGCGCGCCACCGTCCGGGAAGTCCTGTCGAACGAAAAATACATCGGCAACAACGTCTACAACCGGCGCTCCTTCAAACTCAAGAAAGTGCGGGTCGTGAACCAGCCGGAGATGTGGATCAAGAAAGAAGGCGCGTTCGAGGGCATCGTGCCGCCCGACCTGTTTTACACCGCGCAGGGCATCTTGCGCGCACGGGCATACCGCTTCAGCAACGAGGAATTGATCGAGAAGCTGCGGCGGCTGTTCCAGCAGCACGGTTACCTCTCTGGCCTGATCATCGACGAAGCGGAAGGCATGCCGTCTTCGGCGGCCTACGCGCATCGCTTCGGAAGTCTCATTCGTGCTTACCAGACGGTCGGGTTCACGCCGGATCGGGACTACCAGTATCTGGAGGTCAACCAGTTTCTGCGCCGCCTGCACCCGGAGATCGTCGGCGAGACTGAGCGGATGATCGCCGAGGTCGGCGGCGCGGTCGTGCGCGATCCGGCGAGCGACCTGCTCACTGTCAACCGCGAATTCACCGTTTCGCTCGTGCTCTCGCGCTGCCAGTTGCAAGACAACGGACGCAGGCGGTGGAAAGTGCGCTTCGACACCAGCCTGACGCCGGACATCACCGTCGCCGTCCGGCTCGACGAAACGAACCAAGCACCGCTGGACTACTACCTGCTGCCGCGTCTGGACTTCGGCCAGTCGGGCATCCATCTGGCCGATCACAACGGCCTTGAATTCGAGAGCTACCGCTTCGACAGCCTGGACTATCTCTACAGCATGGCCGAGCGCAGCCGCTTGAGGAGAGTCGCATGACGAAGAAGCACCACGCCACCGATCTGCAAATGATCCCGGTCGATCAGATCGCCGTGCTCAACCCGCGTGACCGCAATGGTCGCGTGTTCGAGGAGATCGTCGGCAACATCAAAAGCCTTGGCCTGAAAAAGCCAGTCACGGTCACGCCGCGTGACGATCTGGAGGACGGCAAACGCTACTTGCTGATCTGCGGCGAAGGCAGGCTAAAGGCGTTCAAGTCGCTTGGCGAGGAGGAAATCCCGGCGCTGGTCGTCGCGGTCAATGACGAAGATGCCTTCATCATGAGCCTGACCGAGAACATCGCCCGCAGGAAATACAGCGCGCTGGAACTGTTGATGAGCATCGAGCAGTTGAGCGAACAGGGTTACGACAAGCGCGTCATCGCCCAGAAGACCGGCCTGAGCCTCGACTACATCAAGGGCATCCTGCTGCTTTTCGAGAAAGGTGAGGAACGGCTGCTGGCTGCCGTGGAGTCCGGACGGGTTCCGCTCAACGTCGCCATCACCATCGCGGGGGCCAGCGACGAGGAATCCGTCCAGACCGCCTTGCAGGATGCCTACGAAAGCGGCCAGTTGCGCGGCGGGCAGTTGATGCAGGTGCGGCGCGTGCTTCAGCGGCGCAGCACTCTCGGAAAGACGCTGAAACACCGGCCCGCGCGCAAAGGAGCGGCCGTCACCACCTCCAGTCTGGTGCGCAACTACCAGAACGAGGTCGAGCGGCAGAAACTGACCATCAAAAAGGCTGAGTTCACGCAGCAACGCATGTTGTTCGTGATCGAAGCGCTGCGCCAGTTGCTGGCCGACGAGCATTTTTCCAACCTGCTGCGTGCCGAAGGGCTGGACACCTTGCCCAAGCAGCTGGCGGAACGCGTCTGGGGCGGAGGCCACGCGGCATGAGCAAACCACCGCTGGGGTTCATTCCGGAGCCGATCACACTGGCGCTGGATCGGATTCTTCCGTCCCGCAAACCGCCGGAAGGTCTCCAGGCATCGCGGAAGTTCAAGCAGATCGTGGCCTCGATGGAAGCCGTCGGGCTGATCGAACCCCTGAGCGTAGGCAAGGCCGACAAGAAAACCGGTCAGCACATCCTGCTTGATGGCCACATGCGGTTGCTGGCGTTGCAGCAGCTCGGCTACACCGACGCGCCGTGCCTGATCGCCACTGACGATGAAAGCTACACCTATAACAACCGGATCAACCGCATCTCGTCCATTCAGGAGCACCACATGCTCCGGCGCGCGGTCGAGCGTGGCGTGACGCAAGATCGGCTGGCGAAGGCGCTGAACGTGGACATCAGCCAGATCCACAAGAAGGTCGGCCTGCTTGAAGGCATCTGCCCGGAGGCGGTCGAGATGCTCAAGGATCAGCATTTTTCGGCCAACCTCGGCTCGGTGCTGCGCAAGATGAAGCCCACGCGGCAGGTCGAGTGCGTGGAACTGATGCTGACCGCCAACAACATGACCGTCGCTTACGCCGAAGCCTTGCTGGCGGCTACGCCTCCACATCTGCTGGTCAGCGAAAAGCGACCCCGGAAGCTCTCCGGCGTCACGGCGGAACAGATGGTAAAGATGGAGCGCGAAATGGGAAACATCCAAAACCAATTGAAGCTGGTCGAGAAGTCCTACGGTCAGGACGTGCTGCTTCTGACGCTGGCGCGCGGCTACCTCGGCAAACTGATCGGCAACAAAGCCGTGTTCCGCTTCCTGTCACAACGCCAGCCGGACGTTCTGGCCGAGTTCGAGAATATCGTCCAGACCGTGGCGCTGGACGGCAAATGACGAATGCGCCGGATCATCGATGTCACCCCGGCATCTCATGCCACGTCACCGCTTGACGCCACCGATGACAACGACGGTGCAGCCGTGGCCGCGCACCGCAATGCCCCGCAACCTGATCCGGCCTGTCTCTACGGCCTGATCGGCGATGTGGCCCGCGCGGGCAGCGACGGCACGGAGACCAACGCCTACGCCATCGCCGCCAACTTCATGGCCTACCTGTCCTGCGCGGTTGGGCGCGGCGTGTACCTGCCCATCGGCAACACCCGGCACCACGCGCGCCTGTTCTGCCTGCACATCGGGCGTTCAGGCCGTGGTCGCAAGGGCGACGCGGTGTCGCTGGTGCTGCGCATCGATCAGGTGCTACGGGCGATGGACGAAGCCTTCGCGCCGCAGATTCACCGTGGCGGTTTGTCCACACGCGAAGGGCTGGCGGCGCTGATCCACGACGGCTACCGGCAAGGTCGGCAGAACGTGCTCGCCATCGAGGACAAGCGCCTGTGGGTGGTCGAATCGGAGTTCGCCAACGTGCTGCATCAAGGGCGGCGCGACGGCAACACGCTGTCGGCGGCGCTGCGCGACTGTTGGGATGGCGTCGATCTCAAGCCCGCCACTAAGTCGAACCGGCTCTACGCCAGTGACCCGCACGTCTGCCTGAGTGGTGCGATCTCGCCGGGCGAGCTGACCGGCCTGATGAGCGCCCGCGAACTGACCAACGGCTTCGCCAACCGCTTCCTGATAATCTGGGCCGAACGCACGCGGATGCTGCCGTTCCCGAAGGAAACGCCGCAGGTCGTGGTCGAGCAGTTGGCGCGCAGGACGTTGGAGGTGTTGGCTTTTGTCCGCGCCGACCGGCACGACGAGCGTGACCACCTGCGGATGGAACTGTCGCCGCAGGCGCAGTGGCGCTACGCCCAGCTCTACCGGGGTGAGTTGAACGGCGACCTCGGCGACGGCGTCATCGGGGCGCTGCTGGAACGCCGCGCTCCTATGCTGCTCCGGTTGGCGATGCTGATGGCGCTGACCGACTCGCAAACCCGCATCGACGCCCAGCACATCGACGCGGCGATGGCGTGGATTCGGCATGCCACGGCATCCGTGCGCTTCGTGTTCGTCAGCGCCGCCGAGGAAGTCAGGCTCGCGCAGGTGCTGGAGCTATCGAACCGGGTGTTGGCCTTCCTGCGCGAACGCGGTCAGGCCACGCGCAGCCAGATCAGCGCCGAGTGTTTCAAGGGCAAGGTGCCGAAGGCGCGTCTCGACGCCAGTCTGGAGCACCTGCTGGCCAGTACACCGCCGAAGATCACGGTGCAGTGGGGCGAACGCGCCGACGGTGCGCCGGGTGCGCCACTGCGGGTGTACCGGCTGACGGCTGGGTAGCCTGGGGGATTTTTTCGCTGGTTTCGCCGGAGCGGATCAACCGCAAGTGCTTGTCACGGCACTAATTTCGCTGGTTTCGCTAATTTCGCGCCGATCAATTGCCATCCAGTCCTGCCGACGTGGATGCTCCCTTTACCTTCAAATGCCGGCACGAATAGCGTTGCGCACCCCAAGATACGGCAAAGGTTTCCGAAACCTCGTACCAGCTTCCACCAGGGTGGCCGCCGCCGTGGTTCTCACCCATGCACGAACATTCGCAATGGAAGCCTTCCGCGTTCCAGCAGGCCGGAGCGCATTTCTGCTGCGCCCGGTATAGCTGGATCACATATACCTCCCGATGCCGTCTCAGCGATAGCTTGATGACACTGTCGAACCATGCGGTCGGTATCTCCCAAGCTTTGAACTGGCTACTCCACTTGGGTTTCGAGCGCCGATCATCTCGAAGCCATTCCATGTTTCCTTCAGCGAAGGGAACGCGCACAAGAACCGGAAGTGGCTTATTGCGCTTGAAGATGACCGGGATTTTCCCCTGACGCCAAATTGCCTTCAGCTGCGAGTCGCTCAAATCCTGCGACATGAGAGACTCGCCGCCCAGCCTTAACGCTGCTTGTTGGCTTGGGAAAGAACTGAGGCTGCCAGTTCTTTTGTGTCGTTGGCGTAGCGGTCACTGGCCAGCACACGGGCGGCTACGTCTTCCATTTTCGCCCCGGTCTGCTTGTCACCACTACGCTGGGCGAGGGCCGACGCGGCAAGGCTCTTGGCGATTTGTGACGATCCGCTGTTTTGCAGCGTTTCGGATGCGAGCCTGCCGATTCGCGTGGACGTCTGTTTCGTGTTCTTGGACATCATGGCTCCTTTCATATCAGGATTTGGACAGCGGGCGAAACGGCACCACCTTGTTACCTAGAGCCGGATGGTCATCAGCCGGTTTCTGGGTTGCTTTCAGTCGCGCAAACTCAACGACATTGGTCTTGCCCTGGAAGTAGCCTTCGGGCAGTCCAGCGAGTGCTTCTACATCCCCCGCAGCCAGGCCGATGTGCCTCGGGATGGCTTCCAAGGGCATGACCTTCTCTTCGACCAGCAAATCAATCGTGCGACGAAGCAGGCGAGGCTGCTCAGGTTTGCGATCACCGTCACCCGGTTCCGATTTCGCCCCCCAACGCGCAGAGCGGCGCTTGAAAAGCATCAAGGCACCCTCTTCATCCAGCAGCTCAAGTGCCTTCAGGCGCATGATGATCGCTGCGGCAGACACACCCCACCGGCGCTTCAGCAGCAGCAAATCATCCAGCGTCGGTGGTACGCGAACCTCGGTGGCGAAAGTTTCGGCAGGCAGCAAAAAAGCGCCTGCAAAGTGGTGTGCCTGTTTTTCCATCAGCTTGTGACGGGCACTATCCGTCGTGCGCTGAATGTGACGATGCAAAACAAGATGCCCGACCTCATGGGCGAGATCGAAGCGACTGCGGTATCCATTGTCTTTGTCAGCAGACAGGAGGATGAGCGGGCGACCCAGCACCTCGCTCCAAGCCGAAAGCCCCTCAATCTGCGCAATGCCCGTTTCTTCTCGGACGAGAATGACACCAGCGCCTTCCACGGCCAGCGCCAAGTCTTGAATCGCCGAACGGCCCAGACGCCACAGATCCCGGCATTCGCAGGCAGCTTTCTCGATGTCCTCGGCAGTGATCTCTTCCGGATCGGTGTAATTGCGAGAAGGCAAGTTGACTACGGGGTAGTCAACGTACTCCATCAATGCGGTGGCCACGTCCTGTGCCCACTCAAGGCGGGCCTCAAGCATTGCTCGCGCCGCGACGTGTGCAGAAGCGTTGCTGCGGAAAAGCGGCAACGACAGCTTCGCGCCGGGTGCGCGCGTAAACCATTCCGGCGTGACATTGACCACGCCGGCGAGACGGTCGAGTGCATCGCGTTCTGGAGCCTGTGTTCCCGCGCGCCACTTACTGATAGTCGCAGGCGATACCTCTACCATCGACGCCAGCTGTACTTGGGTCAGGCGACGCGCAGCAAGAATCTGGCCGAGCCGATCCTTCTGGAATCCTTGTACTCCGCCCCGGCTCATGATCCTGTTCCGTCTTTGTCCTGCTGCTTTCCGATGTTCTTCTTCAGCTTCGGCATGGCCAGGTCATCCTGCGCTGTCGTCGGCTTCTGGTCGTACCGCTTGACGAACAAATCGACAGGCTCCCGAAAGAGCCAGCTTTCCATGTTCCGGTCTGGTACCGCAATTTGGATTGAGACAGGGGTTTCCGGTTGAACGTGCAGCGACCCGGCAAAGCAGGCTACAAGAAAAACAACCGCATCCGATGGCGACACATAGTCCGAAAACAGTTCTGGTTGAACCAACGGCTCAATGGCCGCGTTTGCCAAGGACATCTGTTTGCGCGTCTCGCTGCGCCGACCGCTATTCCAAACCCCGTACTTGGTGTTGAAGCGCGCCAAGGTGAAGATCCCCGCCCGGCCCGTGATGATCTGGTTGCCACGCAGCGGCGACGGAGACGCCCCGCCTACGGAGAGCGCCCGATGAAATGACTCGTTCATGTGGAAGTGACGCAGCTGGCCGACCACACTGGGCAGGTGCCCATCATCCATTCCTCGTGCTGCGGCATAGGCGCGCTGGGCACCGACCAGCTTGGCTTCTTCGAGGCCCATGACAAGCTCACGCGGGATGTTCCTTACGAGCAGGTCATGGATCGTTTCTTGGGTCGGCTTAGCCATTGGCAACTCCATAGGAGGATTTCGCATATCAAGATTCTATATCAAAAAACTTTCGTTTAACAAGCAATCCTTCAAAGAACGCTTAGGGGTGGCAGCTTGGCAGCGACATCGCTGAGACACAGGCGTGTCTTCCGTTCCCAGCGTCATTGGACATGCATTGGTACCTCGGCCCAGGTAGCACGAAAGCCCGTTGCATCAGATGCCCGCGTCCACTTGGCTTTTTGGCGGAGTAGCGCGTTCATACGCGCATCTGCCAACGACCCGACACCATTGATGTCCATCGCCCCAGACGACTGCCGCCAAGCGCATCCCACGCTACACCGGCCCGGCTTCGTCTCATTGGTGGAGATGCACGCAGGCCGGGGGCACTCCGCATTGTGGGAGTCACTGCGATACTGTAAAGTGCAGTACATTTGCAGTGGTTTCTGGAGAGGCTATGGCCACCATCAAGACTGCCACGCTGACCTTTCGCATCGACCCCGGACTGAAAGAAGCACTTCGCATTGCGGCGGATCAGGAGCACCGATCCATAGCGAACATGGTCGAGGTTCTGATCCGGGAATACTGCGAGCAGCGCGGCATTGCGATTCCGCCCTCCGAGAAGACCAAAAACAACCACGGAGTGCGGTCATGATCAAAACGGTCAAGCAAGCCTGCCGGTTCAACCCGGTCATCCGGGACTACCGGATGGCTCAGGGCATCGAGAACCTTGCAGAGCTCATCAATGACGAGGGTGATGGCCGCGAGTTCTTTTCGCGCAACTTCGTTACCCACGGCATGGATCAGCTTTTCCGTGAGGGGCTGCTGCGCCTGTCCGGCAAGTCCGATCAAGCCGTCTTCGAACTGACGCAGGCGATGGGCGGCGGTAAGACGCACATGATGATCGCGCTCGGCTTGCTCGCGCGCCATACCCATCTGCGCAAGGACGTCCTGCCCACCGACTTGGCTTCTCGCATCGAGTTCGGGCAAGCGCGCATTGCCGCGTTCAATGGTCGCAACAATCCGGACAACTATATTTGGGGCGAGATCGCCACCCAGCTTGGTGCCGCAGAAGCCATCAAGCCGTACTGGGCCAACGGCCCGAAAGCTGTCGATCAGCGTCAGTGGAAGGAAATCATCGGCGACAAGCCGACGCTGATTCTCCTTGACGAGCTACCCCCCTATCTGGACAACGCCAGTACGCAGGTATTCGGTCAGGGCACGCTGGCCAACATGGTGGTCTACAGCATCAGCAGCCTGATGAGCGCAGCGCTGGAACTACCCAATTGCGCCATCGTGGTTGCCAACCTCTCCGGCAGCTACAAGGCTCAAACCAAGGCGCTCGCTGACGCCATCTCCAACTTGCAGCAGGAGACCCGTCGTCAGGCGATGACCATCACGCCGGTGCAACTGGCGGGCAACGAAATCTACGAAATCCTCAAGAAGCGCCTCATCGACGAATTGCCGGACGAACGCGTCATTGCCGACATCGCGGAGGAATACGCGCAGCAGATCAAGAAGGCCGAGGACGGTGGCTACATCGTGGCCAGCAGCATCGAGCAGATCGCCGAACAGGTCAGGGAAACCTACCCCTTCCACCCGTCCTTCAAGCATCTCGTTGCCTTATTTAAAGAGAACGAAGGCTTCCGCCAGACCCGTGGCTTGATGCAGTTCACCGCGCGCCTGCTCAAGAGCGTGGACGAGCGCGAAGCAGACGATGTCTTTCTGGTCGGCACGCAGCACCTCAACCTCAACGACGATCAGGTCAAGGACGAAATCGAGCGCATCGCCCCCAAGCTGATGCCAGCCGTGACGCGCGACATTGCCGACAGGGGCAACGCCATCGCCGAGCACATCGACGCCGAACTGGCTGGCAATGCTGCGCAGCAGGTCATGACCTTGCTGCTGGCCTCCAGCCTGTCGCGCGCTGTTGGTGGACGCATTGGTCTCACCGATAGCGAACTGATTGAATTTCTCGCCGCTCCGCAACACAAACCAGACGAATTCCAGCAAGCATTGCAGCGCCTGAAGGAATCGGCATGGTATCTACACCGCGAAGAACAACGCTTCTTCATCAAGGAAACCGAGAATCTCTCGCGCCAAATCGAGCGCAACGCCAAAGAGGTTCCGCAACCCAAGGTCGATCAGGCGCTCATCAACCGCCTCGCGGGCATCCTCGATCCCGACCGCAAGATCGCCTATCAGG
Organism: Hydrogenophaga intermedia; assembly: GCF_000723405.1. Lineage (GTDB taxonomy): Bacteria > Pseudomonadota > Gammaproteobacteria > Burkholderiales > Burkholderiaceae_C > Hydrogenophaga > Hydrogenophaga intermedia. The sequence goes on along the minus strand of NZ_CCAE010000007.1, from coordinate 118,681 downwards.
ATGTGCAAGTGCTGCCCAAGCTGGACGAGCTCAAGCTCGGCGGCCCACGAACGCTGATCGTCATCAAGCCCGACGGCAAGGTGCCGCCCAGCGAATTGCAGAACTTCTTCGACTACCAGCAGGAGAAAAACAACTTGCTGGTGCTAACGGGTCAAGACAGCCTGTTGGCCGATGCGGTTGAGGAACGTCTGCGCGAGCTGTACGCCATCGAGCAGATCCACAAGCGCCTCAAGTCTGGCGACACCTTGTTCGAAGAGGCCCGCGACCGCCTCGAAGAAGCAGAGGATCGCTTCAGCAAGGCGCTGTCGGCGGCTTACAACTGCCTGTATATCCCCATAAACGATGCTACGAATGGTCGTGACGTACTGGGCAAGGTCACCATCGATCAGGGCCTCAAGCTCGGCCAAGGCGACCAATCCGCCGAGACGCAGATCGAGAAACTACTGTCCAGTCCGCGCGCCGATTACAAGCTCGTCGCCGAACTGGGCAAGGACAATCTCGACGAATACTTCGCACAGGCCGAGGAATACCTGTGGCCGTCCGGCAAGGACAACCGGCGCACCCCGTGGAAGGATGTCGCCACCCGCGCCAAGTGTTCGCCCATCTGGCCGTGGATGCCCGGATCGAGCGGACTGGACACCCTCAAGACTGAAGCCCTGAAGCAAGGCCGTTGGCGCTTGGGCGAGGACGGTTACATCGAGAAGGGGCCGTTCCCCAAAGACAAGGCCACCGTCAACGTCTCCGTCGTCAACGTCAAACCGGACACTGGCGAAACGGTGTTGAGCCTCACGCCACGCCACGCGGGCGAAAGCCCCATCGTCTATTGGTCGACCAAACCGGACGTGTCCGACAAGGATCACAAGGTCGATGATCTGGACAACTTCGGCACGGCCGAGGGCACGCTGTACTTCTGGGTCAAGGACACCACCGGGCAGCACGAAAGCGCGGCAGCCACACGCTGGCTCGCCGACTTGAAGATTCGCCATCAGGTCGAACCTGCCGCCGACAAGCGGCGCGTCGTTCTGGCTGCAACGCCGCGTGCTGATCTGTTCTACACGCTGGATGGTTCCAACCCGAAGGACGGCACTCGCTACGACGGGCCGTTCGAGATCGGTTCGGCGAGTTGTCGTCTGCTGGTGTTTGCGCGCGCTGGCGAAGCCAACAAGACGGCGGACTTTCACGTTCCCGCCAGCGGGGACAAGACAGTTCAGATCGTGGACAGCAAGCCTGCACGCCTGCAAAGCAAGCGCGTCGCCCTCGACACGACCGACCGGGTTTTCGGCGTCATCAATCGCTTCCGCGATCAGCCTGGCACTCGCTTCAAGGGCGTGCGCGTCGAAATCGGCGAAGGCGAAAACACCGTGACCGTTCGTTTCCAAGAACGAGAAGTCACGGCAGCCATCATCGAAGGCGTCGTAAACAGCCTGCGCGATGTGTTGGGCGAACCTGAGGCGTTGGTCAACATCGCCATTGCCGATGGCGTGCAGTTCGACACCGGCTTCGCGCTCAAGGAATTCGCCAAGCTCGCCGGGATCGAATTGAAACCGGGCGAAGTGAGCCAGGAGGATTGAGAATGGCGCAAGCCAAGGTCGCAGCCAGCACCGAATCGTCCAAAGCGCGCGCGCAAGTGCCGCACACGCTGGGCTTCGGTGTGCCTGCGACCTCCGACCCGCACCACTTCAAGGTCATCATTCCCAAGAGCAGCACGGGCAAGGTTCAGATCAGCGAACACCTCGGTTTGCAGGCCACCAGCGGCGACAGCGCAGTGATCGACCGTGTCCTGCTGGATCGCTCGCGCTGGACGGCCATCCGCGCCGAGGTACAGCGCGCCTTCAACGCACGTTTGGCCGCGCATAGCCTGAAACCCGGCGCGTGGAAGGTGGGCGACAACTCCGTGGATCGGCTGCTCGGCAAGGAGCTGTGCGTTCTGGCGTGGGCAGTCGAGCAGATGGACGCGGAGAAGATTCCGGTCGCTGTCCGCAACTGGCTGGCGCTGCGCCCGGAAGAACGCTGGTGGCTCTTCGGCATGACCGCGATGAGCACGGGCGGCCTCATGGATGCAGGCAAGGGCTGGCGTACCGCCTTGAAGCACGCCTTGGGCGACGTGGCGCAGAGCGAATTGCTGGCTCCGCGCGCGCGCCGCAGCGACCGTGGCCAAGACGAAAGCCGTCCCTCACTCGACCTGTTCGGGGACGAGACGACATGAATGCCGTGCTCGTGCCGCCGCAACCGAAGATCTACCACATCGCCCATGTGGATCGTCTGCCCTCCATCGTGGCCGACAGCTTTCTGTGGTGCGATGCGGAGGTCATCCGGCGTGCGCCTGCGGGCACGACCATCGGCATGAGCAGCATCAAGCAGCGGCGACTGACACTGCCCTTGGGCAGCCACCCCGGTCTGCATGTCGGCGACTGCGTGCCGTTCTACTTCTGCCCGCGCTCGGTGATGCTCTACCTGATCTATCAGGGCAACCATCCAGAACTGGCATATCGCCAGGGACAAGGCCCGATTTTGCACTTCGAGGTCGACCTGCATGCCGCAGTTGCATGGGCCAACGCACAGCCCGCGCGCTGGGCTTTCACGCTCTCGAACGCAGGCTCATACTTTTTTGAAGACCGCAACGATATCGCGCGATTAGGCGAGATCAACTGGGTTGCCGTGCAGGCCCGTGACTGGCGGGCACACAAAGAAGGCAAACAGGCGGAGTTCCTGCTGGAGCACCGTTTTCCGTGGCATCTGATCGAGCGCATCGGCGTTCAGTCGGCCAATGTATATCGGCAGGTAGTCAACGCCCTTCCAGCGCACGGACACCGGCCCACGGTCGAAGTCCGGTCAGAGTGGTATTACTGAAATGAACGGAGCACAGCCATGATCGAATTCACCTCCGGCGACATCCTCAAGAGCGAGGCGGATGCTCTCGTCAACACGGTCAACTGTGTCGGTGTAATGGGCCGAGGCATCGCCTTGCAGTTCAAGAACATGTATCCAGAGAACTTCAAGGCTTACGAGGCCGCCTGCAACCGAGAGACCGTGCAGCCGGGCCATATGTTCGTCTTCGAGACCGGTCAACTCACGCCGCCGCGCTTCATCATCAACTTCCCCACCAAGCGCCACTGGCGCGGCAAGAGCCGCATCGAAGACATCAAGGCGGGTCTCATTGATCTGGTCAAGGTGATCCGCGACAGAGGCATTCGCTCCATCGCCATCCCGCCGCTGGGCAGTGGCTTGGGCGGGCTGGATTGGAACGAGGTACGCCCGCGCATCGAGCGTGCGCTGGTGGAACTGGACGACGTGCAGGTGCTCGTGTACGAACCCAAGGGTGCCCCCGCCAACGACAAGATGGCCCATGTGCGCGAAGTACCGACGATGACCGCCGGTCGCGCGGCGCTGGTCGAACTCATCCACCGCTATCTTGGCGGCTTGCTCGATCCCTTCGTCACCTTGCTGGAAGTCCACAAGCTCATGTACTTCATGCAGGAAGCCGGTGAACCGCTGCGGCTCAAGTACGTCAAGGCTCCTTACGGCCCTTACGCGGAGAACCTGCGCCATGTGTTGCGTGCGGTCGAAGGCCACTTGATCGCCGGTTATGCCGACGGCGGTGATGCACCCGACAAGCCCCTCTCCCTCGTGCCCGGCGCGGTGGACGAAGCCAAGGGCTTCCTCGACCAGCACGAGATCAGCCGCACCCGCTTCGAGCGCGTCACACGTCTGGTCGAAGGCTTCGAGTCGCCCTACGGTTTGGAGCTACTGGCCACCGTGCATTGGGTGATGAACCGTGAGGGTGCGGCCCAGCACGACAGCGTCGAGCGTCAGGTCTATGACTGGAATGCGCGCAAGCGGCAATTTACGCCCCGCCAGCTTGCCATCGCGGAAGAACGCCTGAAGTCACAGGGCTGGCTGTCGCCTGCGCCTGATGCGATTCATTGAAAAAGCGAAAGTGATGAATACAGAAACAACGCTCACCCCCTTGGCATTGCAAGATGCGCCAGCGCTGATTGAAACGGTTTTCCCGGCGCAGAAGGTTTCGTTCGAGGCGCAGAGCGAACGCAAAGCAGTAGCAGCGCAGACCTTAACGGGGCTTGGGTCGTATTGGAAGGGACGTAAACCGCTGATTCTGGTGCGTGCCATCGTCTTGGGGAGCTTGTTGCCGCCCACCGACGATGCAGAGGCCGACCTTGCCATCTTCGAGAAGTTGATGGCCTTCGACGACGAAGGCTTGGCACGTCGTGCATTGGCCGCGAGCGCCTATTCGGCTACGACGCTGACGGAAGTCATCCCGATCTCCGACTCCGAACGCTACTTCAGCGGGCGCGGCTGGCGACGCGACATCACAGACGATGACAAACTCGTTTTGTACCGCCGTGCGTTGGCCACGCTATCGAGTTACGAGAAAAAGGCCAGTTTGGGCAAACGCCCGGAGGAAGTGGATCAAGACTGGCTCTACGCCCCGGTGTGGGCAGAGGTCAATCGCCACTACGCACACTTGGGCGTGGGCGTGCAATCCCTGCCGGAACTGGTCGAACAATTCGGCATCCTGCGCTACGGCCATCGTCCGCGTGTAGGTGACACCTTCAGCGGCGGTGGCTCCATCCCGTTCGAGGCCGCGCGCATCGGCTGCGACGCCTACGCTTCTGACCTCAACCCCGTCGCCTGCATGTTGACGTGGGGTGCGCTCAACGTCATCGGTGCCGCTGCCGAACAGCGCGCCGCGTTGGAAGATGCCCAGCAGAAAGTGTTTGCGGCGGTTGATCGGGACTTGGTCGAACTCAAGATCGAACACGACGCCAAGGGCAATCGCGCCAAAGCGTATCTGTATTGCCTTGAGGCGCGCTGTCCTGAAACCGGCTGGATGGTTCCGCTCTCACCGAGCTGGGTGATTTCACCCAAGCAAGGGGCAATTGCCAAACTGGTTCCAGACCCGAAACGCAAACGGTTCGACATCGAAGTCGTCACCGGTGCGTTGGCCAAGGCGGTGTCGGCGGCTGAGTCCGGCACCGTGCAAGACGGCGACATGGTCTATACGCTGAATGGCAAGACCTATCGCACCCCCATCAAAACCCTTCGTGGCGACTTCCGCAATTCTGATGGCAGTACCAGTAATCGGCTACGGTACTGGGACAAAGGCGACTTCAAGCCACATCCTGACGACATTTTTCAGGAGCGCCTCTATGCCATCCACTGGATTACCAAGGCAACGCTAACCAAGGCACGGCAGGTAACTTACTTTGCCGCACCAACTGACGCTGATCTGGAACGTGAGCGACGCGTGGAAGATCTCGTCGCCACGAACCTGAGTCAATGGCAAGAGGAAGGCTTGGTGTCTGACATGCCTATTGAGCCGGGGGATGAGACGACCCGTCTATTCCGTGAGCGCGGTTGGACGCACTGGCATCACCTCTACAACGCACGGCAGTTGCTGCTGCAAGCCTTGATGCTCAAGCACTGGCGCGCGTCCAGTGCCGCCTCTTTGGGCTGGCTCAATGTGGCGAAGGCGGCGGATTTCAACTCGAAACTGTGCCGCTGGGCAACAGCACAAGGTGGTGGGCTTGGCGGCCCCAAGGGGGTGTTCTCGAATCAGGCGCTCAACACTTTCTACAACTATGCAACCCGCGCATGGTTTGGATTTGGCGTGTCGTCCTTCAAGATGGCAGAGGCACCGCTGCCCGAAGTCGGGCGATCCATCGTTTCCGCAACCGCAGATCGCCCCGCGCAGGACTGCGAATTCTGGATCACCGACCCGCCTTACGCCGACGCTGTCAACTACCACGAGATCACCGAGTTCTTCATCGCATGGCTGCGCAAAAACCCGCCGCAGGAGTTCGCGGACTGGGTGTGGGACTCACGTCGGGCGCTGGCAATCAAGGGTTCCGGTGAGGATTTTCGGCAAGGTATGGTCGCCGCCTACAAGGCGATGGCCGAGCACATGCCCGACAACGGCATGCAGTGCGTGATGTTCACGCATCAGGACACCGGCGTCTGGGGCGACCTGATCGGCATCTTCTGGGCGGCTGGCCTGCAAGTGGTGGCCGCGTGGTACATCGCCACCGAAACCACCTCGGAACTGAAGAAAGGCGGCTACGTCCAGGGTACGGTCATCCTGATGCTCAAGAAGCGCGCCGCTGGCGAGCGCACTGGATTCAAGCAGCGCCTGCTGCCTGCCGTGCGTCAGGAGGTGGCCCGCCAGATCGAATCCATGATGCACCTGAACGACACGGTGAAGGAACATCACGGCGAACCAGTGTTCAACGATTCCGACTTGCAGATGGCGGGCTACGCGGCGGCGCTGAAGGTGCTGACGGCTTACACCCACATCGGCGGCGACGATGTCATCAGCTTCGCGCTGCGTCCGCGCACGCGCGGCGAAGTCACGGTGGTGGATGAAATCGTCCAGCAGGCAGCGGAAACCGCGTCGAGTCTGCTGGTGCCGGAAGGGCTGACAGCAGATACCTGGGCCAAGCTCACAGGCATCGAACGCTTCGTGCTGCGGATGCTGGACATGGAAACCACCGGTTCGGCCAAGCTGGACAACTACCAGAACTTCGCCAAGGCCTTCCACGTCGAGGACTACGCCCGCGTGATGGGCGACATGCGCCCCAACCATGCACGCCTGAAACGTGTGGGCGAATACGCTTCGCGCGATCTGACCGACGCCACCGAGATCGGGGCGACGCGGCTGGGGCGGCTCATCATCGCCTTGCAGCAACTGTCCAAGGACACCGAGCCGCAGATCATCGTTGATCAACTGCGCGGCGAGATGGTGGACTTTCTTGAAGTTCGTCCCCTGCTGGTGGATATGCTGGTCTTCATTGAGCGCAAATCTCCAGAGCCTGAAGCACGCACCGCCGCCGAGGTGCTGGGTGCGCGCCTGAAAAATCTGCGCTTTGGCGATTGAGGGCATGAAGCATGAGCATCCGGCGCTTCTCCTCGCGTACTCACCGGCTGGATGCCAGCTTCCTGATGCAGCATCTGGCCGGTGCCAGAAGCTACAAACGCATCGCGGGCTACTTCACCAGCTCGCTGTTCGAGGTGGCGGGCGAAGCTCTGGAGCAGATTCCGGAGGTCAAGATCGTCTGCAACGTGGACATCCACCCGGACGACTTGAAGGTGGCTCAACTGCGCGAGAGCAAGATGCTGGGCCGCTGGAACGAGCGCGGCCTGGAGGCCGAGGCGCTGTTAAACCGCGAACGCTACCGGCGGCTGGACGCCTTTCTCCAGAAGCATGGGCAAGCAGTTCGCGTTGCGCCTGACGACATCTGTGGCTTCGTGCATGGCAAAGCGGGTGTGATCACGCTGGCCGACGGCCGCAGGCTGGGCTTCATCGGCTCGATGAACGAAACGCGCAGCGGCTGGCAGCGCCACTACGAAATTCTGTGGGAAGACGAATCGCCAGAAGGCGTGGCGTGGATTGAGGAAGAATTCGACTTCCTCTGGAACGCCGCCAAACCGCTGCCGCAGGCCGTGATCCGCGAAGTGCATCGGCGTGGCTACCGGCGCGAGATCGAGTTCACCGAGATCGAGGACGACGAGAGCCTCGCGCCTGCGGCGCTGATCGAGTCGCCGCTGTACCGCGAAGGGCAGCAACTCCAGCCGTGGCAGCAGGGCTTTCTGACCGAGTGCCTGCGGCACCAGCGCCTGTACGGCACGGTGCGTCTCCTGCTGGCCGACGAGGTGGGCTTGGGCAAGACGCTTTCACTGGCCACCGCCGCACTGACTCTGTGCCTGCTATCCGACAAGGACAATGGCCCGCGCCGTCCGGTGGTGATCTTCGCTCCCGCCACGCTGACCGAGCAATGGCAGACTGAAATGCTGGACAAGCTGGGCATTCCGACTGCGCGTTGGGATACCGTGGGCAAGGTTTGGCTGGATACGGACGAACGCGTTCTGTCGCCTGCGGGGCGCGAGCAGATCGCTCACTGCCCGCTGCGGATTGGCATCGTCTCCACCGGTCTGATGATGCGCGATTCGCTGGAGAAGCAGCATCTGCTGGGCATGCGCTTTGGCGTCGTCATTCTGGATGAAGCGCACAAGGCCAGAACGCGTCAGGGCTTCGGCAAGGAAGCTGGAACACCGAACGAACTGCTGGCCTTCATGCGTGAGATCGCCGCGCGGGCTGACCATGTGCTGTTGGGTACGGCCACGCCAATCCAGACCAACCCCGCCGATCTATGGGACTTGCTCGGTATCATGCACCAAGGCCCGGGGCGCTTCGTGCTGGGTCACGACCTTGCACCGTGGCACCGGCCTGACGAAGTGCTCGACATCCTCGCGGGCCGCGTAGAAGTGGAGACGCTTGCCCATGCTTGGGAACTGCTGCGCTCGCCGCTGCCACGCATGGAATCAACCAGCGAACCGCGCGCCCGGCGCTTGTTCTCCGCCATTCGGCAAGACTTGGGGCTACAGAATGGCGAGTGGCAAACCAACCGTTCGCTGGCCGACCTGACGGAGGAAACGCGGGAGATTCTGGAGGAGGAACTGGAACGCCGCATCGCCGGCGCCACCTTGTTCCAGCGCGAGAACCCGTTGGTGCGCCACGTCGTGCTGCGCAAGCGCCAGCAGCTTGAAGATGCAGATCTTCTGGCTCGCGTGGGCGTGGACGTCCATCCGGAACGCGAGCAGGTATCGGAACAACGCGCCTTCGATGCCTTGTTCGAGGGCAAGGCGCTGCGCACGTCGGAGGACTTCCGGCAGGCGTATGGCGAAGCCCGCGCCTTCGGCAAGGCGCTGGCCAAGCGTGGCAAGGGCAGCGGTTTCATGAAAAATCTGATGGAGCAACGCATCTGCTCCAGCATCCACGCAGGATTGGCGACGGCGCGGCGCTTGCTGCAAGGTAATTCCGAGCACGAGGAAGACGAAGAGCAGGAAGCCGACATCAAGATCGAAACGGGCGAAGAACGCGAAGTGCTGCAACGCCTGATCTCCCGGCTCGAACGGTTGGAAACCGATCCTAAGATGGAAGCCGTCGTCCACTTCCTCGACAAGGAGAAGTGGCTGGGCTTGGGCGTAATCATCTTCAGCCAGTATTACGACACGGCGAAATGGCTGGCTAACTCTCTGGCAGCCCGCTATCCGGAAGAAGCCATCGGCCTGTACGCAGGCGCAGGCCGCAGCCGCCTCTACCAGCGCGGCGACAGCGTGACCGTCGAACGCGAAACGCTCAAGCGCATGGTGGCCGAGCATCAGATTCGCGTCATGGTGGCCACCGACGCCGCGTGCGAGGGCTTGAACCTGCAAACCTTGGGCACATTGATCAACGTTGATCTTCCGTGGAACCCCACGCGGCTCGAACAGCGCATTGGACGCATCAAACGCTTTGGGCAACGGCGTGAAACCGTGGACATGCTGAACCTCGTTTTCGAGCAGACCGTAGACGAAAAAATCTACGAACGCCTGTCCGAACGCATGAAGAATCGCTACGACCTATTTGGCTCGCTGCCGGACACCATCAAGGACGGGTGGATTGATGACATCGAGACGCTGGGCGAACGGCTGGACGAATACATCAACGCCCAGAAGACCGCGACGGGCTTCGATCTGCGTTACACCGGCACGATGATGCCGCCGGAAAAAGATTGGCGCGAGTTCTCGGAAGTGCTTTCGAGGCGCGATCTCGCCACGCTGATGAGCACGGCGTGGGGATAAATCATGGAACCTGATCGCGCAATAGAAATCTTGGAACGGCAGCGTGCCGCCATTGATGGCTTGCGCTCATCGCGCCGTTCGCAAGAGTTCACAAAGTGGCAGCGTGACACCGAAGTGGCTGTGCAGAGGATTTTCGGGACTGATAGCCGCCACTCGGCGGATTTTTCTGAGATTCGTTACTCCTTGAGTATCTTCACGACCAGCACGCCGGACTCTGACTTCCATGAGGCGTATCTACGCGGGCTGGATACTGCAAAGTCAATTCTGTCCTCAATGATCGATGAGATTCGTGAATACGATCTGGACTCCGATTCCGATAGCCCGACAAGGGTACTTGGCGCATTGGAACAGGTGTGTCTGCGCTTTCACATGATCGCGCGACAGCTTCGCGTCCGGCACTCCAACAGAACGACACTGGAAATCAACGACGAATACGACGTCCAAGACCTGCTCCACGCCCTGCTGAAACTGAACTTCGACGACGTGCGTCGGGAAGAATGGACGCCGAGCTACGCCGGGGGATCGGCAAGGGCCGATTTTCTGCTGAAGGAAGAAGGGATTGTCATCGAGGTGAAGAAGACACGGCAAGGACTCAGCGTCTCGGATATTGGCGCTCAGTTGCTGGTTGACGTCGCCCGCTATCAGGCGCACCCGGATTGCAGGCAGCTTGTCTGCTTCATCTACGACCCAGAGGGACGAATTGGAAACCCGGTTGGCCTTGAGCGCGACCTCGAAAAAACTCCGGCCAAGATGCCGGTGAGGATCATCGTTGGCCCGAAGGGAACGTAGAGAGCCATGAGGTTCTGTCCGTGACGCAAGAGAATCCGCCATCCGGCGAGAAGCCGAAGAAGAACACATTGAAGTTGCTGCTTCGGTCGAAGCCTGCCGCACAAGTCGAGACCTTGGCGGGCCGCGTCTACCTGTATCCGCTGCGGGTGCGTGACATGACTGATTTCGGGAAGCTCAAACCTGGCGATGCGGTCAGCCAGATCAGGGCTTTCCTGCCGAGCATTGGCAGCTTGACCGTTGAATCCGACGAAGCACCGGAGCGCGTTCCGCTCGATGCCGCGATTACTGCTGATCTCTCGAACGACGAGATCGAGCGGATTGCTGACGCTTATGCCCAGTCGTCAGCGTGGCAGACGATCCGCGAAGGTTCGCAAGAGCGCACGCCTGCCGTGCGAGAAGCCGATGAGACGGCGTCTGTCTATCTGGTGCGGTTACTCAAGGCCGAAGTCGAGGACTATCACCAGAGATCGAAGCGAATGCACGAGAAAATGTTCGGCTCTGCGCAAAGTCTTTTCGATCAAGTTCGCAAGAGCACATCGGCCTTAGGGTCGACCTTGAGTGCCTACGAGGAGCTCACGAAAATTGCAAAGCCAGCGCCATTGGAAATCCAGCCTATTCGCACGGATCACTTTGATGCTTTGAACATGCAGATGGCGCAGCAAGTACGCGAACGCGCGGAAGAGCGTGCAGAAGAAATGGAGATGACGCGCCTGACGGGGAAGATGACTGCCGAATCCGCCAAGACTCTCAAAGATTTGGCGGAAGCTGCAACGACCCTGATGGAGCAGATGGACGAGCGCGACCGGAAAACCGATCAGTCCACACGCACACAAATCAAGATCGCGTTGTGGTCTGTTGCGTCTTCGGCAGTCTTGTCGCTGGTCGCTGCTGTTTTCGCGGGCTTCTCATTCTTCCAAGACCGGGACAACAACACCTCCGGCGATCAATGGCAGGTGAAGTTGCTGACCGTCATCGAGCAAGGAAATCAGCAGCGATCTACCGTCGAACGGGAGAATCAGGCTCTTCGGGAGCAGATGAAGGCTCTGGATGCCCGCATTGTGGATCTGGAAGCGGCTCAACGAGCCGAAGCCAGCAAGGCAGCTTCAGCAGCACGGCGCGAAACCAACCCCGGCAACACCCGCCCGCCGCCATAGACCCTGCGCAGCAGTTCCCGCGCTGCACCGGGCCAGTCTCGCTGGTTCACGCGACACTCAATGTTTGGCAATTGCCTTCATCTCATTCACCCACGCCTGCAACGCCCTCAGTTGCTCGGCGTTTTCGTGACAGGTCTGGTAGTTGCTGGCGACGGTTCTGGCGACGGCAGAAAGCGCAATTCTTGCGGCGGCCGCATCAGCATCTCCGGCGGGTTCGGGCAGATCACCGGCGGCGGCAGCGTCGTGCAGGCGCACAAAGCCACGGTTGATAGTGCAAGCAACATCGGCTTGAACGGGCACATAGACGGGAACCTCCTTGATGATGGTGTCGCCCTTCTCGCGGACGACGCGGACGCGGTCGACGTACTCGGTGACGACCTTGACGGTGGCTTCGGCCTGACGCTGGCGCATGGTGGCGGCTTGCAGGGTTTGTTGCTGGATGGCGGCGTCCCATTGCGCCTGAACGTGCCCGGCCCCTTTGATCCAGCCGAAGCCGATCAGCGCGGCGGCGAGTAACGCCAAGGCCAGCAGGCGGTACGGCCAAGGGATCAGCGTCATGGCGTGCTCTCCCCGAGGCACTGGCGGTACTCGGCCTGACGCCGCGTAGCGAGGCCACCGCACAGCCGCGCATTGACGGGCAGCGCGCAGTCCTTACCTTGGAAGAAGCGCCAGCGCAGCAGTTCTGCGCACGCTCCGGCGTAGTCCTCGGTGTTGAGTTTCCTCACCAGCGTGGACTGGCAGAACGCGCGGCTGCCGACGTTGTAGGAGAAGCTCACCAGCGCGTCGTATTCATGCTGCGCCAGCGGCACGGTCACGCATTGCTTGAGCGCACCCTCGAACTGCTGCACATCGGTGAGCGCCCGCGCCAGCGCTTTCGGCGGCGTGATGGTGTCGCCGATCTTTACGCCCGATGTCGTGCCGAAGCCGATAGTCGGCACATCGCCCTTGACCGGAATCACCGCGCGGTCGGTGTAGCCCTCGTGCAGCACGATGCCGACCAGCGCGGCGGCGGACAGCGTCAGCGCGGCCACAGTTCTGCATTGCGGTGGCCGGATCATCGGTGCATCTCCGGCTGCGCCACCAAGCGTGCAATCGCCGCGCCGATGCTGGCGCTGAAGGCCAGCAGCACGAACACGCCACGCGGCAGCACGTCGCTGAACAGCGGCACCACCACTTCCGCCGCCGTGAAGATGGCCGCGACGATGGACAGACGAATGCTCCACGCGTGTCGTTCGATCTTGCGCCAGTCGTCCAGCAGGTAGATCTTGCGGGCGGTCATTGCGGGCCTCCCATCAGCTTCAACTTGATGGCGGCTCCGACCAGCAGCGCGGCCAAGAGGCCAGTGGTGATGACTTTCACGGCGGTCTGCCACGCAGTGCGGCGGGCATCGCGCCATGCCTCCAGCAGATCACGCAGTTCGCGGATGTCGCGGGCGGCGTGGCCGTTTTCGAGGCCGAGGTGGGCCAGCACACGTCCGGCACCGCGCTCGGCGGCACGGTCGAGCAGTTCGTCAAAGTCCTCGCGGCGCAGGAGAAGCATGTTCTCGACGAGCGCAGGCTGTTGTTGTTCGGGTTCGGTCATTGCAGTCTCCAGAAATGCAAAACCCGCCTCGGGGGCGGGTTCGGGTGGTTGCGGGTAAGTGGAAATCAGATGGCGATGCCCGCGCTCCAGCCTGCGGGTTTGTAGGCACTGAGCTTGGCCTCGTCCTCGATGTAGCAAAGCCAGCCGACCTTGGGCGCGTGGTATTCCCACACGCCCTCGATGCGCACGGCGATCTGGTTAGTCTTGCCTGCCCACGCGCCGGTGGCGGCGGCAGGAATGAGGTAGCGGTCGCCATTGGCGGGGCTGGCCGGTGGCGCGGTTAGATCGCGGTCTTTGACGGACAGGCCCACTGTCGCGCCGAGGCGTTTCAGATTGGCGTCCATGCCGCTGGCCCAGCCGGACTCGCCGAGCGTCCAGCCGTAGGTGAGTCCAAGGTTCGGATCGGTCGATGACATGCTTATCTCCAGAGATGGGCGGCTTGCCGGATGCGCCGGACGGATTCGGGATCGCCGCTGCGATGACTTTGTTTCGGGTGTTGCCGCCAGCGCCGCCCGACGATGGGCAGGTGCAGCACGCCGCCACGTTTGGCGACCAGCAGGGTCAGCAGCCAGTCGGCGAAGTTGTTGAGGTCAGCGGTTCCCGCGAGCGCGGCTTCCACGGCAGTTCGGCGCATCACGATCAGGCCGTGAACGTGGCTGGCGCTGTTGGCGTGCTGCCAGCGGCTGTAGGCCAGACGCCGCACCGCGATGTTGCGCCCGGCTTCGTCCATCAGCGCTTCGTCGCTGTAGGCCATCACCGCTTGCGGGCAGGCATCCAGCGCGTCGGCCAGTTGCGTGAAGGCGCTGGCCTCGTACAGATCGTCGGGATCGACGAAGGACACCAGCGGCAGAGCACCCTGCGCGTAGCCAGCGGCGCGGGCTTCACCGATGCGCCCGGCAATGCCCGGCACGACGTGCAACTGGATCGGCGCGCCGTCGAGGCTGGCGATGCAGGCCTCGCGCCATTCGACAGGCTCGTTCAGGGTGAGCAGATGCACATCGATGCGCGGCTCCATCAGTTTCCTCCCCAATACTGGCCCCAGCGCAGGCCGTAGCCCGCGCGATCCATGACGCGCGCCTGCGGCTGCCAGCTCTCCAGCCCGTCGCGTTCGGCGCTGATTTCCACGCTGATGCGGTCGCCCAGCGCCCCGGCGTCTGTGGCAGCCGTGGCCACGTCCCACACGAAATCCGTTCCCGCGATACCAGACGCCGTATACACCAGCGTGTCGTTGCGATCACGGATGCGCACGGTGTAGGTCACGCCCGGTTCCGGGCCGATGTCGCCCTCGTCTTGTTGCACGAGGTAGGCGGTCTGCTGGATGCGGTCGCGGTGCGCCCACGCCACGGCGAGATCACCGGCCATCACGGCAGGCTCGATCTGGCCGTTGAGGCGGATGCGCCCGGGCGGATACGGCAAGGCCTGCCGACCGGTGAGCAGCAGCGGCTGGCCATTGGCGGCCAGTTCCGCATCGCCCTGATCGGTCGAGGTGCGAGGTATCGCGGCCACGAACACGGATTCGCCCGGTGCACGTTCCGTCCCTTCGGCAGCCAGCCATTCGCCGACGCCGATCAACTGCGTACCACTGGCGTGCGACTGCGGCGTGGTGTCGAGCACGCCGCGCGCCAGATCGATGCTGGCCGCACCGGCATCGAAGGCCAGCACGGCGACGGCTTCGCGGATTTCGCCAGCGGCATCGACCAGATAGGCGTAGCTGCCCACGGCCAGCCGTTCCGGTTGGCTGATCGCTGTCACCGACACCGCGATGGCATCGGCCTCGGTGGCGGACAAAGCCGCGTCGAGCGTGAGCAGCGGCGCATAGTCCTCGCTGGCGATGGCCTCGATGTCGCCCGCCGATGCGCCAGTGGCGAGCTGCCAGTTGAGTTGCCCGGCACCACCCACCGCCGCCAGCGCGCCCACTGCCGCATCGGTGTCGGTCAGGTAATCCAGCTCGGCCCGCGACAAGGTGCGCGCCAGTTCCCAATACGGGATCTCCACCGCCAGCACCAGGGCGGGCGGCAGCGGCTCCAGTGTGGGTTCGTCGATGATGGGTGGCGGCGGGGCCAGAACAGCGCTGTCGAGGCCAAATACATCTTCCATCGCATCAATGCGCCATTCGGCTGCACCCAACGTGCCGGTGTCGATGCTGGTGACGCGCGCCACCATCTGGTCGATGCCCAGACGCGGCCAGTTGAGCAGAAACACATCGCCCGGCAGCGGCGCGCGTTCCAAGGTGTCGCGCGCTACGGTCAGGCTCATCCGCGCCAACGGCGACCCCAAGGCGCGCAGATCGCGCAGCGCCAGCCGTGCGGCCAGCGGCCCATAGTTCACACCCGGATAGTTGCGGCGCTGGTTGATCACGCCGCCCTGCAACTGGATGGCGGCGAGGTTTTCCACAGTGACGGTGGTGTCGCCGCCGGTTTGCCAGTCGGTGTAGACCACGCTCAGTTCGTTCGGAAGTTCGCCCCACTGCGCACGCTCGAAACGCTCCAGTCGCACGATCTCGTCCGGCCCCAACTGCGGCAGGCTGTCGATCCAGTAGTCGTCGCGCAGCAGTTTCAGCTCGAAGGTGCCTTGCTCCGGATCGGTGTAGAGGATGCCGCCGATGTGGTCGATCACCTGACCGATGAAACTCTCGATGGATTGCTGGCGCGTCCAGATCAGGTTCAGGCCGAAGCCCTCGTCCGACAACGCCCACGCCGCGTTCCAGAAACTCCAGCCGATGCAGTCCTGCGGATAGCCCATGCCCCAGTGCGGATCGGTGAGGCACTGCACCAGAATGTGCGCCGGGTTCATGCCCACGCTTACCTCCTGGCCGCTGTCGTCATCCCAGACGCGCACCTCGGCGTTCCACTCCATCCACGGTGTTTCAAACCAGCCCGCCGTGAAACGGCGCACACGCACCGCCCACGGTTTGAGGTAGGGATTGTTGGCGGCGAACTGGATTTGCCGCGCCACCAGCGACAGCACGCCCCGGAATGCCGGAATCGCGCTGCCGAGACGCGCCATCAGGTAATCGTTGCGCCCCTGACCAGAGTTGCCGGGTAGTACATCGATGGTGCCGATCACACCGCCTTCGCGCTCGTCGCCGCCAAACAACGTCGGCTTGTTGATGGACAGACTGGCGAGGCCGTGACCGCTGGACAGCGGGCCACGGTCGGCATCGCCCCACGCTGTGCGCTCGCCCATCTGGATTTCCTGCACGGCATCGACCGGGCCTTGGCAGAGCACCAGATGCAGACCCATGCGGTAGCGGTAGCCGACGGTTTGCTTCTTGCTGCTGCCGCCCATCAGCCGTGCTCCTGCGCAAATCGGGCGCGGGCGTGCTCGACCACACGCAAGGCCATCGCGTCATTCGTGGCCAGCAAGGTGTCGGAGGCCACGCCGTCGTGCAGAAAGGCACGGAAATCCAGAGCGTGCCGTTCAAACCACGCACGCGAGCCGTTCACGCACAGGCCCACGGCGCGCACGTCGTCGATGGTGACGATCACATCGATGCTCATTTCTTTCCACCTTTCTTGCGGATCGGATCGGCGGCCAGATCGCCGTACCAGACCACATTGGCCCCGCGCAGCAGCACGGTGCCGAACACGACCGGGATCGGTCGGCCTTCTTCGGCGGTGGGTGCATCGACGTCGGAAAGCGATGCCGGTTTGGGTTCGGGCGGTTTCGGCGCGAGCGCGACCGACACCAGCGCCGCCACCACGATGACGACGAGGTACCACATGGAAATTCCTAAGAAGGGGGTTCAGAACACGCCCGTCGAAAACGGGTTCTTGCTCGGGATGGCGGGAAAGCCGCCGTAGTTGTCGAGGTTGTCGAAGCGCGACTGGCAGGTGGCCGTGCTGTGATCGCAGCCAACGGTCAGCAGCACTTCCGCGCCGGGCTCGATGGACACCGGATAGAGCAGCTCCACACCGCTTCCGTAGTCGCTGATGATCATGTGGCGCGCGCCATCGGGCGTTTGCAGCCAGCCACCGGCCAGTCCGCCGCTGACGCTGCCGGGCACACCGCGATCGAGTTCCACGTTGCGGCCATAGACGTCGAGGACGAAGGCGCTGCCGGTGATCGGCGATGCGCCGCAGGCACTGGAATACAGCACATGGGAACACTTGCGGCTGTAGAGCCTGCGCAGGCCAATGCGCTTCAAACTGACCTGCGCGGATTCGCAGCGGATGCGGGCTGCATCGGCGTCGATCTCGACGCCCAGCACCCGGCCCATCCAGCGTGTGCCCGACAGCCACCAGTAGTCGCCCCAGGTGTCGCGCCGCCCGATGCGCAAGGTAACCGAAGTGGTGTCGCCGGTCAGCGAGGCCGCGAGCAGGTGACGCACCAGATCGCAGCTCGGCGGCAGCTTGAGTTCCAGCGCCGATTTGGCGGCTTCAGCCCCCAGCGCCAGTTCGTTGCGTTCGATGGACAGGCTGGTGTACGGCGTGCCGTCGAGATCGACATCGAATTCGTGCGGGGTCAGAAAAAACTGCGCGTTGCTGCTGGAGAAGGCGTACAGCTCGACTTCCATCAGCGGTTGGTTGCTCATACGGCGTACTCTCCATACGTTTGGCGGTCGTTACCGCGCGGCTCGGGCAACTGACGCGCAGTCAGCGCGATCTCCAGCAGCGTCGGGCTGTGCCAGTACAGGTCGATGGCGTCGTGGTCGAGGCGGCAGCGCGCAAGGCGAATCACCCGGCTGCCTTCGGGCACCCAATCGTCGAGGCCGGAGCGCAGCACCAGTACGCCGCC
Source organism: Hydrogenophaga intermedia (assembly GCF_000723405.1). Classification (GTDB taxonomy): domain Bacteria; phylum Pseudomonadota; class Gammaproteobacteria; order Burkholderiales; family Burkholderiaceae_C; genus Hydrogenophaga; species Hydrogenophaga intermedia. The sequence goes on along the minus strand of NZ_CCAE010000007.1, from coordinate 100,781 downwards.
CTGATCCAGATGACAGGTCGCCGTCAGCGCGTACTGCTGATAACCGTCCGGATGCACGATCAGGCAGGCGGCAGGACGATGCCAGAAGGCGGAGAGGTCTTGGCCCTCCACCCGCAGAAAACCGTCCTCGGGATCGGCCTCGAAGCGCACCCACAGGATCGGAGCCAAGCCATCGGGCAGCCAGAAGGCGTTCAAGCGGCCTTCGGTTTGCCACAGACGCTCGCGCCAGATCGCGATGTCCTCGGGCGTGCTGGCCAGATAGCGGCGCTGGAAGGTGGTGGTCGGCCACGGATCGTCACGGCGCAGCCACGGATCGGCAGGCGAAAAATCCTGCCGGGTGATCGTCGCTTGCGCGCCAACCGCCGGATCGTCACGCCAGTTGCCATCGGGCCAGACCGGCAGATCGTCGAGCCACGGGTCTGCCAGCAGACCGGTATCGGGTGGCGGCGCGGGTTCGACCTGCGCCACCACCGTGCCGCCGACCATGCCCGGCACCCACTGGGTCAAATCCGCCGGATCGACGGCGCGGCCCCACACCAGCGGCATCACGCTGCTCCCAGTTCCGGCGGCGCGCGCCAAGGGTTCCGCTAGCCACAGCACCTCGCTGTCGATGCTGTTCAGGCGCACTTGCTGCCAGCCATCGGGGGCGATGAGCAGCGCGAACACGTCGGCCTCGTTCCAGCCCTCGATGCCATTCCACGTCAGCCGCAGATCGGCGCTGGCCGCCACGAAGTGCCGCCAGTCCGCGTCGGCCACATCCAACGCAAAGGCACCGGCTTCGGCGCTGGCGGTCAGCGGCACCGCGTACTGCGGCAGAGGCCACCACGACGCCTTGCCCAGATGATCGGCCAGCCAGTCGGCGACCAGCGCATCGGTCGCCCGTGCGTGGCCGACGTGGTAGCTCAACGAGCGCCGGGGCACCTTGCGCCGCGCCTGCCGCGATTCATTGCCGCTGGCCAGCCGCGTGACGCTGGTTTGCCACTCCAGCCGTTCGACCAGCGCTTCAGACCAGTCGTGGCGGAAGGCGAACACGCCGTGCTGCGCGTCCGGCCACGGCGCATCGCCGAAGGCATCCATGCCAGTGGCAACGATGGCGCTCGATGCCGTGTCCCGGCGCAGTACCTCGACCACGAACACCGGCCCGACCAGCGGTGGCCAGGGGCGCGCCAGCGATTCCACCAGCCAGTGAGCGGCCTGATCCGGCGGCCACGGCGCGCTGGCGGTTTCTGGCGTGAAGGTGGCGACAGCGCTGCCTGCACCGGCACGCGACAGCACTTCGCCGAGAACACGCGATGCTTCGTTGCCCGGCGCGGGCTGGCTGCCGGTTTCGGCGATGTGCGCCGCAACTCTCCGGTCGGTCATGCCGCACCTCCCTGTGCGGCACCCTGATGGGCAGCCTGCGGCTGTGCAAAGCGCCGATCCTGTCGTTTTGTCACGCCGACTCCACGCCGAACTCGGCGGCATTGAAGGCGCTCTCCGTCCACTGCACATTGCCGTTCGGATTGCGTTCGAATAGTGCGCATTGCCACGCCTGCTGTTCCTGCAGGATCACCTCGGCGCTCGAAGCGGTCTGTGCACCACTGACCACCAGCCCTTTCAGCTTGCCGAGGCCCGCATCGGTCTTGCGCGAGAGCATCGTCAACTGCACGCCAAAGATCGCGGGCGTGGCCATCACCGGCAGCGGCTCGACATCGAAGGACTGGCGCAGTCCGGCGCTGGGTGCGCTGATGAAGGTGGATTCATCCTCGTCACTGACGGCCTCCCAGGCATTCACGCCGGACGGTGTCACCGTCCACTGGTTCAGGCTGCCCGCGCCGCTGGCCTGCAAGGCATCCACGCGGACGTCGCCCAAGAAGGTGTTGTTGATCGTGCCCGTGGTGTCGGCGATGTAGAAGTCGTCGACGTCGATGGTCAGCGGGCAATACTGGCCGGGAATCGCGCCGAGAAACGCCGTGAGCAACTGCCCGCCGCCCTGAATCGTGTTCTGCGCGCTCATCTGGATGGCGAGCACGCCGTTCAGTCGCACCGACAGCACGCCATTGCTGGTGCCTTGCGTCACCTGCAGTTCGACGTAGTGCCAGCCGCGCGCCGGGGCGGTGCTGACCGAGGTGGTGATCAACTGCTCGTAGCCATACTGCCAGCGGTAGAGCTTGAGCCTGCCGTCCTCGCCGATCTTCACCAGATGCGCGATCTGCGCGTTGGCGTCGCGCACGCCCAGCAGCAGCGGCTCGGTGTAGGTGTTCTCATAGGCCACGACACGAATGGATGCGCCCACGATCAGACTGGTCTTGGTGGCGTCCAGATTCTTGACGTAACCACCGCCCGACCCTTCGGGCAGGCGCAGCGCGAACGATGAAGGTCGCCGCCCCTGCTCGCGGGTGGCCTGTGGCGAGAGGTAGGCCGCCTTGCCGCGCGCCAGCCACGGTTGGCCGTAGTCGTCCAGCGCTTGCGGGTCGTAGTGGTCGAAGCCATCGATGAACAGCAGTGCCATGAGAGGCTCCTTGGATTTCAGTTCTGCAGCGCCGAGCGAATGGCCCGCGCGTTGCGCCCGATGATGTTGACGATGACCCGCTCGCCTGCCGGTGTTTGCAGGTGGTCGTGGGTGACGCCGGGATCGATGGCGTTGACGATGCGCACCGCCTGATTCATCTGTGGCTGCGTGGGCGGCACCTTCACCTCCGGCACGAGGCCGCCTGCCGCGAAGGCCAGTTCGCCGCCTTTGAAGCGCGGCCCGATGGACAGGCCGTTGAGCGAATCGAGAAACGCCACGCCAACCTGACGCACGGCGGCGGCGCGCACCACGTATTCGCCTGCCGACAGCCGCGCCGGAATCGAATCGCTGGTCGCCGTGCCCGCGCCCGACACCAAGCCACCGGCGGCAAACTTCTTCACCTTGCCCAAGAGCGCCATGACGGCGGCGACCATCGCTACCATCGCAGCAATCGCCAGCCCCGGGCCGACGATGGGGATCGAGGCCTGCGACGCCGCCGCACCGGCACCGGCCTTGGCGGCATCCATCGACACTTCCGCCGTGGTCTGGGCCGATTTCTGGGCGAGCGTGGTGGCGCTGGCGGCGGCATCGGCCACTTGTTCCTGCTGGATGAAACCGAGCTTGAGCGCCAGCATTCGTGCCTGCATGGCGATCCACTGCTGGAAGGGCTGGATCACGATCTGTTGCAGGAAGGCGTCGGCCACCTGCTGGAACAGGCCGGCCATCGCACTGCGCCAGGTCTGCGCGCCGGTGATCATGCCGCTCAGTGCGCTGCCAAAACTCTCACCGATGCGGTTCCACAGCGGAGCCATTTCATCGACGACCAGACGCGTGCGCGCCAGCTCGTTCTTCCACGCTTCGACGCGCAGCACCGCATCCGGGCCGATGGCCACCGCCGCCTGCTGCATCGCGGGCAAGAGTCGCTCCATCTCGGTGGCCGATTGCCGTTGCAGCGTCACGATCTGCTGGCGCGCCTGCGCTTCGGTCAGCAATCCGGCCTGCTGCTGGATGCCGATGGCCTCCTGCGCATTGCGCAGACGCTCGGTGACTTGACGCCATTGGGCTTCCAGCGCGGCGAGGTTGGCCTGCGCTGCTTTCACGTCGATCAGCCGATCCACCAGCGACACGCCGTCGGTATCGCTTTCCGCCGCCAGCCGTGCCCGCAGATCGCGGTAGCTGCGCGCAATCGCCGCCTGCCGGTCGGCATCCGTTGCCGTGCCGGTGATCTGCGCCAGTTCCTCACGCGCCTGCGCCAAGGCATCGGCCAGTTCGCGCTCGGCCTGCGCAGCCTTGCGGGCGTTGGCCTGCTCGATGTCGGCGCGGTGGTTGTTGAGGACGATCAGTTCAGCTTCGGTCTTGGCAACCTCCGCTTGGGCCTTGAGGCGGTCGTTTTCTGATTTACCGCCCGTGGCCGTCTGTTGGCTGCGCGCCAATTCCTGCTGTTTGCGCGCGATTTCGGCATCGAGTTCGCGCTGTTCCAGCGTTTTTTTTTGCGCGTAGTAGTCGCGCACCGACACCAGACGATCTTCCAGTGCCGCATCCAGCGCGGTCTGCTCGCGTTGCAGCTTGTCCTTGAGCAAGGCGAGTTCCGCATCCAGCCGTGCTTTCAGCAGCGTGGTTTGGGCACCCGAAGTGTCCTGCGCGGGCTTGGGCCTCGCCATGCGCGCCAGCAGCGTCGGATCGGCCTGAATCTGCGGCGCTTTGACCTCGATGGGCTTGGGGTCGAACAGGCTGTCACGGAACTCGGCCAGTTCGTCGAGGCGCTGGATCAGGCTGCCCTTGAGGTCGGCGATGATGGCCTTGGCCCCAGCGGTGTTGCCCTTGAGGGCTTCGACCGCTGCCGCCACGCCCGCGCCGATGGCCTCGCCCAAAGCGACGAAGGCCTTGCCGACGGTGGCCGCGCCCAGCGCCAGAGTTTTGAGCACCAGCACCACGCCATCCAGAATCGCCCGCAGCGTGCCGCCTTCCTTGGCCGACTCGACCATGCCCAGCGCCATCTCGTTGAGCGCGGGCAGAAAAGCGGTCATCACCTGCGTGCCGATACTGGTGGTGGCCAGTTTCACCTTGTCCAGGGCATCGTTGAACACCTCGGCCTGCGCGGCGGATTCGCCGCTCATCTCGATTCCGAGCGAGCGCAGCTCGTCGGTGAGTTCGTTGATGCCGTCGCGCCCCTGATTCAGGAACGGAATCAGCTCGGCTCCGGCCTTGCCGAAGATCTGCACCGCCAGCGCCGATTTCTCCGCGCCATCGGGCATGGCTTTGAAGCGCTCGGCCAAATCGAGCAATACGGCATCGGTGCCGCGCAGCGTGCCATCCTGATTCTTGAATTCGACGCCCACCGCCTTGAAGCTGTGCGCCGCATCTTCGCCGCCGGTGGCGGCATCGACCATCGTCGTGGAGAGCTTGCGCAGCCCCTTCTCGAAGGCTTCGCTCGACACTCCGGCCTGTTGGGCCGCCGGGTTCCACAGCGACAAGATTTCTACGCTGATGCCCACGCGCTGGGACATCTTGGATAGCTCGTCTCCGGCATCGATGCTGGACTTGACCAGCGCGACCATGCCCGCCGCCGTCACTGCCAGTCCCAGATTGCCGAGCATGCCGTTGACGCTCTGCGCAGCCGAGGCCAGCCCGGACAGCCCGCCCTTGACGGCATTGAAAGCCGCTTGGGTCTGGTTGACGGCGGTGATGAGGATTTGCGCGCGGTTGCTTGCCATCAGAGTTTGTCCAGTTCCTGTCGAATCGCCCGCGCCAAGGCAGGCAGTGTGCGTTGCACGCTGCCGCCCAGATCGAGGCGGCGCTTGAGATCGACGCGCTTGACCAGCACGGCTATCGGGACTTCCTGCCCGCGTTTGATCTGCTTGGTGCCCGTGCGGCCGCGTTCGGCGCGTTTGAAACGAGCGAGCTGGCTACTGTTTTCGGCGCTGTTTTCTGCCATCAACAGCACGCGGCCGTCTTTCTCGATGAACCAGGCATTGCCCGAACGCATCAGGCCGTCGATCACTGCCTTGAAACGTTTGGGGCCGATGCGGCCCGGCAAGAGCGGAATCAGCAAATTGCCGCTGACGGTGCCGCCGCGTTGGTGGATACCCAGCCACGGAATCTTGCTGCCCACCCACAGCGCGGGCAGCTCATTGGGCTTCTTGTCGAACAGCTTGGTGCTCATCGAAAACGCGAAACTCGCGCGTTTGATCGTGAAAGCACGGCGCATCTCGGCCCGCGCCGCTTCGCGCACCTCACGCCCGCCGCCTTGCATCCCTTTGGCCACCGCCGCCCGGATGGCGCGCTGGCGCTCGAGACTCCACGCCGACAACTGGCGCGGATCGAGCAAGCCGGAGGTGGTGAGCGTCAGGCGCATGGCCTCACTCCTTCGAGAGATCGCGTTGCAGTTGTTCGATGGAACGCTTCTCGCCCTGTGCGGCGACGGCGACCACGCCGACGAGTTGCGCCAGACGCTGGCGTTCCAATTCCCCTTCGATGCGCAGAAAGGCCAAGGCCTGCGGCACGCTGTAACCGAACACGGCGTGCAGGTCGTGCCCGGCGTGGATCAGGCGGGCGACGGCGCTGTCCCAAGCGTGCGGATCAGCGGAGCCAGCTGATCTGCCGAGCGGGCGATGCCTGGCACCACCCGGCGCACGAAAAAATCCGCATTCACCTCGAACACGGCGGCGGCCAGTTGTACGGCGTCGTCCAGCGACAGGTCGTCGATCCACGCCCGCTCGCGCCGGGTGGTGAGCGCGAGCAGTTCCAGCACGCCGTTGCCGTGGCGGGCCAGCAAGTCCAGCCAGTCGGGTTCGGCGCTGATGGCGTCGGCAAAGGGCCGCACCACGGCCAAGAGGCGCGGCAGCTCGCCCAGACGCACGGGCGTCAATTCCAGTGCGCCGCAGGAAATCTGAACCACCACCGGCGCAGGCGGAAAGGTTTGGAAGTCGGTCATCGTCGCCATCTCCGCGAGTGTCGTCACAGCAGCACCAGACGACCGAACTGGCCGAGATCGCCGCCGACCGGCTTGGTGAGGTCGGCCAGTACCTGACCCGATAGCTCGAACTTCAGCAGTTCATCCGTGATGATCGACAGCTCCTTGGCCGGGTTGATGGCCACGCGGTAGAGATCGATCACCACCTCGCGGTTGCCGTCGGCGGTGTTCAAGCCCTCGAAGCGAATCCAGCGCTCGGGCAGCGGCTGGGTGAACATCGCCGTGCTCTGCGCCGCGCCGTAGGCGTAATCGACGGTGAAAGGTTCGGTGTACGGGCCGCCGGTGGTGGCATCCAGAATCACCAGCGAGCCGTGCTTGGCGTTGACGCTGTACTGGGTGTCAGGCAGCAGATTGGCATCCGCATCCTGGATCTGGACGGCGGAGACGTTTTGCAGCGCCAGTGGATACAGGCTGCCGGGCGTGACCGGGTTGGGCAGCAGCTCGCCGGTGACCGTGCCGGGCGTGATCGTGGTCGTCGTGCCGTAGAGCGCGAGCGCCAGATTGGTGGCGATCAGTTCTTCCAGCGTGCAGGCGAATTCGCCTTTCTTGGTCTTGATCAGCTGCAGGTCGGTCAGGCGCTGGCCCGACTGCGCTTCCTGATGCTCGATGGTGTCCACCGACAGCGACACCTTCAGCTCCGGCACGTTGCCGACGAAGGTCAGTCCGGCCGGGTTGCCGAGTTCATCGCGCGCGCCGATGTAGACGCGGCCTTGTCCAGAAAAGTAAGCCATGGTCAGTCTCCTCGGGTAGTGCCGGACGTGGCATCGCGGCGATTGGGTTTGAAATCGGCGACAGGCGCGGCAGCCTTGGCCACGCCCTGCGCGATCAGCCAGCGGGCACTGGCGTCGTTGAGTTCAATTCGGTCGCCCACGGCGTGGCGTTTGCCCGCGTGGGTGTGCGGTTTGATCAGTTCGATGTGCATGGAAAGTTCATCCTGTTTGGGTGAGATCGAGGGCGTGGGTGCGGTAGCGGACTTCGTAGCGGGCGGGCAGCAGGACGGCACCGGCATCGGCGTCGTCGACGTCCCACTCGCAGTCGATTTCGCGCACGGCAATCGCCAGCCCGGAGAGATTCGGGTCGGCCAGAAAGGCCGCGTGCGCCGCCACCAGCGCCCGGTCGGCGACGTCGAAGGCATCCGTTCCACGCGCCACTACGGCGAGCCGGACGATCAACAGCCGGTCGACGAGGTGGTTGGCGTGGGCGGCAATGCTGTCGCCGTCGACAAACAGCAGCAGCGCGGGACTGGCCTCGCGGGTGACCGGAACGGCGGGCATGCGCAGCACCGGGATCGGTGCAATGGCAGATGACAGGCGCGCGACCACTTCCCGCAAGACGCGCTCGCGGACGGAGTTCATCGTGGAATCCTCAAAGTTGGGAGAGCGAAGCGCGACGCTCGGTGCCGTCGCCGATGGCGCGCACGTCGCGCACCTGATAGGCCGCGCCCGCAACCTCGACGGTGTCGCCAGCGGCCAGCGTCAGCCACGCCGCCGGATAATCGAGCTGGTAGTCGCGTGACAGCGCGAAACCATCGAGAACGGTTTCATCCGGCGCACGAAAGCCGCAATGCACCACCGGACCGCCCGCCACCGTGACGGCGGTGAGCAGCCCGGCGTTGCGCGCGGCCTCATAGAGCGTCGTGACGTCCATCAGGCCGAGGTCAGCTTGATCAGCACGCCGGGGCGATGGCACATCGGCAGCGGATTGCTCTGCGTGTGCAGATCGGTGCCCCGGTCGAACTTGCGCGGCTCCTGCTTGGCGTACAGCGGCTGGCCCAGCGTATTCACCGTTTCGTTGAAGTCCGCCGGTGCAAAGTAGGTGGCGAAGGTGTCCACCGTGCCCAGCGGGAAGGCATGGGCCTCCCCGGCGGCGATGAAGCGGCGCGTGCCCAGCGTGCCGTCGGCCTGCACGTAGGACGCCTGACCCCGGTACTCCTCGAAGGTGATGCCGCTGTAGTTGAAGCCTGCGCGCATGTCGTTGATCAGCACCGCGCCTTGCTGCCAGTTCTGGTAGGCGGTCTTGACCTCCTTGTGGGTGGTCAGCGCGCGGAAGAACTCTGGCGAACACAGTACGTGGATGCCGGTGGAGAACTCGCCCGCAAGGCCCACTTCCATCAGCCCCAGCAATTCCAGGCAGGCGCTTTTGAGCTGGCCGTTGTCGGTGGCGGTGGAGAACTCGAAGGGCACGCTCTGCGCGCTGATGTCGAACTCGTCGAACAGATCGACCAGCGTGCTGCCGTCGGCGTCGAGGATTTCACCCTTGAGCGCGCCCATGCGCAGGTGCTCCAGGGTGATGGCGTGCTTGTTGCGCATCGTCTCCAGATGACGCGCCATCACGCCGCCGATGGCCTCCATCTCGGTTTCCGAGCCGAAGGCGCGCAGGCCTTGCACTTCTTCCGGCAGCACCACGTCGTCGTGCGGGATGTGCGGGATCACGAAGGAGCGCAGCTTGCGCTGGCCACGCTCGCCCACGGTGCCGGGTGAACCCGGCGCACGGGTCGGCAGCAGGTTCAGACGTCCGGCGAATTCCTCGACGAGGATCTGTCGGGTGCGCACAGGCCGGGCCGGAAACAGGTTGAGTTGTTCCAGCCGCCCGTAGCGGTTGGGCAGCAGGTTGATGGCGGTGGTGAGGCTGGCCATCGAGAAGCCGGGGTTTTCAAAGGGGTTTTGCATTTGGGTTCTCCAGAAATGACGAAACCCGCCAGCGGCGGGTTTTAGCGGGGATGAGGTGATGCGTTAGCTCAGGCGCTGTCGCGTACCAGCACGCCGAGGAAGGTCAGATGTGCTTCGGCGGCAGCTTTCTGCGTGGGCGTGATGCCGGTCGGCCAGATGAGCGCGCCGCGCGCGACGATGGCGTGACGGGCGATCAGGATCGCGTCGTCGCGGTCGATCAGCGTGGCGTCCACGTCGTTACCGAGCACACCGATGGCGATTTCGCTGCCGTCCGATGCACCGGGATCGAAAGCCTTGAGCTTGGCCGTGGCGGTATCGCGGCCCACCACGGTGCCGAGGGCGAGGTTCTGTGCGGCGGCGACGGTGTTGGTTTCACGCGAGTAGAGATTCGGCGCTTCGTACTTGAGCACGTCACCGAGGTTCTTGGGCTGGGCAATGGCAGTCATGGCTTACTCCTTGTGGGCGAGTTTCTTGGCGGCGGCCACCACCGGGCTGTGCTCGGGATGCAGTGACGTCCCGGCGTCGGCAGTGATGCGCGAGGCGATTTCCGGCTGCTCGGCACGGGCGTCGAGCAAGGCGCGGCGCACCTGCGCTTCGGACAGACCAGCAGAGAGGAACTCCGCCGTGCGTTGCGGTGTACCTGCGATCAGGCAGAGTTCGGCAATGGCCTGTGCCTGGCCGATACCGGTGGCACGCGCTTGGGCCAGCGCAGCGCTGGCGGCAGGCGTCGGTTGCGGATCGCTTGCGGGTTGCTGTGGCTCGTCCTGCGAGGCGGGATCGATGGGATCGAGCGCGTCGTCGTGTTGCGGGTCATGGTCGGTCATGGGGTTCTCCAGGGTGAATGAACGGCTTTGGGTCAGGGCTGTGGATGGCAGGCTCAAAGGCGACGCGCGCGCCAGCCCCGGCTGCACCAAGCGGCGTTGCGATGCCAGCGCTTCGGCAAATTCGGTGAGCACCTGATCGAGCGGCAGCACCGCATCGGCAAGGCCTACCGCCACCGCCTGATCACCGTGGAACACAGCGGCTTCGGTGGCGCGCACAGCGTCTGCATCGAGGCCGCGCATCGTGGCAACCTGATTCACGAACAGGTCGTAGAGCCGATCCACTTCGGCCTGCAGCACCGTGCTGGCCTGCGGACTCAAGGGCTCGTGCGGCGAGAAGTCGTTCTTGTGGCCACCGGCGTAGACGGCGGTGTAGGAAATGCCGTCCTTGGCATCTTTCACTGACTGATCGACGTGCAGCGCGATCACGCCAATCGAACCGACGCCGCCGGTTTGCGACAGCGTCAGGCGCTGGCAGGCGGCCGCGATGGCATAGGCCGCCGAGTACGCGGCATCGTTGGCGTGCGCCCAGATCGGCTTGATGGCACTGGCGGCGCGAATGCGTTGTGCCAGTTCGAACACGCCACCGGCCTCGCCGCCGGAGGAATCCAGATCGAGCAGGATGCCGCCGATCTGCGGGTCGGCCAGCGCCGCATCCAGCCGGTCGTCGATCTCGTCGTAGGACATGAGGCCAGACGCGGCCTCGATGCCCATCGCCCGTTTGACCAGCGTGCCCACCACTGGGATCACGGCGATGCCCGTCTGCGCCGATGGAACTGACTGACGTGGCGCAGGCAGTGCCATGTCCAGATCGGGCAGGCTCTGGGGGAGCAAGCCAATGCGCGAACCCAGCACCGACAGGATCACGTCGAGTTTGGGGCGCGCGATGAGCAGCGGCGTGCCGTAGAGGCGCGACGCCAGATGGATGAGGGTCATATCAATCGTCCTGTGGATCTTGCGGTGGTGCGACGGGTTGCGTGCCCACCGCTGCAATTGGTTGTTTGTCGTGACGCGGGTCGGAGTCGAACACCAGCCCGAGTTCGTCCGCACGCTGGTTGTCGGTGGCGATTTCGCGGTCGATGTCCTCGGCGTCGTAGCCGAAGGCCGAGATAGCTTCCGAGCGCGACAGCAGCCCTGCGCGAATGGCCGTGAGCATCGCGTCGAATTCCTTCTTCGGATCGACCCACTGCCAGCCCTGCGGAATCCAGCGCGCCGACAGGTAGTCGCGCTTGTTCTGGTTGAACTGCGGCCATGCCAGCGCGCCCTCCAGCGCCGCCTGTTCCATCCACGCGCGCCAGATCGGGCGGCACAGTTGGTGCACGATCACGTTGTGCTGGATGGCTTCGCAGCGGCGACGAAACTCCAGCAGCCCCGCGCGGATCGACGAGTAGTTCACCTGCGTCAGATCGCCGGTGAGCATCTCGTAGGTGATGCCCATCGCGGCGGCCACCGCCCGAAACTGCATCCGTAGGAATTCGGCGTAGCTCGCGCCGACGTCGGCGGGCTGGCTGAATTTCACATCCTCGCCCGGCTCCAGAATCTGCATCGTGCCGGGCTCCAGTCCCGCCATTGCCGCGCCATTGGCGTCCGGCAGCCCTTCGCCCATCAGGTTGTCCTCGGGCGAAAGGCGCGTGATGAAGCCCGCGAACATCGCGGCGGTTTTCTTGCGCACCAGTTCGGCGTCGTCGTACTGGTCGAGTTCGTTGAGCTTGACCAGCGCGCGGGCGAGCCACGGTTCACCCCGGATCTGGCCGGGACGCAGCGGGCGGAACAGATGGACGATCTCGCTGGCCGGAACACGCACGGTGTCGAGGCCGCCCACCCAGCCACCGGTACCCGACATCGGGGCCATCGAACCGTCACCGGGATGCGAGCGGTACAGGTGGTAGGCCGTGCGCCGCCCAAGCCGGTCGAACTCGATGCCCGCGCGGATCACGTTGCCCGACGGCAGCTCCTGATTGAGCGTGGTCGGCAGGTGCTCCGGTTCGAGCAACTGCAATTGCAGCCCGACCGGCAGGCCGTCCTCGGGGCGACGGTAGCGCAGTCGCACCAGACACTCGCCGCCTTCCAGCATCGCCCGGCAGGCCAGCGCCTGCAGGCCATAGAAGTCGGTCAGGCCCGCCGCATCGGCTTCCTCACACCAGTCCCACCACAGGCTGTGGATGGCCTCGCGCAGCGCGTTGTCCGCCACCATCGACTGCGGCTTGATGCCGGTGCCGATGGCATTCGACACGAAGGCCTCGACGCCTGCCGCCGCCCATGCATTGCGCCGTACCAGATCGCGGCTCTTGGCACGCAGCTCGTGCTGGGTCGAAGCCAGCGCCGCCACTGCGCCGGGGTTGCCGACCTGCCACGCCAGCGAACGGCGGCCACCGCCGATGCCGTCGTAAAACGGGGTGCCAGCCAATAGACGCACGCCGACGCGGCGGCGTATCCGGTCAAACCACTGCATGTTCAGAACCCCTTGCCGGTGGTCACACGGATCTGGCGCGGTGCACCCGGCCACAGGCCCGTGGCGGCGGCCTGCTCGAACAGGTTGCGTTTGACCGCCTCGATGGCTGCCATGAGTTCATCCACGCTGCGGTACTCGACCGTCTTGTCGCCGAAGGTGACGCGCTTCTCGCCTTTGGCGAGCGCGGCTTCGAGCGCATCGAGTTGGGCTTGTGTGTAGGCCATCAGCGGTACACCGTGAGGTTGATTTCGTCGGCATCGGTCGCCGCCGTCGGGGACGCGCAGCTCACATCGAGCACCTGCGCGGTTTGGGTGTCGCCGCTGGCGCGGACGATGCCGAGGCGTTGCAGCCCGAGAATGTTCGGCGTCTTGAGGGCGACGGCCATCCAGCTGTAATTGGCGTTGGGCATGGCGCTGGCGAAGGTCACGCGGTAGCGGCCCGTACCCAGCCGGGTGACGCTGGCGACGTTGTGCGCAGCGCGGATCACCACCTGATTGCTGACGTAACCGAAACACACCCACGCCTTGGCCACGCCCGGGTGGCTGGCGTCGATCTTGGTTTTGACCTCCTGCCCGATGCGGCTGGCCAAGGCGGTGATGCGGGTGGCGAGGCTCATCAGACCAGCGCGCCTTCGAACACGGCCACGAAGTCGGTATCGGTGTCACCCACGTCGCTGGCGGCCACCGCGCCGATGTTGTTGCGCGCCTGGGCCTGCTCGGGTGCGGTCAGTGTCTGCGCGGCATCGAAGCGCACGCGGTTGTTGACGGCGGCGAGCAGCGCATCCAGACCGCTGGTGCCGTTTTGCAGCAGTTGCTGGATTTCCACCAGCGTGTCGTAGGCCGCGTCGGCACCACCCAAGATTTCGGCTTTGAGTGCATCGAGCAGCGCGACGATCTTGGACGACGAATAGGTAGTGGTCGTGGTGATCTGCGCGTCGTCGATGGCACCGGACGCGGCAACGGCGGCCTGCAATTCATTGATGGCGGCGACCAGATTCGACTTGTCGGTGGTGGTCAGGTTGGCGAGGTTGCCGGTTTTGGCGCGCACGTCGTTGAATTCCTGCGCGACGCGGATGACCAGCGATTCGATACGGGTGGTGAGGCTCATGATGGCTCCTTGGGACAGTGGGTGGTTCAGCCCAGCCAGCGGCTTTTGATGACGCGCCGACCGGGGTTGCGGTTGCCAGAAACAGCGAGGCCACCGCTTGGGGTGGCCTCAACAGGTGATTCGATTTGTGAATCCAGGGGTGGCGGACTGGCCATCCCCAGTTGTCGTTCCAGTTCGCGCCAGTGGCGCTCCTCGAAACGATCCAGCCCTGCGGCCGCCGCAGCGGCGCGGGCATAGACGTAGCAGTCGAGCGCTTCGTTGCGCTCGCGCATCTTTTGCCATTCGCGCACCGGGAAGCCGTTGCGGTCGCGGCGGGTGATCAACTGCTCGGCGCAGAGCTGCTGGATGAACTCGGCATCGATCTTGGGCAGGTGGACGAAGCCTGCGGGGAACGTCGTGGTGACGCCGTCCTCGCCGACGTTGGCCGCCTTGCGCAGGTTGTTGTAGAACTCCAGCTTGGCGATGCCGACCGCGACCGTGAACACCTTGATGCCCCGGCGCAGCCGCTTGCCGCCTTGGCTCATGTCCACCGCCGTCGGCGTGCCGATCAGCGCCGCGCCACGCGCCGCGCCCTTGACCGGCATCACCCGTGCATCACGGCAAGCGCGCACGAAGGCATAGGCTTCCTGCGTCGCAAAGCCAGTGTCCAGGGCGAAACGTGCCAGCGGCATCGACGCGCCGGAGGCGTGCGTCCAGTGCTCGGCAAGCATCGCAGCCAGCGCTTTCCACACCGTGTCGCGGGCGGTGTCGCCCATCAGCACGCGGTGCTCGATGAGCCACGCTTCCTTGCCGCGACCGAAGGCCCAGATCGAGGCTTCGATGCGATCCTTCTGCACGTCCGCGCCACCGACCAGCAGCAGACCACCTTGCGGCACGTTGCCGATGCGGTAGTCCTCGCGGCGTTCGACGAGGCGTTGCCAGTCGGGCGCTTCGCCTTCCTCGACCCACGTCTCGCCGAGTTCGGTGTTCTTGAAGGTCTTGATTGCCGCCGCTGATCCGGATTCCTTGCTGACGGCGGCTTCCCATGCGGCGGCGATGTCGCGCCAGGAGCGCCAGCCCACCGGGCTGTAGAGCGAGGACAGGTGGAAGCCTGCCGTCTTGCCCGTGCCCTCGACCATCTTTCGCCATTCGCCGTGTTCGAGCATCCACGTCTTGTGATGCTCGGCAATCGCGGTGTCGCAGGATTCGCAGACGTAGGTCGCCGTCTCCGGCGCGCCCTTGTCCCAGCGCAGCTGCTCGAAGCGCAGCCACTGCCGGTGCGAGCAATGCGGGCACGGCAGGAAGTAGCGGCGCTGGTCGCTGGCCTCGTATTCGCGCTCGATGGACGAGGCTCCGGCAATCGTTGGCGTGGAGACGATGAAGATTTTTCGCCGCGCGAAGGTGCGCGTGCGCGCCTCCGCCAGCGAGATCGCATCGCCTTCGCCCTCGACGTCCAGCGGATAGCCGTCCACCTCGTCCAAGAACAGATACCGCACCGGCATCGAGCGCAGGCCGACGGCGCTGTTCGCGCCCGTCATCACCAGCACGCCGCCGCGAAACTCCTTCGCCAGAATCGTGTTTCCCGAATCGCGCGAGCGCGCCGGTGCGATCAGTTCGGCCAGCACACCGGACTCCTCGATCAGCCGATCGATGCGTTGCTTGCTGTTGCGCTTGGCCATCTCCACCGTCGGCCACACGGCCATCATCGGCCCCGGCGCATGGTGGATGACGTAGCCGATCCAGTTCGATCCCATCTCGGTCGCGCCGAGCTGCGCGGCCTTCATGAACACCACGCGCTCGACCGGCGAGGTCGGCGACAGGCAATCCATGATGTCTTTCAGGTACGGCGTGCGGCTGGTGCGCCAGCGTCCCGGCTCGGCGGATGCCTTGCTGGATAGCATCCGGTGGCGATCCGACCATTCCGACACGGTGAGCAGCGGATCGGGCGTCAAGCCTTCGCGCCACGCGCGTGCGATCTCGGCAGCGCCTTCGTAGTCGATGTCCATCAGTCCACGCGCGGGCGCAGATCGCCCAGTTCCTGCAAGTGCTCGCGCACGGCGGCCTCCAGCGCGACGTGCATCGTGTGCGGATCGACCGCCAACCGCGCCGCCATCTGCGCCGACACGCGCGCAGGCCAGTTGAGCCACGCATCGCGTTCGGCGCGCGCCAGCTTGAAGATATGGGCGATGGCCTGATTGCGGTCGACCAGTTCGCCCTTGAGCCGCGCCAGCCGCACCTTGTTGGTCTGCGCCTTGACCACCTCGTTGACGGTGCGGGCCTGAAGCAGCGACGCGCCACCTGCGGGCAATGCACCCTGGCCGTCGCCCGCAGGCGCGGGTTCGGGCGGAACCGCCACACGCACGGGCTTCGTCCGCGTGCCGCTGCGCGGCGCTTCGGTATTGCGCGCCCACTCCGCATCGGCGCGTTCTGGATCAACGGTTCCGTCGGCCTCCGGGGTGATGCGACCAGTCGCGATGGCCTTGCGCACCGCCGCGTCGGAGACGCCACGGTGGCGCGCGTAGGCGCGAATCGAGAGTCCCATCGGCACCTTCTTCAATCATTTTTTGGATGGCTCCTGTGCGAGCAGAAAGAGCTTGGCTTCCATCGGGAACAGCGCGTTCATCACGATCCCAATCAACCACTGCAAAGGAGCAGACCATGAGCACCACGCAACTCACCCCGGCCCAGCACGCCATCCTCGCCAAGGCCATCAACACCAGCGGCGGCAAGATCGAGTGGTTTCCCGACAACATCAAAGGCGGCGCGCGCACGAAGATGCTGGAAGGCATGTTCAACCGCGCCCTGATCACGCCCGACGGCAAGGATCGCAAGGGCTGGCGCGTCGCCGCCGAGGGCTACGACGCACTGGGCATGCCGCGCCCCGGCAGCCAGCCCGCGAAGGCCTTGCCTGAAGTCGATCCCGAACTGGACGCCGCCGTCACCGCCGCCGAAGCGACGTGGGCCAAGGGCGACAAGCCCGCGCCGCGCAGCCGCGAGAACAGCAAGCAGGCCGAGGTCATCCGGATGCTCCAGCGTCCGGAAGGCTCGACCATCAATCAAATCTGCGCCGCCACCGGCTGGCAGGCGCACACCGTGCGCGGCACCTTCGCCGGAGCGTTCAAGAAAAAGCTCGGTCTGACCATCACCTCGGACAAGGCGCAGGGCGGCGAGCGCGTGTACCGCGTGGCGTGATCGAAACGGCGAGGAAGCCAAGCAGAAAGAGCTTGGCTTCCTCGGCGCACAGCGCGTTACTACAAGCATCGCAACGCAGCCACCAAGGAGCACGAAATGAGCAACGACACCAACATCCCCGCCACCCGCAACGAGGGTTGGGGCTTCTGGGGCACGATGGGCGGATACGCCAGCATCGCGTGGCCCTTGGCCATGAACGCCGTCGCCAATGCCACGGGCGAGGACTTCGACATCGTCCGCGCCTTCCTCGACAGCCGCTACGGACGCCACTTCGCGGACGAAGTCCACAACGGCCTGTTCGACGGCAAGAGCATGCAGGACGCCATCGACGCGGCCACGCAGCAGTGGATGGGTTGGACGATTAGACGCCAGACCAGCCGCGACTACGGCATCCCGCGCGGTCTGCCCTACCTGACGGGCTTCGTGATTCACTGCGCCATCAGCGAGGAACTCGCCGCCTGATCGTCGAACGGCAGGCCATCGGCCACGCGAATCGCCTGCTTGCCGCTCCAGTCCTGCCACCGCCGCACGATCACGTCGGCGTACTTCGGATCGAGTTCGATCAGGCGCGCAACGCGCCCGGACTTCTCGGCGGCAATCAGCGTCGTGCCGGAACCGCCGAAGGGGTCGAGCACCACGTTGCCCGGACGGCTGGAATTGCGCAGCGCGCGTTCCACCAGTTCCACCGGCTTCATCGTCGGGTGCAGGTCGTTCTTCTGCGGCTTCTTGATCTGCCACACGTCGCCCTGGTCGCGGTCGCCGCACCAGTGACGCTCGCCGCCTTCCGGCCAGCCGTAGAGGATCGGTTCGTACTGGCGCTGGTAGTCGGCGCGGCCCAGCGTGAAGGTGTTCTTCGCCCAGATGATGAAGGTCGACCACTTGCCGCCCGCCGCGCGGAAGGCCGATTGCAGTGTGTCCAGTTCGCTGGACGACATCGCCACGTAGATCGCGCCACGGCAGTGCGCGACCATCGGCGTCAGCGCCGCCAGCAGGAAATCGTGGAAACCATCGCCGAGGTTGTCGTTCAAGATCGCGCGATCCTTACCACGCAGTTTGTCTTTCGCGCTGTTGGCGTAGTTGACGTTGTACGGCGGATCGGTGAACACCATGTCCACGGCCTCGCCATCGAGCAGCGCCTCGTAGCTCGCGGCCACGGTCGAATCGCCGCACAGCAGTCGGTGCGGGCCGAGCTGCCAGACGTCGCCGGGCCGTGACACTGGCGTTTCGCCAACATCCGGCACTGCGTCCTCGTCGGTCTGGCCCTCGTTGACCAGCTCGTCGCCCGCCAGCAATTCGGCCAGCGCATCGGCGTCGAAGCCGGTCAGGTCGAGGTCGAAGCCTTCGTCCTGCAAGCCTTCCAGTTCGACGCGCAGCAATTCTTCATCCCACCCGGCGTTCTCGGCGATGCGGTTGTCCGCGATCACCAGCGCGCGACGCTGCGTTGGCGTCAGATGGTCGAGCACGACTACCGGCACGGTGTCGAGGCCGAGCTTCTGCGCGGCGGCCAGTCGTCCATGACCGGCGACGATCACGCCGTCGCTGCCCGCGAGGATGGGGTTGGTGAAACCGAACTCCACGATGCTGGCGGCGATCTGCGCCACCTGCGCATCCGAATGCGTGCGCGCGTTGCGAGCGTAGGGCACGAGCTTCGGCGTGGGCCACTGCTCGATCTTGTCGGCCAACCAGTTCATGCCGCCACCTCGACTTCGCGTTCGGCGGCGACCTCGTCGAAGCTCTGGCCGGTGGCCAGCAGGGTGATGGCGGTGTCGGGATGGTTCTGCCGGAAGCGCCGGATAGCGACATCGACGTACTCCGGCGCGATCTCAATGCTCCGGCAAATGCGACCGGTGCGCTCGGCGGCCAGCATCGTGCTGCCGCTGCCACCGAACGGCTCGAACATCACATCGCCCTCGGTGGTGAAGGACTCGATGACGAACTGCGGCAGTGCGACCGGGAACACGGCGGGATGGTCGATGCCTTCGCCGATCTTCCCTTTGTGGCGCATGACGCGGATCACCGAGTCGGGGATGCGCATGTCCTGCGTCGGCTGGCCTGCGTGCGTCCAGCCGTTGACCTCGCCATCCTTGCCGCGCATCGCGGTGGACGAGCCGTCTGCGCGCAGGTGCGTTTCCTGCCCGGCGAACTTGCAGGGCACGATCTTGTTCGGCTTGCGGCTGGCGCGGTTGAAATGGAACACGAACTCGAAGCTGGGCGCGAGACGGCCCTGCCAGTCGCCGGGCATTCCCGGCCCCTGATCCCAGACGTACCAGCCGAAGCGCCGCCAGCCCTGCGTGCGCATCCAGCCGAGCCACGCCTCCCAATACGGGACGAACTCGTTGTCGCGGTGGATCAGGCCGAGGTTGACCAGCACCTGGCCGTCGTCGGCCATCGGCAGGCGCGCGAACACGCCGCGCATCAGGCCATCCCAATCGGCGATGCCACCGGAGGTGTAATCGCGCTGGTTGCCGTAGGGCGGCGACGTGAAGCACAGCGCCGCGCGCTCGTCCGCCATCAGCGTGGCAACCACATCGGCATCGGAAGCGTCGCCGCAAATCAGGCGATGCGCGCCGATGGCCCAGACGTCGCCCGCGCGGGACACCGGCGTGGCCGGAGCATCAGGCACTTCGTCGGCGTCATCCCTGGCGTCGTCGTCCTGCGCCTCGGCGTCGGAGGCCTCCTCGTCCGCGAGCAGAGATTCCAGTTCGGTGGCATCGAGGCCGGTGAGCGCGAGGTCGAATCCTTCCTGGGACAGCTCGGCCAGTTCCAGCGCCAGCATCTCCTCGTCCCAGCCCGCGTCCAGTGCGAGCCGGTTGTCGGCGATGACGTAGGCGCGCTTTTGCGCCGAGGTCAGGTGCGCCAGTTCGATGACCGGCACATCCGCCAACTCCAACTTGCGCGCGGCGGCCAGACGCCCGTGGCCCGCGATGATGCCGTTGCCGCCATCGACCAGGATCGGGTTCGTCCAGCCGTACTCGACGATGCTGGCCGCGATCTTGGCGATCTGCGCGTCGTTGTGCGTGCGCGGATTGCGGGCGTAGGGGATCAGCGTCTCGACCTTGCGGTACTCGACGTTCAGAAGGTTCAAGGGTTCGGGTTCCAGAAAAACGAAACCCGCCGACGGACGATGCCGTTGGCGGGTTGGAGTGAAGGGTGCGAACTGGACGGGGTGCGAACCTGCGAACCGTGCGAACCTTGGTTCGCACCCTGACGCTAGGAAAGCGTCGCGCTCGCGCCCCCCGCATGGGTTATTCCGCAGGAAGGGCCCATTTCGCCTCGGGAGCGTGGCTTTGAAGCGACTGTGGCTTCTTCGTCACTGATCCCGAGCATGGACTGAATACTACGCTCGGGAGCCGGTTTTTGTTGCACGCTCAAAAACCGCTGATGCCCGCCGATGCACTCGCATTGCAGACCACGCGCGCCAAATCACGCCAAATCACTACGCGACGACAACGCCATTGAGCTGCTCGGCGACCGTCTGCAAGGCGCGCTGCCAGCGCCGCCATGCCGTCGTGCGGTCGCAGGCGAAGCGGATGGTGATGTCGCGCCAGCCGTACCGCTTGGCGCGCATCCACACCAGATGCCGTTGCTCGACCTCCAGCCACTGCACCCACTTCATCGTCTCCAGCATCCGGTCGATGGCGTCCGGGGTCGGAGGAAACGGTCGGTAGACGTGCTCGTCGGCGGCAAAGGCTTCCCACTCCTTGCGCACGATGATCGGCCACGTGTTGAAGTAGCCCTGTACCCGCACGGGTGGCAGGCGACGCCCGGTGCTGGCCGCTTCCTCGAAGCGCGCCGCCACGTCGTCAATCGTCCACGAGGTTCGACGGTCAGCCATGACGTGTCCCTCCGTAGAGCCGTTCGCCGAGGCGACGGATGAACTCCCGCTCGATGAAGTCGGGGCGTTCGTCGGTGGCATTGACGACGAGGATGTGCTGGTCGCGCCAGCCGCGTTGTTTCATCGCTTCGAGGTCGGTGGTCTCGGGCTGGACGCGGGCCAGCGGACAGCGATAGGTGGGCGTGGGAATCTTCATCTCACACCTTCCGTTCCAGATCGTGCTGCGCGATGGCCCAGTGCAGCAGCGCCAGCGCGTCGGCCTCGTTGTCGTCGGACGGGGCGTGACCGCGCGCGCGGACGGCAGCGATCACGTCCTCCTTGCCTGCGTTGCCTTTGCCCGTGGCGTGCTTCTTGATCGTGCCGACCGGCACGCCCTGATACGGAATCTGGTGGTGCTCGCACCACGCGGTGAGGGTGGCGAGGAAGCCGCCGTAGGCGTGCGCCGCATCGGTCGAGACGTGGCGGCGCACCTCCTCGAAGTGCAGCGCGTCGATGCCGCTGGTCGCGGCCTTCAGTTCCGTGAGCCACCGCTTGAAGCGCAGGAAGCGCATCCCGCCGCCTTCGAAGCGTTGCGGGCGGAAGCTCTCGGAGCCGCTGGTGATGTGGCCATCGCTGCCGCGCAGCGCCCAGCCGGTGGTGGTGCCCAAGTCGAGGGCGAGGATGGTGGTGGTCATGGTTGCGTTCCTCGTTCGGTGAGGACTGACGCATCCGACACTCGGTATCGAAACTCCCATGAGACGTGCGCACGCGCCCGCGCGGGGAAAGTTACGACGTAGTGCGTCAAATGTGTCAGTCGGATGCGTCGGCATGGCTGTCAGTCGTCGGCGTATGGGGTGTAAGCGGGCATGGGCGGGTTCTTGAGGCCAATGCCACGGAAGCCGCGAACGCCCGCCGTGTTGCGCCACTTCTCGACGCCACGGGTGATGAGCAGGTCGGAAAACCGGCGCTGCGAGCCGATGAACTCGCCTGCGGAGTCGGCCCACTGCTTCCAGTCGTTGAACAGTTCGGCGGTCAGCGATTTCGCGTTGGCGTCGCGCACGCAGCGTTCGTCGAGCCAGCGGCCCAGCGCGTCCTCGGCCTCGAAATACTCCTCGGTCGCTTCGAGCACCTGCTGCGGCGGATCGAGCCGACCCAGACGCTGCCAGTCGAGACAGCCCTGGACCGCCCACGCCAAGACGCCGTCCCGCTCGGCCAAGAGTTTCTGCTGGAGATGCTTGTCGCGGCGTTCGGGCGGCACGGTGATCGTGAACGGGATCAGGTGCAGACGCCGCTTCATCGCTTCGTCGATGTTGCGGATGGCGGGCTTGTGGTTGCCCGCGACGAACAGCTTGAACTGCGGGAAGAACTCGAAGAAGTCCTGCCGCATGAAGCGCGCGGAGATCTTGTCGCCGCCCGTGAGGTTCTTGATCTTCGACTCGGCCCAACGCCGCCCTTGCTCGGTTTCGATGGCGGCGACGAACCGTGCGCCGCGCAGACCCGCCATGTCGGTCGGATGCCGGTCGGTGCGCGTCTCCATGAACGTGTCCATCGGCGCGTTGGCCGCGTAGTCGCCCAAGATCGTGGCCAGCGTGTTGACGAACACCGACTTGCCGTTCGCGCCCGTGCCGTAGAGGAAGAACAGCGCGTGCTCCTGCGTCGAGCCGGTGAGCGCGTAGCCGGTCATGCGTTGCAGGTAGGCTTGTAGCTCGGCATCGCCGCCCGTGACCTCGGCGAGGAACTGCCGCCAGATCGGGCAGTCGCCACCGGGCGTGGCCGTGGTGATCTTGGTCATCCGGTCGGCACGGTCGTGCGTGCGCTGCCTGCCGGTCTTGAGATCGACCACACCGCCGGGCGTGTTGAGCAGCCACGGATCGGCGTCCCATTCGGCGGTGGTGGCCGCGTGCCTGCGATCCGCGCGCGCCAGCCGTTCGACGCCGCCGACCGTGCCGGAGGTGGCGAGCTTGGCGGCGATCTTCGGGTTGTCGGCGTGGACGGCGGCGTGGCGGCAGACGCTGCGGATCAGGTCGGTCGCCGCCAGCGTGTCCTCGGTGCGCCAGCGGTGCCCGTCCCACACCAGCCAGCGTCCCCATGCCGCGACGTAGCGCCAGTCGCGGTGGTAGCGCCGGGTGAAGGCCAGCGCCAGCGCATCTTCGGTGCCCCACACCGATTCGTCGCTGCTGACGACCGGCGCGGCATCCTCGTCGATGTCGTGCATCTGGAGGCGCGGGCCGTGGGTGAGGAAGGCCGCGACGTCGAAGCCTTCGGCCACGGCGTCCGCCGCGTCCCAGCCTTCCGCCGCTTCTTCGGGCGGGTACAGAATGTGGCAGGTCTTCGCGCCCGCCGACAGGATGGCCTGCGCCGCCTGCGTCGCGTACTCCCAGCCCGGCTTGTCGCGGTCGGGCCAGACCAGCACGGCCTTGCCCGCCAGCGGCGACCAGTCGGTTTTCTCGACCGGGGCGTTCGCGCCGTGCATCGCGGTCGTGGCGGCGATGCCTGCGTCGATCAGCGCTTGCGCGCATTTCTCGCCTTCGACCAGCACCACCAGCGCGGCGCTGGCCATGCCCGGCTGGTTGTAGAGCGGCCGCGGATCGGGCGGAGCCATCTTGCGGCGGCGCGCGTCCCACGGGCGGAACTCCTTCTTCCTGCCGGGCGGGTCGTAGCGGTAGACGACCGCGATCAGCTTGCCGGAGGCGTCGAGGTAGTCCCACTTCGCGGTGGCCGGGCCGAGGTCGTCGACGGGCGCTTCCTTCTTCGATTTGCGCGCCAGCGCCATCGGAGCACGTCCGAGCAGTTCGGTCGCCGCGTCGAGCGTGCGCGGGAAGCCGGCGTGGGCATCGATGCCGTGGTGGGCGGCGATCAGCGCGAAGATGTCGCCGCCGTCGCCCGTGGCGCGATCCGTCCACAGGCCCGCCTTGTCGCCATCGAGCACGATCTCCAGACTGTCGCCCGGACTGCCGAGTACGTCGCCGGTGAGGAACTTGCCGCCGCGCTTTCGGCCTGCCGGAAACAGTGCGGCCAGCATCGATTCCAGCCGCGCCAGCAGTTCGGCGCGGATCGCTTCGCGTTCGGCGCCGAGGTCACGAGGAACAGGGGTGTGCGTGTCGTTGAAATCAAGCATCCACAGCCTCCTCGTCGGAGGGCTGCTGCGCGACGATCCACGCTTCCAGTTCGTTGGGCTTGAAGCGAACGAGCTTGCCGACGCGGTAGTGCGGAATGCGGCGCTGCTGGCGTTCCTTGGCTTGCGAGAGCCAGTAGGTCGGCAGATTGAACATCAGCGCCGCTTGGCGCGCGTCGATGAATTGCTCGCCGAGCACCTGATTCAAAGGGGTGTGGTTCATGTCGGACTCCAGCAGCGGTCTTGCCACGCGCACATGCGGCACTCGAAATGGGTGAGGTCGTTGAAGTTGCGCGGCAGCAGCTCACCGGCTTCGGTTGCGGAGATGACCTTGACCGCGCGGTCGGTCATGCGCTGTGCCAGCGACGGATCGAAGTCCACCAGCTCGACGTAGACGTCCATCGTGTCGGCGTTGATCGCGGTGAACAGCGCCGGGTGCTCGTGCAGTTGCAGGTGCGCCTGATACAGCGCGACCTGCGCCGCATACACCGGTTTGGCGACCGCGAGGCCTTTGGCTTCGAGCTCGCGCCACGCCTTCGCGCCGAGGCATTTGTTCTCCCACAGCGCGGGATAGCGGAAGCCCTCCGGCCCGTCGACGAGTACGCCATCGACGTGACCGCGCAGCCGACCGTGCGCGTCGGAGAAACCGAACTGGCCGCCGTCGGGTCTCTGCGTGCGCAGGTCGAAACCCGCGCCGCGCAGCCACGCCACCATGCAGTCCTCCATGACGTGGCCGCGTTCGAAGATGCGCAGCATCCGCCCACCGGTGTCGCGCCCGTGATCCACGGGAGCCTTGGCGTATTCGAACTGCAAGGCGCGCTCGCACTCGATGCCCAGACGCGATGCACCGAGATAGTCGCGTGCGGGTTGTTGCTCGCGCATGCGCTGCATCCCGATGTCGATCAGTGCCGTGATCTGGCCGGAGACGCTGGCCGAGGAATTGAAGTCCATCATGGCTTCTTCCCCTTTGGCTCGTCCCAGAACTCCTTGTCCTCCAGATCGGAGAAGCCGAACGGATCGGGCGTCGGCTCCATGCCGCGCACAGGCGGGTACTTGGTCACCTCGTGGTGCTCGACCATCGCCTCCGTGTAGCAGGTGACGATGGCGTCGATGACGCGCAGCGCCTCGGCTTCGGCGTAGTCGCCCAGCGGTTTGCCGAAACCAATCTCGCCCGCTGCCTCGCCGAAGGCCTTCAGGCATTTGCGCATCGCGCCCAGCTCGACATCAGACGGATCGATCATGGCGACCTCCGTCTTGGGCGTGCGCCCTTCCTGCACGCGCGTCCAGTTGCCATAGAGCGCGTGAAAGGCGTCCTGACAGCGGCGTGAGCAGAACACCCAGTCCATCACGTAGCGGCGCGGATCGGCGGTCTGGAACCGGCCATCCGTGTGGCCGTAGCCGCGCGCCTGTCGTTTGCAGACCCAGCATTTCATTCGCCTCCCTCACTGCGCCCACGCGGGCTTGCCGGTCACCGGCGCGCGCTGCGCTGCGGCGGGCGTGGCGGTGGCGTAGGACGAAGGCGCGGCCTGTGCCGGAGCGCCGGAGTTACCGCCGCCGGTCTTGGTCTTGGGCGGCACGCCCATGAACTTGGCGTAGTCGGGGTGGTCGGGTTCGACCGCCAGCTTCACGACGTTGCGATCACCACCCTTGGCATCCTTCTCGACGTCCACGCGTGCGAGGAACTCGATGCCGTCCAGTTCATGGAAGCCCTGAATGCGGCGTGCGGCAGAGGCTTGCGGGCTGTTGTCCTGCGGGTGGACGTTGCGGGCACTGTTGAGCGCAGCGCGGATAAACGTGCGCCCCATCTGGCCCCAGGTTGCCCCCTTTGGTGAGTACAGGCCGATGTTCGACCACATCTTGCGTTTGGCGTGGTTGCCTGCAGTCACCACGAATTCGGCGGCGAGATAGACCGACCCGGTGTCAAAGGACTGGGTGGCGTAGCCGCCCGTCCAGTTCTGCGACGGGTCATCGTGACCACCGGGTTTGATGGTCATGCGCACCGGGACGATGGTGCCCTTGGGGATGAGGTCGAAGCCTTGCTGCTGCTCGGCGTCGTTGAAGTCGTTCCAGTTCTGCGTGGTCATGGCGATTACTCCTGAGATTCGTGGGATTTGGGAATGGCGGTGCTGGCGGGCACGGGCGTGCCTGCGCACTTGGCGATCAGCGCGTTCAAGTCCGGCGGTTCGAGCAGGTCGAGGCGACCGCTGCGGTCTTTGGCCGGGAAGCCGTAGGGATTGAGGGTGTGGGTGACGAAGGCGCGGAAGCTGCTGTCGCTGCCATCCGGGTTCTGGGCCTTGATCTCGGCCAGCGTCACGACCTCATCGACGATGCCAGGCAGTTCGAGGCTGGTCTTGCTGCCTTCGATCTGCGGCACGAACACCTTGCGGTTGTAGTCATCGAGCCGTTCATCGAGGATGGCCACGAACACCACGTTCTTGCCTCGTGCGTGCTGGAGGTGGGTCAAGGCGCTGACCATCTCCTGGCCAAGCTGCCCGTAGGCACCGCGCATGTCCGGTTTGCCGGTACGGTCGCTGACCGCGCCCGGCTGGGTCTTGCACCACGCAAAGCACTGGCGGGACAGCTGCGTGATCGAGTCGAGGAAAAATGTCTGGTAGCGGTCGAGCTGAGTCGGATCGCCAAACTTCTCGATGACGTGGTCGTAGTGCGCCTGGGAGAAAGCGCTCTCCGGCGGCAGCGACTTGTCCGGGCCCGCAAGGAACACGAAGAAGTCGCGGCTCTCCGGCCACGATGCCGGACGGATGGTGTCGCCCGGCCAGTCGGCCACGGCAAGATCGCCCGCCTCGATGTCGAGGAACAGCGTGGTGGCCGGGTCGAGGTCTTTGAGCCGGGTGGTCTTGCCGATGCCGGACTTGCCCAACATCAGCAGCTTCACGCCTTTGCGTTCGGCCATGCGCTGCTGCGCGGAGATGATGGGGAGGCTCATCACGCGGCCTCCTTCAACTGCTCGGCGACGGCAGGGTTCCAGAGGATCTGATAGCCGCTATGGCCGTTGCGCGAGTACGGCATGGCCTCGGCCCAGGCTTCACCGGCCTCGGTCAGTTCCCATTCGTCGCGGTCGTTTCGGAACTGGAAGCCGTGCGATGCCAGCGACTGGTTGGTGGCCTTGGCCGAGCGGTTCAGCAGCTTGCCAAGCTGGGTGGCGTTCAGGGCGCAGATCGGCTCGTTGGCCGACGGCAGCGCGCGGCGCAGCACCTCGGTGGTGATGCCGGTGTTCTCCTGAATGCAGGTCAGCGTCGCTGCCGCCGCGATGCCCGGCTTCACGCCCGGCACCTTCGCCACGGCCTCGCCGATCAGCAGGATCGCGGACACGCGGTCGTGGGTCGGCGCGGGCAAGGCCGCCAGCGCGCCGGGGACGGCGTAGCTGCCGGTCTTGCGGATCGCTGGCAGCACCTCGCCGGTCACCCAACGCTTGAAGCGTTTCGCGGCGTCCTTCGTGCTGCCGAGGATCAGGGCGTAGAGGCCGGATTCGTTGACGTGGTTCTGGCGCTGGCGACCACCTGTCGTAAGGGTCTCCAATTTCTGGAGATCCTCTGCATCGACATGGGACTTGACCGCCTGAGACGGGTTGCCCATCTCCAGCGCGTCGCAGACGTCGCTGGCGTTGAACCACGGCAGGCCCGCATCATCGACCTGCACGCGCACGGCGTGCGCCTCGAACTGGAAGGGAATGATCGCGCTCATGATCAGCCCTCCCAAGCGACGTCGGCGATGCGGTCGGCACCGCGTGCGGCACGCTTGCGTGCTTCGGCGTGGAGGTCTTCCAGCGCGTTGCGGCGACGACTCAGAGTCAAGGCTTCTGCGTTGGCGGTCTGGATGGCAAAGGCCAGTTCGTCCACCGTGGCCACTTCGAGCGCGACGGCGATCAAGTTGCCGTCGGCGTTGCGGTAGTGGATCTCCCTCGGCAGGGAATCGCCGTAGATGGACGGCAGCTGCTCGCGCAGCAAAGCGATGAGGCTGGTGCTCATGATCAGTGTTCCGAATCGAGAGAGAGGGTGAAAGACGGCTTGCCCGGCTCGACCGTTCGAGCGGCGGCGAACTCCTGCTGGAGCGACGGCGGCCAGTTGGTGAAGCGCGATTCGGAAACCGCCAGCTTCACGTCGAGGAAGTGCTCGACCTTCTCGCCGGAGGCCACGATGTGGGCGGCGATGACGCCCAGCTTCTTCTGATCCCAACTGACCTTCTTGGGCAACT
Organism: Hydrogenophaga intermedia; assembly: GCF_000723405.1. Lineage (GTDB taxonomy): Bacteria > Pseudomonadota > Gammaproteobacteria > Burkholderiales > Burkholderiaceae_C > Hydrogenophaga > Hydrogenophaga intermedia. The sequence goes on along the minus strand of NZ_CCAE010000007.1, from coordinate 72,956 downwards.
CGAACTTGATGTGCAGCGCGCCGTCGTCGATGTGCGCGGTGCCGAAGTCGCGGCCGGAATCGCGCAGTGCCGTGCGGGCCTGTTCGCCGTAGGCAGCATCGAGCGCCGCATCGAACTTGGTACGCGCCTTTTTGAGCCAGTCGAGGGCTTCGTCGAGGTTCTTGTCGATCTCGGCCTTCTGCGCGGCGGGCAGTGCGGCCAACTGGCTGACGGACATCGCGGCGATGTCGGCGGGAAAGAGGGTGATGTCGTTCATGGCATCGCTCCTCAAACCGCGGCGCGTTCGGACGTCGAGTCGTGGAGCGCGTCGCGCTCGAACTCGATGACGGCGTCCACGGGATAGCCGACGCGCTTGGACAGCTTCAGGTAGCGCGGGCCACGACCTTCGCTGCGCCAGCGTTGCAGCGTCTTGGGGCTGACGCCCCATCGCTGGGCCAGTTCGTTTTCGTTCAGCACCCGGCGGTCGCCGGGTGAAAGGCTGTTGATCGCCTGAGAATTCGCCGTTGAGGGCGACCGGGGGATACTGCTTGCTGATGTCTGCATGGAACGCTCCTGTTGCGTTGTTGAGGAACAGGTGTCATTCCAAATTTCGGGTGGCGAACCTTGAAGGGACGCAATGGCGAACCACGCGGAAACTTCGGGTTCGCCAATCCGCCCGCGCCAACGAAAACGGCGAGCACATGGCTCGCCGTCGTCAGCGGAAATCGGGGACGGGGTTCAGGCGTCGGTGAAGCCCAGCAGCCGACGCTGCTCGCCCCAATCTCGAGGCAGCAGGTCTTGGCGGCCGCGCAGCGTGTGCAGGTTCAGATGCCGGGGTTGGCGGCCCTCGAAGATCGCCTCGACGATGTCCGGGGCCAGCATGGTCATGCGCAGTACCTCGGCCGCCCAGCCTGTCTCCACTTTCAGCGCGCGCGCCAGATCTGCGGTCGTCGGATAGACGCCTTCGTCGATCAGCCGCTTCCAGTAGAAGGCCTTGCCGAGCGTCTTGATCATCGGCGCGTCGAAGCCGCCTGCCGCGCCAGTGGCGTCGGGGGCGGGCGGGATCAGCAGTTTGCGGTTCTGGCGGTGCTTGATCGTCAACGGTACCAGCGTGACCCGCTGACCGCCGCTGACGTAGCTGCGGGCATCGGTACTGACCTCGATGTGGACGGTGCGCTTGCGCGGGTTCGCCGTGGTGTTCATGCCAGCGCCTCTTCGGCCTGCGCGCGGGCTTCTTCGACAAGCGGGTGCGCGCCGATGTCGGCCCCGAACCCGATCCAGCCGTCCTCGCGCCAGACGATGTCCAGCCCCTGCGCGTGTAGTTGCACCCGTTCGATCAGCAGCCGCGTGATGCGTTGCTGCTCGGCGGGGAACAACTGCGCCCACACGTCGCCGATGCGCTGCATGGCCACGACCACCTGCGCCTCGTCGAGCTTGCTACCTGCAGGATGCTGCTGGCAGGATCGCCACACCGCGATCAGCATCTGCGGCGCGGAGAGCGCCGCGTGGATTTGCGCCAGCACCGCGTTCTCGATTTCGGCGGCGGGCAGATGGCCGACGTCCGGCCGATCCGGAGTATGGGGCGACAGGCTCGCACCCGCGTTGCGTCGCTTGTGCAGGTAGGGAACGTAGTACCGGTACTGCCGCCCGTTCTTCTTCTTGACGAAGGAGTGCAGCATGCGCTGGCCATCGGGCGCGAACAGCAGGCCCGCCAGCAGCGCCGGATGCTTGGCGGCGTGTTCGCGCGGAGCCTGCTTGCGCCGTTCGATGAAGGCGTGCGCCGCATCCCACAGCGCCGGGGTGGCGATGGCTTCGTGTTGGCCCTCGTACCACTGGCCGTTGTTGGAGATTTCGCCGAGGTAGATGCGGTTGCGCAGCATCGTGAACAGGTACTGCTGGTCGATGGTGCGCCCCGGTCGCTGCCGTCCGGTTTGCGTCACCCACGCCTTGGTGGTGTGGCCTTCGATGTCCAGTTCACGCACCAGTCGCGCCGCCGAGCCATGCTCGCCGTAGCGCCGGAAGATGTCGCGCACCAGCGCCGCCTCGCGTTCGTTGACGATGAGCTTGCGCTCGACGACGTCGTAGCCCAAGGGCGGAACGCCGCCCATCCACATGCCCTTGGCCTTGCTCGCCGCGATCTTGTCGCGGATGCGCTCGCCCGTGACTTCGCGCTCGAACTGCGCGAAGGACAGCAGGATGTTCAGCGTCAGCCGCCCCATTGAGGTCGTGGTGTTGAACTGCTGCGTGACCGAGACGAAGGACACGCCGTTGCGGTCGAACACCTCGACCAGCTTGGCGAAGTCCGGCAGGCTGCGCGTCAGGCGGTCGATCTTGTAGACGACCACGGTGTCGATCTTCCCGGCCTCGATGTCGGCCATCAGGCGGCGCAGCGCCGGGCGCTCCATGTTGCCGCCGGAGTAGCCACCGTCGTCGTAGCCGTCGCCGACGGCGATCCAGCCCTCGTGCCGCTGGCTGGCGATGAAGGCGAGGCCCGCGTCGCGCTGGGCTTCGAGGCTGTTGTATTCCTGATCCAGCCCTTCGTCGGTGGATTTGCGGGTGTAGACGGCGCAACGCTTCTTCGGCGTGACCGTCGGCAGGGAATGAGCGCGCGGGGAACTCATGCCGTCACCTTCTTCGTGGCGGGCGTCTTCAGGCCGAAGAACACCGGGCCAGACCAGTGGCTGCCGGTGATGTGGCCCGCAATCGCGGACAGGCTCTTGAAGCGTTGCCCCTGATACTCGAAGTCGCCCGTGCCGCGCACCAGCACGCGATGCTCGACGTCGTCGTAGATGCGCGTGAGGATGGTGCCGGGCAGCAGGCGCTGGCTGTCGCCGCGCAACTGCTTCGGCAGGATGCCGGTTTCGCCGACCTCTTCGAGCTTCTTGCGCAGAGAGGGTTTCAGGCCGCCGAAGGCGTGCTCCTGAATCTTGTAGGCCAGTCGGCTCTCCAGCCAGCCGCGATGGTGGTGGCCGGGCCGTTCATCGAAATGCTCGTCCCACAGTGCCCAGAGATCGCCCATCGACAGATGGGGGATTCCGGCGACCTGGGCGGCGACCGTGGTGGCGGGTGGTGGTGCGTGTGCCGTCATGGGCGAACTCCGTAGTGGTGATCGGGGTTCGCATTCACGCGCTGTTGGCCGGAGAAGCCAAGGCGAACGCGCTCGCTGTTTTCGAGGGTGTGGCTGGCGGGACGCGCGCGCAGGCGCAGCAGTGCTGCGGCCAGCAGGTCGGCAACTTCCTGCTGCGGGTGCCGAGGCCGGTCAGACGGCGGGGAAATAGAGAAGGGTTCGCGTTCGGACATGGCAGGCGTTTCGATGGAAAACGCTGCTCATGCTATGAACCGAAGGCACTTCGCGTAACGCGATTTGGCGGGAATACGCGGGGCTGGCTATGTCTGCTTGGCTCGATACCAAGCCGCACGCTGGCCGCCCACATCACGATATCGAAGCTCGAACAGGCGAGATTCGTGCACGACCTGCCGCCAACTGCTGCAGCCGTATTTGGCTGGCAGGTGTTCAGGGAGCCGATCTACGATCCAGCGTCCCGCCGAGGCAACCGGCGTCCAGCCCTCGACGGCCAATTCGGCGGCGGCCTCCCGCAGCGCGCGCACGATCCCTGCAGCAGGCCAATCCACCGAACCATCCGGTGCGATGCCGTGGATGACCAGATCATGAAAGGTATCGGACTGGGCGAATTCTGCAGCCAACCGTCGAGCTTGATCCATGTGTTCAGCCCAGCCCCGCAGTTGCTCGAAGTGCTGATCGATGCGGACATAGGCGGCCGTCAGGGTGTCATGCGCGCCACGGCATCCGTCCAGGCTCCAAAGGTCGTGCTGGTCGATGAAATGATGTACCAGGTTGTTCCGTAGCAGCACCAGTTCCTTCAACTCGTTCTGCGTCCTGTCGTAATCCTCAACCGACATGCGCAGATTCATCTTTACCTTGAACGAGATGATGTCGTCGCGTGCATCGGACTCGGAAGCAGCTTCCACCTCGTCGGTGGTGACATACGAACCGAGGAGTGTGCCGACCAAGGTGCCCAGCGTTTTGCTGGCGGCATCCGCGATGCGCTGCTCCTGATCCGACGCCAGCGGTGATCCAGCAGCCGAGATTTCGTGGTGGGCCACGATGGCCTTCATCAACTTTTCGTACTGCTGCAGACGCAGCAAGCAGCGGCCCAGCAATCGCTGAACCTCACGTTGCTGCATCGTCAGCGCATCATCGGCGGGCAATGTCGTCATGGATGAATCGGCAGCGATTGCCGATCAGACGTCGATGGGCGACGTCTTCCAGACATCCTGCGCCAAAGTGATCAGCAGTCCGTGGCGCTTCTCGATGGATGCAGCATTCCACGCAGGAAATGCAGCCAGCTTGGCGTTGATCCGGGAAACGGATGTGTTCTGTCCGACGTCGGTCAGCGCCTCCAGACTGCGGGTCAGGTAGTTGCCGCTCTTGCCATACTCGACCTGCTTGGCCGTGTAGAAGTCGTTGCCCGCGACGATGTTGATCGGCTTTTCCAGCAAGGTCAGATTGCCGAGGCGATTCTTGTAGTCGTCGTAGACGGCATTCGGGTTCTCTGCCGCCCACGTGGCGCGCAGTTCCGCCTTCGGGTTGTCGGGCAGGATGTGCTCGATTTCCAGTTTGGTGAAGGGCTCCAGACTGCCCGGGGTCTTCAGGCCGCTGAACGCCATCTCGACGTGCTGCGTCAGCCGCGCCAGCAGGTAGCGCGTGCGGTACTGCTGCATCGAGTACAGCGTGAAACGCTTGAGGGCGTCGGCCAGCTCCTGCGACTTGCCAGCCATGTTCTTCTCGAAGCGGTCGGCGACGAAGGCGTTGAGCTGCACCTTCTGCTTCACCGGATCGCTGGCGTCAGCAATCGCGCGCAGCTCGTCGGCCCATTGAGAGAAGCTGCGTTCTAGATCCTTGGTCGGCGTTTTGGTGAAGATGTAATAGAAGAGGAAGCTCTCCAGCTGCGCCACGAAGTGATCGAACAGCGGCTTGGGGAAATTCGCCGCCGCCAGCAACAGGACGTAGTGCAAACTGAACGCACCACCGGCCAGCCGTTTGAGGCTGTCCATCGCCAGGCTCGGTTTGCCATCGTTGCCCATTCCATTGGCGAAGGCGAGGTAGTGCTCGACGTTGCGGATGACCTTGCGGACGAACTCGAAGGGCTTGCCCGCGTAATCGCACAGCGCAGCGTTGTCCTTGGCGATGAACCAGTCGTAGATCTCGTCTTCGCGCACCACCGCATCGCCGCGCTCGTTCTTGATGACGTAGTTGGCCATCAGGAAGTAGCGCAGGAAACGCAGCGGCTTTTCCTTCTCCTTCTCCAGCGGCTTGGTGATCTTCTTCCACTCATCTTTGAGCTGGGTGAACTGCGCTTGCTTGACCTGCGTGAACAGCAGGTTCTTGAGCAAGTCCATCGGGTTCAGGCCCACGCCGCGCTCGTTGATGGTCTCGAAAATCTTCAGCGCGCTGCTGACGTCGGTGGAGATCTGAATGAACACCACGTTGTTGGCCAAGTAACCCCAATACTTCTTCAGCTTGGGCGTGTCGTCGTAGTTGTCCTTCAGGTAGCGATACAGCGTGCCGTAGGCACTGACCAGGTTCTCCAGCGAGCCGAAGCTGGCAATTCCTGCCGCCTGAATGCCTGCGCGCACGGCCATAGGATCGGCGTCGAGATCCACCAGCTTGGCCATCACTTCGCCCGCACTTTCGTAACGCGGCTCCAGTTTCAGGTTGGTGCGCACCTCGCCGTCGCTGTCAACATAGCTGGTCGAGATCAGCCCGGAAATCATTTGCCGCTGCGGCTCGCCCTGGAACAGATGCTTCAGCGCGCACAGCAGCAGGAAGAAGGTGGTCAGACGCTGCTGGCCGTCGATCACCTCGTAATGGTTCTTCTGCTCGGTGGGCGACACCAGCACGGTGCCGATGAAGTATTCCCGCGTCGTGCCCGCATCAATCTGCTCGCCGATGTCCTCCAGCAGCTGATGCACTTCCTTGTCGGTCCAGACGTACTCGCGCTGGTAGTCCGGGACGATGTAGAAGCACTCCCGGAAGGCTTCCTCGATGCTGTATTTGTGGTTTTCTATGCGGGCCATGTTCTTTTTCCTGGGTCGTTCAAATCTATCGCCGATCCGGCAACTGCCCGTTCGTCACGAACTGATCGAAGCTGTCGAAGCTCTCCTCGTCCTGCCACGACCGATCCCACGAGCGCGGCTCGGCGCTTTCGAGCAGGAGCAGCGTGAGGACGCGATCACGCGCACCGAAGGTGTGTTTGAACTCGCGCAGCTTCATGTGCTGCGCTTCTTCTGGACACCAGATCGCGGCGGACATCTCCGTGCCGTCCCATTCCTGCGTGATGCTGGCATCGGCAGCCAGAGTGCCCAATGGCGGTTCCGCCGGATCGCCGTTGCGCCGAATGCGCGCCCGCGTTCTCCTCGCGCTGCCGCTGCGCCACTCGTACTTCACATAACCGTTGTCCCAATAGACGAGGATGGCGCGTTCCGTCGTGAACTTGATGTAGCGGATGCACAGCGCCTCCAGCGAGACCTGAAAACGCTTGGCGATGTCGCCGAGGACGTGGAAGTCGATGCGCTGGCTGGAAATCCACGCGCGCAGCAGATCGCCGGGCATCAGCAGGTTGCTGGCGAAGTCATCCGCCTCCCGTTCGATGTCGCGGAGCGTGTCGATGCCGGTGTGGACACTCTGCTTGTCGCAGTTGAAGCTCTGCTGCCGACTGCGATGCAGGATGAAGTGGCCCAGCTCGTGGGCGATGGTGAAGCGTTGACGTTCGGGACGCGATTTGCCGTTGTAGGCGATACCCCACACCTCGTGGTCATTGGGGTCGCGCGCCAGCATGCCTTCGAAGGCATCGTCGTTGAACTGCACCGGCGGCCTGATCTCACGAACGCCGGTGCCGTAGGGAGTGGTCGGCAGCATCTGCCGGACGACTTCGAGATCGATGGCGTCGGGCATGCCCGTGCTGTACCACGCACGCAACCATTTCTGGACGGTGTTGGCGGCGATGGAACCAGTGAGGGGCTGCGCTGCGCTCAATCGTCAGTCCCCGTCTTTTTCCTTGCGGGAGAACATCATCTTGAGGACGTCTTGATAGTTCTTTTTCTCTTCCTCCGTCATCCCGGCGTACTCGCGGAAGAACGCCACGTCCTCGGGGCTGGCGTCGGGTGCCTGCTCCATGGGTGTGCCCATCACGTCTTCCATCGTCACGCCCAGCACCTTGGCGATGGCCTGAATCCGTTCTGCGGACGGACGCTGCCCGTCCTTCATTTCCAGTTCCCAGATGTAGGCCTTGGTGCAGCCGACCGCGTCGGCGACCTGTTGCAGGGTCAGTTTCTTCGCCTCGCGCAAGCGCCGCAGGCGTGCTCCGAATGCCGAAGCCATCAATTTGCTCCCGTCAGGGGTAAATGTCGATCAAGCCCGCAAGTATAGCCACAAGATACCACGGAGTGCCACAAGTGCCCCATTGATTGACAAGCGGAAATGCGAGGGGCAGAATCGCCCTTGTATCTCGCAGCTTTACTTCTACGGGGTGCGAGTTCAGAAGCCCTGTCGCTGGCCCGTGCAGCCCGATCCCCGGTCGCAGACCTCCGACGCCGATCCAGAAAGGACGAACAAGATGAAGAAAACCTTTGTCGACGTGATGCTCGAGCTGCCGGTGGATGCCACGCTGCGCGACTTCCTGACCTCACATGGCCTGCCCGTGCCGGGCGGGTTCGCGTGGGACGACACGCCGGAGACCAGCCAGTTCTTGGTGGAGGCAGTCAAGGTCTGGCCGGACACCGCCGCCCGCGACCAGATGACCGCCAACCTCATGGCCAGCGTCCAGTTGGGCGATCCGGCGGGCAAGCAGGCGATGTTCGAGGCGGTGGTCTCGGATGCTGCCGCGCTGGCGGGCCTGACGCTGTGCCGCAGTGACGTCCACCGCTCGTTCTGGCTCTACGTCACCCACCCGACGCTGTTCGAGCGCGCCTACGACTTCAGCTTCTGGGAACATCACGGGCCGCAGACCCAGCAATACGATTTGGGGCTGAAGCGCCAGCCGAACGGCTCCGACCACAACCTGACTGGTCTGCGCAACGCGATCTCGGCCTTCTACAAGCGCGAGATGCAGTGCGGCGACAGCAGCGTGGCACATCTGGTCGAGCGCAGCCCCGGCGTGTTCCTGCTAACCGTCCACGTCAAGGACATGGCCATGCTGCGGCTGGAGTTCGAGGGTTCGACCCTCAAGCGCCGCGTCGGCAATCCCAACATCCACATGGTGCTGGAGTACGCCAAGACCACCGGCGTCGTGCGCACGCTGGTGCGCGGCGGCCAGAAGTACCAACAGATGCTGGTCGAAGCCTTCGCCGAGCATGTGCTCGGCGTCAAGGCGAGCGCGAGCCGGATCAAGTCGCCGACGCTGGACTTGTCGATGCTGCGCACCGGCTTCGACGTGCCGGAAGCGTTCGAGGACGGGTTCTCGATGGTGCAGTTGAAGGCGTTGACCTTCCTCAGCCCGGACGGTGCACTGAAACTCGAATGCACCGCGATGCAGTCCAGCCAGCAACGCTCTGTGCATGAGCTGCTGAAGGAAAAGTTGAACGGCCCGCTGGAAGGCAACTGGACGGTGACGGCGGCTCAGGTCAATCTCTACTACCCGCCGGAGCCGGGCCGCACGCGCGCGAAGGTCGTCACCATCGAGGTGACCAGCAAGGGGCGGCTGAACCTGCACAAGTTCGACGCCAAGATGCAGGCCCAGTTGGAAGGCTATCTGGTCGCGGTGGGCATCTTGCAGAAGGGCCAGACCCTGAGCGCCCACGAAATGCCGCCGGAAGCGGACGCGGTTAGTTCGACGCCGGTGATCGAGGACTGATCCGATGGCGGCGCACGACGCTTGGGCTTTGATCTGCCGCCTGTTTGCGGGCGGCACGCCCGTGCTGCGCGCCACGCTGTCGCCGCGCGAGGCATCGGCGCTGTCCGTTCTCGGCAAGGCGGTCAAGCCGACGGTGGTGGATCAGTCCTTCGTGCTCTGCCCGCACTGCCAGCAGCACCGGGCGCAGGTTTGGGGCAATGGCCGTGGCGGACGCATGTGCCGCTGCCCGGACTGTGGGCCAGTGGCCGTCGAAGCATACGACGGCACGGCGTTGGCCCTGGATGAGGATTGGCTGCGCCAGAAGATGCGCCTCGCGCTCGGCATCGAAAGCCGCGACGGCATCGATGATCTGGGCGGCAGCGTGTGGCGGCTTGGCGAAGCACGACGGTCGCCCATCCTGTTGGCCCGCGACCTGTCGCGGGTGCTGCACGAACCCGTGTTGCTGGATCGGGTGCGTGTGGCAGGCGGTGACATCCGGGTGATCACACCGAGGCCGAGCACGACGCGCGGCTTGCCCTTCGGCGCAGGCGTCCAGTGGCTGGTGCTGGAGGAACGATTCACGTTCTACGGCGGCGGAATCACGTTCATCGCCACGTCGCCGTCCGCGACACCAGTGGTCGTCGATTCGGCCACGCCGGTGAACGGGCCGTTCTCGGCGGACTTCAGATGGGCGACGCTGCCAAACGACGGCAAGCAGGTTCGATTCACCGATGGTCAGGCCAAAGTGTTCGAGTCGTTGTGGTCGTTCAAGGGCGAAGCCGTGACGGCGGAACGGATCATGCAGCGCGCGGGCTTGGACAGCGCCAAGCCGAGCGACCTGTTCAAGATCAAGACGAAGGACAAGGGCAAGCCGGAGCCTGTTGCACAGCACGCGGCCTACGGTGCGCTCGTGGTCACGCAGCAACGCGCGGGGCTGTACGCGATGCCCTGCGCGGCGGCGTCCTCCCTGCACCAGATATCGGGAAAGGAGGAGACGCTGATGACATGAGTTCCATGCATGAAGCGCCTGGGCTCGCGCTGACTTCAAGAGCCTGTCCTTTTCAATTTTTGGAGCATTTGAAATGAGCGGAAAAAACCAATGGGTCGTTCCCATCAACGGCGGTGATCAGTGGGGCGTGCGCGGTGAAGGCAACGACCGCCTCACCTCTGTCCACGACACGCAGCAGCAGGCGATTGACCGCGCACGGGACATCGCCATCAACCAGCAGAGCGAGATGTTCATCCAAGGTCGTGACGGCCAGGTCCGTGAGCGCAACAGCTACGGTGACGATCCGTTCCCGCCCAAGGGGTGATGCTGGGGTTGGCCTCGCGGGTTTGCTTCTACTTTGCTCGTGCAAACCCGCGAGCCAACCGTTCTCGTCGGCGCATGCGCAAGTGGTTGACGAACAACACCGTCTGCGTGTGCCACGGCGAAGAAGTTGGCGCAGGTTTCGAGAGAAGATAGGGCGGAACAGGGGCGAACCGGGCGGGTCATGTCGCCCGTGCCCGGAACGGCTGGCACACGCAGAACGGCGTGGAAGCCCGCGTGGTGTGCGGAAGCCGCAAAAGAAAACGCCCAACCGAGAACGGTTGGGCGCTGAATAGTGGTGGAGACGAGGAGGATCGAACTCCCGACCTCCGCATTGCGAACGCGGCGCTCTCCCAGCTGAGCTACGTCCCCACGCAGAGCGGATTCTACTCAATGTTTCTCAGGCCATCCCGTTGCGGCTGGCCAGCTCCACGAACAGCGCGGAATGGTCGAGGTCGGACAGGCCATGGTCCGCCGCCTCGGCGAACAGGCGCTCGAACAGCGCGGTGATCGGCGCCTCGAAGCCGATCTCTTCGGCGGTGTTGAGCGCGTTGCGCATGTCCTTCAACTGCACCGTCATGGCGGCGCGCTTGGCGAAGTCGCGCTCGACCATGCGCTGGCCGTGCACCTGCAGGATGCGGCTGTCGGCAAAGCCACCCGAGATGGCCTGACGGACCTTGGCCATGTCGGCGCCGCCCTTCTCGCACAGCAGCAGCGCCTCGGCCACGGCGCCGATGGTGATGCCCACGATCATCTGGTTGGCCAGCTTGGCGAGTTGCCCCGATCCGTGCGGGCCCACGTGCGTCACACGGCCCAGCACCTCCAGCACAGCGCGGGCGCGCTCCACGTCCGCCGGTTTGCCGCCGGCCATGATGGCCAGCGTGCCGGCCTCGGCGCCCACGGTACCGCCCGACACCGGCGCGTCCAGGTGGTGCACGCCCAGGGCCGCCAGGCGGGCCGCGTGGTCGCGCGCCTGGCGCGGCTGGATCGAGGACATGTCGATCACCAGGGCGCCACGGCGCAAGGCTTCGGCGACGCCCTGGTGGAACAGCACGTCCTCCACCACCTGGCCGTTCTCCAGCATGGTGATCACGAGGTCGGCGCCGCGCACCGCGTCGGCGGCCGTGTCGGCCACGCGCGCGCCGAAGGGCGCGAGCCGATCGGCCTTGGTGCGTGAGCGGTTCCAGGCGCTGACCGCGCAGCCGGCTTCGCACAGGCGCTGGCCCATGGGGAAGCCCATCAGGCCGATGCCGAGCACGGCGACGGCGGAAGAGGACGTGGTGGTGTCGGTCACGGTGCGGATCCCTTCAGGGCGGGGCGCGGGGGCGGGTGTTCGGGCAAAAAAAATCGCGGCCCCCGGTTTTCACCAGGGACCGCGCAAGTGGACCGGCTATCGAGATAGCTGGGGACCACGGAGTTGAACGGTGTCCTCGGCGGCGGGCTCAGCCGACGCAAAGGCGATCTGCTCGGCCAGGGTGCCGCTGGCCTTTTCGGAATGGTCGGTGATGAGCGCTTCGGCCAGGGCCGCGTTGCCCTGTGCGATGGCTTTCGCGATCGCCTCGTGTTCGTCCCACACGGGCGCGCGCAGGTGCTCGAGTTGCAGCGCCAGGCCCATGGCGCGGCGGATGTGGTGCCAGTGCAGCAGCGCGCTCTGTTCGATCAGCGGGTTGCCGGCGGCGCGGTAGATGGCGGTGTGGAAGGCGAGGTCGCAGTCGATCAGCGTCTTGACGTCGCCCTCGCGTTCGGCGGCGCGGCCGGCCGCGAGCACGGTCGGGTCGATGCGCACGCGCCGCTGAGCGGCCAGGCGCACAGCCAGCCGGTCCAGCGCCACGCGCACCTGGTAGACCTGGGCGATCCACTGGCCGTCCAGCGGGGCCACCTGCAGGCCGCGCACGCGTTCGCCATTGTTCTGCGGCGCGTCCTGCACGAAGCCGTCCTTGCGCAGCAGGCGCAGCGCCTGCATCACCGGCTGGCGCGACACCGCGAACCGCTCGGCCAGCTCTTCCTGGCGGATGCGCTGGCCCGGTCGCAGCGAGCCCGAGCTGATGGCATCGAGCAGCGCCCGATAGACCTGGTCGGCCAGGTCGGGCGTGGTTTCGAGGCGGAGCAACTGGGCGGTCATGCCGGGGTGCGAATTCTGTATACGGAATTCGCGCAGCATACCCCAGATACCCCTTGGCGCAGGTGGTCTCAAGGGGAAACCCCAGGGGCCTCTCGATGACACAATCGCCCGCCATGGACCTGAGCTTCAACCAAGACCCCGCCTGGCTCGACCGCGAGTACAACAACCGCGCCCTGGTGCCCGATCACCCGGCGTACTTCGAGCGCTGGGCCGAGGCCTCGAAGCAGGCCCGCGAGCGGGGCGGAGCGCTGGTCGACGTGCGCTACGGGCACGGGCCGCTGGAGCAGCTCGACATCTTCCCGGCCCAGGGTGCGGCGGGTGCCGCGCCGGTGCTGTTCTTCATCCACGGGGGCTACTGGCGCGCGCTCGACAAGGCCGACCACTCCTTCCTGGCGCCGCTGTTCCAGCAACTGGGCGTGTGCGTGGTGGTGGCCAACTACGCGCTGGCCCCGGCCATCACCATCCCCGGCATCACGCTGCAGATGGTGCAGGCCCTGGCCTGGACGCACCGCCACATCGCCGCGCACGGTGGCGACCCGAGCCGCATCACCGTGGCGGGCCATTCGGCGGGCGGGCACCTGGCGGCCATGATGCTGGCCTGCCGCTGGCCCGAGGTGGGCGCCGACCTGCCGGCCTCGCTGGTGCGCAACGCGCTGTCGATCTCCGGGGTGTTCGATCTGGAGCCGGTGCGCCTGGCACCCTTCGTGCAGCCCTCGCTGAAGCTCACGCCCGATCAGGTGCGCAAGGCCAGCCCGGCGCGGCTGCCCTCACCGGGCCTGCGCCAGGGGCGTGGCGCGCTGGTGGCCGTGGCCGGTGGCGACGAGAGCGGCGAGTTCCGCCGCCAGAACCGCCTGATCCGCGAGGCCTGGGGGGCCGAGGTGGTGCCGGTGTGCGAAGACCTGCCCGGCCTCAACCATTTCAGCGTGCTCGACGCGCTGGTGACGCCCGGGCACCGCCTGCACACGCTCGCACGCGGTCTGCTCGGCGTGTGATGTGAGGCGCCTGTCGGCGCCTCACATCAACAGGTGTTCGCCGGCGTTGTCCCCGCCCAGGATCACGTAGTTCACCTTGCGGATGTCCAGCAGCTTCGTGCCGCCGGCGTAGCTGATGGAGCTCTGCACGTCCTGCTCCATCTCGGTCAGCGTGTTCGCCAGCGGGCCCTTGATGGGCTCCAGGATGCGCTTGCCTTCCACGTGCTTGTACTCGCCCTTGTTGAAGTCGCTGGCCGAGCCGTAGTACTCCTTGTAGAGCACGCCGTTCTCTTCCACCGTCTGGCCGGGCGATTCCTCGTGGCCCGCGAACAGCGAGCCGATCATCACCATGCTGGCGCCGAAGCGCACGCTCTTGGCAATGTCGCCGTGGCAGCGGATGCCCCCGTCCGCGATGATGGGCTTGGTGGCCACGCGCGCGCACCACTTGAGCGCGCTGAGTTGCCAGCCGCCGGTGCCGAAGCCGGTCTTGAGCTTGGTGATGCAGACCTTGCCCGGCCCCACGCCCACCTTGGTGGCGTCGGCGCCCCAGTTCTCCAGGTCGATCACCGCCTCGGGCGTGGCCACGTTGCCCGCGATCACGAAGGCCTTGGGCAGCTTGTCCTTGAGGTAGCCGATCATGTTCTTCACGCTGTCGGCGTGGCCGTGCGCGATGTCGATGGTGATGTACTCCGGGCTCAGGCCCTCGGCCACCAGCGTGTCCACGGTCGCGTAGTCGGGCGCCTTCACGCCCAGCGAGATGGACGCGAAGCAGCCCTTGGCGTGCATGTCGCGCACGAACTGCACGTTGTCCAGGTCGAAGCGGTGCATGACGTAGAAGTAGCCGTTCTGCGCCAGCCAGGTGCAGATGGTTTCGTCCACCACCGTCTTCATGTTGGCGGGCACCACGGGCAGGCGAAAGCGCCGCCCGCCGAGTTCCACACCCGCGTCGCATTCCGAGCGGCTTTCCACGCGGCACTTGCGTGGCAGCAGCAGGATGTTGTCGTAGTCGAAGATCTCCATGAACCAGGCTCCTGAGGGCTGTTGTTGAACAGATGAGCGCTTGGCCTGGCCGGTTCCCTTTGCCGCGCGTGGGGCAAAAAGAAAACCGGGCGCAAGAATCTTGGGCCCGGTGCGCGATTCTAGACCGATGGTCCGGTGACCGATGCTTATGGCGTCCATATGCCCCCACGTATGGTGCGGTCGGTGCGCGGGCGCTTCCTACAATCCCGTGATGCCCCTGGACACCCCCCCGAATGCCTCGCCGCTGGTCGCCGGCCTCAACCCCGAGCAGGCCGCCGCCGTCACCCTGCCCGCCGAACACGCGCTCATCCTCGCGGGCGCCGGCTCGGGCAAGACGCGCGTGCTCACCACGCGCATCGCCTGGCTGCTGCAGACCGGGCAGGTGGGCCCGGGCGGCGTGCTGGCCGTGACCTTCACCAACAAGGCCGCCAAGGAAATGGTCACGCGCCTGTCGGCCCTGCTGCCCGTCAACGTGCGCGGCATGTGGATCGGCACTTTCCACGGCCTGTGCAACCGCCTGCTTCGTGCCCACCACCAGCTCGCGGGCCTGCCCGCCACCTTCCAGATCCTGGACACGCAGGACCAGCTCTCGGCCATCAAGCGCCTGTGCAAGCAGTTCAACGTGGACGACGAGCGCTTTCCGCCCAAGCAGTTGCAGTACTTCATCAGCGGCTGCAAGGAGGATGGCATGCGAGCGCGCGACGTGCCCGCGCGCGACGAGGACACGCGCAAGAAGGTCGAGCTGTACGCGCTGTACGAGGAGCAGTGCCAGCGCGAGGGCGTGGTCGATTTCGGGGAGCTGATGCTGCGCAGCTACGAGCTGCTGCGCGACCAGGACGCCATCCGCGCGCACTACCAGCGGCGCTTTCGCCACATCCTGATCGACGAGTTCCAGGACACCAACAAGCTGCAGTACGCCTGGATCAAGCTGTTCTCGCCGCCGCCGATGGAGGGCCTGGACGTGCAGGGCAACGCGGTGTTCGCCGTGGGCGACGACGACCAGAGCATCTACGCCTTTCGCGGCGCGCGCGTGGGCAACATGGCCGACTTCGTGCGCGAGTACCGCGTGCCCCAGAAGAACCAGATCAAGCTGGAGCAAAACTACCGAAGCGTCAGCAACATCCTCGACGCGGCGAACCACCTCATCGGCCACAACCAGCGCCGCCTGGGCAAGAACCTGCGCACCGAGGCCGGCGCGGGCGAGCTGGTGCGCATCAACGAATCGGTGAGCGACTTTGCCGAGGCGCAGTGGATCGTGGACGAGATCAAGGCGCTGGTGCGCGAGGAAGTGCCAAGGTCGGAGATCGCCATCCTCTACCGCAGCAACGCGCAGAGCCGCGTGGTGGAAACCGCGCTGTTCAACGCCGGCCTGCCCTACCGCGTGTACGGCGGCCTGCGCTTTTTCGAGCGCGCCGAGGTCAAGCACGCCCTGGCCTACCTGCGCCTGATCGAGAACCCGCGCGACGACACCAGCTTCCTGCGCGTGCTCAACTTTCCGCCGCGCGGCATCGGCGCGCGCAGCGTGGAGCAGTTGCAGGACGTGGCCCGCGCGGCTGGCTGCTCGCTGCACGACGCGGTGAGTGCGGTCACCGGCCGCGCGGGCACGGCCATCGCCGGCTTCGTGGCCAAGGTCGACGTGATGCGCGAGCGCAGCGAGGGCAGCAACCTCAAGGACATCGTCGAGCTGGTGCTGGAGCACAGCGGCCTGGTGGAACACTTCCGCCAGGAACGCGAGGGCCAGGAGCGTGTGGAAAACCTGGAGGAATTGGTCAACGCGGCCGAGAGCTTCGTGATGCAGGAAGGCTTCGGCCGCGAGGCGGTGGCGCTCACGCAGAGTCCGGCGAGCCAGGGGCTGGACCTGAACGCACCGGTGCTCGACCAGCCGCTGGCGCCCGACGCCGACACCGGCGAGACCCTGAGCCCGCTGGCGGCCTTTCTCTCGCACGCCGCGCTCGAATCGGGCGACAACCAGGCCCAGGCCGGTCAGGACGCGGTGCAGCTCATGACCGTGCATGCGGCCAAGGGCCTGGAGTTCGACTGCGTGTTCATCGGTGGTCTGGAGGAAGGTCTGTTCCCCCACGAGAACGCCATGAGCGACCGCGACGGCCTGGAAGAAGAGCGTCGCCTGATGTACGTGGCCATCACGCGCGCCCGCAAGCGCCTGTACCTGAGCCATTCGCAGACGCGGCTGTTGCACGGCCAGACGCGCTACAACCTCAAGAGCCGCTTCTTCGACGAGTTGCCCGAGCACTGCCTGAAGTGGCTCACGCCGCCGCAGGCCTCGGGCTGGGGCGGCATGGGCAGCGCCGGCTGGGGCGGGCACCGTGCGATGGGTGCGCCAGTGCCACAGCCCGCGTGGTCGCCGGCATGGAAGGCCACCAGCGCACCGCCGCCCGAGCCCGACCGCGGCACGCCCATCAAGAGCGGCATGGCGGTGTTCCACAACAAGTTCGGCGAGGGCAAGGTGCTGGCTGTGGAGGGCGCGGGCGATGACGCGCGCGCGCAGGTGAGCTTCCCGCGCCACGGCACCAAGTGGCTGGCGCTCAGCGTGGCCAAGCTCACGCCGATCGAATAAGCGTCGATGGACTCGGTAGACAAGGCACTGCCGAGTTGGCTGAGCGCATGCGCGGGCCGCTTCGCTCAGGTCGCGGACGCGCATCGCGTGCCGCTCGAGTGGCACGGCCGGCGCATCGGCTCGGTGCACCCCGCGCTGTGGCCGGACGTGGCGCCGCACTGGACAAACAGCGACGATGCCGTCGCCACCCTGCAGGCGCTGGCGCGGCACCTGCGCGGCATCGGCCGCACGGGCCCCTGGCGCGACGAGGCGGTGTCGGTGCGCGACGCCGAGGGCCTGGTGGTGGGCGCGATCGAACGCGGCGTGGTGCGCGTGCTCGGCATCGCCACCGAGGCCGTGCACCTGGTCGGGCTGGCGCCCGATGGCCGCGTCTGGTTGCAGCAGCGCGCGTTCGACAAGGCCAACGACCCGGGCCGCTGGGACACGCTGATGGGCGGCATGGTGGCGCACGGCGAATCGCTGGACGACACGCTGGCGCGCGAGACCTGGGAAGAGGCGGGGCTGCGCATCGCCGACCTGCGGGACCTTCGCTGGGGCCGGGCCTTCCGCATGGGCAAGCCCACCGAGGACGCCGGTGGCCTGGGGCAACTGGTCGAAACCATCCACTGGTGCGTGGCCACGCTGCCGGATGGTGTGGTGCCCGACAACCAGGACGGCGAAGTCGCCGGCTTCGAGTGCGTGGAGCGCGACGAGGCCGCGCGCCGCGTGCTGGCCGGTACCTGCACCGACGAAGCGGCCTGGGTGCTGGCGCTCGCGCTCGGCTGGCCGGTGCCCTGATCAGCCCCGGTCACCAGCCCGCGAACACGTCCTCGGCAATGCCGAACGAGGTGCTGGCGCCGGTGCCGCTGGTCACCAGCACCAGGCGCAGGTGGTCGGCGGGCGCGTGGATCAGCGCGTCGCTGGTGTGGCCCGTGGGGTAGACGCCCGTCCAGCGCTCCAGCACCTCGCAGTGGTCCAGGCCCACCACTTCGTGCAGGTGGCGCAGGATGCGATCGTCCACGGCCTCGCTGGCGAAGGGCTCGGGCGTGGCGTGTGGGTGGTGCGAGTCGCCCACCACCAGCGTGCCATCGGCGCTCTGCACGGCGATCAGGTGGATGCCGTCGTCCAGGCTCTGGCCGCACTCGGCGCGCAGTTGTTCGAGCAGCGGGGCCGAGCTCGCGAGGTCGGCGTAGCCGTGGTAGCGCACCAGGCTCAGGTCGCTCATCACCGCCGCGCCGAGCGTGAAGCCCGCGTGCGGGCGCACGCGCAGCATCTGCAGGCGCGTCAGGCGCAGTTCGTGATCGGGCAGCAGACGCCGCGCCACGCCGTTGAGTTCGGTGCCGGGGCAGACGACGATGCGTTCGGCCGTCCATTCACCGGTGGCACCGTGCACCGTGTGGCCCTCGATGCCCAGCACCTCCTGGCCCCAGGTGAATTGCACGCCCTGCGCCTGCAGCCAGCGCGCGATGGCGGGGATGGCCTCGCGCGATTCGACGCGCAGCTCGTGCGGGCTGTACAGCGCGCCGGCGGCACCGGCGGCCTTGAGGGCGGGCATGCGCGCGCCCCAGGCGGTGCCGCGGTGCAGCTCGCAGGCCGCGCCCATGTCGGTGCCCGCGAACTCGGCCAGCACGTCGAGCGCGCGCGGGCGCTGAGCCACCACCCACAGGCCGCTGTGCACGACGGGAATGCCCGCTTGCGGCGCCAGCTCGGCCCACAGGTCGCGCGAGCGGCGCGCGCGCCGCCAGGTGTCGCCGGCACGCTGCCCCGTGACGGTCACGAAGCCGAAGTTGCGGATGGAGGCGCCCACGCAGCGGTGGTCGCGCTCGATCACCGCCACGCGCAGGCCGCGGCGATGTCCCATCCAGGCGTGGGCCAGGCCGGCAATGCCGCTGCCCACGACGATCAGGTCGAAAGACGAGTTGCTCAAATCAGGTCTCGGGTGTGACTTCGAACCGTCATGGTCCTTGCACACAATGAAAGCCCGGTGACAGTCACATCGCACATGATCCCTTCCTTCGACGACCTCTGGGCCCTGCTGGGCGCGCGCGGCCACGAGCGCTACACGGGCGAATCCGTCACGCACCTGGAGCACGCGCTGCAGACCGCCGACCTCGCGCGCCGCGGCGGTGCGGGCGACGCGCTGGTCATTGCCGCACTGCTGCACGACGTGGGCCACCTGATCCACGGCATGGCCGGCACGCTCAGCGCCGAGGGCATCGACGACCGCCACGAGGCGATCGCGGCCGGCGCGCTGGAGCGCCTGTTCGGCGCCGCCGTGAGCGGCCCGGTCGGCCTGCACGTGATGGCCAAGCGGCGCCTGTGCGCCGACCCGCGCTACCTGCGCGCGCTGTCGGACGATTCACGCCGCAGCCTGGTGCTGCAGGGTGGCCCGCTGGACGCCGCGGGCTGCGAGGCCTACGACGCGCTCGCCCATGCGCAGGACGCTCTGCGCCTGCGCCGCTGGGACGACGCGGCCAAGCGCCCGGCGCGCGAGGTGCCGCCTTTGCAGAGCTACCGCGCGATGGCCGAGGCCCTGCTGCGCTGAACCGCGCGCGACAAGAAAAAGGCCCTCCGGCTCACGCCGAAGGGCCCGCAGGGTGCGATGGCGAGCGGCTTCAGGTGCCGATCACCCCGCCATCGTTCTTCGTGATCACGACCGTGGCCGAGCGCGGGCGCTGGCCAGCGCCATACCCCGCGCTGCTCGGCCAGCGGCTCTCGTACTTCGCCGGGTCGCCGACGTCGGCCATCTTCGTGTTCTCGCCCGCGTGCTGGATGTTCACGAAGATCGCGCGGCCGTCCGGCGTCTCGGTGATGCCCGTGATCTCGGCGCCCTTGGGGCCGACGAGGAAGCGGCGCAGCGTGGCCGGCGTCTGCGGCTTGCCGACGTGCGTGGTCACGTCCTTGTTGCCGGACTTCACCGTGCGCGCGCCGCCGTCGCCCACCTGGCCGGGCAGGGCGGCCAGCAGCATGCAGTTGGTCTTGTCGGTGTAGGCGCCGTCGTCGGTCTCGATCCAGCAGATGCCGGTGGCCGGGCTGAACACCAGGCCGTCGGGCGAGGACAGGTCGTTCTGATCGCTCAGGTTGGAGAGGTTGATGTTGGCCTTGTCCGCGTCGGCTTCGGACGCGAAGAGGTAGATGTCCCAGCGGAACGTCGCTTCGGCGGGCGTGGCCTCGGCCAGGCGCACGATGTGGCCGTGCACGTTGCCTTTCTGCTCCTTGCTGCCCTTCATGTCGCTGTAGGTGCGCGGGTTGGCGGCGTCCACGGTGGCCTCGGTGCGTGCGCTGTTGTTGGTCAGCGTGATGTAGACCTCGCCGTTCTTCGGGTTCACGCCGGTCCACTCGGGGCGGTCCATCTTGGTGGCGCCCGCCGCGTCGGCGGCCAGGCGGGTGAACACGCAGACGTCGGCCTGGGTCTTGAAGTCGAAGCCCTTGAAGCCGCTGATGGCGGGGTTCTTGGGCGAGAGCTCCAGCCACTCGCCGCTGCCGTCGGCGTTGAAGCGCGCCACGTACAGCGCGCCGGCGTCCAGGTATTTGTCGCCCGCGGCCAGGCGGTTGCGCGGGTTCGCGTCGGCCGGGTCCCACTTCTCGGCGGAGACGAACTTGTAGATGTACTCACCGCGCGCGTCGCAGCCCATGTAGGCCACCACAGGCTGGCCGGCCACGGGTTTGGCGAAGCTCACGTTCTCGTGCGCGAAACGGCCCAGCGCGGTGCGCTTGGTCAGCAGGGTGTTGGGGTTGTAGGGGTCGAGCTCGACCACGTAGCCGAAGGTGTGGAACTCGTTGCGGTAGTCCTCGCGTGCGCTCGCACCGGTGGCGCCGGTGTTCCAGCGCTGGAAGCGGTCGTCGCTGCCGCCCGATTCCCAGCCGTGGCGGCTGGCCGCGCCCGCGTTGCGGCCGTAGCGCTTGAAGGCGGCGGTGATCTTCGGGTCGTTGCGGCGCGCGTCGTCCTGCGCGTCGCGGAAGAAGTAGCCGTACCAGTTCTCTTCGCCAGACACCAGCGTGCCCCAGGGCGTCTTGCCGGTGCCGCAGTTGTTGACCGTGCCGCGGCCCTTGGTGCCGTTGGGGCTGTACTTGGTGGCCAGGTGCGCGCTGCCGGCGGCGGGGCCGGTGAAGATCGCCTCGCTCAGGGTGGTGATGCGGCGGTTGTACGGCGAGGCGGGCTGCGTGGCCCAGCGGCGTCCGTCGCGGCGCACCTCCACCACGGAGATGCCATGGATCATCAGCTCCTTGTCGATCTCGGCCGCCGGGCGCGGCAGCGTGGCCGTGCCGCCGTTGGCGTGGATGAAGAAGGAGGACAGCTTTTCGTCGGTGGTGGCCTCGTGGTTCATGGCCAGCAGGCCGCGCGAAGTGAAGCTGCCCGAGGGCTGGTTCTGCGCGTCCAGGCCGAACCATTCGATGCCGTCGTGGTGGTCGCCTGCGCGGCGGCCCCACTGCTCGTCGCTGCCGTCGTTGCGAAAGGCGGGCACGTCGGCGCCCAGTGGGTCACCACCGGCGTAGAGCACCTGCGCGGTGTAGCCGGGCGGCACGGTCACGGTGTCGGCGGTGGTGCGGGCCACGGGCGTGAAGCCGAGCTGGGTGGCCGCGCCGGGGGCGCCGCCCGACGAGGCCGGTGTGGCGCAGCCCGCGAGCGCGGCGCTGCCCACCACAGCCGCGCCAGCGCCGCCACGCAGCAGGTGGCGTCGGCTCAGGCGGGTGGCGAGCACGCTGTCGAAGTGGGGGTTGTCGCTGCGGTTGGAGTCTTCGTCGTTGAAGACCTCGCCGGGTCGGCGGGTGTTCTGTTCGCTCATGCCTGTCCTCGTGGGGTGTTGTGTGGCACCCCGAATCGTTCACACGCGGCGTGACGATCGCGTGACAGTCATGTGGCGAAGTCAGGCTTGTCGCGCATGCATGGGCCTAGAACAAGTCCTTGTCGAAACGCGGAATCGCATCGGCCATGGCGTCGAGCCGCTGCGCACGCGTGATCACCGCGTGCGCGATCGCGATCACGGTGTCTCGCTCGGCGTCGGTGTAGATCGGGTCCTGTGTCGCCACCATGGCTTCCTTCTGCGCCAGCCGACACAGTTGCCGGAGTTCCCGAGCGAAGAAGCGCCGGTCGATCCCGCACCGTTCGCAGTGGTCCGCCAACGCGAACGGCGCCACGTCCAGGAAGTGGAAGGCGTCGCCAAAGGCCATCGCGAACTCGTGGTCGATCTGGCCACCATCGAAGTGCAGCACGCTGACGAGGTCGTACAGCGGACATGGGCTCAGGCCCGCCGGCCCGACATGGAACGACAGGTTCTTGCCATGGGCGTCGCTGTTGCCCAGCAGCAGCGTGAGGATGGACCAGAAGCCCATGTGCCGCAGGCCGGTTGCCGGGTGTTCGAGCCGGGGGCGCAAGGCATGCAGGCGAGCGAAGCTGGCGCCATCCCGGATGTGGGCGACGTCCCTGCCACTGCCGATGTTGCGTTCGTATTTCATGGCCACCGGCAGGTCCAGCGCCTGGCAACCGTCGATGACGTGCCGGCGTTGCACGCGTGGCAGCGCGCTGTCGGCCACGCCGGCCGAGCCAGCCACTGCCAGCCCGGGCAGTTCAGCGCGATCGAAACGGCGCACGCACAGCACCGGATCGGGCACACGAAGAATGTCCACATCGGCCACCAAGGCCTGGCGATAGGCGAGCTGCCCCAGGCGGGCGGCCAGGCGCATGCAGTAGTGCTCATTGGCCACCATGTGCTTCAGGTAGGGCCTCAGCGGTTCTGGCTTGAGGATGTGTGTGGATGACAGCGAGCCATCCACCAGGAACAGGCGCTCGCCGACCTTCTGCACCAGCAGCTTGTCCTGCTGGCCCGCCACCGACAGGCGCACCTTGCCGTCCCAGACGGTGAAGGGCATTTGGTCGCGGCGAGTGATGCGGTCCTGCAGTTCCTCCCTGGTGATCTCGCGCGCACGGGGCGGGATGTCCCCGGGCGTCTGCCCCGGCGACAGGAAGCTGAGGGCGCCGGTGGTCTCGCGGCCCAGGTGGCGGATCAGGCCGAAGACATTGCCCTTGGAGATGGCTTCCACGCGCGACAGGTCGTCGAGCGCATCGCCCTCGGGCAGCAGGTTTTCCAGGAAGCGGCGAATGGCGGCCGACGCCGGTGGGGTCTGCAGGGGCAGACCGGGTGCCAGGGGAAAGCCGAGCCCGGAGTCCACCCAGTCGTGCCGGTAGTTCAGGCTGAAGCTGCCTTCCAGGGGGTTCTGGACGAGTTCACCAACGGGTGTGTCGCCTGCGAAAACATGCAGGGTGTAGTCGGCCTTGCGATAGACGGCCGCTTCACCCGTGATCGTCGCCATGGCGGGCCTCCGTCGGGTTCGCCGTGGTTTCCTGTTGCACCACGCGCAGCGCTTGCGACGCTTGGGCGTGCGGCATCACCAGCATGGTCAGGCCCATGGTGTCGAGCAGTTTGAACAGCTTGTCGGTCGTCACCGGCTTGCCGTTTTCGAGCCGCGAGACGAGGTCGCTGGACACGCCCGCGAGCTGGGCGGCGTCGTCGATCCGGAAGCCTCCGTGGGCGCGTGCGTTGCGCACGATGAGGCCCAGCGCGGAAACTCCCCCGGCCAGGGGGGACACATCGGGGTCAACGGGGGGGAGTTTTCTTGCCATAGTTCCGTCAAACCGAAATTAATCAAGCGCCAGGGACTGGGCCATGGATTTCTTCGGCAATACCGGAATTATTCAGAAAAAGACCGAATGACGCAATATAGTTCCGCTATTGCGTAATTATGGCGCCCGACTCAGGCCTGTGCGCGCAGCAGCAGCGGCCGGCCCATGCGGATGGGCTCCCCCGGCACCGCGCCCGCCGCCAGCGCGAAGCCCGGGGGCGCCAGCACGATGACCGTGGAGCCGTGCTCGAAGTGGCCCATTTCCTGTCCGCGCGCGTAGGCCGCGTCGCAGGGCAGTTCGTCCGGCCCGCGGTAGCGCGTGTTCAGCGCCTGGGGCAGCGCGCGCAGGCGCAGGCTGGCCACCAGAATGGCCGCCACCGGCACCAGCACCAACGGCGTGCCGTCGGCCAGCCGCGTGAACAGCGCGGCGCGTTCGTTGCGGCAGAACAGGCGCTCCACGCGCTTGAGCGCGATGGGGTTCACGTTCCAGGTGTCGCCGCTGAAGTGCGTCACGTGCTCCAGGCGCAGCGCCTCGGGCGCGTGGAAGCGGTGGTACATGGCCGAGGTCAGGCGCAGCGTCACGAACTGGCCGCCGCGCAGCGTGTCGATGGCGGCCTGGCTGCGCGGCGAATCACCGAGCAGATCGGTGAGCGCGTACGGGAAGCCCTTGGCCTGGAACACCTGGGCCTGCGCGTCCTCGCCGATGCGCCCGCTCGCGCCGACGATGGCGTCGCAGGGGCTCACCAGCACGGCGGGGTTGGGGTCGATGGGCCGCGCGCCTTCGCGCAGTTCGCGCGTGAAGCAGTCGTGCAGGCTGTCGAAGCGCTGTTGCTTCGCATCGCTCAGGTCGAGGTCGGTGAAGGCCTTCCACACGGCCATGGAGGCGTCGCGCACCAGCGGTTGGCGGATGCCGCTGAACCAGCCCATGAAGCGCGTGAGCGCCAGGCGCGGCACGCGGTTGGTGAGCAGGAAGTTCAGGTCCTCGCTGAGCGCCAGGCGGCGCAACTGGCGTTGCACGAAGCCGTGATCGTTCTGTCGCAATGTTTTCATCGTTGGGTCATCCGGGGGCCATACAAGTGCGGGAACACCACGACGCCCCGAACGCCATGTCCCTTCTGCCTTACGCCTTGCCCGCCGGTTCCCTGCTGCTGGCCCTGCCTTACCTCAGGCAGCGTCTGGCCTTGTCGCGCGCCAAACACCGCTCGCTCGCGGGCCACTCGCGCATGGCCAAGCGCCTGGCGGGCTGGCTGCCGGGCTACGCCTTCGACGAGTCGAGCTTTTTCCAGGCCGACGGCGCCGACGGCGCGCTCGCCGCGCAGCGCCGCGCCGCTTTCGAGACGTTGTGCGCCGGCTACGCCGAGCGCTATGCGAAGTCCCTCGCACTGACCGCCGAGGCGCGCGAAGGCCTGGCCGATCTGCAGCTCACCGGCGCCTACCGCGTGCCCTTTCCCTTTAGCCCCTACCTGCGTGAGCGCCTGAAGGTCGGCGCCTTCGTGCGATCGGCCGGTGGCGTGGAGGTGGAAGACCTCGACGGCAACCGCTTCCTCGATCTCACCGGCTCCTACGGCGTCAACGTCTTCGGCGTGGACTTCTACAAGGCCTGCATGGAAGAGGGTGCGGCCATCGGCCTGGAACTCGGCCCCGTGCTCGGCGCCTACCACCCGGTGGTGGCCAGCAACATCGCGCGCCTGAAGACCATCTCTGGTCAGGACCAGGTGTCCTTCCACATGAGCGGCACCGAAGCCGTGATGCAGGCTGTGCGCCTGGCGCGTTACCACACGAGAAAGAAGAACCTGGTGCGCTTCTGCGGCGCGTACCACGGCTGGTGGGAGGACGTGCAGCCCGGCCCCGGCAACCCCATGCCCCCGCGCGAGACCTACACGCTCAAGGACATGGACGACAGGAGCCTGCAGGTGCTGCGCACGCGCCGCGACATCGCCTGCGTGCTCATCAACCCCTTGCAGGCCCTGCACCCCAACCGCAACGCGCCGGGCGACTCCACCCTCATGAACGGCCTGCGCAGCGCCGGCTACGACCGCGCGGCGTACACGCAGTGGCTCAAGCGCTTGCGCGAGGTCTGCACCGAGCGCGGCATCGTGCTGATCTTCGACGAGGTCTTCCTGGGATTCCGCCTGGCGCCCGGTGGCGCGCAGGCGTACTTCGGCGTGAAGGCCGACATGGTGACCTATGGCAAGTCGGTGGCCGGTGGCTACCCGGTGGGCGTGGTGTGTGGCCGCGCCGATCTGATGAAGCGCTTTCGTGCCGACCGACCCGCGGACCTGTGTTTCGCGCGCGGCACGTTCAACTCGCACCCGCACGTGATGGGCGGCATGCACGCCTTCTTCCAGCGCCTGGACACGCCCGAGGTGCAGGCGATGTACGCCGGCAGCGACGAGCGCTGGAATGCGCGCTGCGAGCGCTTCAACGCGGCGATGGCCGAGGCGGGCCTGCCGGTGCGAGCGGCCAATCTGCACAGTGTGTGGACACTGGGTTACACACAGCCGGGGCGTTATCACTGGATGTACCAGTACTACCTGCGCTGGCATGGCCTGGCCTTGAGCTGGGTGGGCACGGGGCGTTTCATCTTCGCGTTGAACTTCGACGACGCGGCGTTCGATGAGGTGGTGCAACGCTGCGTGGCGGCTGGCAAGGACATGCAGGCTGCCGGCTGGTGGACGCTGCCTGAGGGCGTGGATGCCAAGGCCATTGGCAAGCAACTGCGCAAAGAGACCTTGTCGGCGTTTTTCGGGAAGCACTGAGTCTTTCTCCGTGGGGGCCGGTCGTCGGCGCTCGGGTGTCCGGCTCCGCGACTGTCCCCCGGAACGGAGCGCTGGCGCGCTCCGTTCCTCCTCCTTTATGTCGCTACGCCGGACACCCGAGCGCCGACGACCTCGTTGGCACTCGGTCTGTTGGTGCGCCACCGCTCCTTTTGCTCGCGGACGCTGGGTGCACTGCGTAGCGAAATAAAGGAGGAGGACGGCGCAGCCGTCCGGGGGACATTCGCGGAGCAGTGCACCCAGCGGCCGCGAGCTTCGCGAGGTGTTCGAGCGAAACGCATCGAACACCAAAAACCTATGTCAGCGATGCCCCACCCCAGGGTCGATGAGCTGACCGCGCAGCAGGAACAGCGGCGCCTTGTGGTACAGCTTGATGTCGTGGAACGGGTCGGTCAGGATCTTCGTTGCCCACACCAGCCCCGTCTGAATGTCCTGCAGGAAGAACAGGTGAATGGTGCGGAACAGCAGCCCGCCAATCCCCAGCCCCAGCCACAGCGTGCCCACGTGGCGGATGTACCCCCAGTTGTCGTGGTGTGGCTCGAACAGCCCCATCACCGCGGGGTCGATCCACACCAGCACCGGCGCCAGCGCCCACAGACTCATCAACACCACCTTGCGGCGCAGGTTGTAGCCAACCTTGATCTCTTCCTTGTACTCGTGCGTCGCCTGGTTCACGTGGTCGTAGCCCTTCGGCTCGAAGAAGAAGTGGCCGGCCTGGCGCGAGGTCATCGACACCAGCCACGCGATCAGCGCCGAGATGATCGGATCGAACCACAGCATCACGTACGCGATCACGAAACTGATCGCGCTGATCAGGTGCAACGTCTGGTTGATGCGGCTGTGGTGGTAGTAGCGGTGGTCGTCCCAGCGCTGGATCTCCAGGGTCTTGAAAAAGTCGTTCAAGGCAGACGCTCCATCGTCGAAGTGAAGGGAATCGGGCAGAAAACCCGCGCATGGTCGGACGGGTCTGTGAAATCACGGTGACAACAGCGCGCCGTCACCGGCGTGGCACGGGCTTGTCACCGCGTCGTCGCCCTGTCATGAAACTGCCGCGAAGCGGCATGAGCATGCGCCCATGAGCAGCGCGAACGCCGAACCCATACTGGTCGAGGAATTCCCGGCGGCAAGGCCGTCGCTTCGGCTGTCCGTGGTGACGGAAACCTGGCCACCGGAGATCAATGGCGTCGCGCTCACGCTCTCGCGGCTCGTGCAGGGCTTGTGCGCGCGCAACCATCAGGTGCAGTTGATCCGCCCACGCCAGGCGCGCGAAGAGGCGGCTCGCCATGACCTGGGCTTCCAGGAACTCCTGATGCGCGGCATGCCGATTCCGCGCTACCCCGACCTCAAGCTCGGTCTGCCGAGCAAGGGAGCGCTGGTGCGCGCCTGGACGCTGCACCGACCCGATCTCGTGCACATCGCGACCGAAGGTCCGCTGGGCTGGTCGGCCTTGCAGGCCGCGCGGCGCCTGCGCCTGCCCGTCACCTCCGACTTTCGCACCAACTTCCACGCCTACAGCCAGCACTACGGCGTGGGCTGGCTCAAGACGCCCATCGTGGCCTACCTGCGCAAGTTCCACAACCTCACGCGCTGCACCATGGTGCCTACGCAAGGCCTGCGGGCGGAACTTCAAGCCATCGGGTTCCAGAACGTGCAGGTCGTCGCGCGCGGCGTGGACACGCAGCTCTTCAGCCCGGCGCGCCGCGACGAGGCCTTGCGCCAGTCGTGGGGCGCCGGCCCGGATGACCTCGTGATGGTGGCGGTGGGGCGCCTGGCGGCCGAGAAGAACCTGGAGGTGGTCATCCAGGCCTACGAAGCGATGCGCGGTGCACGCGAGGACGTGCGCCTGGTCTTCGTGGGAGACGGCCCGCAGCGCGCCGCGCTGCAACAGCGATGTCCGGCCGCGCACTTCGCCGGCATGCGCCGCGGCGAAGACCTGGCCGCGCACTATGCCAGCGCCGATCTGTTCGTCTTTCCGAGCCTGACGGAGACCTTCGGCAACGTCACCATCGAAGCGCTGGCCAGCGGCCTGCCGGTCCTTGCGTTCGACACCGCTGCGGCGGGTGATTGGGTGAGCCCGGGACACAACGGCTGGCTCCTGCCCGTGGACGACGCGCGGGGCCTGGCGCAACAGGCGCTCGTGCTGGCCCGCGACCCTGCCCAGGTGCGGGCCGCGGCGGCCCACGCGCGCGCACAGGTCGCGCAGCTCGACTGGCAACAGATCGCGCGCCAGGTGGAAGACATCTTTCTGCGCACCGCCGGCTGGTCGAGCCCTCCGCCGGCCGCATCGCCGCAGCCGTCGCTCGCTGTCTGAACCGCGGTGATGGGCCGGGCCTGACATCGTCGCGTCACATCGGGTTCACGGATCGGTCACCTTGCGTGAATAGCCTTGCAGGCTCCCACGCAACCTCCCTGAAATCTTCCGATGAAACACGAGATCGACAGCGAAAACCTGCCCACCAATACCAGCCCCAACGAACACTTCCAGACGGTCGTGAACCGCGCGGTGAGCCGGCGCGGCTTTCTGCTCAAGACGGGTGTCGGCGCGGCGGCCGTGGGCTTCCTCTCGGCCGGCCTCACCGGCTGCGGCGGCGGTGGCGATGGTGGCGAGCCGGCCACTCCCGGCACGCCTGCGCCCACCCCGCCCGGCGAGCTGCTGGGCTTCACCCCCATTCCCACCGACACGGCCGATCGCGTCACCGTGGCACCGGGCTACACCGCCAGCGTGCTGGCCCCCTGGGGCACGCCGCTGTTCACCACTGGCCCGGGTTCGAACTGGGTGGGTGACGGCAGCGAAGACGCCGCCGCGCAGGCACGCCAGATGGGCGACAACCACGATGGCATCCACTACTTCGCCATCGCCGGCAAGAGCGACGAAGGCCTGCTGGTGATGAACCACGAATACACCAACGTGCAGTACCTGTTCACCAACGGCATGGTCGACAGCCTGGACGACGCCAACAAGGACCTCAACGCGCACGGCGTGTCGGTGGTGCACATCAAGCGCAGCGGTGGCGCCTGGAACATCGTGCGCGACTCGCTGCTCAACCGGCGCATCACGGGCAGCACGCTCATGCAGCTGACCGGCCCCGCGGCGGGTGACGCCCTGCTGCAGACCTCGGCCGACCCGACCGGCACGGCGGTGTTCGGCACGCTCAACAACTGCGGCAACGGCTGGACGCCCTGGGGCACCTACCTCACCTGCGAAGAGAACTTCAACCAGTATTTCGGCACCACCGACACCGCCAACCCCGGCCAGGTGCGCGACGCCAACATGGTTCGCTACGGCCTTGCCAGCGGCACCACCGCGCGCCGCTACGAGACCTACCACGACCGCTTCGACTGGCAAAAGGAACCCAACGAATCCAACCGCTTCGGCTGGATCGTCGAGATCGATCCCTTCGATGCTTCCTCCACCCCGAAGAAGCGCACCGCCCTGGGCCGCATCAAGCACGAGAACGCGGCCTACGCCATCGCCGCCGATGGCCGTGTGGTGATCTACATGGGTGACGACCAGGCCAACGACTACATCTACAAGTTCGTGACCACCGGCCACTACATCGCCGGCGATACGGTGAACAACCGCAACCTGCTGGACAGTGGCACCTTGTACGTGGCGCGCTTCAACGACGGCGCCGCCACGGGCGACATGATGGGCACCGGCGAATGGCTGCCCATGACCACGGCCAACCCCGCGCTGGCGGGCTTCGCTTCCCTGGCGGACATCCTGGTGCACACCCGCCAGGCCGCCGACGCCCTGGGCGCGACGCCGATGGACCGCCCCGAGTGGGTGACGGTGCATCCGCAGACCAACGAGGTCTATGTGACGCTGACGAACAACTCGGGACGCGCGGCCACCGACGACGCCAACCCCCGCCCGGCCAACATCTACGGTCAGATCGTGCGCTGGCGGGAGGCCGGCGGCGATGCCGCGGCGCTCACCTTCGAGTGGGACATCTTCGTGCTCGCCGGCAACCCCACCATCGCCCAGGCCAACCCGCTGGACAGGGGCACGTCCAACGTGAACGTGGACAACACCTTCAACAGCCCCGACGGGCTGGGCTTCGACAGTGCGGGCCGCCTCTGGATCCAGACCGATGGCAACTACAGCAACGCGGGCCGGTACGCCAACCAGGGCAACAACCAGATGCTGTGCGCCAACCCGGTGACCCGGGAGATCCGCCGCTTCTTCGTCGGTCCGGTGGAATGCGAGGTGACCGGCCTGACGTTCACACCGGATCACAAGACCCTGTTCATCAACATCCAGCACCCGGGTGAAGGCGGCAACAGCCACTGGCCTGAAGGCGGCAGCGCGCTGCCGCGCTCGGCCACCATCGTCATCACCAAGGACGATGGCGGTGTGATCGGTACCTGATGGGCCGCGCGGACGGCGCGAGCGCGGGGATCCTCAGAAGGGGTCCGCCGCGGAGGCTGGCTGGTCAGCGCCGTCCGCTCCCTCGAACCGGAAGCTGTCGCGGAAGGTGAACCACAACGAGGTGTGGAACATCGAGGCCATGAACAGCACGATCGGGTAGACCACGATCTGCATCACCTGAGGCCCGCCGACGATGGAGCCCAGCAGGCCGAGCAGCAGGCCGGTGATGATGAACACGCCCGCCCAACCCAGGGTGAACAGCAGCAGCGCGCCCTTGTTGTTCCAGCAGGCCACCAGGCTGAAAAACAGGCTCTTCACCGGCGACACGCCGTGCCAGAACACCAGCGCCGGTGCGTGCCAGAAGGCCATGAGCACAGGCAGATAAGCCAGTAGGGCCACGCCCATGCCAGGGCGGCCAATGGCGGCGCTCATCGCTTCGGGTGTGACCTCGGTGCCGTCGGCGATGGGGGCGGCCGCCGGCACGTCGCCCGCGAACAGCGCCGCGATGCCCATCACCAGGAACAGGCCCGCCGCGTATAGCGCGCCCAGCACCAGCATGTTGCGGGTGCGCGCGCTACCGCCTCGAAAGGCGGTGAGCAGCAGCGAGGGCATGGGAAAGCGTCCCTGCTCAGCTTCGCGCGTGGCGGCCATGAGGCCCAGCGTGGCCGCGGGCACCAGGGCGACCGCCACGGCCGTGCCCAGCACGGGCACGATGGACAGCACCGACACCAAAGCCATGAACATGAAGAACAGGCCCGACATGGCCAACGGCTGGCGCAGGAAGGTGCGCATACCCAGTTTGACCCATTGCCAGCCGGTGCCAGCCTTGTTGATCTGAACCCTCATGCGGGCACGGCCTCCTGCGCCATCGGTGGGTTCACGGAGATTGTGTTCGGCAGCCGCGCGCGCAGCACGCGCTCGAAATGGCCCGGGTCGTGCGCCTGCAGCATGGCGGCCTCGCGCGGCAGGTGCAGGTCCCACAGGCGCGAAAGCCAGAAGCGCAGCGCGCCCGCGCGTTTCATGGCCGGCAGCAGGCGCCGCTCGGGAGGGCTCAGCGGGCGCACGCTCTCATAGGCCTGCAGGAAGGCCTGCTCCAGCACCGGGTCGGGCTGGCCGTCGGTGTCACCGCCGTGGCGCACACACCAGTCGTTCAGGCACACGGCGATGTCGAACAGCCAGGTGTCCACGCCCGCGAAGTAGAAGTCGAAGAAGCCGCTGACGGCGCCGTCCTCGAACATGACGTTGTCGCGGAAGAGGTCGGCGTGGATGGGGCCGCGCGGCAGGGCCCGGTAGGCGCTGCTCTCGGCCACGTGGTTCTGGTAGGCGAGCTCGGCACGCAGCAGCGCGGCCTGTGCCTCGTCGATGAAGGGCAGCACCACGGGCACGGTTTCGTTCCACCAGGCCAGGCCGCGCAGGTTGGGTTGGTGGTGGTCGAAATCGCGGCCCACCAGATGCAGGCGCGCCAGCAGCGCGCCCACCGCGGCACAGTGCGCGGCCGTGGGCGCCAGTTCGCTCGCGCCGCGCAGCTTGTCCACCACGGCGGCGGGCTTGCCCTGCAGCGTGTGCAGGATCTCGCCCTTCGCGTCGGCCGCCGGCTCGGGCACCGGCACGCCGTGCGTGGCCAGGTGCTTCATCAGGTGCAGGTAGAACGGCAGTTGCTCGGCGCTCAGGCGCTCGAACACGGTGAGCACGTGCTCGACCGTCTGGCCGTCGCGTTCGCTGGTGACGAAGTAGTTGGTGTTCTCGATGCCGCCCTGGATGCCGCGCAGCTCGGTGAGGGTGCCCAGGTTCAGTCGTTCGATGAGGGCGGCGGCGTCGGCGAACGGGACCTCGGTGTAGACGGCCATGTCAGAAATCGAAGAGGCGCCAGCTGCTGCGGCCACTGTTGCCCGAGGGGCGGCCCGCGGTTTCACCGGGGGTGTTGGCCGCGCCGCGCGGCTGGATCTGGTATGCCGGCGCGCCGTTCTTGGGTTGCACCTGGATGGACTGGGTCTGGCCGTCCACGCGCAACTCGTCGATGCGGGTGAGCGCGTCCTCGTGCGTGATGCGCTCGATGCGGTCGCCCGGGGCGTGCTGCAGGGGCGCGGGGTCGGCCGGCGGCTGTTGGGCCAGGGCCGGCGCGGCCAGCGCAGCCAGCAGGGCGGCGCCGAAGAGGGAGGGGGTGGAGGCCATTCGCGCATTGTAGGCACCGGGGTGTTGGCAGCGCTGCCGCCGGGCCATGTCCGGCGCCGGCCGACGCCCGGCCTTCACGCCTTCCTACACAATGGCGGGATGACCCAGGACGCCGCCCGAACCCTGCTGCTGATCGACGGATCCAGCTACCTGTACCGCGCCTACCACGCCATGCCCGATCTGCGGGCCGTGCCCGGCGACCCGAACAGCCCCGCCACCGGGGCCATCCGCGGGATGATCAACATGATGCAGAGCCTGCGCAAGGAGGTGCCCGCGGTGTTCGCGGCCTGCATCTTCGACGCCTCGGGCCCGACCTTCCGCGACGCCCTCTACACCGAGTACAAGGCCAACCGCAGCCCCATGCCGGACGACCTGCGCGCGCAGATCCCGCCCATCCACGAGGTGGTGCGCCTGCTGGGCTTCCCGGTGATCGACGTGCCCGGCGTGGAGGCCGATGACGTGATCGGCACGCTCGCGCGCGCGGCGGCCGAGCAGGGCTTCGACGTGATCGTCAGCAGCGGTGACAAGGACCTGGCCCAGCTCGTCAACGAGCGCATCGCCATCATCGACACCATGAGCGGCAAGCGCCGCGACATGGCTGGCGTGCAGGCCGAGTTCGGGGTGCCGGCGAACCTGATGATCGACTACCAGACGCTGGTGGGCGACACGGTGGACAACGTGCCGGGCGTCGACAAGGTGGGCCCGAAGACGGCGGCCAAGTGGCTGCTGGAGTACGGCTCGCTCGACGCCCTGGTGGCGCGCGCGGGCGAGGTCAAGGGCGTGGCCGGCGAGAACCTGCGCAAGGCGCTGGACTGGCTGCCCACGGGCCGCCAGCTCGTCACCATCAAGACCGACTGCGACCTCAACGGCTTCGTGCCCGGCCTGCCCGCGTTGGACGCGGTGCGCATGAAAGAGCCCGACAACGAAGCCCTGCAGGGCTTCTACGAAAAGTACGGCTTCAAGACGCTTGCGGCCAAGGCGTCGGTAGGCAAGGAGGCGCCCGTGGCGCCGAACGCCACCGCGGTGGAGCCCGGCCTGACCGAGGGCCTGTTCGACGAAGCGGCAGCGCCGGCCGAGCCGCGCCCGGCGTTGAAGTACGACACCATCCTCAGCTGGGACCTGTTCGACACCTGGCTCGAACGCTTGCACGCCGCCGAACTGGTGGCGCTGGACACCGAGACCACCTCGCTCGACGAGATGGTCGCCGAGATCGTGGGCATCTCCTTCAGCGTGACGCCGGGCGAGGCCGCCTACGTGCCGCTGCGTCACACGGGCCCCGACGCGCCCGAGCAATTGCCCTTCGACGAGGTGCTGGCGAAGCTCAAGCCCTGGCTGGAAGACCCGACGAAGCCCAAGCTGGGCCAGCACGTCAAGTACGACCGCCACGTTTTCGCCAACCATGGCATCGAGGTGCGCGGCTACGAGCACGACACCATGCTGCAGAGCTACGTGCTGGAAGTGCACAAGCCGCATGGGCTGGAAAGCCTGGCCGAGCGCCACACCGGCCGCAAGGGCATCAGCTACGAGGACATCTGCGGCAAGGGCGCGCACCAGATTCCTTTCGCGCAGGTGGATGTGGCCAAGGCCGCCGAGTACTCCTGCGAGGACAGCGACCAGACGCTCGACGTGCACCGCGTGCTCTGGCCGCGCCTGCAGGCCGACGAGAAGCTGCGCTTCATCTACGAGCTGGAAATGGCCAGCAGCGAGACGCTTTACCGCATCGAGCGCAACGGCGTGCTGATCGACGCGCCCACGCTGTCGACACAGAGCCACGAACTGGGTCAGCGCATCGTTGCGCTGGAGCAGGAGGCCTACGCCATCGCTGGCCAGCCCTTCAACCTGGGCAGCCCCAAGCAGCTCGGCGAAATCTTCTTCGACAAGCTCGGCCTGCCCGTCATCAAGAAGACCGCCACCGGCGCGCGCAGCACCGACGAGGAGGTGCTGGAGAAGCTGGCCGAGGACTATCCGCTGCCGGCCAAGATCCTGGAGCACCGTGGCCTGTCCAAGCTCAAGGGCACCTACACCGACAAGCTGGCGCAGATGGCCAACCCGCGCACCGGCCGCGTGCACACGCACTACGCGCAAGCGGTGGCCGTCACGGGTCGCCTGTCCAGCAACGACCCGAACCTGCAGAACATCCCCATCCGCACGCCCGAGGGCCGGCGCGTGCGCGAGGCCTTCGTGGCGCCGGCGGGCAGCGTCATCGCCAGCGCCGACTACTCGCAGATCGAGCTGCGCATCATGGCCCACATCAGCGGCGACGAGGCCCTGCTGCGCGCCTTCCACGAGGGCCAGGACGTGCACCGCGCCACCGCGGCCGAGGTGTTCGGCGTGGAGGTGGCGCAGGTCAGCAGCGAGCAGCGCCGCTATGCCAAGGTGATCAACTTCGGCCTTATCTACGGCATGAGCGCGTTCGGGTTGGCCAAAGCGCTGGGCATCGACAACACGGCAGCGAAGAACTACATCCAGCGCTACTTCGAGCGCTTCGTGGGCGTCAAGCGCTACATGGAGCAGACGGTGGAGTCCGCGCAGAGCAAGGGGTACGTGGAAACCGTGTTCGGGCGCCGCCTGTACCTGTCGGAGATCAGAGGCGGCAACGGCCCACGCAAGAAGGCGGCCGAGCGGCAGGCCATCAACGCCCCCATGCAGGGCACGGCGGCCGACCTCATCAAGATGAGCATGGTGGCCGTGCAGGCCGCGCTCGACGACCAGGAGCGCCGCACCAAGATGATCATGCAGGTGCACGACGAACTGGTGTTCGAGGTGCCCGAGGCCGAGGTGGAGTGGGTGCGCAGCGAGGTGCCGCGCCTCATGGCCGCCGTGGCCGAGCTCAAGGTGCCGCTGCTGGCCGAGATCGGCGTCGGGCCGAACTGGGACAAGGCCCACTGACCCGCGGGCGGGCGCTTGAACTTCAGGCCCGCCCCGGAATCTGCATCACTTCCAACCACCACCCAAGGAGACCCGCGATGCTCGAACACGACATGACCCGCGATGCCGAAGCCCTGCTGGGCGGCAGCGCCGACCAGTCCGGCGCCACCCGCCGCACCGCCCTCAAGGCCGCTCTGGGCGTGGGCTACGCGGCCGCTGCGGCGCCGCTGATGGCGCAGACCGCCATCCGCACGCCCTCCGACGGCCTGACCGTGGGCGAGGTGATGATCGACGTGAACGGCTTCAAGATGCCGGCCTACCGCGCCGCGCCCGCCGGCAAGACGGGCCTGCCGGTGGTGCTGGTGCTGTCCGAGATCTTCGGCGTGCACGAGTACATCGCCGACACCGCACGCCGCTTCGCCAAGGCCGGTTACCTGGCCATCGCACCTGAGCTGTTCGTGCGCCAGGGCGATGCGCAGAGCTACGGCGAGGTCGCCAAGCTGATCTCGGAAGTGGTCAGCAAGGTGCCCGACGCGCAGGTGCTGGGCGACCTGGACGCCACGGTGAAGTGGGCGGCCGCCAACGGCGGCGACACCAGCAAGCTGGGCATCACCGGCTTCTGCTGGGGCGGGCGCCAGGTGTGGCTGTACACCGCGCACAACCCGGCGGTGAAGGCCGGCGTGGCCTGGTACGGCCGCCTGGTGGGCCAGCAAAACGAGCTGACACCGAAGAACCCGATCGACATCGCCGGCCAGTTGCACGGCCCGGTGCTCGGCCTCTATGGAGCGGCCGACACCGGCATCCCCCTTGACACTGTTGATAAGATGAAATCAGCTTTGGCGGCCGGCAATGCGGCGGCCAAGGCATCGACCTTCGTGGTGTACCCGGACGCGCCGCACGCCTTCCACGCCGACTACCGGCCGAGCTTTCGCAAGGAGCCGGCCGAGGATGGATGGAAACGCGCGCTCGCCTGGTTCAAACAGCACGGCGTGGGTTGACCGAGACACCCCCGCCGCGCTTCGCGCGTCCCCCGCGAGGGGGCGACACCTGCGGCCCGGCAAAGCCGGTTCCGCGGTGTCACTCGGTTCGACCACCCGTGCGCCGCAGGTCTTCTACCGAGTAACAGAGTACTGATATGACCTTGTTGGCGATCCTGATCGGCACCATTGCCGCCGGCGTGGGCAGCGTGTGGGTGGCGGCGCTGCTGGGCTACGCCATGATGGCGCGCTACACGCAGCACATGCTGAGTCTGGCGGCTGGCGCGTTGATGGCCACGGCCTTCATGCATCTGCTGCCCGAGGCCTTCGAGAGCGCGGCCGGTGCGCACGAGCTGTTCGCGCTGCTGCTGGGCGGCCTGGTGTTCTTCTTCCTGCTCGACAAGGCCGAGCTCTGGCACCACGGCCACGAGCACGGGCAGGAGGCCGACGAGGACCACGCCCATCACCACCACGGCCATGGGCACCACCATCACCACGGCCACGGGAACGAGCCCCGCGCCGGCGGCTGGGCCGTGCTGCTGGGCGACAGCGTGCATGCCTTCGGTGACGGCATCCTGATCGCCTCGGCCTTCGTGGCCGATGTGCGCCTGGGCGTGGTGGCCTCGCTGGCCGTGCTGGCGCACGAGGTGCCGCACCACATGGGTGACCTGGTGGTGCTGCGCCAGACCTCGCGCACACCACGCGCGGCGCTGCTCAAGGTGTCGCTGGCGGGCACGGTCACCGCGCTGGGCGGCATCGTGGGTTACCTGCTGCTGGCCTCGCTGGACGACTGGCTGCCGTACTTCCTGGTGGCGGCGTCCAGCAGCTTCGTCTACGTGGCCCTGGCCGACCTGATCCCGCAGTTGCAGAAGCGCCTGAGTCTGCGCGAAACGGTGGCGCAGATCGTGTGGCTGGCCGTGGGCATTGGCATGGTCACGCTGGTGAGTGGGCTGGCGCACGGGCACTGAGCCCGCGCGGGCCGCGCAGCCCGCGGCCGCTCACAGCTTCTGCGACTCGCTCTCGCTCCAGCGCGGCGGGCTGCCGAAGCTGAAGCGGAACGTGGCACCCTGGCCGACGACGCCCTCGGCCGAGATGCGGCCATCGTGCCGCTCGATGATGCGGCGCACCGTGGCCAGTCCGATGCCCGTGCCCTCGAACTCGCTGGGCCGGTGCAGGCGCTGGAAGGGCTTGAAGAGCTGGTCGACGTACTTCATGTCGAAGCCCACGCCGTTGTCGCGCACGAAGAAGTGCGGCACGCCGTCGTCGTCGACGCCGTCGAGGCCGAACACGACGTGCGCCTCCTCTCGGTCGCGCGTGTACTTCAATGCGTTGCCGATGAGGTTTTCCAGCACGATGCGCGCGAGGTGCGGGTCGCAGTCGGCCTCCAGGCCCTGCGCCAGTTCGGCGCGCACGCGGCGCTGCGGGGCACGCGCCAGTTCATGCTCCAGCACGCTGCGCGCCAGTTCGCTCAGGTCGATGGGGCCGCGCTGCAGCACACCCTGGCTGACGCGCGCCAGCGCCAGCAGGTCGTTGATGATGGCGCCCATGCGCTGAGACGACTGCAACACGCGGTCGAACAACTGCTGCGTGTCCTCGTCGAGTTTGCCGTCCAGTTGCTCCTGCATGAGGCGCGTGAAGCCGTCGATGGCGCGTAGCGGCGACTTGAGGTCGTGCGAGACGGAGTAGGCGAAGGCGTCGAGCTCGGCGTTGAGCTTCTGCAGTTCGGCGGTGCGCTCGCGCACGCGCTGCTCCAGGGTTTCGTTCAGGCTCACGATCTCGCGCTCGCGGCGCAGGCGCAGCAGCTCGGCGTT
Source organism: Hydrogenophaga intermedia (assembly GCF_000723405.1). Lineage (GTDB taxonomy): Bacteria > Pseudomonadota > Gammaproteobacteria > Burkholderiales > Burkholderiaceae_C > Hydrogenophaga > Hydrogenophaga intermedia. Next base: position 34,551 of record NZ_CCAE010000007.1, on the reverse strand, counting down.
GGCGCGGCTGGCGAAGATGGAGATGAGCGCCTGGACGTCGGCCTTCACCTCCACCGGCGTGCGCCACATGGCGATCAGCATGCCGGTGGCCTGGCCGTCGGGGTCGCGCAGGGCCTGGCCCAGGTAGGCCTGGAAGCCCTGGGCGCGCAGTTGCGGCGCGTTGGGGTAGTTCTCTGCCAGGCCAGCCGTGCAGGTCATGAGCCCGTGCTGGCGCAGCGTGTCGGCGCAGGGCGTGCCCGCCACGCTGAAACGGAAGTTGCGCGCGGCGCGGCCGTCTCGCCACACGCCCAGGGTCTGCAGTTCGCCCTCGTCGGTGGTTTCGGCCAGGGCCACCAGGTTGGCGCCGATGGCGTTGCTCAGGGTTTCGGCGAGCGCGGCGAAGAAGGCCTCACCCGTCTCGGCGGCCACGCCCTTGGCCACGTCGAGCAGCAGGGCTTCGCGGCGTTTTTCCTCGCTGACGTTGAAGCTGGAGGACAGGATGCAGGGTTCGCCGTCGATGTCGATGATCTCGGCCCAGATGCGCGAGTCGACGAGGGTGCCGTCCTTGTGCCGCATCTGCGTGTCGTAGCCGTCCACGCGGCCGTCGCGCCGGATGCGCTCGACGAAGCGCTCGCGGTCCTCGGGCGTGAGCCAGGAGCCGACCTCCACCGAGGTGCGGCCCAGCAGTTCATTGGCCTCGAATCCCTGGGCCTTGTCCTCGGCGCGGTTCACTTCCAGGAATCGGCCATCGGACAGGCGCGTGATGGTGAGGTTGAGCGGCGCGAAGTGAAAGGCCTTGGAGAACAGCGCCTCGGAGCGCTGCAGGCGGCGGATGAGCTCCTCGCGGCCGGTCATGTCGCTCACCGTGGTGATGATCAGGCGATCCTCGTCGTCGTTGCCCATTTCGCTGGACACCATGGCGTCGAACTCGCTGCCGTCGGCGCGGCGGCCCCTGCCGCGGTGTTGGGCGATGTGGCGCTCGACGATGAGGCGCTCCATGTAGCGCTCGCGCTCCATCGGGTCGGCCCAGAGGAAGGTGTCCTGGCGCCCCAGCACCTGGCTGCGGCGGTAGCCGTAGCAGCGCTCGAAGGCGGGGTTGACGTCGAGGATGGCGCCGGTGCGCGCGGACTGCGCGACCATGGGGCTCGGGCTGGACCGGAAGATGCGCGTGAAGCGCTCCAGGCAGCGGTCGCGCTCCTGCTCGGTCTGGCGGCGCCGCTCCAGTTCGTGTCGCAGCCGCTGCAGCGCGCGGTGGGTGACGGCGCGGCTGTGCATGACGACCAGCCCGACCACCACGATGGTGGTGGCCTGGGTGAGCCACACCCGCACGTTGACGGAAAAATCCGGTGTGGGGCCGAAGCCTTCGCGCGCCTCGATCCAGTTCAGCAGGCCCAGCAACGCCACGGTGGCCAGCACCGCGAGCACCAGCGCGCGCCGGCCCAGGAAGATGCCCGCGCCGACCACCGCACCCACGAACAGGAAGTTGACCGCTGTGCGCACCGACCCATAGGTCACCACCGAGAGGGTGGCCGTGGCCAGCACGCCCAGGATCACCAGCGCGGCCACGGGTTCGGGCGAGAGACGGCGCGTGCGCAGCGCCAGCCAGCAAGCCCAAGCCACCGCAGCCAGGGTGCCGGCGATCAGCGCCTCGCTGCGTTCGGGCGCCGCCAGCAGCAGGTCCAGGACAGCAATGCCCAGTGCCGCGAAGCCGACCAGCAGGCAGACCCACAAGAGTGTCTTGCGCAGGTCGGCCGCGTCGGGGGTGTCGGCCTGCACCGACAGGCCAACCGATTCAGGCCCTTGCATCAGCCTCTCGCACGCGGCGTTCCTTCGGTGTTGCACCAGGCGCTCCAGCTGCCCGGGTACAGGGTGGTGGTGCCCAGGCCGGCGATGGCCATGGCCAACAGGTTGGGCACGGCGCTCACCCCGCTGCCGCACTGGTGCACCACGCCGGCGGGGGCGCGCCCGCCGAGCAGGGCCTCGAACTCCTGGCGCAATTGCGCGGCGGGCTTGAAGCGGCCATCGGCCTGCAGGTTGTCGTTGAAGGGGCGGTTGAGCGCGCCGGGCACGTGGCCGGCCACCGGGTCCAGCGGCTCGACCTCGCCGCGAAAGCGCGCACCCGCGCGGGCGTCGATCACCGTGGTGTCGGCGCGGCCGAGGCGGGCCAGCAGGCCGGCGGTGTCCAGCGTGGGCGCGAGCGAGGGGCCGGCGCGGAAGGTGCCGGCTGCGCGAGGCTGGGCGGGGCCGCTCTGCAGCGCGCCGCCCGCGGCCTTCCAGGCGGCCAGGCCGCCGTCGAGCACGGCCACGGCCTCGTGGCCGCACCAGCGCAGCATCCACCACAGGCGGCCACAGAAGTTGACGCCCTGGCGGTCCATCACCACCACCTGCGTTCCCGGGCTCAGGCCCAGTTCGGCCAGGCGGGCGGCGAAGCGCTCGCGCTCGGGCAGGGGGTGGCGGCCGTCGCTGGCGGGCCGGCCCTTCTGGCTCAGGTCTTGGTCCAGGTCCACATACACCGCGCCGGGCACATGCTCGGCTTCGAACTGCTCGCGGCCAGCGGCAGGGTTCATCAGGTCGAAGCTGCAGTCCATCACCAGTACCGGGGTGCCCGCATCGAGCAGGGCCTGCAGTTCGCGAGCTTGTATCAACAAGTTAAGCATGCACACATTGTGGAGCAGATCGCATGCGTTTCAGGAGATGCGGCACTAGGGTTCTTCCGCAGGCACCTGCGGCACCGTGCGCGAGCGAAGCACCGTGGCCGCGATGCCGCTGACGATGATCAGCCCCATGCCGACCCAGCCGATCAGCGGGATGCGGTCGCCGAACACGGTGAGGCCGAACAGCGCGGCAAAGACGATGCCCGAGTAGTGCAGGTTGGCCACGACCATGGTGGCGCCCTGTGCGTAGGCGCGCGTGAGGCACAGTTGTCCGCCCACCGCGAGCAGGCCGATCGGCAGCAGCCACAGCGCGCCGGGCCAGCGCAGCGGGCTCACGCCCACGAACAGCATGCCGATCAGCCCCGCAAGCGCCGAGCCCAACGAGAAGTAGAAGACCGTGCGGCTCTCGGGCTCACCCACCTTGGCGAGCGCGGCCACCTGAAGGTAGGCCAGGGCCGCGAACACGCCAGACAGCAGTCCCACCAGCCCCGCGAAGGCCTGCTCTTCGTTGAAGCTGGGGCGCAACAGCAGGGCCACGCCCAGGAAGCCCGCGATCACCGTCAGGAACAGGGGCGCCTGTTCGCGCATCTGCTCGCCGCGCGCCTGTGTGAGCACTGCGCCGCCGAGCAGGAAGGTGGCGATCCACACGCTGCTCATGTAGTTGAGCGTCATGGCCGTGGCCAGGGGCAGCAGGGCGATGGCGTAGAACCAGGCCGTGAGCGAGATGGTGCCCACCAGGCTGCGCCAGGCGTGCATCATGGGCACGCGCGTGGCGAGCGACACTCCCTGCCAGCGCGTCAGGCCCCACAGGAACAGCATGCCCACGACGCCGCGGTAGAACACGGTCTCGAAGCTGTTGAAGTGGGCGGCGGCGAACTTGATGCACACGCCCATGCTCGCGAAGAAGAAGGACGCGAGCAGCATCCACAGTGCTTGCATGGCTCAGCCGGTGAAGGTGTTCCCCATCGTCTTGCGGTACCACTCGTGGAAGTGTTGCATGCCGTCTTCCATGGGGCTCTGGTACGGGCCGACCTCGTTGTCGCCGCGCGCCAGCAAGGCCTTGCGGCCCGCGTCCATGCGCTCGGCAATCTCGTCGTCCTCGATGCAGGTCTCCATGTAGGCGGCGCGCTGCGCCTCGACGAACTCGCGCTCGAAGGCGGCGATTTCCTCGGGGTAGTAGAACTCGACCATGTTCAGCGTCTTGTCCACGCTGACGGGATGCAGCGTGGAGACAGTCAGCACGTGCGGGTACCACTCGACCATGATGTGGGGGTAGTAAGTGAGCCAGACCGCGCCATGCGCGGGCAGCTCGCCCTGGCGGTAGGCCATCAGCACCTCGTGCCAGCGCTGGTAGGTCGGGCTGCCGGCGGGCTGCAGCAGGTTCTGCGCGCCCACGGTCTGCACCGAGTACTCGGGCCGGAATTCCCAGCGCAGGTCTTCGCAGGTGACGAAGTTGCCCAGCCCCGGGTGGAAGGGACCGACGTGGTAGTCCTCGAGGTAGACCTCGATGAAGGTCTTCCAGTTGTAGTTGCACTCGTGCAATTCGACGTGGTCGAGCACCATGCCCTCGAAGCTCAGCAGCTCACGCGGGCCCATGCCGGCCAGGTCGGCCTCGATGTCGCGGCCGTTGTCCTCGAACAGCAAGCCGTTCCACTCGCGCAGCCGGTAGTTGTTGAGGTTCAGGCAAGGGTCCTGCTGGAAGTGCGGCGCGCCAAGCAATTGGCCGGCACGGCCGGCCCCGGCGGGTGTGTTGGTGCCGCTGTACGTCCAGCGGTGCAGTGGACACACGATGTTGCCGCCCGCGTGACCGGGCCCGTGGCCCTGCAGGTTGCCGCGCCCCTTGAGCATCACGGCCTGGCGGTGGCGGCAGACGTTGGAGACCAGTTCGATGCCCGAGGGCGTGTGCACCAGGGCGCGGCCCTCGCCTTCCTGAGGCAGGGCGTGGTAGTCGCCGACGTTCGGCACGGAAAGAGCGTGCCCCACGTAGCGGGGCCCGCGCTGGAAGATCGTCTCCAGCTCGCGCTGGAACAGCGCCTGGTCGAAGTAGCTCGACACCGGGAATTGGCTTTTGGCCTGCTGAAGTTGAAGACTCAAATCAGACATGCTTGTCCTGACCTAAAGACTCCCCCTATGAAGGGGCAGGGTAAGCGCTGTGCTCGTCAGACGAATTCGCGCGGGAAGGGTGAAGTGGTGCGTCCCTCCGGACCCGAAGGGCCCGTCGTTTGGGAAAAAAAGAGCGCGGATTGTACCCCCGGGGTGCATCACGCACGGGTCAGCGGAAATGCCTCATCGCTAAAATGCCTCATTTGGCCGGAATGCCCCCAGGGGGTTCCCTTGACCGCCGGCATTTCCCTCACGAGGCCCATGACGCCACCGCCCGCCCGTTCGGCCGCCGCCGACACACCGCCCGTGGCACCCAGCTACGAGGCTGCGCTGCAGGAACTCGAGCAGCTCGTCGCCCAACTCGACGCCGGCCAGTTGCCCCTTGATCAGTTGCTCTCGCGCTACCAGCGCGGGGCCGAGTTGCTGGCCTTCTGCCGCGACCGCCTGCAGGCGGTGGAACAGCAGATCCAGGTGTTCGAGGCCGGGCAAAGCAAGCCCTGGGTTGACGAATGAACATGGACCCCCACGCTCCGTCGCTGCGCGAGTCGATGCCCCCCGAGGGGGCTGAGCCGCCTTGGGGCGGCCCGGCGGCGGCTCGCCTCGTGCAGGAGCAGACCTTCGTGCAATGGCGCGCCGTGCAACAGGCCGCGGTGGAGCAGGCCCTCTCGCGCTGGGTGCCCAGCGACGCGCCCGCCGGCCTGGGCGACGCCATGCGCTACGCCGTGCTCGACGGCGGCAAGCGCCTGCGCCCGCTGCTGGTGCTGGCCACTTGCGAAGCCGTGGGCGGTCAGGCCGACGCCGCCATGCGCGCGGCCTGCTCGGTGGAGCTCATCCACGCCTACTCGCTGGTGCACGACGACATGCCCTGCATGGACAACGATGTGCTGCGTCGGGGCAAGCCCACGGTGCACGTGAAGTTTGGCGAGGCCCAGGCCTTGCTGGCCGGGGACGCCCTGCAGGCCCTGGCCTTCGAACTGCTGGTGCCCGGCGATGGCAGCCTGGCCGATGCCATGAGCGCGCGCCTGTGCCGCCTGCTGGCCCTGGCGGCTGGCGCCGATGGCATGGCCGGTGGCCAGGCCGTGGACCTGGCCAGCGTGGGAATCGCCCTCGACCTGGCGGCGCTGGAGGCGATGCATCGCCGCAAGACTGGCGCGCTGCTGCAGGCCAGTGTCACCATGGGCGCGGCCACCGGCGTGGTGGCGCGCGACACCCTGGCCGCGCTCACCGAGTACGGTGCCTGCGTGGGACTGGCCTTCCAGGTGGTGGACGACATCCTTGACGTCACCGCCGATTCCTCGACGCTGGGCAAGACGGCGGGCAAGGACGCCGCGGCGGACAAACCCACTTTCGTGTCGCTCATGGGTCTGGGCCCGGCCCAGGCGTATGCCGACAATGTGCTGGCGCGTGCCCACGCCGCCCTCGGGCGCAGCGGGCTCGAGCGGCCGGGCACGCTGCATGCCCTGGCCGACTGGGTGGCCCAGCGCGCCTCTTGATGCGCCAGCACCGTTCGTGAACGACGACGCCCCATGACCGTACCGATCACCACCTTGCTCGACAACGTCCACTCGCCGGTTGATCTGCGCCGCCTCGCGCGCCCGCAGCTCAAGCCGCTGGCCGACGAATTGCGCCAGTTCCTGCTGAACAGCGTGGCCCGCACGGGCGGGCACCTCAGCTCCAACCTGGGCACGGTCGAACTCACCATCGCGCTGCACTACGTGTTCAACACGCCCGAGGACCGGCTGGTGTGGGACGTGGGTCACCAGACCTACCCGCACAAGATCCTCACCGGCCGGCGCGATCGCATGGACACGCTGCGCCAGCTTGGCGGCATCAGCGGCTTCCCGCGACGCGACGAGAGCCCCTACGACACGTTCGGCACCGCGCACTCGTCCACCAGCATCTCGGCCGCGCTGGGTATGGCCATGGCCGCCAAGGCCAAGGGCGAGGACCGCCGCGCCGTGGCCATCATCGGCGACGGTGCCATGACCGCCGGCATGGCCTTCGAGGCGCTGAACAACGCCGGCGTGGCCGACGGCAAGCTGCTGGTCATCCTGAACGACAACGACATGTCGATCTCGCCCCCGGTCGGCGCGCTCAACCGCTACCTGGCGCAGCTCATGAGCGGGCAGTTCTACGCCGCCGCCAAGCACATGGGCAAGCAGGTGCTCAAGGGAGCCCCGCCACTGTTCGAACTGGCCAAGCGCTTCGAGCAGCAGGCCAAGGGCATGGTGGTGCCGGCCACGCTGTTCGAGAAGTTCGGCTTCAACTACATCGGCCCCATCGATGGCCACGACCTTGACTCGCTGATCCCCACGCTGGAGAACATCCGCCAGCTCATGGACGCGCACGAGGGCCCGCAGTTCCTGCACGTGGTGACCAAGAAAGGCCAGGGCTACAAGCTGGCCGAGGCCGACCCCGTGGCCTACCACGGCCCCGGCAAGTTCGACCCGGCCGTGGGCCTGACCAAGCCCGCCACGCCGCCCAAGACCACCTTCACCCAGGTCTTCGGCCAGTGGCTGTGCGACATGGCCGCGGCCGATCAACGCCTGGTGGGCATCACGCCGGCCATGCGCGAAGGCTCGGGCATGGTCGAATTCGAGCGCCGCTTTCCCGACCGGTACTTCGACGTCGGCATCGCCGAGCAGCACGCGGTGACCTTCGCCGCCGGCCTGGCCTGCGAGGGTTTGAAGCCCGTGGTGGCGATCTACTCCACCTTCCTGCAGCGCGCCTACGACCAACTCATCCACGACGTGGCGCTGCAGAACCTGCCCGTCGTGTTCGCGCTCGACCGCGCCGGCCTGGTGGGTGCCGACGGCGCCACGCACGCGGGCGCCTACGACGTCGCCTACCTGCGCTGCATTCCGCAAGTGTCGGTGGCCTGCCCGGCCGACGAGGGCGAGTGCCGGCAATTGCTGTCCACTGCCTTCGCGCAGAACCACCCGGTGGCCGTGCGGTACCCGCGCGGCGCGGGCGTGGGAGCGGCCCAGCCCGAGGGGCTGCAAGGCCTGCCCTTCGGCAAGGGAGAACTGCGCCGCAAGGGGCGGGGCGTGGCCATCCTCGCCTTCGGCACGCTGCTGTACCCGGCGCTGGCCGCGGCCGAGCGCCTGGGGGCGAGTGTCGCCAACATGCGCTGGGTCAAGCCGCTCGACATCGAGCTGCTGCGCGAGATCGCGCGCACCCACGTGGCCATCGTCACCGTGGAAGAGGGCTGCACCATGGGCGGCGCGGGCAGCGCCGTGATGGAGGCCCTGCAGGCCGAGGGCCTGCAACTGCCCGTGCTCGCGCTCGGGCTGCCCGACGACTTCATCGAGCACGGCGACCCGGCCAAACTGCTGGCCCTGCAGGGCCTGGACGCGGCGGGCATCGAACGCAGCGTGCGCGAGCGCTTCGGTGCGCTGCTGGATGGTGCCTCGGGCCTCAAGGTAGTGGCCTGATCCCTCGCGCCGGGCAAGCCTGACGCGAGGCTGAACGCCCCCCTGGGGCAAGCCCTCGGTTCAAGGGAAAACCCCCGCGAGGTCGCACCCACCGGTTCCTAGAATTTCGTGGCCTTCACGGGCGCCCGCACGCAGTGGCGGGCACACATAACCACCACGGAGTTGAAACACATGGACCGTCGCTCTCTCATCCGGCATGCCGGAATCGCCGGCGTGCTCGCCGCTGGCGTCGCACCCTCGGTGCACGCCCAGGCCGCCATCCGCTGGCGCCTGACCTCCAGCTTCCCCAAGGCCCTGGACACCATCTACGGCGCGTCGGACGTCTTCGCGTCCAGCGTGAAGGCGATGTCGGGCGGCAAGTTCGAGGTCAGCGTGCACGCGCCGGGTGAACTCGTGCCCGCGCTCGGCATCGTCGACGCGGTGCAGGCAGGCACCGTGGAGATGGGTCACACGGCACCGTACTACTTCTTTGGCAAGGACCCCACCTTCGCCATGGCCACGGCCATTCCCTTCGGCCTGAACAGCCGCCAGCTCACCGCCTGGATGTACGACGGCAACGGCATGAAGCTGTTCCGCGAGTTCTACGACCAGTACAAGATCGTGAACTTCCCCGGTGGGAACACCGGTGCGCAGATGGGCGGCTGGTACCGCAAGGAGATCAAGACCGCGGCCGACATGAAGGGCCTGAAGATGCGCATCGGCGGCTTTGCCGGCCAGGTGCTCACGCGCATGGGCGGCGTGCCGCAGAACATCCCCGGTGGCGAGATCTACCAGGCGCTGGAGAAAGGCACCATCGACGCCACCGAATGGGTGGGCCCGTACGACGATGAGAAGCTGGGTTTCCAGAAGGTCGCCAAGAACTACTACTACCCCGGCTGGTGGGAAGGCGGCGCGCAGCTCGAGTTCTACGTCAACAAGGACGCTTACAACGCCTTGTCGGCCGAGCACAAGGCGATGGTCGAGAACGCCGCCTCGCACGCGCACACGGTGATGCAGGCCCGCTACGACGCGCGCAACCCGGCGGCCCTCAAGCGCCTGGTGGCCGGTGGCGCAAAGGTGCTGGCGTTTCCGAAGGCCATCATGGACCTGGCCTACAAGGAATCCATGGCGCTGTACAGCGAGCTGTCGGCCAGCAACCCGCACTGGAAGAAGATCTACGCCGACTATTCCAATTTCCGCCGAGACCAGAACCTGTGGTTCCGCTTCACCGAGGCGCAGTTCGACCGGTACATGCAATCGGCTAAGCTCTGAGACCCGCTGGCCTTGCGCCGGCACCCCGCCGCGGCGGGGTTTTTTTCTCGGGCCTCGCCGGCCCGTGTCGCGTGGGTGACCCGCCCGCGCGGCACCCCGGTCGCACGGAGTCAGCCGCGCGGCCACACCCATACCCATGGGGTTCACATGCAAGCCTTACTCTCGATCTCCCGACTCATTGACGCCATCAACGACCGCATCGGCCGGCTCATGATGTGGTTCGTCCTCGCGGCCACGCTCATCAGCGCCGTCAACGCCATCATCCGCAAGGTGTTCGGCAACAGCTCCAATGCGTGGCTGGAGGTGCAGTGGTACCTCTTCGCCGCGGTGTTCCTGCTGGGTGGCGGCTACGCCTTCCTGCGCAACGCGCACGTGCGCATCGATTTCCTGTCGTCGAAGTTCAGCGCGCGCACGCGCAACTGGGTCGACATCGTGGGCGTCGTGGTGTTTCTCACACCCCTGTGCCTGTTGCTCATGATCGAGGGCTGGCCGGTGTTCGCGCGCGCCTGGGCGTCGGGGGAGATGTCCTCCAACGCGGGCGGGCTGATCCGCTGGCCGGTGTACCTGCTCATTCCGCTGGGCTTCGCCATCCTGCTGCTGCAGGGCGTCTCCGAGATCATCAAGCGCGCGGCCTTTCTCACGGGGCAGGGGCCCGACGTGCTGGCCCACAAGGAGCCTGAAGAGGCCGACTTCCTGGTGCGCGAAATGGCCGATGACCAACCGGCCTCCACGAACAAGGCCTGAGCGAGCGCACCATGATCGAGTTCCTCACCAACAACTTCGTGCCGCTGCTGTTCGGCGGCCTGCTGGTCTTCCTGCTGTCGGGCTTCCCGGTGGCCTTCGCGCTGGCCGCCACCGGCCTGTTCTTCGGCTACATCGGCATGGAGATCGGGCTCTTCCCCCCGAACCTGTTCCAGGCCCTGCCGCTGCGCGTGTTCGGCATCATGCAGAACGAGACGCTGCTGGCGATCCCGTTTTTCACGCTCATGGGCATCATCCTGGAGCGCAGCCGCATGGCCGAAGCCTTGCTGTCCACCGTGGCCCAGGTGTTCGGCCCCGTGCGCGGGGGCCTTGCCGTCGCGGTGATCCTGGTGGGCGCCCTGCTGGCGGCCACCACCGGTGTGGTCGCCGCCGCCGTCATCTCCATGGGCCTGATCTCGCTGCCCATCATGCTGCGCTACGGCTACAACCGCACCATCGCCATGGGCACGATCACGGCCTCGGGCACGCTGGCGCAGGCCATTCCGCCGTCGCTGGTGCTGATCGTGCTGGCCGATCAGATGGGCCGCTCGGTGGGCGACATGTACGCCGGTGCGCTGGTGCCGGGGCTGATGCTGGTGGGCCTGTACCTTCTGTTCGTCGCGGGCGTGGCCATCGCGCTGCCCAAGTGGGTGCCCGCGCTGCCGAAAGAGGCGCGCATCTATATCGAACCCAGTGGCGCCTCGGGCCACCGCTCGCTGCTGGTGCTGCTGGCCATCAGCGCGGTGGCTGGCTGGCTCTGGAGCCAGAACCACGCGGCCATCATCAACCCGCTGATCGAACGCCAGATGGCGCCCGGTGGCGATGAAGTGGTGATCATGTCCATCAGCGTGGCGTCCGTGCTGGCGCTGGTGCTGGCGCTGCTCAACCGCCTGTTCCGCCTGCGCCTGCTCTCGCGACTGGCCGAGCAGGTCACCTTCGTGCTGATCCCGCCGCTGGTGCTGATCTTCCTGGTGCTGGGCACCATCTTCCTGGGCGTGGCCACGCCCACCGAAGGTGGCGCGATGGGCGCACTCGGCGCGCTGATCATGGCTGCGAGCCGGCGCACGCTGAGCCTCAAGCTGATGCACGAAGCGCTGGAGAGCACCACCAAGCTGTCGATCTTCGTGCTGTTCATCCTGATCGGCTCCACGGTGTTCAGCTTCACCTTCAATGCGGCCGACGGCCATGTCTGGGTCGAGCACCTGTTCGACAAACTGCCCGGCGGGCAGATGGGCTTCCTGCTGGTCGTGAACATCCTGGTGTTCATCCTGGGCATGTTCATCGACTTCTTCGAGATCGCCTTCATCGTCGTGCCGCTTCTGGTGCCGGTGGCGCAAAGCCTGGACATCAACCTCATCTGGTTCGGCGTCATCCTGGCGATGAACATGCAGACCTCCTTCCTCACGCCGCCCTTCGGCTTCGCGCTGTTCTACCTGCGCAGCGTGGCCGCCCGCCAGGACTACACCGACAAGGTCACGGGCAAGCTGATCCCGGCCGTCACCACGGCGCAGATCTACAAGGGCTCGATCGCCTTCATCGTGCTGCAGCTCATCATGGTGGCGGTGGTCATGCTCAACCCGGGCATCGTGACGGGCAGCCTGGGCGCGCCGGTGAAGGTGGACAACGAGGCCGTGCAGGACTTGCTGCGCGACATGGCGCCGCCGTCCGAAGGGGGCGGTTATGGCACCGAAGAGGAGGAACAACCGGCCGAGGAGCCGTCGGCTGACGAACTCAAGCCCGAGGCCGAAGAGGCCGCGCCGGCCGAGGTCGACCCGAACAAGGCGCTGCAAGACGCGCTGAAACCCAAGAACTGAGCCCGAACGCAACATGCAGATCGACGTCAAGATCCTCGACCCGCGCATGGCGGAGCAGTTGCCCGCCTACGCCACGCCGGGCAGCGCCGGGCTCGACCTGCGCGCCTGCCTGGACGCGCCCTTGCGGCTGGAGCCCAACGCCTGGCAGCTCGTGCCCACCGGCCTGGCCATTCACCTGGCCGACCCGGGCTACGCGGCGCTGATCCTCCCGCGCTCGGGCCTGGGCCACAAGCACGGCATCGTGCTGGGCAACCTGGTGGGGCTGATCGACAGCGACTACCAGGGCCAGCTCATGGTGAGCGCGTGGAACCGCAGCGACGTGGCGTTCACCATCGAGCCCATGGAGCGTCTGGCGCAGATGGTCATCGTGCCCGTGGTGCAGGCGCGCTTCAACGTGGTTGAGGACTTCGCCGCCGAGAGCGCGCGCGGCGCGGGCGGCTACGGTTCAACTGGACGAGGTTGACACGTTTCTGGCGCGCCGACCACGCAACCAAGAGGTGCCGCGGAACCGGCTTTGCCGGGCCGCAGGCGCCGCCCCCTTGAGGGGGTGACGCGAAGCGGCGCGGGGGTGCTTCTTTTCAATGCAGGGTGGGGGGCACCGGCGGTGACTGCGCCGGGTCTGTCACGTCGAGCTGCGTGCGGAAGAAGCCCGTGCCCAACGTGCCCCGGCCGATCTCGTCCTCTGTGGCTTCGCGCACCGCGTGCAGCTTGAGCTTGATGCGGATCGCGATGCCCGCCAGCGGGTGGTTGCCGTCGAGCACCACGTGGTCGGGGTAGATGTCGCTGACGAAGAACAGGCGGTCGCGCGGTGCGGCCGGGTTGCAGCCGGGGGGCAGGCCTTCGAAGCCCATGCCTTCCTCGAGCTGCTCGGGAAAGCGCTCGCGCGGTTCCAGGAACAGCAGCTGGTCGTCGTAGTCGCCGAAGGCGTCGAGCGGCTCGAGGTGCAGCTCCAGCGTGTCGCCCGGCACATGGCCTTGCAGGGCCTCTTCGATCTTGCCGAGCAGGTCGCTGCCACCTACCAGGAACTCCACGGGCTCGTCGAGCGTGTCGAGCTCGTCGCCCAGCGTGTCCTTCAGGGTCCAGGTGAGTGCCACGACGCACTGGGGCGTCACGGCCATGGGGGAAGCGGCATCGGATTTCATCGGACAATTCTCCCATGAGCCCCATGACCAGCCTGTTGCCAGGCCTCCTGCCCGACGAACCGCTGGCCCTGCTCGGCGGCCTCAGCCCCATGCGCTTCATGCGCCGGCACTGGCAGAAGAAGCCTCTGCTGATCCGCCAGGCCATCGCCGACTTCCAGCCGCCGCTGGACCGCGGCGCCCTGTTCGATCTGGCCGGGCAGGAGGGCGTCGAGTCGCGGCTCATCGAGCACGCGCGCGCGGGCTGGTCCCTGCGCCATGGCCCATTCGCGCGGCGTGCGCTGCCGCCGCAAAGCCGCCCGCGCTGGACCCTGCTGGTGCAGGGTGTGGACCTGCACCACGATGCCGCGCACGCGCTGTTGCAGCGCTTCCGCTTTGTGCCCGACGCGCGGCTGGACGATCTCATGATCTCCTGGGCCAGCGAGGGCGGCGGCGTGGGGCCGCACTTCGACAGCTACGATGTCTTCCTGCTGCAAGCCACGGGCCGCCGGCGCTGGCGCATCGGCCGCCAGAAGGACTTCAGCCTGCAGCCCGATGTGCCGCTCAAGATCCTGCAGCACTTCGAGCCCGAAGAAGAGTTCGTGCTAGAGCCCGGCGACATGCTCTACCTGCCGCCGCGCTGGGCGCACGATGGCGAGGCCGTAGGCGGTGATTGCATGACCTGCTCCATCGGCTTTCGCGCCCCGCAGCGCGGTGGACTCGCCGGCGAGCTGCTGCAGCGCATGGCCGACGCGCTGGAAGACGACACGCTCTACCGCGACCCGCAACAAGCCGCCACCGTCCAGCCCGCGCGTCTGCCCGAGGGCCTGCAGGCCTTCGCGGCCGATGCCCTGCAGCGCCTGCTGGGTGAACGCGACGCGCTGGCGCTGGCATTGGGTGAGGTGATGACCGAGCCCAAGCCCCACACCTGGTTCGACGAACCGGCCGGGACCTGGGCGCCCGGCGCCTTGCGGCTCGATCGGCGCACGCGCATGATGTATGACGACCGCCACGTGTTCATCAATGGCGAGGGCCTGCGAGCCGGCGGCGCCGACGCGCGCCTCATGCGCCGCCTGGCCGACCAGCGCCACCTGAGCGCAGGCGAGGTGCGGCGCGCAAGCGCCGATGCCGTGGCCGTGCTGGGGGATTGGTTCGAGGCCGGCTGGCTGCACCTCGAAGCGGAGTGAAACCACAGGGGAGTCCATGTCCGACGCCGAATCCACCGACAACGCCGAGTCCGCCCCGGTCGAACTGCCCGAGGGCAGGCTGGTCGGCCGCGTGGCCTTCACGGATGCGGTGCGTCAGGCCATCGGCGCCGCGGCCTCGCGGGGCTGGCCCATGCTCTGGCTGGTGGACGACGACTTCGCGGACTGGCCGCTGGGCGAACGCGCGGTGATCGCCGGCCTGAACGCCTGGGCGCAACGGGGGCGCCGCTTGCGCCTGCTGGCGCGCGATTTCAGCGCCGTGCGCAGCCTGCACCCGCGCTTCGCGACGTGGTGCACCACCTGGTCGCACCTGGTCGAGGCGCACGCCGTCCCGCAGGCCTCACCGCACGAACTGCCTGGCGTGATCTGGACCGCGAGCTGGACGCTGGAGCGCCTGGACCCGGTGCGCAGCAGCCTGGTGGCCAGCCACGCGCCCGAGCGCCGCGTGGCGCTGCACGAGCGGCTGGACGAGTGGTGGATGAAAGGGCGGCCGGCCTTCGCGCCAACCACCCTGGGGCTTTGATCAGAGATCCGCGGCCAGCAGCTGCACGATGCGCTGCGCGTTGGCCGACCCATCCGGCTGGCCTTGCGCATCGAGCACCGACACCGTGGTCAGATCGGCCTCGCTCTTGACGACGATGCGGTAGCGCTGCGGCGTGGGCTGCTTGTCGTCGGCGCCGAACATGCGGCTGAAGAAGCCGGGCTTTTCACCGGGCTTGGCGGGTTCCACGTAGCGCACGAAGTAGGTGCCTTCGCTGCGGTTGCGGTCTTCCACCGTGAAGCCGCTGCGGTCGAGCGACAGGCCCACGCGGCGCCAGGCGCGGTCGAAGTTGTCGTTGAACTGCAGCGCGGGGCGGTTGTTCACCGTCGTGACGCGCGCGGCCTGCGACTGGGCCGGCGCCGTGGCCGCCACCGCCTGCGCCTGGGTTTCGCTCACGCCCAGCTTGACCATCAGGCGGCGCAGGAATTCGGCTTCCAGCTCCGGGTCGGACGGGCGCGGCTGCCACGCGGTCTGGTTCTCGCGCTGGTTGGCGTAGACCTCGACCATGCCGCGGTGGGTGATGTAGACCTCGGTGCCGCCGCTGGCGTTGCGCTCCAGGCGGGTGCGGAACTTGTCGTACTCGCCGGTGGAGTACAGGCTGTCGAACAGGCGGCCAATGGTGCGGCGGATGATGTCCTGCGGCAGCTTGGCACGGTTCTCGGCCCAGTCGGTTTCCATGATGCCCAGGGTTTCCTGGTCCGTCTCGAGCAGGAAACCGTTCTCCTGCCAGAAGTCGCGGATGGGGCCCCAGAGCTGGCCGGCCGGGCGGTTGACCACCAGCCAGCGCTGCGCGCCGGCGCGCTCGATGCGCACGTCGCCGACCTCCACCGTGGCGGTGCCGCTGCCCTGGGCGGCGGCGGCATTGGCCTGCCCCGCCTGATAGCCGCTGGCCGTGACGGCCGAGCCCGGCACCACGTAGCGCGATTCGCGGCTGAGCTGCGTCAGGTCGGGCGGCACGTCCAGCCGCTTGCCCTCCTGCGCGGTCTTGTAGTCGATCTTGTCCTCTTTGAGGATGGAGCAACCGGTGGCGAGCAGCGCGGCGCAGGCGATCAGGCCCAGGCGATGGAATTGACTCATGGAGGAGCGGGGCATCAGAAGTGAACGGAGGATCAGCTCAGCAGGCCGGACTCGCGCAGGGCGGCCTCGACTTGCGGCACGAGCTGGCGCGACATGGGCGTGAGCGGCAGGCGCATGGTCTCGCCGCACAGGCCCAGGCGGGCCATGGCCCACTTGAGCGGAATGGGGTTGGATTCGCAGAAGAGCTGCTTGTGCAGGGGCAGCAGGCGCTTCTGGATGGCCATGGCCTTCTTCGCATCGCCCGCGACGGCGGCCACGCACAGGTCGTGCATGGCGCGCGGCGCGATGTTGGCGGTGACGCTCACGTTGCCGTGGCCGCCGCAGAGCATGAGGGCCACGGCCGTGGGGTCGTCGCCGGAGTAGATGGCGAAATCGGCCGGTGCCTCGCGGATGAGCCACTGGGCGCGTTCGATGTTGCCGGTGGCTTCCTTGATGCCGACGATGCCCTTGACCTCGGCGACGCGCAGCACCGTGTCGACCTGCATGTCGGCCACGGTGCGGCCGGGCACGTTGTAGAGCACGATGGGCAGATCGCCCGTGGCCTCGGCGATGGCCTTGAAGTGCTGGTACTGGCCCTCTTGCGTGGGCTTGTTGTAGTAGGGCACCACCTGCAACTGGCAGTCGGCACCGACGCCGCGCGCGAACTTGGCGAGGTTGATGGCTTCGGCCGTGGAGTTGGCGCCGCAGCCGGCCATGATGGGCACGCGCTTGTTGGCCTGCTCCACCGACACGCGGATGATCTCGCAGTGCTCTTCCACCGTGACGGTGGGCGATTCGCCCGTGGTGCCCACCACGCCGATGCAGTCCGTGCCTTCGGCGATGTGCCAGTCGACCAGCTTTCGCAGGCCGGGGTAGTCGACACTGCCGTCGGGATTGAAGGGGGTGGCCAGGGCCACGATGCTGCCGGTGATCATTTGCATGGCGGATCGTTGTGTCAGCGGCCTCATGCGCGCGCTGGACGCCCTCCGGGGGCGGATAAGCGGAGCATTCTACCCAGCGGCATCGAGCCGATGCCGGGGCGGCGATGCGCCGTCGGAGCGGGATTCGCGCACCGCCGCCAGGCGCTGCACGAAGCGGTCGGGGTCGCCGCAGAAGCCGTCCTCGTAGGCCACGGTACGAAGACCGCCGGCGGCCGTCAGCAGTTCCCCGGGCCGCAGCAGGAAATCGGGCCGCGAGGGCTTGCCGACGGTGGCGTGGTCGATGGCGAAGGTTTCGTAGATCAGCACACCGCCCTCGGCCACGCTGCGCACGATGGCGGGCAGCAGCGGGCGCCACAGGTAGTTCGTGACGACAACGCCCGCGAAGCGCTGGCCCTCGAAGGGCCAGGGGCCGTTCTCGATGTCGGCCGTCACGGCGCGGCCCAGGCCCTGGACGGCGGCGATGGCTTCGGGGTCGCGGTCCACACCGGTGACGGGGTGGCCGCGCCCGGCGAACCAGCGCAGGTGCCGCCCGCGCCCGCAGGCCACGTCGAGCACCGCGCCGCCCTCGGGCACCAGGTGCGACCAGCGCCTCACCCAGGCCGAGGCCGCTTCGGTGCCGTGCATCAGAAGCAGCTCCAGACGCGGTCGGCGAGGTTCACGAGAAAGTCCGGGCGCTGGTACAGGGCAAACGTGGCCAGCAGGGCCGCCACGGCGGCGGCCCACACAGCGGCACGTCCCATCAAGCTCATGCGGGGGCCCCCACGCGCTGAGGCGCGCGCATGATCGGCGCCTCGCGCACCGGCAGGTTCACGATCGCCGCGAACACGCCCAGCGCGATGGCGATGTACCAGACGATGTCGTAGCTACCGGTCCGGTCATACAGGTAACCGCCCAGCCACACGCCCAGGAAACTGCCGATCTGGTGGCTGAAGAACACGAAGCCGCCCAGCATGGACAGGTGGGCCACGCCGAAAATCTGCGCCACCGTGGCGTTGGTGGGCGGGATGGTGGACAGCCACAGCAGGCCCATCACCGACGAGAAGACGTAGACGCTCATGGGCGTGAGCGGCGCCCACAGGAAGAGGGCGATGGCCACGGCGCGCGCCAGGTAAATGAACGCCAGGATGTGGCGCTTGGCCATGCGCTGGCCCAGCACGCCGGCCGCGTAGGTGCCGATCACGTTGAACAGGCCGATGAGCGCCAGCGCGTAGCTGGCCACCTGCGGGGACAGGCCGTTGTCCTTGAGGTAGCTGGGCATGTGCACGCCGATGAACACCACCTGGAACCCGCAGACGAAGTAGCCCGCCATCAGCAACTGGAAGCTGCGGTACTGGAAGGCCTCGCGCAGCGCCTGCCCGATGGTCTGTTCACGCCTGGCCGGCGCGCTGCCGGAGAAGCCAGGCTCGCGCAGGCCCATGGCCAGCGGCGCGATCAGCAGCACCGCCACGGCCAGCACCAGCAGCGCGTTCTGCCAGCCCAGGCCCTCGATCAGCCAGCCTTCCACCGGCACCATGAGGAACTGGCCGAATGAGCCCGCGGCCGCTGCCACACCCATGGCCCAGGAGCGGCGCTCGGCCGGGATGTTGCGTCCGATGACGCCGTAGATGACCGCATAGGTGGTGCCCGCCTGCGCCGCGCCGATCAGCACACCCGTGGTGAGCGCGAAGCCCAGGGTGGAGGTGGACAGGGCCATGCCCGCCAGGCCCAGGGCGTACAGGCCCGCGCAGACCAGCAGCACGCGGAAGGCGCCGAAGCGGTCGGCGGCCATGCCGGCAAAGATGCCGAAGACACCCCAGGCCAGGTTCTGCACGGCGAGCGCGAAGGCGAAGGTCTCGCGCGTCCAGCCCTGAGCCTGGGTGATGGGCTGCAGCCACAGGCCGAAGCCATGGCGGATGCCCATGGACAGGGTGACGATCAGGGCTCCGCAGAGCAGGACCTGGGTGGCGGAGAGGCGCGGTGCGCCAGGGGTGGCGGTGATCATCGGCGGATTGTGCCCAAGGGCCGTTCGCCCCGGGCGTCGCGGGGGTGGCTGGCCCGATTGAAATTTCTGCGTGTTTTTGTTGCCTGGCTGGCATCGATCCGATGCCGTGGCGCGAAGCCTGGGAATTCATCCAGTGGTTTTCGCCGCGCGCGCCTACAATCCGCGCCCATGGCAAGCACCCCCTCCACCTATTCGGAAGGCTCCATCCGCGTCCTCAAGGGGCTGGAGCCGGTCAAGCAGCGGCCGGGCATGTACACCCGCACCGACAACCCGCTGCACATCATTCAGGAAGTGCTGGACAACGCGGCCGATGAGGCGCTCGCGGGGTTCGGCAAAAAGATCAAGGTCACCCTGCACGCCGACGGTTCGGTGAGCGTGGAAGACGATGGCCGTGGCATCCCCTTCGGCCTGCACCCCGAAGAAAAGGCGCCGGTCGTCGAGCTGGTGTTCACCCGCCTGCACGCCGGCGGCAAGTTCGACAAGGGCAAGGGCGGCGCGTACAGCTTCTCGGGTGGCCTGCACGGCGTGGGCGTGAGCGTCACCAATGCGCTGTCCAAACGGCTGGAGGTCATCAGCTACCGCGAGGGCCAGGCCGCGCGCCTGGTCTTCTCGGGCGGCGACGTGATCGAGCCCCTGGCCGTGGCCCCGCGCGGCGAGGGCGACCGCAAGCAGGGCACCACCGTGCGCGCCTGGCCCGATGCGAAGTACTTCGAGTCCTCGGCGCTGCCGATGAACGAGCTGGTGCACCTGCTGCGCAGCAAGGCCGTGCTCATGCCCGGCGTGACCATGCAGCTCGTGGTCGAGAAGACGAAGGAGACCCAGACCTGGCAGTACAAGGGCGGCCTGCGCGACTATTTGCAGCAGACGCTCACCGCCGACCCGGTGATCCCCATGTTCGAGGGCGAGGGCTTCGCCGAGGCCGGCCACGACAGCTTCGCCGAGGGCGAGGGCGCGTCCTGGTGCGTGGCCTTCACCGAAGACGGCGCGCCGGTGCGCGAGAGCTACGTCAACCTCATCCCCACCAGCGCCGGCGGCACCCACGACAGCGGCCTGCGCGACGGCCTGTTCCAGGCGGTCAAAAGCTTCATCGAACTGCACGCGCTGCTGCCCAAGGGCGTGAAGCTGTTGCCCGAGGATGTGTTCGCGCGCGCCAGCTATGTCCTCTCAGCCAAGGTGCTCGACCCGCAGTTCCAGGGGCAGATCAAGGAGCGCCTGAACTCGCGCGACGCGGTGCGCCTCGTGTCGAACTACGTGCGGCCCGCGCTGGAGCTCTGGCTGAACCAGCACGTGGACTACGGCAAGAAACTCGCCGAACTGGCCATCAAGGCCGCGCAGACGCGCCAGCGCGCGGGCCAGAAGGTGGAGAAACGCAAGGGCAGCGGCGTGGCCGTGCTGCCGGGCAAGCTCACCGACTGCGAGAGCCGCGACCTGAACCACAACGAGATCTTCCTGGTCGAGGGCGACTCGGCCGGTGGCAGCGCCAAGATGGGCCGCGACAAGGAGTGCCAGGCCATCCTGCCGCTGCGCGGCAAGGTGCTCAACACCTGGGAGGTGGAGCGCGACCGCCTCTTCGCCAACAACGAGATCCACGACATCGCGGTCGCCATCGGCGTCGACCCGCACGGCCCCAACGACACGCCCGATCTGAGCGGGCTGCGCTACGGCAAGGTCTGCATCCTGTCCGACGCCGACGTCGACGGCTCGCACATCCAGGTGCTGCTGTTGACGCTGTTCTTCCGGCATTTCCCCAAGCTCATCGAATCCGGCAACGTGTACGTGGCGCGCCCGCCGCTGTTCCGCGTGGACATACCCGCGCGCGGCAAGAAGCCGGCGGCCAAGGTGTACACGCTCGACGAGGGCGAGCTGCACGCCGCCCTCGACAAGGCCGCCAAGGAAGGCGTGCCGGCCGACAAGTGCCAGGTGAGCCGCTTCAAGGGCCTGGGCGAGATGAGCGCCGAGCAGTTGTGGGACACCACGCTCAACCCCGACACGCGCCGCCTGCTGCCCGTGGTGCTGGGCGCGCACGACTTCGCCACGACGGAGGCCCGCATCACCCAACTGATGGGCAAGGGCGAGGCCGCGGCGCGGCGTGAACTCATGGAACTCCACGGTGACGCCGTGGAGGTGGATATCTGATGGCTGATGTGAACAACCCCGAACTGCCGCTGGAACAGCCGGCCGAACCCGATGACTCGCTGGCGGCCTACGCCCAGCGCGCCTACCTCGAATACGCCCTGTCCGTCGTCAAGGGCCGCGCGCTGCCCGATGTGTGCGACGGCCAGAAGCCGGTGCAGCGGCGCATCCTCTACAGCATGGAGCGCATGGGCCTGGGCTACAGCGGCAATGCCGCCGCTCGCCCGGTCAAGAGTGCGCGCGTGGTGGGTGACGTGCTGGGCCGCTTCCACCCGCACGGCGACCAGGCCGCCTACGACGCGTTGGTGCGCATGGCGCAGGACTTCGCGCAGCGCTACCCGCTGATCGACGGCCAGGGCAACTTCGGCTCGCGCGACGGCGACGGCGCGGCGGCCATGCGTTACACCGAGGCGCGTCTGGCGAAGATCAGTGGGCTGCTGCTCGACGAGATCGACGAGGGCACGGTGGACTTCGTTCCCAACTACGACGGCTCCACCACCGAGCCACGGCAACTGCCCGCTCGCCTGCCCTTCAACCTGCTCAACGGCGCCAGCGGCATCGCCGTGGGCCTGGCCACCGAGGTGCCCAGCCACAACCTGCGGGAGGTGGCCGAGGCCTGCGTGGCGTTGATCAAAAGCCCCAAGCTGAGCGACGAGGAATTGCTCGCCCTGGTCCCGGGCCCCGATTACCCGGGCGGTGGCCAGATCATCAGCCCGGCCGGCGACATCGCCGATGCCTACCGCACGGGCCGTGGCAGCCTGAAGGTGCGCGCACGCTGGAAGATCGAGGACCTGGCGCGCGGCCAGTGGCAGATGGTGGTGACCGAGCTGCCGCCGGGCACCAGTTCGCAGAAGGTGCTGGAGGAGATCGAGGAGCTCACCAACCCCAAGGTCAAGACCGGCAAGAAGGCGCTCACGCAGGACCAGAACCAGCTCAAGGCCAGCATCCTCGCGGTGCTCGACGGTGTGCGCGACGAGTCCAGCAAGGACGCGCCGGTGCGCCTGGTGTTCGAGCCCAAGAGCAGCCGCATCGAGCAGCAGGAACTCATCACGCAACTGCTGGCGCACACCAGCCTGGAAACGTCCGCGCCGATCAACCTCACGGTGATCGGGCTCGACGGCCGGCCGGTGCAGAAGTCGCTGCGGCAGATGCTGGTGGAGTGGATCGAATTCCGCCAGACCACGATCACGCGGCGATCGCAGCACCGCCTGAACAAGGTGCTGGACCGCATCCACATCCTCGAAGGCCGGCAGCTCGTGCTGCTCAACATCGACGAGGTGATCCGCATCATCCGCCACAGCGACGAGCCCAAGGCCGCGCTGATCGAGCGCTTCAAGCTCAGCGACCGCCAGGCCGAGGACATCCTCGAGATCCGCCTGCGCCAGTTGGCGCGGCTGGAGGCGATCAAGATCGAGCAGGAATTGAAGAACCTGCGCGAGGAGCAGGCCAAGCTGGAGGACATCCTCGCCAACCCGAACAGCCTCAAGCGCCTGATGGTCCGAGAGATCGAGGCCGACACCAAGGCCTTCGCGGACGAGCGCCGCACGCTGATCCAGGCCGAGAAGAAGGCCGTGGCCGAGATCAAGGTGGTGGACGAGCCGGTGACGGTGGTGGTGTCGAGCAAGGGCTGGGTGCGCGCGCGCACCGGCCACGGCCACGAGGCCTCGGTCTTCGCCTTCAAGGCCGGCGACGGCCTGTACGGCACCTTCGAGTGCCGCACGGTGGACACGCTGATCGTCATCGGCAGCAACGGGCGCGTGTACTCGGTGCCCGTGGCCAGCCTGCCCGGCGCGCGCGGCGACGGCCAGCCCGTTACCACGCTGATCGACCTGGAAAGCGGCACGCAGCCACTGCACTACTTCGCGGGGCCGGCCAACGCGGCGCTGCTGTTGTCCAGCAGCGGTGGCTACGGCTTCATCGCGACGGTGGAATCGATGGTGTCGCGCCAGCGCGGCGGCAAGACCTTCCTCAGCCTTGGCGACGGTGAAACGCCCTGTGCGCCCTCGCACGCGGCGTTCAGTTCGGGTGGCCAGCCGCTGGTGCCTGCTACCCACGTGTGCTGCGCGTCCACGGGTGGGCGCATCCTGACCTTCGAGATCACCGAGCTCAAGCAGATGGACAAGGGCGGTCGCGGCCTGATGCTGATCGACCTGGAACCCAAGGACACGCTGGCCGGTGCGGCGGCCTACACGCGCAGCGTGAGGATCGATGGCACCGGCCGCGGCGGCAAGGAGCGCGAGGAGACACTGGAGATCCGCAGCCTGAACAACGCCCGCGCCGCGCGCGGCCGCAAGGGCAAGGCGGCGGACCTGGGCTTCAAGCCCTCGCGTGTCACGCGGGTCGAGTAAGTCGCGCGGGCGCTCCGGCAAGGTTCACCGCTTCCGATGGCCACGCCACTCACGCTCGACGACCTGCGCCGCCACGCCATCGCGCGCAGCCTGTTCAAGCCGATGACCCTGCCGGCCGCGGTGCGCCGGCTGGGCTTCGTGCAGGCCGATCCGATGCGCGCCCCGGCGCGCGCGCAGGACCTGATCCTGTTCCAGCGCGTGCAGGACTACCGCGCCGGCGACCTGGAGCGGCGCTACGAGCGGCTCGGGCTGGAGGAAGACGCCTTCGTCAACTACGGCTTCGTACCGCGCGACATGCTGGCCCTGCTGCACCCACGCACGCCGCGCCAGGCCTGGGACGAGGACACCACCCAGCGCGCGCGGGCCGTGCTCGATTTCGTGCGCGAGCGTGGCCTGGCGCACCCGCGCGAGGTGGGCGAAGCCTTTGCCCACCACGGTCGCGTGGCCGGCTACTGGGGAGGCGACCTGAACGCCAGTACGCGCCTGCTGGACCACATGCATTACCACGGCTGGCTGCGCGTGCGCCGGCGAGAGGCCGGCACGCGCGTGTACGAGGCCATGAGCCACGCGGAACAGGACGACAGCCCCGCCGCGCGGCTGGCGCGCGCCCAGGCGCTGGTCGACGCCATCGTGGCCTTGTACGCGCCCTTGCCGGCGCCCAGCCTGGGCTACCTCGTCACGCTGCTGCGCTACGGCGCGCCGCACCTGGCGGTGGAAACGCGCGCCGTGGTGCAGGCGGCGCGCACGCGCTATGGCCATGCGGTGGTGGATGGCACCACCTGGTTCTGGCCGGCGGACGAGAACCCGGCCTCGCGTCGCCACAAGCCGCATGAGGGCCTGCGCCTGCTCGCGCCCTTCGACCCCGTGGCCTGGGACCGGCGCCGCTTCGAGATGCTGTGGGGCTGGGCTTACCGCTTCGAGGCCTACGTGCCCGCACCACGCCGCACCATGGGCCACTACGCGCTGCCGTTGTTGTGGGGTGAGCAGATGCTGGGTTGGGCCAACCTGCGCCTGGAGCGCGGGCAACTGCGGCACGAACTCGGCTTCGTGGCCGGCCGCGCGCCGCGCGACCCGGCGTTTCGGCGCGCGCTCGACGATGAACTGGCGCGCTTCACGGAATTTCTGACAGGTTATGGGCGCGCCGCGGGCAGCCCCGAGGAGCGATGAGCATGGAATCCGGCGACATCACCGGCGTGGTGATCGCGGTCGCGGTGGGGGTGCTGGCGTTCGCCGTGTCCCGCTATGCGACCCGGTACTTCGCGCAGCGGCGCGCTCAGCGGGAGAAGGCGAAGGAAGCCGCCGGCCAGAGCCGGCAGGTGCGGCGCGCGAATGCGCGCCGCCAGCGCTGATCAGGCCTTCAGTTCGGCGATCAGCTCGATCTCCACGCACGCCCCCATGGGCAGCTGCGCCACGCCGAAGGCGCTGCGCGCGTGTTGGCCGGCGTCGCCAAACACCTCGCCAAGCAACTCGCTGCAGCCGTTGGTGACGAGGTGCTGTTCGGTGTAGGTGGGGGTGCTGTTGACCAGGCTCAGTACCTTGACGATGCGCTTGACGTCGTCGAGTGTCTTGCCCGACGCCTCGCAGGCAGCCTGCAGCGTGCCCATGAGGGCGATGGCGATGCTGCGCGCGGCTTCCTTGCCCTCGTCGGTTTCCATGGTCAGGCCCAACTGCCCGACCCAGGCCTTGCCGTCTTTGCGCGCGATGTTGCCGCTGATGAAGATGAGTTGGCCAGTCTGAACGAAGGGCACGTAGGCGGCGGCCGGCGTGGCCACGGGGGGCAGGGTAATGCCCAGTTGTTTGAGTTTCGCGAGTGCGCTCATCGGTCGCTCCAGGTGAATGGCCAAAAGGAGCGGGCCATTCTATCGAGCGCCCCTGACGATCTTCGCGATCTATCGGCCGCTGGCGGGCGGCGGCTCGATGGCGGGATGGAGGTCACGGCCCTCCAGCTCGTCCGGCGGGGCCACGGTCACGGCCACGTCCAGTGTGTGCTGCGCGCCGCCCTGGATGACGCCGCGCATGGGCGAGACGTCGCTGAAGTCGCGGCCGATGGCCAGCGTCACGTAGTCCTCGCCCGGGCTGCCGCGGCCGCAGCGGTTGTTGGTGGGGTCGAAGTCGAACCACTCGCCCTCGGTGCCGCCTTCTCCAGGCACGTAGACGGCGGCCCAGGCGTGAGAGGCGTCGGCACCGATGAGGCGGGGCTGGCCCGGCGGCGGCTGCGTGAGCAGGTAGCCGCTGACGTAGCGCGCGGGCAGGCCCAGGCTGCGCAGGCAGCCGATCATGATGTGCGCGAAGTCCTGGCAGACGCCCTTGCCCTGCGCCAGTGCCTCCAGCGGGGGCGTGCTGACCTCGGTGCTGTCGGTCTCGTACTGCAGTTCGATGTGGATGCGCTCCATCAATGCCCGCACGGCCCGCAGCACCGGCAGGCCCGGCGCGAAGGCGGGGCGCGCCCAGGCGACGAAGGCCTCGTCGCGCGGCACCAGGGGCGAGGCGAAGAGGAACTCGGCCGCCGGGTCGTAGGGCGCGTTGACGCGGTAGCGGAAGTGCTCGCGCACGCGCTCCCAGTCCAGCGTGTGCCAGGGGCCGCTTTCGGGCAGGGGGCGGGGGGCGGCGGTGGTGACGGTGCTGTCGGCCAGCACGCTCAGGCTGTCGTGGGGCGCCTGCTGCGCGAAGAAAGTGCGCTGGTTGCCGAAGGCGTCGGTGCTCTGGTGCAGCGCGGCCGGTTCGGGCTCGATCGCCAGCCGGTGCGCCAGGACCTGTTGCAGCGCCGTGGTGCGCGGGCTCAGGTGCAGCATGTGCTGCGCCATGTCCACCGCGCTCTGGTAGCGGTAGGTGGTGCGGTGCAGGACGCGCAGTTTCATGGCGGTTCAGGTGGTCAGGGTCTGGCTGCGCCGGTCGGCGTGGCTGAAGTGCAGGCGCGTGATCTCGTCGGACAGGTCGATCGCCGCGGCCTCGCAGTCCTCCAGCAGTCGGGCCAGCGCGCCCCACACGCGGCGGCCGTCGGGCCCGCGCTGCCAGTTGCTCAGCTCGGCCAGTTGCCAGGTGGCGGGGTCGGGAAGGTCGCGCGCCAGCTCGGCGTCCTGCGGCGCCACGCTCTGGCCCAGGCGGGCCAGGCGCGCGCGCAGGGTCTGCACCACCCAGGCCAGGGAGCGCGGGTTGTCGCGATCGAGCACGAGCAGGTCGATCAGGGCCACCATGTCGCGGCGCTGCTGGTATTGGGCGTGGAAGGTGATGGTGCTGTCGAACAGGGCCACCATGGCCTCGAAGCCGGCAGGCTCGTGCAGGCTGCCGGTCTCCAGGCCCAACACCAGGGCGCGCGATAGCGTGGCCAGGCGCTCGATGTGGCGTCCGATGGACAGCAGGCGCCAGCCATCGTCGCGCACCATGCGGTCGGTCTGCGAGCCGGTGATGGCGGCGAGCTGCTGGCTCGCTTCCTGCAGCAGCAGTTGTGCCTCGCCGGTGGTGAAGTCACCGTCGTTGAGCAGGCGCGCCGCGCTGCTGGCGAAGCCCGCCTGCGCGCGTTCGATGAGGTTCCAGTGTTCGCGTGAGAGCCGCTCGCGCACCTGCGCGGCGGCGCTGGCGATGGCGCGCAGGTTGAAGCCCGCGCTGAACGAGCTGTCGGCCGCCGGGTGCTGCGGGTGCGGCGCCAGGTTGGCCATCAGGCTGCGCGCGAACACGCGGGGGGACTGCTGGGCGTCGGGCACGTCGGCCAGCACCAGCGCGTTCTCGCGCGAGACCTCGGTGAGCCAGGCCAGCAGGGCGAGCGTGCCGGGCTCCTCGCCGTCGAGTTCGTCCAGCACGATCTCGGCCAGGCGCACGCTGTTCTCGGCGCGCTCGGTGTAGCGGCCGAGCCAGAACAGGTTCTCGGCCGCGCGGCTGGTCACCGGCTGCTTCTGCTGTGCGATGGCGAAGGAACTGGGCTGGCTCTGCAGCAGGCTGGTGTGGTCCACCGCGCCATCGGTGAGCACCCAGCAGTCGGCGCTGCTGCCGCCGCGCTGCATGGTGGCCATCAGTTGCCCGCGCGGCGCCATGCGAACCAGGCCGCCGGGCAGCACGCGCCAGGAGCCCGCGCCGTCGGCCAGGGCGAACACGCGCAGCATGGCCGAGCGCGGCATGAGCCGGTCACCCGTCCAGGTGGGCGTCTGCGACAGCGGCAGCCACGACTGCACGGTGTATTGCTCGGGCTGGCGCACCAGGCGGCCGGTCCATTCGTCCAGTGCGCGCGCGCCCAGACTTTGGCCGATCACGGTCTGCGGCCCGCCCCCCGGATAGGTGGCCTTGATCACGCCGTCTTTCAGCAGCGGCAGCACGCTGCGCAGCGCGGCGTCTTCCCCGCACCACCAGGTGGCCAGCGAGGGCAGGGCCAGTGGTTCGCCCAGCAGGTGCTCGCTGATGGCGGGCAAAAAACCCAGCAGTGCGCTCGATTCGAGCGGGGCCGAGCCCGGTGCGTTGGCCAGCAGCAGGTTGCCGGCGCGCAGCACCTGCAGCAGCCCGGGCACGCCCAGGGTGGAATCGGTGCGCAGCTCCAGCGGGTCGAGCCACTGGTCGTCCACGCGCTTGATGAGTGCGTGCACGGGTTCGAGCCCGGCCAGGGTCTTGAGGAACAGGCGCTCGTCGCGCACGGTGAGGTCGTTGCCCTCCACCAGGGTGAGGCCCAGGTAGCGCGCCAGGTAGGCGTGCTCGAAGTAGGTTTCGTTGTAGGGGCCGGGCGTGAGCAACGCGATGCGCGCGTTGTCGCCCTCCGGCGCCATGGCCTTGATGCCGTTCATGAGCGCGCGGTAGCTCGCGGCCAGGCGCTGCACCTTCATGCCGGCGAAGGCCTTGGGGAACTGGCGGCTGATGGCGATGCGGTTCTCGAGCAGGTAGCCCAGGCCCGACGGGGCCTGCGTGCGCTGGCCCACCACCCACCAGCGCCCGTCGGGGCCGTGGGCGAGGTCGAATCCGATGATGTGCAACCAGGTGCCGCCGCGCGGCTGCATGCCCTGCATGGCGCGCAGGTAGCCGGGGTGACCCTGCACCAGCGCGGCCGGCAGCAGGGCGCGCTTGAGCAGTTCGCGCGGGCCATAGAGGTCGGCCATCATGGCGTTGAGCAGGCGCGCGCGCTGCAGCACGCCGGCCTCGATCTGTGCCCAGTCCTGCGGGCCCAGGATCATCGGGAAGAGGTCGAGCGCCCAGGGGCGTTGCAGGCCGCTCTGGTCGGCATAGACGTTGTAGGTGACGCCGTTGTCGCGGATCTGGCGCTGCAGCGCCTCGGCGCGGCGGTTCAGGTCGGCCAGGCCTTCGGTGCCGGTGTGGTCGAAGAAATCGCCCCAGGTGGGGGCCAGGCCATGCTGGCCCTCGCCCTGCAGTTCGTCGAGGTGGCCGGCGTCGGCCGGCACGGCCAGGGATGTCGCCCACTCGCCCGGGTGCTCGGGCTGCAGCGGGTCAAAAAGGGAATCGTTGGGATCGGCTGTCACGGCGCGAAGTATGCCCGCGCGACCGCGCCGGGACTGCCTTCCCGGCTCAGGTCCTCAGGTCGAGCGTGCACGGGAATTCACGGTTCACCTCGGCGGGCGACACGCGCAGGTGCCCGGGCGTGTGGCCCATCTGGAAGAAGCGCGACAGGCGCCGGCTTTCGGCTTCGTAGGCGTTGACGGGAAAGCTGTCGTAGTTGCGCCCGCCGGGGTGGCTCACGTGGTACCGGCCACCGCCCAATGAACGTTGCATCCAGGTGTCGACGATGTCGAAGGTGAGCGGCGCGTGCACGCCGATGGTGGGGTGCAGCGCCGAGGGCGGCGCCCAGGCCTTGTAGCGCACGCCGGCCACGTACTCGCCGGCGGTGCCGGTGTTGTGCAGGGGCAGGGCGCGGCCGTTGCAGGTGACGAGGTAGCGCCGGTCGGTCCAGCCGCGCACGCGCACCTCCAGGCGCTCGAGCGAGGAGTCGACGTAGCGCACGGTGCCGCCGGCCGCGCCTTCTTCGCCCATCACGTGCCAGGGCTCCAGCGCGCCGCGCAGGGTAAGTTCGATGCCGCGTGCGGCGATTTCGCCGATGAGGGGGAAGCGGAATTCGAGGTGCGGCTCGAACCAGGCCATGTCGAAGGCGTAGCCGCTGTCGCGCAGTTCGGTGAGCACGTCCTCGAAATCCAGGCGCAGCCAGGTGGGCAGCAGCCAGCGGTCGTGCAGCTCCGTGCCCCAGCGCGCCAGCGGGGCGCGGTAGGGTTGCTGCCAGAAGCGCGCCACCAGCGCGCGCAGCAGCAGTTGCTGGGCCACGCTCATGCGCGCGTGCGGCGGCATCTCGAATGCGCGCAACTCCAGCAGCCCCAGGCGGCCGGTGGGGCCGTCGGGCGAGTAGAGCTTGTCGATGCAGAACTCGCTGCGGTGGGTGTTGCCAGTGACGTCGATGAGGATGTTGCGCAGCGCACGGTCCACCAGCCAGGGCGGCATGTGTTCCCCGTGCACCTCGCGCGCCTGCGCGATCTGCGCCAGCGCGACCTCCAGTTCGTGCAACTGGTCGTTGCGCGCCTCGTCCACGCGCGGGGCCTGGCTGGTGGGGCCGATGAACAGGCCGCTGAACAGGTAGCTCAGCGAAGGGTGGTTGTGCCAGAAGGCCAGCAGGCTGCCCAGCAACTCGGGCTTGCGCAGGAAGGGCGAGTCGGCCGGCGTGGCGCCGCCGAGCACGAAGTGGTTGCCGCCCCCGGTGCCGGTGTGGCGGCCGTCGGTCATGAACTTCTCGGCGCACAGGCGCGTCTGGTGCGCGGCCTCGTAGAGGAACTCGGTGTGCTCCACCAGTTCGTTCCAGTTGTGCGCGGGGTGGATGTTGACCTCGATCACGCCGGGGTCGGGCGTCACCTGCAGCATCTTCAGGCGCGGATCGCGCGGCGGCGGGTAGCCTTCGAGCACCACCTTCACGCCCAGGCGCTCGGCCGTGGCCTCGACGGCGGCGAGCAGCTCGAGGTAGTCCTCCAACCGTTCCATGGGGGGCATGAAGACGTAGAGGTGCTGGCCCTTGCCGCCTTTCTCTTTCTCTGCCTTGGGGCCGTTCGCGCGTTGCGGGTCGCGCGCTTCCACGCACAGCGCGGTGCGCGTGAGCCAGCCGGCCGATTCGCCGCGCTGCGGAAAGTGCGCGGACAGGCCGTGGGCGGGCGCGCCGCTGGCGGGCCAGCCGCGCGATGGCCGGGTGCCGCCGGCCGGGGGCGCGGCCTGGGTGCGCAGCGGGGTGGTGCGCGGCAGCGCCGGGCGCGGGGCGAAAGGGTCCTGCTCGATGTGCTGTGGCCGCTCGCCCGCGCTGGCCCAGGGCAGCGAGTCCAGCGGCAGCCGGTAGCCCATGGGCGAATCGCCGGGGATCAGGTACATGCGCTCGTCGCGGAAGAACCAGGGGCCGGTGGACCACACGGTGCCGCCGAGGGCCGGGCTGCCGGCGTTGGCCTGCAGCGGCAGCACGTAGCCCACCACGCTGGACAGGCCCTGGTCGAACACGCGGCGCAGGCGGGTGCGCTCCAGTTCGTCGTCGAGCCGGCTGTTGAACGGGTCCACGTTCACCGGCAGGCGGCGTTCGCGCCACAGGTAGTACCAGGTGTCCTCGTAGCCCGGGGTGATGTACTGGGTGGACAGGCCCAGGCGGCGCGCCAGCGCCTGCACGAAGCGGCGCGCGTCGTCGCTGCTGTACTGGGCCGCGTCGCGCTCGTCGGCCAGCAGTTCGGGCTTGTGCCAGCAGGGCTCGCCGTCGGCGCGCCAGAACACCGACAGCGCCCATCGCGGCAACTGTTCGCCCGGGTACCACTTGCCCTGGCCCATGTGCACGAAGCCTCCCTGGCCGTATTGCTCGCGCAGGCGGCCCAGCAGCTCGGTGGCGTAGCCGCGCTTGGTCGGGCCCAGGGCGTCGGTGTTCCATTCGGCGGCGTCGCGGTCGCTGGTGGCCACGTAGGTGGGCTCGCCGCCTTGGGTGAGCCGCACGTCGTGCTTGACCAGGTCCGCGTCCACCTGGTCGCCCAGGGCGAGCACGGCGGCCCATTGCTCGTCGGTGTAGGGCCGTGTCACGCGCGGCGATTCGTGCACGCGCGTGACCGACATGTGGTGCTCGAACGCCACCTCGCTTTCGTCCACGCCGCCTTCCACCGGCGCGGCGCTGCCGGGCTGCGGCGTGCAGGCCAGCGGGATGTGGCCCTCGCCCGCGAGCAGGCCTGAGGTCGGGTCCAGGCCGATCCAGCCCGCGCCGGGCAGGAACACCTCGCACCAGGCGTGCAGGTCGGTGAAGTCGCGCTCGGGGCCACTGGGGCCGTCCACCGACTTCACGTCGGGCGCGAGCTGGATCAGGTAGCCCGAGACGAAGCGCGCGGCCAGCCCGACGTGGCGCAGCAGTTGCACCAACAGCCAGCCACTGTCGCGGCAGGAGCCGCGCCGGAGCTGCAGCGTCTGCTCGGGCGTCTGTACGCCGGGTTCCATGCGGATGGTGTAGGCGATGTCGCGCTGCAGGCGCTGGTTGATGTCGACCAGGAAGTCGATGGTGCGGCGCTTCGCGCGGTCGATGCCGTCGAGGTAGGCCTTGAGCAGCGGGGTCAACGGCTCGGTCGCCAGATACGGTGCCAGTTCGCGCCGCTGCGCCTCGGCATACTCGAACGGGAACTGCTCGGCCTGTGGTTCGAGGAAGAAGTCGAAGGGGTTGTGCACCGCCATCTCGACCACCAGGTCGATGGTGATCTTGAATTCGGTGGTGGGCTCGGGAAACACCAGGCGGGCCTGGTAGTTGGCGAACGGGTCTTGCTGCCAGTTGATGAAGTGCGTGGCGGGCTCGACGCGCTGCGAGTACGAGAGCACTTTGGTTCGGCTGTGCGGCGCCGGGCGCAGGCGGACCACCTGGGGTCCCAGTCGCACCAGGCGGTCGTACCGGTAATGGGTGATGTGGCTCAGGGCAACGTGGATGGCCATGCGACGGGCTTTCAGGGAGGGGAGATGACGCGGGACCTGGCGAGCGCTTTCAGGCGGCTGCGGGCCATGCTAGCAAGTCCTGCGCCATCGGGCGATGACGATTGCGTGCCGGAAACGCCGCGCGCCTGGCGCGGCGGCTGGGCGCTGGCGGGCGTGGTGCTGGGCTGCGCCTTGCAGCTGCAGCAGAGTGGCTTGTGGACGTGGTGGGGGTATGCGGCCATGGTGTTGGGCGGGCTCGCGGCCCTGGCCTGGCGCCAGCGCTTGGCGTGGTTGCTGGCGGGCGCGGCCCTGGCGTTCGGCGTCACGGGCCTGCGTGCGGCGGCACTGGCCGAGCAAGGCCTCGCGCCCGCGTTGGAGGGCCGCGACATCGCGGTGGTCGGGCGCGTCGCGTCCTTGCCGGTGATGGGCTTGCAGGGCGAGCGCTTCGAGTTTGTGGTGGAACGCGCGAGCCTGGACGGCCAGGCCGTACACCTGCCGTCGCGCCTGCTGCTGGGCTGGTATGGCGGCCCGCAGCGCGACGGCGACCGGCCCGGCGGCTGGGCCGTGGCCCACCGCAGCCCGGGCCTGGTGGCGGGCGAGCGCTGGGCTTTCGAGGTGCGGCTGAAGCGCGCGCACGGCAGCCTCAACCCGCATGGCTTCGATCGCGAGCGTTGGCTGTGGGAGCGCGGCATTCTGGCCACCGGCTACGTGCGCGCGGGCCCGCGGGACCCCGCGCCCGAGCGGCTGGAGCAAAGCGGGCGCCACCCGGTGGACCTGGCGCGCCAGCGCGTGGCCGGGGCCATGGTCGAGCGCCTGGGCGATTCGCGCGCCGCTGGCGTGCTCGCGGCGCTGGCCGTGGGAGAGCAATCGGCCATCGTGGGTTGCGATAAAAGAGTTGTTCGCCCGAAATTTCCGTGAAATCAAGGCGTTGATGAAAACTCCGATTTTTCAGCCGAAAAAAGAGTCGTTCGCCTTGTGTAGCGACTGCTCTTCCAGCTTCGAGAAAAGAGTCGTTCGCTTAGACCGCCAGGTTCAACTGGGTCGTAGGCTGTACTCGGTTGACTTGGAGGTTGAGCTGATGGCGCTGGCAGCGAGCTGACCAAGCGTGCGCAGGTACATCATCCAGGCCGGAGACCGGCACGCAGAGTTGAAGACTGACTTCAGAATCTTCCTTGCACTGGCACGAAGCGATGCGAAGGGCATGCGACGTTCACGTCTTAAGAAATGGACGTGCCTGTACCGCGTTAGCCTCGCTGGGCTACGAGTGCACGGAGGATGACTTCCCAGAGTTCAACCACAGCTAGCTCATGCCGTGTCACCCGGAGAAGCCTTGCTGTAGAGGGCGGTGCGTGCTGCATGCGGAAAAAAACTCGTTATAAATCAAGCAAATGGGCCGTATATCTGCACAAGATAAAAAAACTTATCTTAAACATCAGACTGGTCTTTCTACGGACGAACCGAGCCCCTCGACAGATTGAGCGGCCTCATCCACGACCTCGATTGGACTAGTGCGGGTTCCGTTGACTCCGACTTTGGCTTCTTGCGTTTGCTCGAGACTGAGATAGCCATGCGTCGAATGTCGACGCCTTGGGGTATGGACTCCCGCTACCCTGGTCCGAGCGATGAGCGCTTCTGACAGCCATGGACTTGAATCGCATAAATCCGACTGACCTACGTATCTCGATGCGACTGGCGCTAGACGTAGTCACGGCCCATCGCATCGCCAGAGGCCTTTCCCTGGACCAGGAGCGGATAACCGCAACGCGAGACCTCATAGAAGAGCGCGTACTTCTGGCCCTGGAGGAGACCGACGAGTCGACCATGCCGCTCGATTGGTCCTGGCAGCAAGCCGCAGAGAAAATATCCCTGCAAATTGCCATGGCCATCGTCCACGAACAGAAAAAGGAGCCTCCACCGTCCGCCTTGTGACTAGCGAGAGGCCAGCAAATTCTTAAGTCGGGTGACGACGTCGTCGCTCGTGTGCACTGCATCG
Organism: Hydrogenophaga intermedia; assembly: GCF_000723405.1. Classification (GTDB taxonomy): domain Bacteria; phylum Pseudomonadota; class Gammaproteobacteria; order Burkholderiales; family Burkholderiaceae_C; genus Hydrogenophaga; species Hydrogenophaga intermedia. Next base: position 379 of record NZ_CCAE010000007.1, on the reverse strand, counting down.
AACACGTGCGAAGGCGCCTCTGGCATCCACGGCGGGAGTCGACTGAAGTTGTCCATGGTCATCAGGCTGAACGAAAGTGCACAGGGGCCATCGTCCATCTGGGCGAACAGCACCAAATCCGCCCGAGGATGAGTCTTCTTCAGAACGTGCCAGCGCTTGCCGCCGGGTGACCAATGGGGCCAGCTAAGCTGGAGTCGTAACCTTCGACCTTCCGGTAAGAGAAGGACGCGACTGCGTGGGTGGGGGCTGCACTCTACGCCACTGCTTCTCAGGAGCTCCAACACGTCGCGCTGAACGCGGTCTGAACCGCCCCGGGATTTGAGGAGGCTCTTTTCTCTGAGAGGATTGAGCCATGAACAAGAAGTCGAACAAGTTCTCA
>NZ_CCAE010000006.1:75000-202188 GCF_000723405.1 Hydrogenophaga intermedia | reverse complement strand
ACCCGCCACCTAGCATGCCCTCTCCACCCCCGCGAGGAGGAGACACCCCATGTGGCTGCGCAACTGTTGGTACGTCATCGCCTGGGACCACGAGATCCCGCCGGCCGATTCGCCCACCCTGTTCACGCGCACCGTGCTCGGCGAGCCGGTGCTGGTCTACCGCACGCAGATCGGCGAACTCATCGCGCTGGAAGACCGTTGCTGTCACCGGCACGCGCCGCTGTCGGTGGGGCGCAGAGAGGGCGATTGCGTGCGCTGCGGCTACCACGGCCTCAAGTTCGATCACCGCGGCCAGTGCGTCGAGGCCCCGGGCATCGAGATCATTCCCGCCAAGGCCAAGGTGAAGCGCTACCCGCTGGTGGAAAAGAACAAGTGGGTCTTCGTCTGGATGGGCGACCCCGCGCTGGCCGACGACGCTCTGCTGCCCGACAACTTCAGCTGCGATTCGCCGGACTGGCAGAACAAGCCCGGCTACCTGCACTACGACACGCCCTACCTGCTGATCTGCGACAACCTGCTGGACTTCTCGCACCTGAGCTACGTGCACGAGAAGTCGCTCGGCGGCTCCACGCGCATCGCGCAGGCGCGCCCCGCCATCGAGCCCGTGCCCGGCCCGAACGCCGACTGGCCGCAACTCGGCATCAAGGTCTCGCGCCACGTGAACGACGTGCCGCCGCCGCCGTTCTACCAGCGCTTCCGCCGCTTCGACACGAACCTGGACCGCTGGTTCGTCTACGAATTCCTGCTGCCCGGCACGCTGCTCATGCACTCGGGTGGACGCCCCACGGGCAGCGCACCCGACGCGCCAGGCCCCTCGGTGCGCCTGCACTCCTGCCAGACGCTCACGCCCGAGACGGCCACCACCACGCACTACTTCTTCCAGCAGTCGCACCCCACGGGCGAAGGCGACGGCACCGTCACGCAAAGCATCTACGACAGCCTGATCGGCGCCTTCAATGAAGACCGCGACATGATCACCGCGCAGCACCGCAACATTCAGCACAACCCCACGTTGCCCATGATGCCGCTGGCCATGGACGCGGCGCTGATCCAGTTCCGCCGCCTGCTCGAGGCGCGCGTGCGCGCGGAGCAGCAGGCGCAGACCCTTTCCCCCACCCAGCCGGCCACGATGGCCTGATACGCACCACGGAGACAAGCCCATGACCCACAACATCCTCAAGCCCGTCGCGCTGCTCGCGCTGTTTGCCGCCAGCGGCACCGCCGGCGCCCAGACCGTGCTCAACGTCTCCACCTGGCTGCCCCCGGCGCACGGCGCCACCATGGCGCAGAACCAGTGGTGCGAAGCGGTGGAGAAAGAAAGCAAGGGCAGCCTCAAGTGCAACCTGCTGCCCAAGGCCGTGTCCGCGCCGCCCGGCACCTTCGACGCGGTGCGCGACGGCCTGGCCGATGTGTCGTACACGGTGGACGGCTACACGCCCGGGCGCTTCATCTTCACGCAGGTGGCCGAGTTCCCCTTCCTCGGCGACAGCTCCACCGCCACCAGCGTGGCCTACCAGCGCATTTACGACAAGTACTTCGCCCCGCTGGGCGAGCACCGCGGCGTGAAGACGCTGGCCGTTTTCACCCACGGTCCCGGCATCATCTTCACGGTGAAGCAGCCGGTGGCCAGCGCCGCCGATGCGGCCAAACTCAAGTTCCGCATCGGTGGCGGCAACATCAACGAGCTGTCCAAGCTCATGGGGTGGAACACCACGCTCAAGCCCGCCACCGACTCCTTCGAACTCCTGTCCACCGGCGTGATGGACGGCACCTTCTTCCCCGACGAGTCGCTGCAGTCCATGCGCCTGGGCATGGTGAAGTACGCCACCACCTTTCCGGGCGGGCTCTACAACACCAGCTTCGTCTTCATGATGAACAAGGCGAAGTACGACAGCTTGAAGCCCGAGGAACGCGCGGCCATCGACAAGGTCTCGGGCGAGTACGCCGCGCGCCTCTTCGCCGCCGGCTGGGACCGCACCGACGCCGCCTCGCGCGACATCCAGAAGACCACCGGGGTGCAGCGCCAGATGGCCAACGAGGCCTTCGTGAACGAGGTGAAGGCCAAGCAGGCGCAGCTGGAGGACAAGTGGGTGGCGGCGGCCGAGGGGCGTGGCTTGAAGAACGCGCGCGCGGTGCTGGCGGAGTTCCGGGCGGAGACGCAGAAGCTGAAGTAATTGCTTGGCGCGCGGGGCGGGGCTCAGGCCTCGGCCACGCGCACCACCGTCTTGCCCAGGTGGCGCCCCGCCAGCAGGTCGATCAGCCCCTGCGGCGCCTGCAGCAGCCCGTCCACCACGTGCTCCTGCGCGTGCACCCGGCCTTCCTCGATCCAGCGGTGCATGCGCTCGCGAAAGCGCCGCAGGTGCTCGAAGCGCTCGCCGTAGTGGTCGAGCACGATGAAGCCCTGCAGGCGAACGCGCTTTTGCAGCACGGTGGCCAGCAGCGCGGGCCGTTGGTCCGTCGCACTCGCGCCTTCCATGGGGCCGTTGTAGTGGGCGATGAAGCCGCACACCGGCACCCGCGCGCCGGGGTTGAGCAGGGGCAGCACGGCGTCGAGCACGGCCCCGCCCACGTTTTCGAAGTACACGTCGATGCCTTGTGCGCAGGCCTGCGCCAGCCGTTGCGCGAAGTCGGGCGCGTGGCGGTCGATGCAGGCGTCGAAGCCCAGGACCTGCACCGCGTGCCGGCATTTGTCGGCACCTCCCGCGACGCCCACGGCGCGCGCGCCATGCAGGCGCGCCAACTGACCCACGTTGGCGCCCACGGCACCCGTGGCCGCGGCCACCACCACGGTCTCGCCGGGGCGCGGCTGGGCAAGGTCGAGCAGGCCCACGTGGGCGGTGAAACCCGGCATGCCCAGTGCGCCGAGCGACAGTGAAGGTGGCAAGGCGGGCGCCGATCCGCTGTCGAGTGGCAACAAGTCGCTGCCGTCCGACAGCGTGAAGTCCTGCCAGCCCGCGTTGGCCAGAACCAGGCCGCCGGGCCGCAGGTCGGGGTGGCGCGAGGCCACCACGCGGCTGACCGTGCCGCCCACCATGGTCTCGCCCAGCGCCACCGGCGGCGCGTAGCCCGGACCCACCGGGTCCATCAGGTTGCGCATGTAAGGGTCGAGCGAGAGCGCCAGGGTTTGCAACAGCACCTCGCCGTGCGCGGGTTCGGGAACGGGCCCGGTCTCGACGCGAAAGTCGGACAGGCGCGGCGCGCCTTCGGGCCGGGCGGCGAGCACGATGCGCCGGTTCAGCGCGGCGACCTGGGCGTCTGAAGGGGTCGGGTTCATGGCGTCGTGTCCTGTCAGGCGCGGTGCGCGCGCGGGCCGTGGCGCAGCGTCAGCAGCGTGCCCAGGGTGATGGTGGCGAGGGCGAACAGCGGGCCGCCGAGCGCGCCCACGTGATCGACCAGCATGCCGCCGCCGATGGCGCCGCTGGCGATGGCGATCTGGAAGGCGGCCATCAGCAGGCCGCCCGCGGCCTCGGTCTGGTCGGGCGCGGTGCGCACGATCCAGGTCTGGAAGCCCACGGGGAAGGCACCGAAGGCGAAGCCCCAGAGCGTGACGGCCACGGCCGTCACCAGCGGTGAACTGCCCGCCAGCAGCAGGCCCCCGGCCAGCAGCACGATCAGCGAGCCGCCGGCCACGATGGCGCGGCGCTCGCTGCGCTCGGCCAGGTAACCGCCTACGAGGTTGCCGAAGAAGCCGCCGATGCCGTAGCCCAGCAGCACCATCGAGATCGCCTGCACCGACAGGTGGGTGACGTTCTCCATGAGCGGGCGGATGTAAGTGAAGCCGGCGAAATGGCCCGAGATCATGAGCACCACCGCCAGCAGGGCCACGCGCACGTCGGCGCGGGCCAGCAGGCGGCCCAGGCGGCGCAGGTCGGCGTGGTCGCGCGGCGGCAGCGCGGGCAGGGTGAGCGCCTGCACCAGCAGCGTGAGCAGGCTCACCACACCGGCCACGATGAAGGCGCTGCGCCAGCCCCAGAGCTCACCCATCCAGGCGCCGACCGGCGCGGCGCACACGGTGGCCACCGACACGCCGGTGAGGATCAGGGACATGGCGCGCGCGAACCGATCGGGCGGCACCAGGCGCAGCGCCAGGGCGCCCGCCAGCGACCAGAAGCCCCCCAGCGCCACGCCCAGCAGCACGCGCGCCAGCAGCAAGGCGGGCAGCGAGCTGGCCAGCGCGGCCATCAGATTGGAGACCACCAGCATGGCGCTCAGGCCCAGCATGACCCAGCGCCGGTCGATGCGGCGCGTCAGCAGGGGCAGGGCGGGCGCGGCGATGGCGCCGACCACGGCCGTGGCCGTGACGGTCTGGCCGGCCGCGCCGTGGCTGATGCCCAGGTCGGCGGCCATGGGCGTGAGCAGGCTGGCGGGCAGGAACTCGGCCGTCACCAGGCCGAAGACGCCCATCGAGAGCGAGCCGATGGCGGCCCAATGGGCCTTGTCCGTGACGGCGCTGGGGGCTGGATCGGGTTCGGGTTCTGGGGTGAGGGCGCGGGCGGCCGGTTCGGCGTCGAGGCAGGCGCTGCAGGAAGTAGTCATGGGAGGGCAGGGGTTGAAACGGGCGCCGGATGGCGAAGGTCGACAGCCTAGGGCTAGCATCTCGGCGTTTCAATGTCGAATCAGCCGAAATGCATGACCATTCCTCCGGGCTTGCGCCCTTGCCGCGTGAACCGCTGCCGAGCAGGCCCTCGGACCTGCTGAGCCAGATCCTGCTCGGGCTGCGCCTCGACGGCGTGGAGTACGGCCGCTGCGTGATGCGCCCACCCTGGGCCGTGGCCTTCCCCGCGACGCCCGAGGCGCGCTTTCACTTCGTGGCCCGCGGCACGGCCTGGCTGCGCACGCCGGGCAGCGAGTGGCTCGCCTTGCACGCTGGCGATGCGGTGCTGCTGCCGCGCGGTGTCTTTCATGTGCTGGCGAGTTCGCCGCAGGAGCCGGCGGTGGACATCGATTCGCTCACGCGCACCCCGGTGGCGGACAACATTTACCTCGTCGGCGAGGCGCCGGCGGCGGGTGGCGAGCCACTGGGCCCGACGGGCGACGTGATGTTCTGCGGCACCATGCGCTTCAACCTCGACCCGCTGCACCCGCTGCTGGCCATGATGCCGGACGTGATGCGCGCCAACGAACTGGCCTTGCGCGACCCGTCGGTGCCCGCGCTGCTCGAGGCCATGGAGCGCGAAGTGGCGCTGGAGCGCATCGGCGCTTGCGGCATGCTCGCGCGCCTGGCCGACGTGCTGGCCGCGAGCATCATCCGCGCCTGGGTGGAGTGCGCCTGCAGCGACGCCAGCGGCTGGATCGCGGCCATGCAGTGCCCGCGCATCGGCAAGGTGATCGCGGCCATTCACGCCGCGCCCGAGCGAGACTGGTCGGTGCCGGCGCTCGCGGGGCTGATGGGCGCGTCGCGCTCGAGCTTCGCCGAGGCCTTCACGCGCACCGTGGGCGAAAGCCCCGCGAAGTACGTGGCCCGCGTGCGCATGTTTCAGGCGCGGCGCTGGATCGAGCGCGAGGGCATGCGGGTGGCGGTGGCGGCCACGCGCCTGGGCTACGACTCCGAGGCCTCGTTCAGCCGGGCCTTCAAGCGCGTCGTGGGTCTGCCGCCCGCCGCCGTGCGCCACCCGCGCCGGGCCACCACGGCCTAGCCCGCCAGCGCCGGAAACAGCTTCGTCAGGCCCGCGGCCATCACCTCCACCGACAGGGCCGCCAGGATCAGCCCCATCAGCCGCGTCATCACGTTGATGCCGGTCTGCCCCAGACCCCGCGCGATGGGCTCGGCCAGCGCGAAGCACACCGCCGTGGCCAGCGCGATGACCACGCCGTAGCCCACCAATGCGGCGTGCTGGAAAAAGGTTTTGGCCTGGTCGGCGTAAATCACCACGGTGGACATGGTGGCCGGGCCGGTGAGCAGCGGGATGGTGAGCGGCACCACCGCGACGCTGGTGCGCGGCGAGTCCTCGCTCAGGTCCTGGTCGGTGGTCTTGGCTTCCGCCGGGCGCGCGTTCAGCATGGCCAGCGCCGAGGTCAGCAGCAGCATGCCGCCGCCCACCTGAAAGCTTGCCAGCGAGATCGAGAAGAACTCGAGGATCTGCAGGCCCACCAGCGCGCAGGTGGCGATCACCGCGAAAGCGCTGAAGGCCGAGATCATCACCGTGCGCCGGCGCTGCTGGCGGCTGAAGCCCTGCGTGTAGTGGATGAAGAAGGGAACGATGGCCAGCGGGTTGACGATGGCCAGCAGGGTGATGAGGGGTTTGAAATCCATGGCGGCGGCGGATGGGCGCCGCATTGTGGCTGGCTTCAGGGCGTTTGGGCAGGGTTCTTCAGACGGAACATGCCGTATCCCTCCATGCGCAGCACGGGCTCGCCGTGCTGGTTCACCATCTCCCAGATGGTGCGCACCAGGCCCACGTCGGGGCGCTTGCCCATCACGCGCTTCTCGGTGATGGTGTGCGTGAGCGTGAGCGTGTCGCCCGGGAACACGGGCTTGAGCCACTTCAGGCTCTCCAGCCCCGGCGAGCCCAGGCTCGATGTGTCGTGCAGGAAGTTGGTGACCATGAGCCGCATGGCCATGGCGCAGGTGTGCCAGCCGCTGGCGCACAGGGCGCCGAAGACCGAGTCCTTCGCGGCCTCCGGGTCCAGGTGAAAGGGCTGCGGGTCCCACTGGCTGGCAAAGGCGACGATCTCTTCGGCCGTAGGTGACAGGCTGCCCAGGTCGCGCGTCTCGCCAACCGACAGGTCTTCCCAGTACAGGCGGGGTTCCTTTTTCTGCACGGACATCAGCGCGCTCCCGAAACGTCGATCAGGCTCATGGTGGTGTAGCTCGCGGCGTCGGACAGCAGCCACACGATCAGGCTGGCCACCTCGTCGGCCTGGCCGCCGCGCTGCATGGGAATCTGGGGCGCGAGTTCGCGCAGGCGGTCGGGGCGCCCGCCGCTGGCGTGGATGTCCGTGTCGATGAGGCCCGGGCGAACCGCATTCACGCGGATGTTCTCCGCCGCCAGCTCCTTGGCCAGGCCCACGGTGAAGCTGTCGATGGCGCCCTTGGACGCGGCGTAGTCCACGTACTCGCCGGGCGAGCCCAGGCGCGCGGCCGCGCTGGAGAGATTGACGATCGCGCCGCCCGCGCCGCCGTGCTTCGGGCTCATGCGGCGCACAGCCTCGCGCGCGCACAGCAGGCTGCCGATCACGTTGATGTCGAACATGCGCCGCCAGCGCGCCACGTCCATCTCGTCGAGCCGCGCCCGGCGGTCCACCACCCCCGCGTTGTTCACCAGGCCGGTGAGGCGGCCGAACTTGGCGTCGACTTGCTCGAACATGCGCAGCACCTGCGCCTCGTCCACCACGTCGGCCTGCACGGCCATGGCGCGCCCGCCGTCGGCACGGATGGCGCGCACCACCTCGTCGGCGGCCAGCGAGTTCGCGCTGTAGTTCACCGCCACCGCCCAGCCCGCCTTCGCGGCGAGCCGGCAAGTGGCTGCCCCGATGCCGCGCGAGCCGCCCGTGACCAGCAATACCTTGTCGCTCATCTGTGAACCCCCACGTTTGTCACTGCGTGATCTGCACTGCCCCCCGAGGGGGCCTTCGCCACTTGGGGCGGCCCGGCGTGGCTCATACCTGATCTCCTGCAACAGTCATTCGCATGGCGTACAAGAGCGCCTGCGCCTTTGAACGGCGCCCATTACAACAGCCAAACGGAGACTCTATGCGTCGCACGGTCGACTACTTCTTCGCCACCATGAGCCCCTGGGCCTACCTGGGCCACGAGCGCTTCGTGCGCATCGCGCACGCCGCCAATGCCGAGGTGCGCGTTCGCCCTATGGACCTGGGCAAGATCTTTCCGCTCTCGGGCGGCTTGCCGCTGGGCAAGCGCGCGCCGCAGCGCCAGGCCTACCGCCTGGTGGAGCTGCGCCGCTGGAGCGAGTGGCTCGGATTGCCGCTGAACCTGCACCCCAAGCATTTTCCCGTGGGGGGCGATCCCTCGGCGCGGCTGATCAGCGTGGTGGCCGAGCGCGACGGTGCCGAGGCCGCGTTGCGCCTGTCGGGCGCTGTGCTCTCGGCCGTCTGGGCGCGTGAGCTCGACATCGCCGACGCCGACACCTTGGCCGTGCTGCTGAAGGAGGGTGGCCTCGACGCCGCGCGGCTCGCACAATCACAGGCCGACGAAGGCCAGGCCCTGGCCGACGCCCACACCCAGGCCGCGATCGACGCCGGCGTGTTCGGCGCGCCGGCCTACGTCATCGACGGCGAACTCTTCTGGGGCCAAGACCGGCTCGACTTCGTCGAACGACGCCTGCAGGCCTGATCGACACATCCACCTACCAAGGAGCCCCCTCATGAGCGACACCATCACCCTCAAGGCCGCCGACGGCCACAGCTTTCCCGCCTACGTGGCCCAACCCACCGGCAAGGCCAGGGGCGGCATCGTCGTCCTGCAGGAAATCTTCGGCGTCAACTCGCACATCCGTTCCGTGGCCGACGGTTATGCGGCGGCGGGCTACTTCGCCGTCGCACCCAGCACCTTTTCCCGCATCGGCAAGGGCGATCTGGAGATCGGCTACACCGAGGCCGACATGAAAGAGGGCTCGGCCCTGAAGGCCGCCGTGGAGGCACTGCCCGCGCCGGGGGTGATGCCCGACGTCCAGGCCGCCATCGAGCACGCCGCTCAGGCCGGAAAGGTGGGCATCGTGGGCTACTGCTGGGGCGGCCTGCTCACCTGGCGCGCGGCCAGCACGCTCAAGGGCCTGAGCGCGGCCGTGCCGTACTACGGCGGTGGCATGACCACGCCCGAAGAAGCGGCGCGCAATCCCCAGGTGCCGGTGATGGCGCACTTCGGCGACCAGGACCACTGGATTCCGCTGGACACCGTGGAGGCCTTCAAGAAGGCCCAGCCCGGTGTGGCTGTGCACGTCTACAACGCCAACCACGGCTTCAACTGCGACCAGCGCGGCTCTTACAACGAGGCCGCGGCCAAGCTCGCGCGCGAGCGCACGCTGGCCTTCTTCGCTCAGCACGTAGGCTGATCGCGATGAAGCGGGCCGCGCTGCTGCTGGCGGGGGTGGTTGGCAGCGCCGCCGCCCAGTACCGCGGCCCGCTGTTCGACGCGCACCTGCACTACAACGACGAGGCCTGCGGCCACGCCACCACGCCCGCGCCCGAGTGCCCGCACCCGCTGGCCGACGTGCTGGGGCGCATGCAGCGCAACGGCGTGCGCGCCATCGTCGCCAATTCGCGGCCCAATGACGGCACGCGCGCCCTGGCGCAGGCACGCGATCAGACGCGCACGGCCGGCGTCAGGGTGGTGCCCTTCGTGCGGCTCTACCGCAACCGCGCCGACTACAGCAACTGGTTCCGCGACCCGAGCATCGTGGAGATGGTGAACACCGAACTGGCGCGTGGCACACCCGCCGGGCCCTACCGCGGCTTGGGCGAGTTCCACCTCTACGACAGCGCCAACGCCGATGGCCCGGTGGCGAAACAGCTCATGGCCTTGGCGGACGAGAAGGGCCTGGCCATCCTCGCGCACGTGGACGACGTGGCGGTGGAAAAGCTCATGGGCCACACGCCATCGAAAGGCCGCAACACCCGCCTGATCTGGGCGCACACGGGCATTGGTGGTTCGCCGGTTGCGCGCGTCGACGAACTCTTCACCCGCTTTCCGCAACTTCGCGGTGAGCTGTCCTACCGCCCCGGACTCACCTGTGGCGATGGCGAGCTGTGCCCCGAGTGGCGCGCGCTGCTGCTCAAGTACCCCGACCGCTTCCTCATCGGCTCGGACACCTGGGTCAACCAGCGCTGGCTGTACTACGACGAGCTCATGCAGGGCTACCGTGCCTGGCTGGGCACGCTGCCGCCCGACGTGGCGAAGAAGATCGCCTGGGACAATGGCGCCTCACTGTTTGGCGTGCCCGAACCCGCACCACGATGATCCGACTGCACTTCTATCCCAGCACCGCGGCCATGGTGCCGCACATCGTCCTCGAAGAACTCGGCCTACCTTACGAGCGCGCGCGCATTGACCGCGAGCACGGCGCGCTGAACTCACCGGCCTACCGCGCGCTCAACCCCAACGGCCTGATCCCGGTGCTGGAAGACGGCGATCTCGTGCTCTACGAAACCGCCGCCATCTGCCTGCACCTGAGCGACACGCACCCCGATGCGAAGCTGATGCCCGCTGTCGGCACGCGCGAGCGCGCCCAGGCCTACAAGTGGCTCATGTGGCTCACCAATACCTTGCAGGCCACGCTGATCGTCTACTTCTACCCGCACCGTTGGGTCAACGACGCCGGCAGCGACAGCGAGGCCGAGATCAAGGCCGTGGCCAAGCGCCGCGTGGGCGCGCTGCTCGACCAGCTCGACGCCGAACTCGCGCGCCATGGCGGCCCCTGGTTTCTGGGCAACGCGTATTCGCTGCTCGACGCCTACGTCTTCACGCTGTGCCGCTGGACGCGGCATTTCTCGCCCGATTCACCGGTGCGCCCCGCGCGCGAGCGCCCGCACCTGGGCCCGTACCTGCAGCGCGTGCTCGATCGCCCGGCGCTGCGGCGCGTGATGGCCAACGAGGGCCTGGCTGAGCCGTACGTCTGAAAGCGATCCGGCGCCGGGCCGCCCCAAGCCGGATCAGCCCCCTCGGGGGGCAGCGACCCGCGCAGCGGCGGAGCGTGGGGGCCTGTGCTCAGCGCCCGGACGAGCGCAGGTAGCGCTTGCGCCAGAAGTACACGCTGAGCCCCACGGCCACGAACACCATCGAGCCCATCGCCCACCAGAAGCCCGTGCGGTCGTGGATGAAGGGAATGAACTCGAAGTTCATGCCGAAGATGCCGGCGATGAGGTTCAGCGGCAGGAACACGGCGGTCAGCGCGGTCAGCGTGCGCATGATGTCGTTGGTGCGGTTGCTCTGCGCCGAGAAGTGCATCTGCACGGCCGTCTCGGCGTTCTGCTCCAGCCGGCGCACGTGGTGCACCACGCGCTCAATGTGCTCCAGCACGTCGCGGCTGCGCACCTTCAGCAGTTCCAGCCCGCGGTGGCCGCCGATGGCCTCGTTGGCGTCCCAGTCCTCCAGCGCCTCCAGCCAGTCCTGCAGGGCGCTGCGCTGGTCCTCGCAGATTTCGTCGAGGTGGTGCAGCGAGATGCGCGCGTCCAGCAGCGAGTTCCAGTTGGTGAAGCGCGTCTTGGGGTGCAGCAGTTCGGACTGCCAGTGGTCGAGCTGGCGCGTGAGTTCGCGCCGCAAGTCCAGGTAGCCGTCCACCATCTGGTTGACGATGCGCAGCATCAGGTCGGCCGGGCTGGAAGGCAGGCCGCCGCCCACGGCGCGCGGCGCCACGCCGGCGCTGGTCAGCAGCCGTGTCGAGTACTGGTCGAGCACGCCGCAGCCGGCCGGGTGCACGGTCAGCAGCACGCGGTCGAACACAGCGAAGCCCACGGGACTGGTGTCGATGCGCCGCAGCACCGGCGGACCGCCGCGTTTCACGTGCTCGGTGAGTACCGCGCCGGGCTGCGCAATGTCGGTCTCGGCCTGGCCCGCGGCCAGGCGGCGGAACACCAGGATGTCGTACTTCGAGGTGTAGTCGTAGTGCGAGGGCAACTGGTTGTTGAGCAGGTCGCTCACGTGCAGGTCGACCAGCGTGGTGCCGCCCATCACCTGAAGCGCGGCTTGCACGTGGCCGTGCTCGAGTTCGAATTCGCGCCGGCCGCAGGCCACCCAGAGAAAGCCCTTGGGGGGCAGCAGCATGGGCAGCCCGGCGGTTTCGCTCACCGATCCGGGCTGGACGTGGAACACCCGCATCGTGTGGCCCTTCCAGCGGCGGCTCAGCCGCGCAGCAGGCGCGCGGCGTCGCGCGCGAAGTAGGTGAGCACGCCATCGGCACCCGCGCGTTTGAAGGCCAGCAGGCTTTCCATCATCACGGCGTCGTGGTCGAGCCAGCCGTTCTGCGCGGCGGCCTTGAGCATGGCGTACTCGCCGCTCACCTGGTAGGCGAAGGTGGGCATCGCGAACTCGTCCTTCACGCGGCGCACGATGTCCAGGTAGGGCATGCCGGGTTTCACCATCACCATGTCCGCGCCCTCCGCGATGTCCATCGCCACCTCGCGCAGGGCCTCGTCTGTGTTGCCCGGGTCCATCTGGTAGCCCTTCTTGTCGGCCTTGCCCAGGTTGGCGGCCGAACCCACGGCGTCGCGGAAGGGGCCGTAGAAAGCGCTCGCGTACTTGGCGCTGTAGGCCATGACGCGAGTGTGAATGCGGCCGTCGGCCTCCAGCGCCTGGCGGATGGCGCCGATGCGCCCGTCCATCATGTCGCTGGGCGCGACGATGTCCACGCCCGCAGCCGCCTGCGTGAGCGCCTGGCGCACCAGGATGGCCACGGTCTCGTCGTTGATGATGTAGTTGGCCTCGTCGAGCACGCCGTCCTGGCCGTGGCTGGTGTAAGGGTCCAGGGCCACGTCGGTCATCACGCCCAGTTCAGGAAAGCGTTGCTTGAGCGCGCGCACCACGCGCGGCACCAGGCCGTCAGGGTTGGTGGCCTCCTGGCCGTCGGGCGTCTTCAGCGCGGGGTCGATGACCGGAAACAGCGCCATCGCCGGAATGCCCAGCTTCACGCAGTCTTCGGCCACGGGCAGCAGCAGGTCCAGGCTCAGGCGCTCCACGCCGGGCATGGACGCCACGGCCTCGCGCCGCTCGCTGCCGTCGAGCACGAACACCGGGTAGATCAGGTCGGAAGGGTGCAGGCGGTGCTCGCGCACCAGCTCGCGGGTGAAGGCGTCGCGGCGCAGGCGGCGCGGGCGGGCGGCGGGGAAGGGGGCGGGGCTGTGCATGGCGGCTATTGTGGCAAAGGCGGAGGGATGCCCGTACGGGATCGCGCCGTCGTGGCGCATTGCACGGAAATGAGAAGTTCCGGCTACTCGGACCTGTATCCGGAGAGGTGATTGGTGCACATTTCGTTACATCGCCACCCCGGATGGACGGCCCACCCGGCGACAGGCGGATCAAAGCCCCCGATGACGGAAGCACCGTGTTGAAACCCATGGCCACACCGAAGAAAGACCAGCCTGGCGCCGCCGGCGCGGCGGGCCAGCCGCGCGGCGACGAGCACTGGTCGCTGGCCGAGCACTGCCCCCAACTGCTGACCGCGGCGGCCGGGCAGATCAGCGATGCCCTGCAGGCCCTGCAGAGCGGTCTCGATCAATTGAACGCCGGCGGCGCGGTGCCCGCCCGCGAGCAATGGGCCCTGACGGTGCCCATGGGCCGCATCAAGCGGCTGACGACGGTGATGCAACAGATCCAGCGCTTCCACGACGGGCGCATCCGCCAGTCGCACGAGAAGCTCGATCTCTCGCATCTGGTGGAAACCTGCCTGCAGGAGCGCCGCAAGGAGTTCGCGCTCATGGGCGCCGACGTGCGGCGCAAGCTCAAGCCGGTGGAGGTGCTTCTGGACCCCACCGTGACACACGCCCTGTTCAATGCGCTGCTCGACTGGGCGCTGCCCCTGGGGCGCCACGTCAGCGTGCGGGTGGACATCAACGACTGGCCGCCGCATGCGCGTCTGCAGGTGCGCGTGCACGGCGACGAGGCGCCCTCGTCGCGCGCGCCGGACCTGGACAACCTGGATTGGGCGCTGGTGCGTCAGATCGCCCACACCACCGGCGGCATCGAGGTGCAGCGCCAGGTGTCGGCCGATGGCATCGTCGCCAGCGTTATGTTCCACCGCACGGTGCAGGCCATCGACGGCATATCGGCGGTGGATCTGTCCGATGGCCAGTCCTCGATGTTCAAGTCGCTGCAGGGCGTCTACGCGCTGATCGTGTCGCCTTCGCTGCAGATCCGCTCGGACGTGCGCGACGCGCTGCGCGAGATCGGCGTGAGCGCCGACAGCGTGGTGGACCTCATCCAGGCGCGCGAAGCCGCCGCGCACCGCATGCCCAGCCTGGTCGTCATCGACGCCGTACTCAAGGGGCCGGAGTTCGACCAGTTCCGCCGCGCCCTGGTGCGCGACGCGATGGACATGCCCTTCGTCGAGATATCGCCCGACGCCAGCGCGTTCGACATGTCGGGCTTCGGCGAGATGGCCATGGCTCGGGTGGGGCGCGGCAACATCCGCGAAGCCCTGGGCACCGCGGTGATGTTCGAACTCGCGAAAACGATTTGACCGGTTGATGCGCGGCCACCAAGGGCCGCCATAGAGAAGGGCGCCCCAAAGGCGCCCTTCTCGCCTTCTGCGAGGTGTGTCAGGCCGAGGCTTTCACCTTCAGGCGCCAGGCATGCAGCAGCGGCTCGGTGTAGCCGCTGGGCTGCTCCTTGCCCTTGAACACCAGGTCCAGCGCGGCCTGGTAGGCCTTGCTGGTTTTCGCGTTGCCGGCCAGGCGCCGGTAGAGCTTGTCGCCCGCGTTCTGCCTGTCCACCTTGGCGGCCATGCGCTCGAAGGTGTCACGCACCTGCTTCTCGGTGACGACACCGTGGTGCAGCCAGTTGGCGATGTGCTGGCTGCTGATGCGCAGCGTGGCGCGGTCTTCCATCAGGCCGACGTCGTTGATGTCGGGCACCTTGGAACAGCCCACGCCCTGGTCGACCCAGCGCACCACGTATCCCAGGATGCCCTGCACGTTGTTGTCGAGTTCCTGTTGCTTCTCGGCCGCGCTCCAGTTCGGGTTGGCGCTGACGGGCACGGTGAGCAGGCCGGTGAGCAGGGTGTCCCGTTCCTTGTCGGCGTCGATCTTCTCCAGGTCCTTCTGCACCTCGCTCACCAGCACCTGGTGGTAGTGCATGGCGTGCAGCGTGGCGCCGGTGGGGCTGGGCACCCAGGCGGTGTTGGCGCCGGCCTTGGGGTGCGCGATCTTCTGCTCCAGCATGGCCTTCATCAGGTCGGGCATGGCCCACATGCCCTTGCCGATCTGCGCCTTGCCGCGCAGGCCGCAGGCCAGGCCCACCAGCACGTTGTTGCGCTCGTAGGCCTGGATCCAGGCGCTGGCCTTCATGTCGCCCTTGCGCACCATGGGACCGGCCAGCATGGCGGTGTGCATCTCGTCGCCGGTGCGGTCCAGGAAGCCGGTGTTGATGAAGGCCACGCGGCTGGGCGCGGCGGCGATGCAGGCCTTCAGGTTCACCGAGGTGCGGCGCTCCTCGTCCATGATGCCCAGCTTGACGGTGCTGGCTGGCAGGCCCAGCAGTTGCTCGACGCGGCCGAACAGCTCGTCCGCGAAGGCCACTTCGCGCGGGCCGTGCATCTTGGGCTTGACGATGTACACCGAGCCCTTGCGCGAGTTGCGCAGCGGGTGCTTCTTGTCCTTCCTGATGTCGTGCACCGCGATGGCGGTGGTGACCACTGCGTCCATGATGCCCTCGGGAATCTCCTTGCCCTCGGGGCCCCAGAGGATGGCCGGGTTGGTCATCAGGTGGCCCACGTTGCGCACGAAGAGCAGCGAACGGCCGTGCAGGCGCACGGTCTTTTTGCCGTTCGGTGCCGTGTACTCGCGGTCGCCGTTGAGGCCGCGCTTGAGCGTCTGGCCGCCTTTCTCGAAGGTCTCGGTGAGCATGCCCTTGAGAATGCCCAGCCAGTTGCTGTACGCCAGCAGCTTGTCTTCGGCGTCCACCGCGGCCACGGAGTCTTCGAGGTCGAGGATGGTGGAAAGCGCGGCCTCGACCACGAGGTCGCTCACACCCGCCGGGTCGGTCTTGCCGATGGCGCTGTCGGGGCGGATCTGGATCTCCAGGTGCAGGCCGTTGTGCGCCAGCAGGATGGCGGAGGGCTTCTTCGCATCGCCTTGGTAGCCGACGAACTGTTTGCCGTCGGCGAGCTTGCTGGTGCCGCCGTCGGCCAGCGACACGACCAGCTCACCGTCCTTCACGCGGTAGCCCGTGGAGCCCACATGCGAGCCCTTCTTCAGCGGGCAGGTACGGTCCAGCACGTGGCGCGCCCATTCGATGACCTTGGCGCCGCGCTTGGGGTTGTAGCGCGTGCCCTTCTCGCAGCCGCCGTCCTCAGCGATCACGTCGGTGCCGTAGAGCGCGTCGTACAGCGAGCCCCAGCGCGCGTTGGCGGCGTTGAGTGCGTAGCGCGCGTTCAGGATAGGCACCACCAGTTGCGGGCCGGCCTGTACCGCGAGCTCGTCATCCACGTTCTTCGTCGTCGCTTTCACCTTGCCCGGATCGGACACGAGGTAGCCGATGGTTTCGAGGAATTTCCGGTAGGCCGCCATGTCGCGCACCGGGCCGGGGTTGGCGCTGTGCCAGGTGTCCAGCTCGGTCTGCAGGCGGTCGCGCTCGGCCAACAGGGCCGCGTTCTTGGGCGCCAGGCCGCGCACCAGGGTGTCGAAGCCCTGCCAGAAAGCGGCCGGCTCGGTGCCGGTGCCGGGCAGCACTTCGTCGTTGATGAACTGGTACAGGGCCGTGTCGACCTGCAGGCTGTGGATCGTGGTGCGTGGGCTCATGCGAAGGCTCCGGAAGAAACGAACAGAAGAAGAGGCATCAGAAGAAGTCGAGCACCGCGCGCAGGTTGGTGCCTGTCGCGGTGGGCTGCGTGTCGAGCTGCTCGAAGGGCAGGTTGGCTCGGTTGATCCAGAGCGTCTGGTAGCCGAACCAGGTGGCGCCCAGCACGTCCCAGGCGTTGCTGCTCACGAAGACGATCTGCCCGCGTGGCAGGCCCGTGGCCTGTTCGCCCAGGCCGTAGAGCGCGGGCGATACCTTGAAGGCGCGCACCGCGTCGGCGCTGATCACGTGGTCGAACAGGCCATCGAGCCCGGCGCTGCGCAGGGCGATGCCGAGCATCTCCGGGTCGCCGTTGGACAGGATCCCCGTGACCACGCCTTGCGCGCGCAAGGCCTGCACGACTTCTCGGTTCTCGGGGAAGGACGAAAGGTGGCGGTACTGGTTCATCAGGCTGGCCGCCGCCTCGGCGTAGTCGCCCCAGCGCTCGGCCGCTTGCGGCACCAGTGCCTGGATGGCGTAGCGCAGCGCGCGCTCGGTGAGGTCCCAGAAGCTGCGGTAGTGCGCCGGGTCACCGCTCATGGTGATGAGACGCGAGTAGTCGATCTGGCGCTCGCGCCACAGCACGGCCAGGCGCGCGCCCCGGCCCGGGAACAGCTGTTCCGCGCGCAGGCCCACGCTGTACACGTCGAACAGCGTGCCGTAGGCGTCGAAGAGCACGGCGCGGGGTTTGGCCATGGGAAAGCACTGTATTGCAAACATGGGCGCGCATTGAAGCGCCGCAACGCGATGGATCCATGACTTTTTTGCGTGTAATCTGCGCCCAGTCATTCGAGGAGACCCCATTGAGCCCCGCCCCCGACCACCCGAGCCTGCCGCTGGCCGGCATCCGCGTCGCCGAGTTCTCTCACATGGTGATGGGCCCCATGTGCGGCATGGTGCTGGCCGACCTGGGTGCCGAGGTGATCAAGGTGGAGCCGCCCGCCGGCGACAACACGCGCCGCCTGCTGGGCTCGGGTGCGGGCTTCTTCCCGCTGTTCAACCGCAACAAGAAGAGCCTGGTGCTGGACCTGCAGAGCGAGGCCGGCCGCGAGGCCGCACTGCGACTGGTGGCCACGGCCGACGTGCTGGTGGAGAACTTCAAGCCCGAGACCATGCGCAAGCTGGGCCTCGACCATCAGAGCCTCAAGGCGCGCTTCCCGCGCCTGATCCACGTGAGCCACAAGGGCTTCCTGCCCGGGCCGTACGACCACCGCACCGCGCTGGATGAAGTGGTGCAGATGATGGGCGGCCTGGCCTACATGACCGGGCGTCCCGGCGACCCGTTGCGCGCGGGCAGCAGCGTCAACGACATCATGGGCGGCATGTTCGGCGCCATCGGCGTGATGGCCGCGCTGCGCGAGCGCGAGCGCACCGGACGCGGTCAGGCGGTGCAGAGTGCGCTGTTCGAGAACAACATCTTCCTGGTGGCGCAGCACATGCTGCAATACGCCGTGACGGGCGCCGCCGCCAACCCCATGCCGCAGCGCATCTCGCCCTGGGGCATCTACGACGTGTTCACCGCGGCCGGCGGCGAGCAGATCTTCCTGGCGGTGGTGAGCGACACGCAGTGGGCCATCTTCTGCAGCGCCATAGGCTGGAGCGACTGGCGCGACGACCCGCGCCTGCGGACCAACAACGAGCGCGTGCGCGCGCGCGACTGGCTGCTGCCCGAGTTGCGCGCGCGCGTGGCGCAGCGGCCGGTGAAGGAGCTGGCCGAGCTGTTCGAGCGCCACGGCCTGCCTTTCGCCCCCATCGCCAAACCGCACGAGTTGCTGGACGACCCGCACCTTCGCGCCACGGGCGGGTTGGCGCCCATTACCTTGCCCGACGGCGAGCGCGCGGGGCAGACTGTGCAGACCGTGCCGCTGCCCTTCACGCTGGATGACCAGCGCCTGCCGGTGCACAGCCCGCCACGCCTGGGGGCCGACAGCAGCGAGGTGCTGCGCGAACTGGGCTACGACGACGCGGCGATCGAGCGCCTGTCGCGCACCGCCAGCAAGGGCTGAACGGCGTGGACAAACTCAAGCAACTGGAGACCTTCGTGTCGGTGGCCACGCGCGGCAGCCTCACGGCGGCGGCGCGCGCCGAGTCGGTGGCGCCGGCCATCATCGGGCGCCGGCTGGACGCGCTGGAATCGCGCCTGGGCGTGAAGCTGCTGGTGCGCACCACGCGGCGCATCTCGCTCACGCACGAGGGCAGCGCCTTCCTGGAGGACTGTCAGCGCCTGCTGACCGACCTGTCGAACGCGGAAGCGAGCGTGAGTGCCGGCGGCGTGAAGGCCAGCGGGCATCTGCGCATCACCGCGCCCGCCGGCTTCGGCCGGCGCCACGTGGCGCCGCTGGTGCCGCGCTTTCGCGAGCTGCACCCGGAGGTGACGGTCTCGCTGAACCTGTCCGACCGCGTGGTGGACGTGGCCGGCGAAGGCTATGACTGCGCCGTGCGCGTGGGCGATCTGCCGGACTCGTCCCTGGTGAGCGTGCGCCTGGCCGACAACCGCCGCCTCTGCGTGGCCGCGCCCGCCTACCTGCAACGGCGCGGAACGCCCGAGGCCCCGGCCGATCTGGCGCGCCACGACTGCCTCACCCTGTCCAGCGACGCCTCGCAGACGCGCGGCTGGGCGTTCTCCATGCCCGCCGAGGGCGGCGAGGAGCGCGAGATCCACTATCTGCGCCCCGGCGGCCCCATGGACTGCAGCGACGGCCAGGTGCTGCACGAGTGGTGCCTCGCGGGCCAGGGCATCGCCTGGCGCAGCACCTGGGAGGTGGAGGCCGATGTCGCCGCCGGCCGCCTGGTGCGCGTGCTCGACGCCTTTGCGGCGCCGCCGAACGGCATTTACGCGCTGTTCCCCCAGCGCAAGCACCTGGCGTTGCGCGTGCGCTTGTGGATCGACTACCTCAAGCACGAGTACGGCAGAGTGGAGTACTGGGCGGGGCGGTGAGCGCCGCCTGCAGCATGGCCTCGTGGCGCGCCAGCGCGCCCAGGCGCTGTCCTTTGTGCGTGCACACGGTGGACAGGCCGTTGTAGACCGTATCGCCTTCCCGCCCGCAGGCGTTTGCATAGGCGATGGCCATGCCGAAGCGGCGCGCCGCTTCCGGCAGGCGGGTTTGCTGCACCTCGTCGTAGCCCACCATGTTGGCCGTGGGCACCAGCACCGCCTGCGCGCCCGCGTCGGCGAGTTGCCGCAGCGGTTCGTCGTGCTCCACGTCGAAGCAGATCAGCAGGCCCAGGTGCCAGCCGCGCCAGTCGAAGCGCGCCGGTGGATCGGTGCCGGGTGTGAAGCGCTGCGCGTCGCCCGCGCCGAACAGGTGGATCTTGCGGTGCACCGCCAGCAGCGCGCCGTTCTCGTCGATGGCGGTTACGCTGTTGAAGGGCGGGGCGTCTCCATTCGCTTCGGGCCAGCCCGTGACGACGCCGATGCCGCGGCGCCGCGCGATGCCCCGCACCGCCTGCAGCAGCAGGCCATCGGCCGGCTCGGCGTGCGCGGCCAGGCGCTCGGGCGCGATCAGGTAGCCCGTGAGGAACATCTCGGGCGTGATGAGCCAGTGCGCGCCCTGCGCGGCGGCCTCGCGCGCGGCGCTGTCCAGCCGCGCCAGCGCCTCGGTGCTCTCGGCTGGGTGGGCCGTCTGCCAGAGCGCGAGACGCAGCGGCTCCATGGCGTCAATCGCTCAACGCAACCGGTCCGATGTCCGGCCAGGCCTCGCAGGGCCCGGGGTTGTCCGCGTGGCTTGCGCCGCCCAGGTGGCGCACCATGCCCGCCACCGCGTTCAGCGCCGTCTGCACCGCGCCCTCCACCCAGGCCGGGGTGAACGACACGTCGTCGCCCGCGAGGAAGAGGCCGCGCTCGGCCTCGTGCAGGGTGTCCTGCACGAAGTGCCCATACATGCGGTGGTTGTAGCGGTAGTGGCCCGGCAGTGCGCCCTTGAACGCGCCGAGAAAGTGCGGGTCGGCCTCCCAGGACACGCTGATCGGGTCGCCAATGACATGGCTGGCGATGTCCACGTCGGGGTAGATCTTCTTCAGCGCCGACAGCGCGAGCTGAACGCGCCGCGCGGTGGGGTGCGGCAGCATCTTCAGCGCGTCGCTCATCCAGGCGTAGCTCAGGCAGATCACGCCGGGCTTGTCCGGGCCGTTGTCGAACAGGTAGGTGCCGCGCGTGAGCCGGTCCGTCAGCGTCATGCCCATCACGGGCCAGCCATCGGCCTTCAGGTCGTTCCAGAACGGCCGGTCCACCATCACGAAGGTCTTGGACGACTGCATGTAGCGCGTGCGGTCCAGCGCCATCCACAGCTTGTGCGAGAACAGCGATTCCTCCACCGCGATCTGCGTGGTGAGCAGCCAGCTCTGGCAGGTGACGAGCACGGCGGGGTAGCGGCGGGTGTTGCCCAGCACGTCGGTGACGTCGAGCTGGCCGTGCGGTGCGCGCGCGATGGCCGCGACGCCGGGGCGGGGCGCGCCGCCGTGCAATTGCGCGAGTGAGGTGCCGGCGCCCCAGTGCGCGAGCGCCTTCGCGTCGGGCGCGCATTGCCACAGGCCCTGCGGCACCTGCTGCACGCCGCCCACCACCAGGTGCTGGTTCTCGTCGCAGCCCGTGAGCACCACGCGCAGGATCTCCAGCATGGAGTTGGGGAAGTCCGAATCCCAGCCGCCGGTGCCGAAGCCCACCTGGCCGAAGACCTCGCGGTGGTGGAAGGACAGGCGCTGGAAGGCGCGCGACTGCGCGACGAAGTCGTAGAAGGTGCGGTCGTCCCACAGCGGCACCAGGCGGTCCCACAGGGCCTTCAGGCGCAGCACGTCGCGCTCGTGCAGGGCGTCCTGCAGCTCGCCGAAACCGGCGCCTTCTTGCAGCGCGTCGGCCCAGGCCTCGGCCACTTCGCTGAACAGGGGCGGCAGGTCGGCCAGGGTGCGCGCGCGGTGCGTGCGGCCTTCCAGGTCGATTACCGTGCAGCCGGCGGCGGGTGTGAGCGGATTGGGGAACGGCTTTGTGGCCAGGCCCAGTTGGTCCACGTAGTGGAAGAAGGCCGTGCCCGAGCGCGGAAAGCGCATGCCGCCGAGCTCGGCCACCACGCCATGGCCGCCGTCGAAGGCCTGCGAGCGCAGCCGCCCGCCCAGGCGAGAGGCCTCGTAGACCACGGGCCTGAGGCCCAGCTTCATGAGCTCGTGCGCGGCGGTCAGGCCGGCCATGCCGGCGCCGACGATCGCCACCTCGCTGCCCAGCAGATCGCGCGGCAGCGCGCCCAGGCCCGCGGGGTGGCGCAGCCAGTCGTCATAGGCGAAGGGGAAGTCGGGGCCGAAGACGGTGACGGGTTTGCTTGATGGCATGGTGCTCAGAACAGCGAAGCCAGCAGCCAGGCGGCCGTGCCCCACATCATGAGCGCAACCAGCCCATCCAGCACGCGCCAGATGTGCAGGGAATTGAGCCGGCGCCCTGCCCAGAAGGCGGCGGCGCCCAGGCCGGTGAACCAGATCAGCGAGCCCGTGGCCGCGCCCAGGCCGAACACCTCGCTCGCCGGGCCGTAGGCCAGCGAGGCGGTGCCGATCAGCACGGCGGTGTCCAGCCAGGCGTGCGGGTTGAGCCAGGAAAAGGCCAGGGCCGAGAACACGGCCTGGCGGCGCGTGGTGGGCGGCGGCGCCAGCGGCTGGCCCTCCAGGCTGCGCACCATCGGCGAACGGAAACGCTGGAAGGCTTGCCAGCCGTAGGCCAGCAGGAACAGCACGCCCGCGCCGATGAGCGCGCCCTGCAGCTTGTCCGACAGGCCGCCGAGCTGGGCCAGGCCCAACACGCCCAGGGCGATGAGCGCGACGTCGGACAGCGCGCACAGCGCCACGGTGAGCCACAGGTGCTGGCGCTGCAGGCCCATGCGCAGCACGTGCGCGTTCTGCGGGCCGATGGCCATGATCAGCGACAGGCTCAGCACCATGCCGGCGGAAAAGACGGGGAAGCTCAGGGTCATGGCGTTCTCGGGTTCGGGTGACAGCGGAGCGCATGGTGCCGCAAAGGCGCTTGTTGTTTAATCGAGTTGATTCGAATTCAAATCACTCAAATTCGGTTTAATCGATGCTTGATCCCCGTCACCTGGATGCCCTGTCCGCCGTGGTGGAACACGGTGGCTTCGGCCCGGCCGCGCAAGCCTTGAAGCTCACCCTGGCGGCGGTGTCGTTGCGCATCAAGTCGCTGGAGGACCAGCTCGGCCAGCGCCTGCTGGTGCGCGGCAAGCGCGTGCGCGCCACGCCCGCTGGCCAGGCCTTGCTGGGCCACGTGAAGCAGGTGCGCCTGATGGAGGCCGACCTGCTGGCCGGCCTCGTGGGCGGCGAGGCGCGCGCGGGCGAGCGGTGGCAGAGCTTGTCGGTGGCGATCAACGCCGATTCGGTGTCGAGCTGGTTCCTGCCCGGCGTGGCGCCCCTGCTGGCGCGCCAACGCCTGCTGCTGGAGGTCGTCATCGACGACCAGGACCACACGCACGACGCCTTGAAGAGCGGCGACGTGGTGGGATGCGTCACCACCCGCGCCGACGCCATGCGTGGCTGCGTGGCCGAGCCCCTGGGCGTGATCCGCTACCACTGCGTGGCCACGCCCGCCGTCGCGCAGCGCTGCCGCACGCCGCGCGGCGCGGTGTCGCCGCACAAGCTGCTGGCCCAGCCCGCCATCATCTTCAACCGCAAGGACGCGCTGCAGGACGCCTTCCTCGAGCAGCACATCGGCCTGCGCCAGCCGGCGTACCCGCGCCACTACGTGCCGGCCGTGGAAGCCTTCGAAACCGCCATAGAGCTGGGCATGGGCTGGGGCATGGTGCCCGCGCAGCACCTGCCCAAACACCCCACGCTGACCGAGCTGCTGCCCGGCGCCACAGTGGACGTGGCCCTGTACTGGCAGCACTGGACGCATGAGCCGCCCTCGGCGCAGCGCCTGACGGCGGCGGTGAAGGCGGCCGCGCGCGAGCGTCTGGCCCCGCTGGCGGAGGTGGCGCGGCCCGCCACCTAAAATCGCGCGATGCTCCAGATCCAACAAGACCTGCTCGCGGCCCTGCGCGACGAGCTGGACAAACTCAGCCCCGGCGCGGGCGAGAAGGCCGCCTTCGAGTCGCCCAAGGTGGCGGCCCATGGCGATTTCGCCGTCACGGCGGCCATGCAACTGGCCAAGCCGCTCAAGCTCAACCCGCGCGCCGTGGGCGAGCAGTTGCGCGCGGCGCTGCTGGCGCAACCCGCATTCGAGCGCTGGGTCGAGGCGATCGAGATCGCCGGTCCGGGCTTCATCAACATCCGCTTGAAGCCCGAGGCCAAGCAGCAGGTGGTGCACGAGGTGTTGGGCGCGGGCGAGCATTTCGGCCGCCAGGCCAGCAACGGACAGCGCCTGATGGTCGAGTTCGTCTCGGCCAACCCCACCGGCCCGCTGCACGTGGGCCACGGCCGCCAGGCCGCGCTGGGCGACGCCATTTGCAACCTGTACCAGACCCAGGGCTGGGACGTGCACCGCGAGTTCTATTACAACGACGCGGGCGTGCAGATCAACACCCTGGCCACGTCCACGCAACTGCGCGCGCAGGGCGTGAAGCCGGGCGACGCCAACTGGCCGGAGGCTGCCTACAACGGCGACTACATCGGCGACATCGCGAACGACTTCCTCGCGAAGCAGACCGTGAAGGCCGATGACCGCGAATTCACCGCCAGCGGCGACGCGAACGATCTCGATGGCATCCGCCAGTTCGCCGTGGCCTATCTGCGCCACGAGCAGGACCTGGACCTGCAGGCCTTCGCGGTCAAGTTCGACCACTACTACCTCGAGTCCAGCCTGTACACCAGCGGGCGCGTCGAGGCCGCGGTGAATCGGCTCATCGCCAACGGCAAGACCTACGAGCAGGATGGCGCGCTGTGGCTGCGCAGCACCGACTACGGCGACGACAAGGACCGCGTGATGCGCAAGTCCGACGGCTCGTACACCTACTTCGTGCCCGATGTGGCGTACCACATCGCCAAATGGGAGCGTGGCTTCAGCAAGGTCATCAATATCCAGGGCACCGACCACCACGGCACCATCGCGCGTGTGCGCGCCGGCCTGCAGGCGGCCGACGTGGGCATTCCACCCGGCTACCCCGACTACGTGCTGCACACCATGGTGCGCGTGGTGCGCGGTGGGCAGGAGGTGAAGATCAGCAAGCGCGCGGGCAGCTACGTCACGCTGCGCGACCTGATCGAATGGACCAGCAAGGACGCGGTGCGCTTCTTCCTGCTCAGCCGCAAGCCCGACACCGAATACACCTTCGACGTCGACCTGGCTGTCCAGCAAAACAATGACAACCCCGTCTACTACGTGCAGTACGCGCACGCGCGCATCTGCTCGGTGCTGGCCGGCTGGGGGGGCGACGTGGCCACGCTGACGGGCGCCGAGTTGTCCGCGTTGGACACGCCGGCCGCGCAGGCCCTGATGCGCCAGATCGCCAAGTACCCCGAGATGCTCACCGCCGCCGCGCGCGACTTCGCGCCGCACGACGTGACCTTCTACCTGCGAGAGCTTGCCGCGAGTTACCACAGTTACTACGACGCCGAACGCATCCTGGTCGATGATGAAGCGGTCAAGCGCGCGCGCCTGGCGCTCGTCGCGGCCACGCGGCAGGTGCTGCACAATGGCCTGGCCGTGCTGGGCGTGAGCGCGCCGCAGAAGATGTAAGAGCCACCATGAGCAAGAAATCCTCCTCCTCCAAGTCGTCGTCGCGCAGCAGCCTGGGCGGCACGCTGGTGGGCTTCATCGTCGGCCTGCTGGTCGGCCTGGCTGCGGCCTTGGCCGTGGCGGTCTACGTCACGCGCGTGCCCGTGCCCTTCGTCGATCGCGGCCTCTCGCGCAGCGCCGAGGACGACGCGAAGGAGGCCGAGCGCAACAAGGGCTGGAACCCCAACCGCGGCGTGAGCGGTGCGCCGGCCGCGCCACCCGCCGCACCGGGCGCGGCCCCCGGCACCGAAGGCGCCATCTCCGTGCCCCCCACCGACGGCCGCACGCTGCCCCCCGCCGGCACCGCCACGCCGCCCAGTGACCCGCTGGGCGATCTGGCCCGTTCCCGCACCGCTCAGCCCACACCCGCCGCGCCGGCCGCCGCACCGGGGGCCGCACCCGCCGAAACCCCCGCGCCGGGCGCCGACCCCTACACCTACTTCGTGCAGGCCGGCGCCTTCCGCAACGCCTCCGACGCCGAAGCCCAGCGCGCACGCCTGGCCATGCTGGGCATCGCCGCCACGGTGGACGAGCGCGAGCAGGCCGGCCGCACCCTGTACCGCGTGCGCGTGGGCCCGTTCGCCCAGAAGGCCCTGGCCGACCTGACCATCGAGCAGTTGCAGGTCAACGGGGTCGAATCGGCCCTGGTGCGCGTCCAGCGCTGAGCCGCGCGGGAACTTCCCGCGCTTCGCCCGGCCCAAGCGCTGGTTCAACCCCTCGGAGTGCCTTGCCATGCTTCGCCGCGATTTCGCCCTGTCCCTGCTCGCCACCGGCGCCGCCCTGCCGGCCCTGGCCCAACGCGTCGCCCCCCAAGAGGGCACCGAATACGTGCGGCTGGGCAAACCCGTGCCCGTGGAGGCGCCGGCCGGCCAGATCGAGGTGGTCGAGTTTTTCGCCTATTCCTGTATTCACTGCTTCAACTTCGAGCCGCTGCTGGAAGACTGGGACAAGCGCAAACCCAGTGGCACGGTGCTGCGCCGCGTGCCGGTGGCCTTCAGTCCGGCCTTCGTGCCCATGCAGCGCCTGTACTACACGCTGGAGGCCATGAATCTGGTCGAGCGCCTGCACACCCAGGTGTTCAAGGCCATTCACGTGGACCGCTTGCCGCTGACGACGCCGGGCCCGATCACCGACTGGGTGGTCAAGCAGGGCGTGGATCGGGCGAAGTTCTCGGAGATCTTCAACCACGCCGACACCTTGAAGAAGGCCCAGCACGCGGCCTTGCTGCAGGACGTCTACGGTGTGGAGGGCACGCCCGCCCTGGGCGTGGCCGGCCGCTTCTACATCCCCGGCCAGGGCCCGAAAACGCTGACCATCGCCAACTACCTCATCGGCGAAGCCCGAAAAGGCTGAGGCGGGGCACCCAGGGGTTCACCCTGGGTGTTTAGAATGCATGCAAGTTTCGTGCCCTTGACATGCCACACGCCATCCCCCTGCTGCACCGCACCACCCTTGGTTTGCTGATCGCCTGTGCCCTGGCGGGCACGGCACAGGCCGAGCAGGCCGACCGGCTCAAGCCGATGAACGCCGAGTCCGACAACCTGCGCTACGACGACGCGCGGCAGGTCAGCATCTTCACTGGCAACGTGGTCATCACCAAAGGCACCATCGTGATCCGTGGCAACCAGGTCGAGGTGCGCCAGGACGCCCAGGGCAATCAGTTCGGCATCGTGCTGGGCAACCTGGCCTACTTCAAGCAGAAGCGTGACGGCGTCAACGAATTCATCGAGGGCGAGGCCCGGCGCATCGAGTACGACAGCCGCGCCGACAACGTGCGTTTCATTGGCGACGCGGTGCTTCGCCGCTACCTGGGCACCCAGCTCAACGACGAGACGCGCGGCAGCGTGATCGTCTACGACAACCGCACCGAAGTGTTCACGGTCGACAGCAGTCCGGCGGGTGCCAACCCCGGCAACCCCTCGGGCCGCGTGCGCGCCACGCTCACGCCGGTGCCGCGCGAGGGCGAGGCGGCGCCGCCGCCCACGCCCGCTCCCACGCCGCTGCGCCCGTCCAACGAGCTCGGCGGAGAGCGGAAGTGAGCGGGTCGCCGTCCACCACATTCCCCGAGACCCAGGTGCTGGCGACCAGCCGCCTGGAAGCCAACGGGCTGAAGAAGGCCTACGGCAGCCGCCTCGTCGTAAAGGACGTGTCGCTCGCGGTGGACAAGGGTGAGGTGGTGGGCCTGCTGGGCCCCAACGGCGCCGGCAAGACGACCTCGTTTTACATGCTCGTGGGCCTGCTGCGCGCCGACGGCGGGCAGATCCTGCTCGACGGCCAATCCATCGAACGCCTGCCCATTCACCGCCGTGCGCGACTGGGGCTGGGCTACCTGCCACAGGAGGCCTCCATCTTCCGCAAGCTCAGCGTGGCGCAGAACGTGCGCGCCGTGCTGGAGCTGCAGGAGGATGCACGCGGTCGCCCGCTGAGCGCCGCCGCCATCGACGAGCGCCTGGACACGCTGCTGCGCGACCTGCACGTCGAGCACCTGCGCGATTCGCCCGCGCCCGCGTTGTCGGGCGGCGAGCGCCGCCGCGTCGAGATCGCGCGGGCCCTGGCCACCGACCCGCGCTTCATCCTGCTCGACGAACCCTTCGCCGGCATCGACCCGATTGCCGTGATCGAGATCCAGCGCATCATCGGCTTCCTCAAGTCGCGCGGCATCGGCGTGCTCATCACCGACCACAACGTGCGCGAGACCCTGGGCATCTGCGACCGCGCCTACATCATCAACGACGGCCACGTGCTCACCAGCGGCACACCGTCGGACATCGTCGAGAACGCCGACGTGCGCCGGGTGTACCTCGGCGAGCACTTCCGGATGTGACCGTGTTGGCCGGTTCACGATGAAACAGAGTCTTTCCCTTCGCGTCTCTCAGCACCTGGCGCTCACGCCTCAGTTGCAGCAGTCGATACGCCTGCTGCAACTGTCGACGCTGGAGATGGCGCAGGAGGTCGAGCAGATGCTCGACGAGAACCCATTTCTTGAACGCGCCGACGAGACGCTGGAGCGCGAGGAGTTCGGCCTGGCCGCGACCGATGCGCCGGTGAATGCGGGCGAGCAGATCGCCGATGCGGCCGCACCCGCCCCCAGCACGACCGCCGACACCGGTGACAGCGGAGACGGTGAAGCCGTCGAAGCGAACCTGGACGGCGCCTCGCCGGTGGAAGAAAGCTGGGAAGGCGACGGCACCGTGGAGGTGGCGCCCGACGACAGCGAGTGGGGTGGCGACGCGCCGCCGCGCAGCACCGGCTCGGGCGACGACGGCGAGACCGCCAGCGCGGCCGACCTCGCGCGCGCGCTGGTGTCCCTGCAGGACCACCTGCACGAGCAGGCGCGCTGCCTGCGCCTGTCCGACGAAGACGCCGCCGTGCTGCTCTTCCTGATCGAATCGCTCGACGACGACGGCTACCTGAGCGACCCGCTGTCCGAACTCGCGCTCGCGCTGCTGCGCCTGCAAGGCGACGATGGCAACGACGCCGACTCGCCCGAAGCCACCGAGCGCCGCGAGGCCTGCGAGCAGCTGCTGCGCACCAACCTGCAGTTGCTGCAGCACATGGACCCGCCCGGCGTGGGTGCGCGCGACCTCGCCGAGTGCCTCAAGCTGCAGATCCTGGAGTTGCGCAACACGCCCGAGGCGCGCGCGGCGCTGGCCATCTGCGCGCAGCCGCTGGAGCTCATCGCCAAGCGCGACATCCGCAAGCTCGTGCAACTGTGCCGCGCCGACGAGGACACCGTGCGCGGCGCGCTCGCGCTCATCGCGCGGCTCGAGCCCAAGCCCGGGCGCCGCTTCGTTGACGTCGAGCGCAACATCGTCGTGCCCGACGTGATCGTCACGCGCGCCGGGCGCGGCTTCAAGGTCATCCTCAACCCCGACGTGATGCCCCGCCTGCGCGTGCACGACGTGTACGCCAACGCCCTGCGCCAGAACCGCGGCGGGCGCGATGGCGGCGAGGGCGGCCACGCCGCCATGCAGCAGCGCCTGCAGGAGGCTCGCTGGTTCATCAAGAACATCCAGCAGCGCTTCGACACCATCCTGCGCGTCTCCAGCGCCATCGTCGAACGCCAGCGCAACTTCTTCATGCACGGCGAACTCGCCATGCGCCCGCTGGTGCTGCGCGAGATCGCTGACGAGCTGGGCCTGCACGAATCCACCATCAGCCGCGTGACCACCGCCAAGTACATGGCCACGCCCTTCGGCACCTACGAACTCAAGTACTTCTTCGGTTCCTCGCTCGGCACCGAAACCGGCGGCAACGCCTCCAGCACGGCGGTGCGCGCGCTGCTCAAGCAGTTCATCGCCGCCGAGGCACCGGCCAAGCCGCTGTCCGACAACCAGCTCTCCGACCTGCTCAAGGAGCAGGGCATCGAGTGCGCGCGCCGCACCGTGGCCAAGTACCGCGAGGCCATGCGCATCGCCCCGGCCAACCTTCGCAAATCGCTTTGAACCAGCTCCAGATCTTTCTTCCCTGCGCCGCCGGCGTGGAGGACTTTCTCGCCGCCGAGGTGCAGCGCATCACCGGCGTCGATTCGCTGCAGCGCTCGCGCGGCGGTGTGTCGCTGGAGGCCTCGTGGCGCGACGCCTTGCTGCTCAACCTGCACAGCCGCCTTGCGCAGCGCGTGCTGGTGCGCCTGTGGCACGGCACCTACCGCGCCGAGCAGGACCTGTACACCGCCGCCGCCGAGGTGGCCTGGGAAATCTGGTTCACGCCGAAGCAGACCATCAAGGTGGAGCTGACCGCGCAGCACAGCCCGCTCAAGAGCCTGAACTTCGCCGCGCTGCGCATCAAGGACGCCGTCTGCGACCGCTTCCGCGACAAGCGCGGCGAGCGTCCCAGCGTGGACACGCAGCGGCCCGACGTGCGCCTGTTCGGCCACGTCACGGCAGAGACGCTCACGCTCTACATCGACACCACGGGCGAGCCGCTGTTCAAGCGCGGCTGGCGTGAGGACAAGGGCGATGCGCCACTGAAGGAAACCCTGGCCGCCGCCATGATCGTGGCCACCGGCTGGGACGCACTGGCGCGCGAGGCCGCCACGCTGGCCGACGTGCCGCCGCTGGTCGATCCCTGCTGCGGCAGCGGCACCGTGCCCATCGAGGCCGCGCAGATCGCGCTCAGGATCGCGCCGGGCGGACAGCGCCGCTTCGGTTTCGAGAAGCTGCTGCCCTTTCAGCCCCACGTGTGGCAGGCCCTGCGCGACGAGGCGCGCGCGGCCGAGCGGCCCTGGCCCGAAGGCCAGGCGCCCATCGTCTTCGGCAGCGATGTGGCCTTCCGCATGGTCGACTTCGCCAAGCGCAACGCCGAGCGCGCGCGCGTGGCCCAGGCCATCGAACTGCGCGGCGGCGACGCGCTGCAGCGCCTGCCGCCCAGCCCGCGCGCGGGCGTGCTGCTGCTCAACCCGCCATATGGTGAGCGCATCGCGGCAGCGGGCGTGGCCGGCCGCAACGCAGCCGAGCGCGCGCGCGTGGGCGGGCGCGAGCAGGCCCGCGACGAAGACGGGCAGACCGCCGACGCCTTCTTCGAGCGTCTGGCCGCGCACTGGAAATCGCACTACGCGGGCTGGAGCGCCTGGCTGCTCACGCCCGACCTGAAGCTGCCCGGGCGCATGCGCTTCAAGGAGTCGCGCCGCGTGCCGCTGTGGAACGGCCCCATCGAGTGCCGGCTGTTCCGCTTCGACCTGACCGCGCGCGCCCCGCGCCCGGCGAATCCCGATAAGGCCTGACGATGGGCCTGGTCGTCATCGACACCAACGTCGTGCTCGACCTGTTCGTTTTCGACGATCCTGCCGTGGCGCCGCTGCGTGCGGCGCTGGTGGAAAGTCGCGTGGCCTGGATCGCGACCGAGGCGATGCGTGAGGAGCTGCGGCGTGTGCTGGACTACCCGCACCTCGCTCGCCGCCTCGGCGCAACGGGGGCAGACGTCGTGCTGGCCGATTTCGACCGACACACCCGCCGCGTCGAACCCGCCGACAAGGCCCCCTTCACCTGCCGCGACCCCGACGACCAGCGCTTCATCGACCTCGCCGTGGCCCACGGTGCCGCGCTGCTGAGCAAGGACGCGCAGGTGCTGGCGCTGGCGCGCCGCCTCGTGCGCGTCGGTGTGCGGGTGACCCGCTCGTGGGCACCGCCGACAGAGGAGGTCGGCACATGAACGCCTGGCGGGCCGGCTGGCTGGTGGGGTTGTTGACCGCCTTGCCTCCGGCCTGGGCCGACGACGAGCCACGTTGCGGTCCCGTCGGACCGGCCGGCCAGCAGCGCTGCGCGATGCCCGACGGCTCCACCCTCCAGCGCGCGATGAGCGCCGATGGCCGCCGAGCGATGGCCTTGCTGCGCCGCTGGAGCGACGGCAGCCTGGCCGAATTGCGTTGCGCGCCCACCAGCCTGCTGCCCGAGGACCGTGGGCCCTGCGGCCACGGCGGCGAACTTGCCGAGGTCACGCTCTACCGCGAACCCGGCAAGCCCCTGGGCACCGTAAGCCACCGGCGCGGCGTGCTGATCCGCCAGGTCATCGTCAATCCGCAGGGCGGGGTGGTGCGCAGCGAGGAGTTCGTCGACAACACCTTCGCGCCGGACCGCCGCATCAAGCGCGTCTACTACCCCTCGGGTCGCCTGCGCCACGAGATCGACCTGATCGAACCTCCGCCCGAACAGTACCCTGGCCGTGAGGGCGTAGGGCGCGAGTTCGCCGAGTCGGGCCAGCTCACGCAGGAGGTGGAATGGGTCGGCGGACGCGAGCGGCGCATCCGCCAGTGGCACCTCAACGGCCGGCTCAAGCTCGATCAGACCATTCGCCACCTGGGCCGCGACGAACTGCGCGAGACGCGCAGCTTCTACGAGGACGGCACCGAGGCCGCCCTCAACCGCGAGCGCAACGGCCGCCTGTTCGGTTGGCAGCAGTACCACGCGCCCGGCGGCGCGCTGCAACGCGAGGAGGAGTACGGCGAGCGCGGCGTGCTGCTGCGCCGCAAGCTCTACGACCCGCGCGGGCACTTGCTGCGCGATGAACGCGTGAACGAGGACCCATCGAGCAGTTGAGGCCGCGGCGCGGCCTCAACGCTGGGCGAAGCTCTCCGCGCTCGCGCGCCGCCACCAGGTCGTGAACACCGCGTGCTCACCTTCCGCGTCGTCGTCCAGCAAGGCGCCCGGCGAGGTGGTGGGCAGCAGGTTGGCCAGCAGGCGCACCTCGTTGTCGCTCACGCGGCGCACCAGGTGCTGCGCGCTGATCTCGCCCGGGTGCTGCAGCCCGGCGGCCTGCACCAGCTCCTTCAACGCCTTCAGCGTGTTCTGGTGAAAGCGCCACACGCGCTCGGCCTTGTCGGGCACCACCAGGGCCTGCTGGCGCAGCGGGTCCTGCGCCGTTACGCCGGTGGGGCACTGGCCGGTGTGGCAAGTCTGGGCCTGGATGCAGCCCAGCGCGAACATGAAGCCGCGCGCGCTGTTGCACCAGTCGGCGCCGATGGCGATGGCGCGCACGATGTCGAAGGCGCTCACCACCTTGCCCGCGCAGCCGATGCGGATGCGATCGCGCAGGTTCACGCCCACCAGGGTGTTGTGCACCAGGCGCAGGCCTTCCTGCAGTGGCGCGCCCACGTGGTCGGTGAACTCCAGTGGCGCCGCGCCCGTGCCGCCCTCGGCGCCATCCACGACGATGAAGTCGGGCGTGATGCCGCTCTTCTGCATGGCCTTGACGATGGCAAACCACTCCCAGGGGTGGCCGATGCACAGCTTGAAACCCACCGGCTTGCCGCCCGACAGCGAGCGCAGCTTCACGATGAAGGCCATCAGTTCCAGCGGCGTGGAGAAGGCGCTGTGCGCGGCGGGCGAGATGCAGTCCACCGCCTCGGGCACGCCGCGCGCGGCGGCGATCTCGGCGGTCACCTTGGCACCGGGCAGCATGCCGCCGTGGCCGGGCTTGGCGCCCTGGCTCAGCTTGATCTCGATCATCTTCACTTGCGGGTCGCTCGCGTTGGCGGCGAACCTCTCGTCGCTGAACGTGCCGTCCTCGTCGCGGCAGCCGAAATAGCCCGAGCCGATCTCCCAGATCAGGTCGCCGCCATGCAGGCGGTGCCAGGCCGAGATGGAGCCCTCGCCCGTGTCGTGCGCGAAGCCGCCGCGCTGCGCGCCCGCGTTGAGCGCCTGGATGGCGTTGGCCGAGAGCGCGCCGAAGCTCATGGCCGAAATGTTGAACACGCTGGCCTCGTAGGGCTGGGCGCAGTCGGGCCCGCCGATGCGCACGCGGAAATCGTGCGAGGGCAGGCTGGTCGGCGCGATCGAGTGGTTGATCCACTCGTGCCCGTTGCTCAGCATGTCGATCTGGCTGCCGAAGGGGCGCTTGTCGGTCTCGCCCTTGGCGCGCGCATAGACCAGGCTGCGCTGCGCGCGCGAGAACGGTTGCGCCTCGGTGTCGCTTTCGATGAAGTACTGGCGCATCTCGGGCCGGATGTACTCCAGCATGAAGCGCAGATGGCCGATCACCGGGTAGTTGCGCAGCACCGAGCTGCGCGTCTGGCGCAGGTCCCACAGGCCCAGCAGCGCCAGCGCACCGAACAGCAGGAACCAGAAGCCACCAATGCCGAAGGCCACCAGGGAGAACAGGCTCAGCAGCGCGATGAAGGCGCACAGGCCGAGCGCGGTGTAGCGCACGGGGTAGATGGCGTTGAGTCGGTCAAGCATGGGCGTTCGTCGTCTGGTCGTGGGGAAAAAATCCTGCCTACGCATTATTGGGGCGTGTTTTGAACAAGCGAACAATGGCTTGAATCCAAACACCACCGCACGCGCCGGGCAGGCGACGCGCAGGCGGGAACCCAGGGCCTGCCAATAAGGAGATCGACATGTTCCCCATCCTGATGGACGAGCCCGATTCGATGACCGTGGCGCCCAGTGTCTGGCAGAGCCTGCAGAACGCCTGGCGCAGCGTGTACGAAGCGCCTCCGCCCGCCACGCACCAGTCGCCGCCCGAGCGGCCTGCCACCCCGAGCGCGCTGGCCTCGTTGGCCATGGGCGCGGTCGAGGCGTCGGGCCACACGCGCCACTGACGCACCGCTCCGCGCGACAGGCGGCACTACACTGTCGGGCCTTTTCCGCCCGACCGCCGCCCACCGATGACCACCGACAGCGATTCCGCCCTGCAGGCCAGCGATTTTGACGAGCTCGATGCCATCCTGGATGAGCTCGCTGCCCTGGGCGGCGACGTGCCCCCTTGGGAATACCTGGACGGCGCGCTGACGGCCCTGGTGTGCACGCGCCGACCCGTGCCGCCGGCCGAGTGGTTGCCCGTATTGCTGGGCACGGGCCCGCTGCCCACGGTGCCGCACCCTGAGGGCGTGCATTTCCCGAATACCGCCCGATACGAGCGTTTCATGGCGCTGTGGGCGCGACGTGAGGCCGAGGTGCGCCAGGCCCTGGGCACCGAGGTGGGCACGCTCGATGACGAGCGCGCCTACCACCCCGAGGTGGTCGACCTGCGCGGTGCCGTGGCCGCCATGCCCGAGGCCGAGCGCCCTTCCGGCGACGAGCCGCTGCCCTCGTACGCGCAGGCCTGGGCCGAGGGCTTCTTCGACGTGGTGGAGCAATGGGCCGAGGAGTGGACCCCGCCGCGCGACAAGGAAACGGCGCGCTGGATCGCCGAGGCGCTGGAGACCATCGGCGCGCTCACGGACGATGACCGCGGCGTGCCGACGCAGAACCTGCACGACGAAGAGGCCGCGCCCAGCGTGAGCGACGCGCGGCTTGACCAGTTCTACGGTGCGGTCTGGGCCGTGTACGAGCTGTACCGCATCTGGACGGCGCTGGGCCCGCGCGCCGAGCCGCTGCGCCAGGCCGCCACGCCCGGACGCAACGACCCCTGCTGGTGCGGCAGCGGCAAGAAATTCAAGAAGTGCCACGGCGCCTGAGGGGCGCCTGACGCGGCCAAGCGGGGCGCGGTTGACGCCGCGCGACCTCAACCGAGGATCTCGAACGGCCCGCCCTTGTCGATCGCGCGCCGGTAAGCCGGGCGCTCGTGGATGCGGCGCAGCCAGTCCATCAGGCGCGGGCGCTTCGCATCGAGCCCGCCGCGCGCCACGGCCGCTTCCACCGGAAAGCTCATCTGCACGTCGGCCGCGCTGAAGGCCTGGCCGGCGAACCACGGGTCGCTGGCCAGTTCGGCCTCCAGGAAGTCCAGGTGTTGCTTCAGGTTGGGCGTGATGAAGCGGCGCTTGACCTTGGCCGAGATGGCTTTCGCCACCGGCCGCACGATCAGCGGCGCCTTCTCCACTTGGTCGAACACCAGCTTGAGCAGCAGCGGCGGCATCAGCGAGCCCTCGGCGTAGTGCATCCAGTAGCGGTAGCGCAGGAACTCTGGCGACGCCGGGTCGGGCCGCAGCTGCGGCCCGTGGCGTTCCACCAGGGTTTCCAGGATGGCGCCGGATTCGGCCAGCACCAGCGCACCGTCGGTGACCACGGGCGACTTGCCCAGCGGGTGCACCCGCTTGAGCTCGGGCGGCGCCAGCATGGTCTTGCGGTCGCGTTCGTAGCGCACGATCTCGTAGGGCAGGCCCAGCTCTTCCAGGAGCCAGAGCACGCGCTGCGAGCGCGAGTGGTTGAGGTGGTGGACGCGGATCATGCGGGCAGTCCAGACGTGTGGTTCAGTCCAGCAACTCCTTTGGCACGTTGCCGCCATTGGCCGCGATGTGGCCGAGCACGTTCTTGTGCAGCCACACGTTCATCTTGGCCGAGTCGTTCATGAACTCATCGGGGCAGTAGAGCTCCTTGGCCAGTTCCTTGCGCGCCTGCAGGCTGCTGTCCATGTCGAGCAGCTTGAGCAGGTCGACGATGGAGGTCTTCCAGTTGAGCTTCTGCGGGTTGGCGGCGGCGCGCTTTTCCAGCTGCGCGACCACGTCCACCATGGCGATGGGGTTGACCACGGCCGGCGCGGGCGCGGCGGCGGCCGGTGCCGGGCTGGGTGCGGCCACGGGCGCCTGTGCAGGCGACGCGGCCGGCGGCGTGGCGGCGTTGGCGGTGGACAGGCCCAGCTTGTCGAGGATGGTGGTGAAGAACCCCATGGCGATCTCCTGAAGTCGTTGGTGGGCGGCCAGTATAGAAGTGGGGGATGACGCCTGGGGCATTCAACCCAGCGCGCCGGGCAGGGATGCCGCCAGGTAATCCCACACCGCGCGTACGCGCGGGTTGCTGCGGATCTCACGGTGCACCGCCAGCCACATGGGCAGCGGCGGGATCGGCAGCGTCGGCAGCAGAGGCACCAGCTCGGCGTGCTGGCGCGCCACGTAGCGTGTGAGGAAGCCGATGCCCGCGCCCGCGCGCACCAGCGCCTCGTGCGCGATGAGGTCGTCGGTGCGCAGCGCGAAGTGCTCGCGCGTGACCGCATGCCCCAGCGCTGCGAAGCCACGCACGATGTCGGTCTGGCGGTCGTTGCCGATCAGCTCGTGCTGCAGCAGGTCGGCGGGTTGGCGCGGCGTGCCGCGGCGGCGCAGGTAGTCGCGGTGGGCGTACGCGCCGATGGCCGCCTGGCCCACGCGCCGGCTCACCAGCGAGCCCTGGTCCGGGCGCACCAGGCGGATCGCGATGTCGGCGTCGCGCTGCAGCAGGTTGCTCACCGCGTTGCTCACCACGAGTTCGATCTGCACCTCGGGCAAGGCCGCGCGCAGTTGCACGAGCACGGGGGGCAGCAGCGTGCAGGCCACGGGCTGGCTGGCGCTCAGGCGCACGGTGCCCTGCAGGCCGTGCTGCGCGCCGCTGGCCCGGCGCGCGAGCTGGTCGGCCGCCGCCGCCATGCCGCGTGCCGACTCGGCCAGCCGCAGCGCGTCGGGCGTGGGGATCAGGCCGCGCCCGGTGCGTTCGAACAGTGTCAGGCCGAGTTGCGCCTCCAGCTCGCCGATGTGCCGGCCCAGGGTGGGCTGGTGCAGGCCCAGGGCGCGCGCGGCGCCCATGAGGCTGCCCTGGTCGAGCGCGGCCAGGAAGGAGCGGATCAGCGACCAGTTGAAGCCCGGGTCATTCATTTGTGCATGGCTGGTGTTTGATGTTCGTCAATTGTTCTAGAGGCCTGGTCTTTCGACAATGGCCTCACCCAGCACCCAACAGGAGCCCACCATGCACCGCCGTTCCCTCCTTCGCCTCGCGGGTGGTGGCGCCATCGCCGCAGCAACCGCGGGTCTGCCAGGCTGCAGCAGCGCGCTGCCCGACGAGGCCATCGCGGCCTGGCGCGGCCCAGGTGACGAGCCAGATCCTCGCCGCTGGGCCCTGTCGTACGCGCTGCTCGCGCCACATTCGCACAACTTGCAAAGCTGGCTGGTGGACCTGTCGGTGCCGGGCGAGATCACGCTGTTCATCGACCGCACGCGCTTGCTGCCCGAAACTGATCCGTTCTCGCGCCAGATGCTGATGAGCCAGGGCACCTTCATCGAATTGCTGGAACAGGCCACGCGGCAGAAGGGCCACCGCGCCGACATCGCGCTGTTTCCCGAGGGCGAGTTCGGTCCGGCCGCGGTGGATGCGCGGCCCACCGCACGCATCCGCCTGGTGCCCGACGCCAGCGTGCGGCCCGACCCCTTGTTCGCCCAGGTGCTGCGCCGCCGCACCAACCGCGAGGCCTACGAGCCCCGCGTGCCCGAGGCCAGCGCGCGCGAGGCGATCGCGCGCAGCACCTCGGCCCACCCGTTCCGCACGGGCTTCGTCACGGCCGACGACGCCGAGGCCATAGAACACCACAGGCGCATCGCCAAGGAGGCCTGGCGCATCGAGCTCACCACGCCGCGCACCGTGCTCGAATCGTTCAAGGTGCTGCGCGTTGGCCCGCGCGAGATCGCCGCGCACCGTGACGGCCTGTCGGTCAACGACCCGATGGTGCGCGTGGCGACCGCGCTCGGCTTGTTCGACCGCAGCGTCGCGCCCGCGCCCGGCGACCGCGCTGTCCAGAGCCAGATCGACGGCTTCAACGCCAAGATCGACACCACGCCGGCCTTCTACTGGCTGGTCACCGAGGGCAACGACCGGGTGACGCAGGTGAACGCCGGTCGCGCCTGGGTGCGCACGCAACTCGCGGCCACCGAACAGGGCCTGTCGATGCAGCCCATCTCGCAGGCCTTGCAGGAGTACCCGGAGATGGGCGCGCTCTACCGCGAGATCCACGAGCGGCTGCAGGCCAGCGCCCCGCGCTTCACGGTGCAGATGTGGGCGCGTCTGGGCCACGCGCCAGCGGTGCAGCCAGCCCCTAGGCGCGGTTTGCAGGCGCACATCCTCAAGGCCTGATCAAGGCCCGAGTCAGGCCGACAGATCGAACGCGGCCTCGGCCACCGCCACACCGTTGACCAGCAGCTCCACCCGGTGGCGGCCCGGGTACAGGCGCCGCGTCGTCACCTCCCGAAGCGAATGCGCCTTGCCCAGCGCGCGGGTCTCGCCCGGTGCGAGGTCGAGCTTCCACCCTTTGAACACCTTGGGCGAGGCCGAGCCATTGGCCTTCACGTGGTGCACGGCGTAATCGACCACCAGCGCCTGCGCAGTGCGCGCGCGGGACCGCAGCGTGGCGTCGAGTCGCAGGCTGCCGCCCACCACCACCTTCGCGGGCGTGAGCTTCAGCGTGGCCCCACCGTCGAGACCGTGTGCGAGGCCCCAGGCCGCCAGCGTGGGCGCGTGCCCGGCCTTGATGAGGCCGCGGCTGGCGTGGCGCAGCAAGGCCTCGCGCGCCGCGCTGGCGCCCACGCGGTGCTCGCGCACCCAGCTGGCCACCAGCTCGGGGTGGTCCTTGGCGATGTCGTTGAGGTGGTTGGCCACGCTGCGGCGCACGTAGGCGCTGCCGTCGTTCTGCAGCGCGTGCAGCAGCGGCAGCGTGGGGGCCGGATCGACCACCAAAGCCTGCAGCCGCAGGCCCCAGGGCAGTCGCGGGCGGCTGCCTTCGCTGACCAGCCGACGCACGTGCGCGCTGCTGTCGCCGGTCCAGCGCTCGAGCACCGGGAACACCGCCTCGGGCCGCTGCGCGATGAAGGGGCGGATGGCGAACTCGGCCGTGAAGCGCTGCGTGATCTCGCGCAGGCAGAGCAGGGCGCGTTCGGGCTCGCCCAGGCCGGCGCGCGCCACCCATTCGCCGGCGCCCCACAGCGCCCAGCCCGACACGCCCTGCGGTTGCGCGCCCTGCAAGCCCACGGGCTCGCCGTCGGCGTCCAGGGCCAACGGCGGCGCGAGCGCGGTCTCCAGCACGCCGCAGGCGCGGTCGAAGTCCTCGGGCAGCGTGGCCAGCAGCGCGTCGGCCAGACGGTGCGCGCGGGCCTTGAACTCCAGGCCGTCCTGGCCGTCGAGTGCGATGGCCGAGAAGCGCTCGGCGTCGAAGCCGCGCCAGGCGCGTCGCAGGTGGCGCGCGGTGTGCGCCACGGTCTCGGGGTTGATGAGCAGCTTGAAGGCGTCGGCCATGGGGGAATCAGGGCAAGCGTTGCAGCAGGCCGGCGAGCGCGTGCCGCACGGCCTGCGCGCGCACGGCGGCGCGGTCGCCGTCGAAGCGGCGGTGTTCGGTGGCCACGCCGGCCGGCGTGCTCCAGCCGAACCACACGGTGCCCACGGGTTTGTCGGCGCTGCCACCTGTGGGACCGGCCACGCCGGTGACCGCGAGCGCGCAGCGCGCCGCCGAGTGCGCCACCGCGCCCGAGGCCATGGCGCGCGCCACGGGCTCGCTCACCGCGCCGTGCGCGTCGATGAGGGCGGCGGGCACGCCCAGTGAGTCGGTCTTGGCGGCGTTGGAGTAGGTCACGAAGCCGCGATCGAACCAGTCGCTGGAGCCGCTGAGTTCGGTGCAGGCGGCGGCGATCAGGCCGCCGGTGCAGCTTTCGGCGCTGGCCATCTGCCAGCCGCGTTCGCGCAGGCGGGTGGCGAGTTCGGTCACGACGTCGGTGAGGTCCATGGTCAGAAGCGCCAGAGCGCGATCACCAGCAGCGTGCACAGCGCGGCCGCGAAGTCGTCGAGCAGGATGCCGAAGCCGCCGCGCGGGCCGAAGCCTTTGAACGCGCGGTCGGCCCAGGCCATGGGCCCCAGCTTCACCGCGTCGAACAGGCGGAACAGCGCGAAGGCCACGAGCTGCGCCCAGAAGCCGCTGGGCGCGATGAGCCAGAGCACGAGCCAGAAGGCGACCACCTCGTCCCACACGATGTGGCCCGAGTCGGCCACGCCCATGTGCCGCGCGGTGACGGTGCAGGCCCACCAGCCGA
This sequence comes from Hydrogenophaga intermedia, assembly GCF_000723405.1. Classification (GTDB taxonomy): domain Bacteria; phylum Pseudomonadota; class Gammaproteobacteria; order Burkholderiales; family Burkholderiaceae_C; genus Hydrogenophaga; species Hydrogenophaga intermedia. Next base: position 161,856 of record NZ_CCAE010000006.1, on the reverse strand, counting down.
TCAGCGTGGCGGCGGCGATGAGCAGGCCCCAGGTGCTGTGCGGGAGCACCGGCTCCAGCACCAGCCAGGCCACCCAGGCCCACAGCGTGCCCGAGGTGCCCGGCGCCAGCCTCGACAGGCCCGCGCCCGCGCCGAGCGCGATGAAGTGGGCGGGGTGGGCGAAGAGGAAGCGCCAGGTGGGGCGGGCCGGCGACGCGGTGAGCGTGTCGCGGGGGGCGGTGTCGGGCATGCGCGGATTATCGGACGCCGCCGGTCGCCGCTCCTGGCGCGCGCGGGGCTCAGGCCCAGGATTTGCGGTCGCGTCGGAAGCCGTTGGCCACGAACTCGCCGGCCACCACCGGTTCGAAGTTGGCGGGTTCGCCACGCACGAGGTCCAGCGGATCCACCACCGCATGGAACGTGGTGTGATGGAACTGCGGGATGGAGTAGCGCTGGCGCCCGGTGGCGTTGACCACGCGGTGCATTGCCGAGCGGAAGCGCCCGTTGGTCCAGCGCGTCATCAGGTCGCCCACGTTGACGATGATGGCCTCAGGGTCGGGCGGCGCATCGATCCACTGCCCGTCGTCGGACATGACGTGCAGGCCGCCCACGTCGTCGTTGAGCAGGAGGGTGACGATGCCCTTGTCGGTGTGCGCGCGCGCGCCCAGGCCCGCGTCGGGGTCGGTGCTTTGCGGCGGGTAGTGCACCAGGCGCATGTTGGTCGTGGGCTTGCGGCAGCGGCCGACGAAGAAGTTCTCGTCGGCGTCCAGCGAGAGCGCCATGGCGCGCAGGATCTGGTGGCCGCAGTGGAGCATGGCGAAGTACAGGCCTTCGACGTGGGCGCGAAAGCCGGGCAGTTGGGGCCAGGCGTTGGGCGCGTGGAAGGGCAGGCCGGCTTCGATGTCGGCGTCGTCCTCGGGCAGGGGAAAGCCCATGTCGAAGGAATGCTTGAGGTCGCTCTTGCCGCCGGCCAGGGCTGTGTCGAACATCGGTTGGTAGCCGCGGTTCTGGCGCGGGCGGGTGACGCGGCAGGCCATTCGCTCGTCCAGCGGCAGCTCGAAGAAGCGCCGCGCCGACTCGAAGCCGCCCGCGATGGTGTCGGCCGGAATGCCGTGTCCGCGCAGGTAGAAAAAGCCGTAGGCCTCGCAGGCGATCGCGATGTCGCGGGCGACCGCGTGTCGCGCGGCGGCGTCGCCAAAGAGGAAGGGCTGCAGGTCCACCACCGGCAGGCGGCGTGTGGACATGGCGGTGGGAACGGCGGCGGTGTCGATGGCCGTGTTCATGCGGAAAACACCTTGCGTTGTGCCAGCGGCGGCAGGAACCGGGTGTCGACCAGGGTGGCCGCGTCGGGCGTGGTCTTGAAGGACAGGAACTTCGCGAGCGCGTCGATGCCTTCCTGGTAGCGCGCCAGGTCGATGTCGCCGATGCCTTGGCGGCGCACGGTGGGCGTGGCGATTTCGCCGTCGAGCACGACGCCCAGGCGCATGGCTTCGATGCGTGTGTCCACCAGCGGCTCGTGGCCCTTGAGCACGGCCACGGCTCCGGCGCGGTCGGTGTGAGCGTCCTTCAGGCCGCGCGTGACGGCGCGCAGGAAGGCCGCGACCGCCTCGGGCTGCTCGTCGATGAAGCCCGGGCGCGCCAGGATGGCGTTGCCCGGCAGCTTCACGCCATGCTCGGCGTACTTCATCACCGCGATGTCCTTCGGGTCCACGCCCAGGCGCTGCAGCGAGACCCAGCCCGAGGCCATGTAGCCCGAAATCACCTCGGCCTGGCCGCGCGCCAGCATGGTCTCGCGCATGGCCGGGTCCACCGAGGTCCAGGCCACGTCGTTTGCGGGATCCAGGCCGTTGGCCAGGGCAAATGCCGGGAAGATGCGGCGCGCGCCGTCGTTGGCCGGCGCGGCGAGCGTGCGCCCGCGCAGGTCGGCCGGCTTGCTGATGCCGGTCTTGCGCAGCGAGAAGATGGCGGCCGGCGTGCTTTCGTACATCAGCATCACGGCCTTGGCGGGCACCAGGCCGTTGTTGCCCGCGAACTCGGCCAACGAGTTCATGTCGCCGGTGCCCATGTCGAAGTTGCCCGACGCCAGGCGCGTGACGGTGGCCGACGCGCCCGCCCCCACGTTGAGCGTGACGTCCAGACCCTCGTCGGCGAAGTAGCCCTTTCTGAGCGCCACCACGTAGGGGATGGTGCCGGCTTCGAAGCGCCAATCGCACTGGAAGCGCACTTTCACCGGGGTGCGCTGCGACCAGGCCGGTGCGCCCACCAGCGCGGCGAGTCCGCCGAGCGCGAGGCTGCGGCGGCGAGGGGAGAAGGAAGAGAGGCTGCCCATGTCCGTGTTCCATTCGACAGCGCAGGAAAACGCCTGCGTGAGGGGGAATCTAGGCCTTGCCTTGTTCAGCTACAAGAATCGTTTTTCGAACTTCGTGTTGCCATCAAGGCAACACAACCCCGGGCCCGCCCGTTTCAGAACTGCCCGGCGTAGCGGTCGAAGCGCAGGTCCAGCAGGTCCAGGATCAGCGCGGCCATGGGCGGCAGGGTGCGCTCGGCACGCACCAGCAACTCAAGTTGAAGCCCCTGCATGCCGCGGTCGGACAAAGGGATGTGCACCAGGGTGCCGGCGCGGATCTCGTCCGCCACGGTCACGCGCGTCATGACGGCCACACCCGCCCCGGCCAGCACCAGACGCGTCATGGTGGCCATGGAATTCGTTTCGGCCAGCAGCTGCAGCGAGGCGGAGGCGCCGCGCAGCATGCTGTCGATCATGCGGCGCGGCTCGGTGTCGGGCGTGGGCAGGATCAGTGGCTGGCCCAGGCACTCCGACAGGGTGATGCTCTTGCGCCGCGCCCATTCGTGTCGGGGCGGTACCGTCAGGCCCAGTGACACCGGGTAGGAGCGCACGCGGCGCACCGGAGCGGCGGAGGGCGGCGCCCAACACATGCCGATGTCGAGTTCACCGTTGGCCACGCGGTCCACGATCTCCGGCGAGTTGGCCGACAGCACGGAGAAGAAGATGCCCGGGTAGTCGCGGCTGACGTCGGCGATGAGGTCCGGAATGAGTTGCGCGCCCATGTACTGCAGGATGCCCAGGCGCACCTGGCCGCGGCGCATGCCCTTGAGCGCGTCGATCTGGGATAGCGCGCCGCCGAAGTCGCGGCGCATGCGGCGCACGTTGGCCAGCATGATCTCGCCGGCCGAGGTGAGCCTCACACCTCGCGGCAGGCGCTCGAACAGCGGCATGCCCAGCATCTCCTCGAAACGGGCGATCTGACGCGTGACCGCGCTGGGCGCGATGTGCAGGCGCTCGGCCGCGCGGCGGATCGATTGCTGCTCGGCCACTTCCTCGAAGTAGCGGACCAGGGGCGAGAAGGCGCTCATGGGCGCATCCTATCGCCGGCGGCGTGCACGTCGCCTCAGTCGGCGAAGTGATCGAAGCCGTGCCGCGCGAGCGGGAGCGGGGTGCCGTCGCGGTCCAGGACCAGCATGCCGCCATCGGCCGGCGTGATTCGCCCGATGCAGGTGACGGCGGTGGCGCTTGCCGTGCCGGCGGCGAGCACCGCCTCGTGCGCCGATGCGTCGGCGGTGAACAGCAGCTCGTAGTCATCGCCCCCGGCCAGCAGGCAGTCGAGCCGGTGCTGATCGTCCAGTGCGCGCAGTGCGGGCGCCAGCGGCAGGGCTGCGGTCTCGATCTCGGCGCCCACGCCGCTGGCCTTGAGGATGTGACCGAGGTCGCCGAGCAGGCCATCGCTGACGTCCAGCGCGGCGCGCACGCCCTCGGTGGCGGCCAGGGCCTGGCCCAGGGCCAGGCGCGGCATGGGCCGGTCCATGCGCTCCTGCACCTCGGCCAGATCGCCCCGCGCCCAGGGCTCGCCGCGCCGCAAGGCCAGGGCCAGGCGCGCTTCGCCCGTGCGCCCGCTGATCCACAAGTCGTCGCCCGCACGCGCGGCGTTGCGGCGCAGGGCGCGTCCGGGGAGCACCTCGCCGAACACGGTGAGGCTGATGGTGAGCGGCCCGCGCGTGGTGTCGCCGCCCACCAGCGGGCAGGCCTGTGCATCGGCCAAGGCCAACAGCCCGCGCGCGAAGGGCGCGAGCCAGGCCTCGTCGGCCGCGGGCAGAGCCAGCGCCAGCGTGAAGCCCAGCGGGCGCGCGCCCATGGCGGCCAGGTCAGACAGGTTGACGGCGAGCGCCTTGTGGCCCAGGGCCTCGGGCTCGGCACCGGCGAAGAAGTGTCGGCCCTCGACCAGCATGTCGCTGCTGATGGCGAGCTGGTGGCCCGGCGTGGGCTGCAACAGGGCGCAGTCGTCGCCCACGCCCAGCACCACGGCGCCGCCGGCGGGCGCGGCGCGCGTGAAGTGGCGTGCGATCAGCTCGAACTCACCCATGCGCGGAAGGCGCGGTGGCATCACCATCGTCGCCGCTGTCGGGCCGCGCGCGCGGTGGCAGCAGGAAACTCAGCGGTGCCGCGCGCAGGCGCCGGCGCATGGCCACGCGGATGAGTTGGCGGTTGCCGGTGCTGATGGCCTGCGCCCGCAGCGCCAGGCGGAAGGCCAGGTAGAAGCTCACCGTGAGGTTCAGCGGCCCCACCACCAGCACACCGGCCACGGCCCACCAGAAGGCGGGCTCGCGCAGCACGTCGAGCCCGAGTGCGAAGCCGGCGGCCGTGAGCTGGCCGGCAGAGAGGGTGACGTGGCGCACGTCCAGCCCCAGGCCGAAGAACTGCGCGAACACCGGCACCAGGCCCAGCATGAAGCCCAGCGAGATGTTGGCCGCCAGGCCCGAGACGTTGGCTCGCGCGAACATGGCCCAGCGCGCGGCGCGTTCGCGGCCCAGCGCGCGCGTGAAGCGCGGGTTGTGCGTGATGGCCGAGTCGAGCTTGTGGAAGACGAACCAGTTCTCGAACCAGCCCGCGACGATGCTGCTGGCGAACAGCAGCACACCGGTGAAGGCGGCGAAGAGCGCCGTGGGCCCCAGCAGGTGCAGGCTGTGCAGCACATGTTGCGCCTGCTCGGGGCCGATCATGGCCTCGCCCGTGAGGAACAGCAGCGGCGCGCTGATCAGCAGCACCGTGGGCACCACCATGCCCACGTTGCCCAGGATGGCCGCGATCTGCGAGCGGAACAGGTTCGCGACCTCGTCGATGAAGCGGCGCACCGCGCCGGTGGCCTTGATGTCGCGCAGCTTGGCCACCATGGCCGGTGCGGTCACGGCGGGTTGCTTGGTCGCCACCGTCCACTGCAGCAGCATGATGAGCACGAAGCAGGCAGCGTAGTTGAAGCCGGCCGCGAAGCCGCCCCAGAAGGCCGAGAGCCCCAGGCCATAGAGCGCGAACTTGATCCAGGTGGTGAAGCCGAGCACGAAGCCGCCGCCTGCGGCCTTGCCGAGCATTTCCTTGTACTCGGCCGCGTTGCGGGTGATGTAGTGCTCGCCGCTCTCGGCGCTGCGCTCGGCCACCTTGGCGGCGGTGAGGTGCGAGCTGGCGGCGATGAGCGCGCGCACGCTGCGGTTTTCGATGCCGACCTGGACCAGGTCGGCCAGCAGCGCGGCGTTGGCGCGGCCCGGTTGATCGGCCAGCAGGCAGTCCAGCAATTGCTTGATGCGCACGATGCGCTCGCGCAACTGGCGCAGGCGGAACACGATGCCCACCGACACGCCGTGTTCCTCGAGGTGGTGGTAGACCGTGTAGGCGGCGTGTCGGCAGGCGTCGAGCTGCTCGCGCAGGCGGTCGGCGGCCTGGTCAGCTTCGGCGCTGCGCGGGCCGTGCACGCGCACCTCGCGCCGCAGCGCCTCGAACACGCTGGGCAGCTCGTGAAAGGGGCGTTCGGCCTGCGCCTCGGCCGACATGCGGATGCGGATCTCGGAGGCGAAGCCGGTGGCGCTGACCTGGCTGGTGCAGAAGGTCAACGCGTCCATCAGCGACTCGTTCCACACCTGCGTGCCGCGCTCGGGGGTGAGCACGGCCAGGCGCCCCAGCGTGGCGGTGTCCAGCGCCTTGATCCAGCGCACGTCGAAGGGCGAGGGGAGCAGCAGCGAGAACAGCTCGGCGAGGTCGCGCGTCTCGGGCGTGCCGGGCAGCAGCTTGCGGCGCAGGCGGTGGCCCAGCTCGCTCAGGAAGGCGGTGCGCGGTGCGAAGCCGAAGTCGGCCAGCAGGGGGGTGATGTCCACGCCCGCCACGAAGGCGCGCAGCCAGGCGTGCCAGCGCTCGCGCAGGGCGGCGTCGTTCTCGAGCGCGCCGACGAACAGGCGCACGCGAGAGATCGCGGCGGCCACGTCGAGCGCGTCGCCGCGCACCCAGGCCAGGGCGTTGGCGAGCCACAGGTGGCGTTGCGCCAGCGGCGCCTCGGGCGCCATCGAGTCGAGGAGCTCTTGCAGGTCCATGCGGGCCCTGGGGATGCCGCTCAGTGCAGCACGCGAGAGGACGGGGCGTCGCTGGCGCCGCTGCCGCCCGCGCGCAGGGCGAATTCGGGCACGGCTGCCTCGAAGCGCTCGCCGTCCTCGGCCACGCAGAAGAAGCTGCCGCGCATGGCGCCGGTGGGCGTGCGCAGGCGGGTGCCACTGGTGTACTGGAAGGACTCGCCTGGGCGCAGCAGCGGCTGATGGCCCACCACACCCAGGCCCTTCACCTCCTCGGTGTGGCCGTGCGCGTCCTCGATGATCCAGTGCCGCGCGATGAGTTGCGCGGTGGCCTCTCCGTGGTTGGTGATGGTGATGGTGTACGCGAAGGCGTAGAGCTCCTCCTCGGGCGCGGATTGCTCGCTCAGGTATTGCGGCTCGGCCTCGCAGGTGAAGAGGTACTTGGGCATGGCCGGCATGTTACCCGCGGGCTGCGACCGCCGGCGAGGCCTGAGACAATGCCGGCCTTCGCTCTCGCCCTTGCCCGCCATGACCACCTACCGCATCGCCCCCTCCATCCTTTCCGCCGATTTCGCCCGCCTGGGCGAAGAGGTGCGCCAGGTGGTGGCCGCCGGCGCCGACTGGATTCACTTCGACGTGATGGACAACCACTACGTGCCCAACCTCACCTTCGGGCCCATGGTGTGCCAGGCACTCAAGCCGCACGCGAAAACGCCCGACGGCACGCCGGTGCCCATCGATGTGCACCTGATGGTGCAGCCGGTGGACGCGCTGGCCCAGGCCTTCGCCGACGCTGGCGCCGACCTGATCAGCTTCCACCCCGATGCGAGCACCCACGCCCACCGCAGCGTGCAGGCCATCAAGGCGCGTGGCGTCAAGGCAGGCCTCACCTTCAACCCGGCGGCCTCGCTGGATGTGCTGGACTGGCTGATCGACGACATCGACCTCATCCTCATCATGAGCGTCAACCCCGGCTTCGGCGGCCAGGGCTTCATCGACTCGGCGCTGCGCAAGATCGAGGACGCGCGTCGCCGCATCGAGGCCAGCGGCCGGGACATCCGGCTGGAGGTGGACGGCGGCATCAAGCCCGACAACATCCGCCGCGTGGCCGACGCGGGTGCCGACACCTTCGTGGCCGGCAGCGCCATCTTCGGCAAACCCGACTACAAGGGCGTCATCGACCAGATGCGCGCCGCGCTGTCTTGATGCTGCGGGGCATCCGCGCGGCCATCGTGGACCTGGATGGCACGATGGTCGACACGCTGGGCGATTTCGACGTTACGCTCAATGCCACGCTGCGCGAACTGGGCCGTCCGGTGGTGGTCCGGGCCGACATCGAGCGCATGGTGGGCAAGGGCTCGATGCACCTGATCCGGTCGGCGCTGGTGCATGGCGGGCTGGATGGCGCGGGCGCGCAGGAGCGGCTGGACGAGGCCTGGGCGATCTACCAGCGGCACTACGCCGCCACCAATGGCGCGCACAGCGAGGTCTATGCCGGCGTGGACGAAGGCCTGCGGGCCCTGCGCGAGCGCGGCTTGCCCCTGGCCTGCGTCACCAACAAGCCCCTGGCGTTCGCGCGCGAGCTGCTTCAGGCCAAGGGTCTGGCGCCCTTCTTCTCGCAGGTGTTCGGTGGCGACAGTTTCGCGCGCAGCAAGCCCGATCCTTTGCCCCTGATCGAGACCTGCAAGGCCCTGGGCAGCGAGCCCCCGCACACGCTGATGGTGGGGGACTCGCTCAACGACGCCCTGGCGGCGCGCGCCGCCGGCTGCCCGGTGGCGCTGGTGACCTACGGCTACAACCACGGCGAGCCGGTGCGCGGCGTGGACGCCGACGCCTACCTCGACCGGCTCGACGAGTTACTTGCCCGCCTTCAGTAGAGCAGGCGGCCCTCGGCGGTGGCCACGCCGATGTCCACCCACTGGCTGCCTTCGTTGCCCTTGCTGAAGTCCACGCGGAAGCCGCCGAAGTCGATTTCCCCCATGCGATGCAGGGCGTCGGTGAGCCCGGCGGGCGTCAGCGGCCGGGCTCGGCGCGCCGCTTCGGCAAAGATCTGCGCGCTCACGTAGCCCTCGAGGTGGAACGGCGTGTAAGTCTTGAGCTCGGGGTGCGCACGCTGCATGGCGGCCTTGAAGAGGCGCTGCAGCGGCGTGTTGGAGCCGTTCGGGTTGGGAAAGGTCTGTGCGATGCCCACGCCGCGCGCGCCGCTGCTGGCCAGGGCCTTGAGGGCAGGCGCCGGCAGATAGGACAGCGTGAACAGCTGCTGCGACACGCCGGCAGCGCGCAGCGCGGCCACGCCCTGGCCCATGAACTTGGGCGCGCCGATGACCATGGCCGAGTGCGGGTTCTTCGCGGCGATCTGCTGGGCCGCCTTCGCGAGTTCGGCCACGTCCGTGCCCGACTCCGCCCCGATGACCTCCATTCCCGTGCCCTGCGCGGCCGCCTTGGCCGAGGCCAGGCCCGAGGAGCCCATGGGAATGTTCTGGTACAGCACGCCCATGGATTTGATGTTCAGCGCCTGGGCGTGCGACACGATCTTGGCGATCTGCTGGTCGTCGCCGGCGCGGATGTGGAACAACCGCGGGTGTCCGGGCTCGCGCAGCACGGCCGCGCCGGGCACCGCGTTGATGACGACCACGTCTGTCTGGTCGAGCAGTTTCGTGTCCAGCATCTGCTTGAGCGTGACCGAGCCCAGCGGCGACAGCAGCGCCAGCGGCTTGCGCGGCATGGCCTCCGCCAGCCGGGCCTTGAAGCCGTCGAAGGAGTAGGCGTCGTCCAGCCGGAGCAACTCCACCTTGCGGCCCGCGATGCCGCCCTTGCCGTTGATGTCGGCGAAGGCGGCCTGTGCGCCCTCGTGCAACTCCCTGGCGTCCGGCGCGGGCAGAACGGTGAAGGGTCCGATGTGGGCGACCACGATGTCGCCGGATTCCTGGGCGCGGGCCAGCAGCGGGACGGCGCCGATCGCGGCGGCCTGGAGGACTTGTCGACGGAGCATGGTTTTCGGGTGCCTTCGGTGACGAGGAAAACCCCATACCGTACCCAGGATGTCGCCGCCCGTCGCGCGGCGGTGCCGTTTTGGGGGATGGCCGGCGCTCAGTCCGTCATGGGCGGTTGCCCGTGCGGGCTTTGCCCAACAGCGCGTCCTTGAGCTGCCAGTCGGCCGGCTTGGGACCCAGCCAGATGCGCATGAGGGCGTCGAAGAACGCTGGCTCCTTGAACGGCTCACCCTCGACCTGGCCGCGCACGGTCAGCACCGACCCCGTGCCGGGCACCCAATCCACCGTGAAGGTGTCGCCCTTGTTCAGCTTTTTGTGGGCTGCAAAGATCTGGCTCATGCGCAGCACGCCCGGGATCAGCTTGGAGAAGGCCGCGCGGTCCATGTTGTCCTCCATGCCGCGCGAGAACAGCTTGCCGAGTTCGGCGGCGTCGATATCGCGCAGCATGGTGACGGTGATGCGCTTGGGGCCGCTGTTGCTCAGCACGCCCTCCGTGGTGTCGGCCTTGGCCGTGAGGTAGAGGCCTGCCGTGTAGACCTGGAACACGGCCTTGTAGCGCACGCCCGCGCCATTGAGCACCAGTGGGCTGCCGGCAACGGTGACCCGCTCCTCCAGCGGCACGCCGGCCACGTCGATGGTGGCGGCCCCGGCCGACCAGCAGACAAAAAAAGCGCCGGCCGCAGCCAGCGTGTGCAAACGCGTCTGAAACATGTCGGACTCAGAAAAGTGAACGATCGTTCGATTTTGGAATTCTCCCAGCGACGGCGGTGCCGGTCCAGCGGGTAAGGCTCTAGAACGAAAGCTTGGCGGCGTGATCCGCTGCACGGCCCGGCGGCTTTGTCGTGGCGCTTTGATATAGTGCGCGCACCATGTTTCGTCCCTGCACGCTCACCCTCGGCTCACTGCCGCGCCTCCATGGCGGGGGAGCCTGGCCCTGGCGCAAGCCAGCCTGAACGTGCACCCCTCCCCCCGCGGAGACCGGCCCGGCGCCTGAGCGCCTCCGCCGCCCGCAGCGCCCCCCGGCAGCTCGCCTGCCGGACCGATGGAACCCCCGGCCGCCTGCCCCCACCGCTTCGCGGCGGCCCCGGACGGATGGAACGAACATGATCACCGAACTGGAATTCAAGAGCCTCGCCCAGCAGGGCTACAACCGCATCCCGCTGATGCTCGAGGCCTTCGCCGACCTCGAAACCCCGCTCTCCCTCTATCTCAAGCTCGCCCATGGGCGCGGCGACGGCCGCCACAGCTTCCTGCTGGAATCGGTGGTGGGCGGCGAGCGCTTCGGCCGCTACAGCTTCATCGGCCTGCCCGCTCGCACCCTGCTGCGTGCCAGCGGCTTCGGCGCCGAGGCGAAGACCGAGGTGGTGCGCGATGGCGAAGTGGTCGAAACCGCGCACGGCAACCCGCTGGACTTCATCGCCGCCTACCAGCAGCGCTTCAAGGTGGCGCTGCGCCCGGGCCTGCCGCGTTTCTGCGGCGGCCTGGCCGGCTACTTCGGCTACGACGCGGTGCGCTACGTGGAGAAGAAGCTGCAAGCCGGCTGCCCGCCCGACACCCTGGGCTGTCCCGACATCCTGCTGCTGCAGTGCGAAGAACTCGCGGTCATCGACAACCTCTCGGGCAAGCTCTACCTCATCGTCTACGCCGACCCAGGCCAGCCGGAGGCCTACAGCGCTGCCAAGAAGCGCCTGCGCGAGCTGAAGGAGGCGCTGAAGTACTCGGTCAGCGCGCCGCAGGTCAAACCCACCCAGCACCATCCGGCCGAGCGCGGTTTCGCCAAGGCCGACTACCTGGCGGCCGTGGAGCGCGCCAAGGAGCTCATCGCCGCGGGTGACTTCATGCAGGTGCAGGTGGGCCAGCGCATTCAGAAGCGCTACACGGAGTCGCCGTTGTCGCTGTACCGTGCGCTGCGCTCGCTCAACCCCTCGCCCTACATGTACTACTACCACTTCGGCGACTTCCACGTGGTGGGGGCGAGCCCGGAGATCCTGGTGCGCCAGGAGCACACGGAAGAGGGGCAGAAGATCACCATCCGCCCCTTGGCCGGCACGCGCCCGCGCGGCGCCACGACCGAGAGGGACAAAGCCACCGAGGTCGAGCTTGTCAACGACCCCAAGGAGCGCGCCGAGCACGTGATGCTGATCGACCTCGCGCGCAACGACATCGGCCGCATCGCAAAGATCGGCAGCGTGAAGGTGACCGAGGCCTTCGCGGTAGAGCGCTACAGCCACGTGATGCACATCGTGAGCAACGTCGAGGGCATCCTCAACGATGGCATGACCAACATGGACGTACTCAGGGCCACCTTCCCCGCCGGCACGCTCACGGGCGCACCCAAGGTGCACGCCATGGAACTCATCGACCAGCTCGAGCCGGTCAAGCGCGGCATCTACGGCGGCGCCTGCGGCTACCTCAGCTACGCGGGCGACATGGACGTGGCCATTGCCATCCGCACGGCCATCGTGAAGGACCAGGTGCTGTACGTGCAGGCAGCGGCTGGTGTGGTGGCCGATTCGGTGCCCGAGATGGAGTGGAGGGAAACCGAGCACAAGGCGCGCGCGTTGCTGCGCGCGGCCGAACTGGTCGAGGAGGGCCTGGAATGAGTGGCATCAAGGTCCTCATGGTGGACAACTACGACTCGTTCACCTTCAACATCGTGCAGTACCTGGGCGAGCTGGGTGCCGTGGTGGACGTGGTGCGCAACGACGAGATCACCTTGGACGAACTGCAGGCTCGGCTGGACGCGGGCGGCATGGACCGACTCGTCATCTCTCCCGGGCCTTGCTCGCCGGCCGAGGCGGGCATCTCGGTGCCAGCGATCCGCCATTTCGCCGGCAAGCTGCCCATCCTGGGTGTGTGCCTGGGACACCAGAGCATCGGCGCGGCCTTTGGGGGCAGCATCGTGCGCGCCCGTGAGTTGATGCACGGCAAGACCAGCGAGATCGGCACGACGCAGCGCGGTGTGTTCGCGGGGCTGCCCGAGCGCTTCACCGTCAATCGCTACCACTCGTTGGCGATCCGCCGCGACGACTGTCCGGCCGATCTTGAGGTCACTGCCTGGACGGACGACGGCGAGATCATGGGCGTGAAGCACAGGACCCTTGCAATCGAGGGGGTGCAGTTCCACCCCGAGAGCATCCTTACCGAGCACGGGCACGCGATGCTCAAGAACTTCCTGGAGCAGAACGCATGAACATGGTTGACTTGCGCAGCGACACCGTCACACAGCCCACCGCGGCCATGCGCGAGGCCATGATGGCCTCGCCCCTGGGCGACGATGTGTTCGGTGATGACCCTTCCGTGAACGCCCTTCAAGAAAAGATTGCCGCGCTCACTGGCAAGGAGGCCGCGTTGTTCATGAGCAGCGGCACCCAGAGCAACTTGTGCGGGATGATGGCCCACTGCGGCCGAGGCGACGAATACATCGTCGGCCAGAACGCGCACACCTATCGCTACGAGGGCGGCGGTGCCGCGGTGCTGGGCAGCATCCAGCCGCAGCCGCTGGCGCAGGATTCACAGGGCCTGATGAAGCTGGCCGACGTACAGGCCGCGATCAAGCCCGACGACCCGCACTTCGCGCGCACGCGCCTGCTGTGTCTGGAGAACACGTGGAACGGCCACCCCATGCCGGCGGCCTATCTGGACGGCATGACCGAACTCGCGCGTCGCCACGGACTGGCGCTTCATCTCGATGGCGCGCGCGTCTTCAACGCGGCGGTGTCCGACGCAGGCGCGGGCGGCGACGTGATCGCCGCGCTGCGCGCCATCACCGACCGCTTCGACAGCGTCTCGGTGTGCTTCAGCAAGGGGCTGGGCGCGCCCGTGGGCTCGGCGCTGTGCGGGTCGCGTGAACTGATCGATCGCGCGCGCCGCTGGCGCAAGATGGTCGGCGGGGGGCTGCGCCAGGCGGGCCTGCTCGCAGCCGCCGCCTCGCACGCGCTGGACCACCACGTCAATCGACTCGCCGACGACCACGCGCTCGCGCAGCGGCTGGCCCAGGGTCTCGCGACCATCGACGGCCTCGCGGTGCGCTCGGCGCAGACCAATATCGTGTTCGTCGATGTGGCCGACGGTCGCGGCCCGGACCTGCTCGCCCACCTGGAGCGTCAGGGCGTGCTGGCCACGGGGCTGATCGGCCTGCGTTTCGTCACGCACCTGGGCGTGGACGCTGCCGCCATCGACCACGCGCTGGCCAGCGTGCGCGACTTCTTCGATCGTGCCGCGCCGCAGGGCACCGCTGCACGCGGCCACGCGGTGTACTGAGCCGGACAGACCATGCCCGATCTGCCGCAACTGCTCCTGTTCATCGCGGCCGGCTGGCTGCTCAACCTCACGCCGGGGCCCGACGTGCTCTACATCGTGAGCCACGGCCTGCGCAGCGGCGCGCGCGCCGGCATGGTGGCGGCGCTGGGCATCATCAGCGGCTGCTTCGTGCACGTCTTTGCCGCAGCCGCCGGCCTGAGCGCGCTGCTGGCCACCTCGGCCACTGCGTTCACGGTGCTCAAGTGGGTCGGCGCGGCCTACCTGCTGTGGATGGGCGTGAGGCTGCTGTTGTCGCGTGGCGGCCGGTTGTCGCTGGACGAGGGTTCTCCGCCCGAAACCGACCTTTGGGCCGTGTGGCGCCGGGGCTTTCTCACCAACGTGCTCAATCCCAAGGTGGCGTTGTTCTTCCTCGCCTTCGTGCCGCAGTTCATTCGCCCTGACGCTGCGCACCCCGCCTTGAGCTTCCTGCTGCTGGGCGTTCTGTTCAACCTCAACTCGCTGCCCATCAACCTGGGCTACGCCTGGCTGGCGGCCTGGGCCGCGCGCCGCCTGCACACACTTCAGCGCGCCATGGGCTGGATGGACCGCGCCGCAGGGGCGTTGTTCATCGGCTTCGGCCTGCGCCTGGCCTTCACCGATCACCCTTCTTCCCGAGCCTGAGGAGACGAGACACATGGTCCAACGCATCCACCACATCACGCCGCAGGAGGCCCTGCAGCGCACCATCGAGCACCGCGAGATCTTCCACGACGAGATGCTGCACCTCATGCGCCTCATCATGAGCGGCGAGATGTCGCCCGTGATGATGGCCGCGCTCATCACCGGTCTGCGCGTGAAGAAGGAAACCATCGGCGAGATCACCGCCGCCGCGCAGGTGATGCGCGAGTTTTCCACCAAGGTGCACGTGGCCGACAAGTCCCACTTGGTCGACATCGTCGGCACCGGGGGCGACGGCTCGCACACCTTCAACATCTCCACCTGCAGCATGTTCGTGGCGGCGGCTGCTGGTGCGCGCGTCAGCAAGCACGGCGGGCGCAGTGTCTCCAGCAAGAGCGGCAGTGCCGACGTGCTGGAGAGCCTGGGGGTGAACATCAACCTCACGCCCGAACAGATCGCCCGCTGCATCGAGCAGGTGGGGGTGGGCTTCATGTTCGCGCCCAACCACCACCCGGCGATGAAGAACGTCGCCCCCGTGCGACGCGAGCTCGGCATCAAGACGATCTTCAACATCCTGGGCCCGCTCACCAATCCCGCTTCGGCACCGAACATCCTCATGGGCGTGTTCCATCCTGACCTCGTGGGGATCCAGGTTCGTGCCTTGCAGCGCCTCGGTGCCGAACACGCGGTGGTGGTTTATGGCCGCGACGGCATGGACGAGGTCTCGTTGGGCGCGGCCACCATGGTTGGCGAGCTCAAGAACGGCGAGATCGTCGAGTACGAGATTCACCCCGAGGACTTCGGCCTGACCATGGCGAGCAACCGCGCGCTGCGCGTGGACACGCCGGAGGCTTCGCGCGACATGCTGCTGGGGGTCCTGGAGCGTCGCGAGAGTCCGGCCTTCAAGGCTGCGAGCGAAATCGTGGTGCTCAACGCGGGCGTGGCGCTGTATGCCGCCAACGTCTCGGCGGACGTGGAAGCGGGCATCGCCCTGGCACGGCGCACGCTGGAGTCGGGTGCGGCGCTGGCCAAGCTCGAGCAGCTCAAGGCCTTTGCGGTCGCTTGAGGAGGCAGACATGAGCGACATCCTCGACAAGATCGTGGCTGTGAAGCACCAAGAGGTGGCGGCCGCGAAGAAGAAGAAACCGCTGGAAGCAATGCGCGAGGACGCCGAGAGCCGCGTGCTCACGCGTGACTTCGTGGGCGCGCTGCGCGCCAAGATCGCCGCCGGTCAGGCCGCGGTGATCGCCGAGGTCAAGAAGGCCAGCCCCAGCAAGGGCGTACTGCGCGAGGATTTCATTCCCGCCGACATCGCGCAGAGCTACGCCGAGGGAGACGGCGCGGTGAGCGCGGCCTGCCTGTCGGTGCTGACCGACCGGCAGTTCTTCCAGGGGTCGGCCGACTACCTCAAGCAGGCGCGCGCGAGTTGCGCGCTGCCTGTGCTGCGCAAGGATTTCATGGTCGACCCGTATCAGGTCTACGAGGCGCGGGCCATGGGGGCGGACGCCATCCTGCTCATCGCAGCATGCCTGGACGATGCGCGCATGGCCGAACTCGAGGCCATCGCGATGGACCTGGACATGGCGGTGCTCGTCGAGGTGCACGATGGCGGGGAGCTGCAGCGTGCGCTCAAGCTCAAGACGCCGCTGCTGGGCATCAACAACCGCAACCTCAAGACCTTCGAGGTGTCGTTGCAAACCACGCTCGACCTTCTGCCCGAGGTGCCGCCCGACAAGCTGCTGATCACCGAGTCGGGCATCCTCGCGCGGGCTGACGTGCAGACCATGCGCGCCGCCGGCGTGCACGCCTTCCTGGTCGGGGAGGCTTTCATGCGGGCGGACGAACCGGGCCTGGCGCTGGCCGAACTGTTCGCATGAAGCTCCAAGGTGCTGACATCACGCGCTGGCCAGTGGCGTCTGGCTGGGCGGCGTTGGTGGACGCCTTTGCGGCATCACCCGCTGGCGTCGCTCTCAAGGTCTTCCTCACGCAGCGCCTGGAGCAGGGCGCCACCATTTACCCGCCCGAACCGCTGCGCGCGCTCGCGCTTGCGCCGCCGGAGTCGGTGCGCGTGGTGATCCTGGGCCAGGACCCCTACCACGGTCCAGGCCAGGCCGAAGGCCTGGCCTTCTCGGTCGCGCCGGGCGTGAAGTGGCCACCCAGCCTGCGAAACATCTTTCTGGAACGCCAGCGCGACCTCGGGCTGTTGCCTCCCATGAGCGGCTCTCTGGTGCACTGGGCCGAGCAAGGCGTGCTGCTGCTCAATACCTGCCTGACGGTGGAGGAAGGTGCGCCCGCCAGTCATGCAGGGCGAGGTTGGGAAGTGCTCACTGACGAATTGATCCAGCATGTGGGGGCATCGATGAGTCCCAAAGTCTTTCTTCTGTGGGGGGCTCACGCCCAGAAGAAGGCGGGGCTGATCGATGCGCGGCACCACTTGCTGCAGGCCAATCACCCGTCGCCGCTGTCGGCTCGCCGTGGTCCCGCGCCTTTTCTCGGCTGTGGGCATTTCGGAGCCGTCAACGCTTGGCTGGCCGGGCAGGGCGAGGCGCCGATCCAGTGGTGAAGCGCCGTCCCAGGTCGCTGGGCGGTCGCCACATTTCCATGGCATAATCGTCGGCTGCGCTATGGAGGGGTGCCCGAGTGGCTAAAGGGGGCAGACTGTAAATCTGTTGGCTTACGCCTACGCTGGTTCGAATCCAGCCTCCTCCACCAAAGCGCGACCGAAAAGGCATGCCAGCCCGGGCGGGAGTAGTTCAATGGTAGAACCCCAGCCTTCCAAGCTGATGACGCGGGTTCGATTCCCGTCTCCCGCTCCATGTCCTGTCGGTGGTGAGTGAAAGTTTTCGGGTGCCGGCGGTGCCGGTGCCTTGGCCCATGTGGCTCAGTGGTAGAGCACTCCCTTGGTAAGGGAGAGGTCGCGGGTCCGATTCCCGCCATGGGCACCAGTTGCTTGATTGGGTGTTTCGGCAATTTCGTTTTTGGAGCTGAAGAAATGGCTAAGGAAAAATTCGAGCGGACCAAGCCGCACGTGAACGTAGGCACGATCGGGCACGTGGACCACGGCAAGACGACGCTGACGGCGGCGATCACGACGGTGCTGGCCAGCAAGTTCGGCGGCGCGGCCAAGGCTTACGACCAGATCGACGCGGCTCCGGAAGAAAAGGCGCGCGGCATCACCATCAACACCGCGCACGTGGAATACGAGACGGCCAATCGCCACTACGCCCACGTGGACTGCCCCGGCCACGCCGACTACGTGAAGAACATGATCACCGGTGCCGCCCAGATGGACGGCGCCATTCTGGTGTGCTCGGCCGCTGACGGCCCGATGCCCCAGACGCGCGAGCACATCCTGCTGGCCCGCCAGGTGGGCGTGCCCTACATCATCGTCTTCCTCAACAAGTGCGACATGGTCGACGACGCCGAGCTGCTCGAGCTCGTTGAGATGGAAGTGCGCGAGCTGCTCTCCAAGTACGACTTCCCTGGCGACGACACCCCCATCGTCAAGGGCTCGGCCAAGCTCGCCCTCGAGGGCGACAAGGGCGAGCTGGGCGAGCAGGCCATCATGCGCCTGGCCGACGCGCTGGACAGCTACATCCCCACGCCCGAGCGCGCGGTGGACGGCGCCTTCCTCATGCCCGTCGAAGACGTGTTCTCCATCTCGGGTCGCGGCACCGTGGTGACCGGCCGTATCGAGCGTGGCGTGGTCAAGGTCGGCGAAGAAATCGAGATCGTCGGCATTGCTGCCACCCAGAAGACCACCTGCACGGGCGTGGAGATGTTCCGCAAGCTGCTGGACCAGGGCCAGGCGGGCGACAACGTCGGTATCCTGCTGCGCGGCACCAAGCGCGAAGAAGTGCAGCGCGGCCAAGTGCTGTGCAAGCCCGGCTCCATCAAGCCGCACACGCACTTCACCGGTGAGGTGTACGTGCTCAGCAAGGACGAAGGCGGCCGTCACACGCCCTTCTTCAACAACTACCGTCCGCAGTTCTACTTCCGCACCACCGACGTCACGGGCTCCATCGAGCTGCCCAAGGACAAGGAAATGGTCATGCCCGGCGACAACGTCTCGATCACCGTCAAGCTGATCGCGCCCATCGCCATGGAAGAAGGTCTGCGCTTCGCCATCCGCGAGGGCGGTCGCACCGTCGGCGCCGGCGTCGTGGCCAAAATCATCGAGTGATACCAGGTCAGCCTGGGTCACTGAAAACTGCGTAGGGGTATAGCTCAATTGGCAGAGCGTCGGTCTCCAAAACCGAAGGTTGGGGGTTCGATTCCCTCTGCCCCTGCCACCTGACAGGAACCGATAGAGCCCAACAACGCTCTCTGTCTCGTGGTCCACAAGCCCACCGAAGTCGTCAAGACCTCTGGTGGGCTTGCGTGTCTCCTGCTCCAGCGGCTTGAGGCGCGTCATTCGAAAACATTAGTCTTAGTCCACATGGCTTCCTCCGACGTTCAGACCGTTCACTCCGGTGCCGACAAGGCCAAGCTCGGCTTGGCTGTCGTGCTGGCGGTTGGCGGTTTCGCGGCCTTCTACTTGCTTGCGGGCCGTGGCGCACTGGCGCAGTGGGGCGCCCTGTTGGTGGCGCTCGCGGCGGCCATCGGGGTGTTTGTGGCGTCCGAGTCGGGTCGCCAGCTCATCGCCTTTGGCCGCGATTCGTGGAAAGAGGTCAAGAAGGTCGTGTGGCCCGCCCGCAAGGAGGCGATGCAGATGACGGCCTACGTTTTCGCTTTCGTGGTGGTGATGGCCTTGTTCCTGTGGTTGACGGACAAGACCTTGGAGTGGGTCTTCTACGACCTGATCCTGGGCTGGAGGAAATAAGCAATGACCGAAGAACAGAGTTCAGTGGCCTCGCTGGCTCCCGCCGACGGTATGCGCTGGTACGTGGTGCACGCCTACTCAGGCATGGAGAAAGCCGCCGAACGCAACATCATCGAACGCATCAACCGCGCTGGCATGCAGAGCAAGTTCGGCCGCATCCTTGTGCCGACAGAAGAAGTGGTCGAGGTCAAGAACGGTCAGAAGCGCACGACAGAGCGCAAGTTCTTCCCGGGTTATGTGTTGGTTGAAATGGTGATGGACGACGAGTCCTGGCATCTGATCAAGCACACCAACAAAGTGACAGGTTTCGTCGGTGGCGCCAAGAATCGCCCGGTGGCGATCTCCGAGGAAGACGTCCAGAAGATCGTCAGCCAGATGCAGGAAGGCACCGACAAGCCCCGCCACAAGGTGGAGTTCGTCGTCGGCGAATACGTGCGAGTCAAGGAAGGCCCGTTCACCGACTTCAACGGCACGGTGGAAGAAGTCAACTACGAGAAGAACAAGATGCGCGTGTCGGTGACCATCTTCGGCCGCGCCACGCCCGTCGAACTCGAATTCAGCCAGGTCGAGAAGACCTGACGCGCTCAGGCGCAGGTGGCTCGGCCCGACACCTGCGCTGTTGTATCTCCGGGTCCCAACCGCGAGGAGGTGGCATGAAACCCCACCGTTTGCACTCGCAGGAGCTGAAAAATGGCGAAGAAAATCGTCGGCTTCATCAAGCTGCAGGTGCCAGCTGGTAAGGCCAACCCCTCCCCCCCGATTGGCCCGGCGCTGGGTCAGCGTGGCCTCAACATCATGGAGTTCTGCAAGGCGTTCAACGCCCAGACCCAGGGTGTGGAGCCTGGTCTGCCGCTGCCCGTGGTGATCACCGCGTTCGCGGACAAGAGCTTCACCTTCATCATCAAGACGCCCCCGGCGACCACCTTGATCAAGAAGGCCATCAAGCTCGACAAGGGCTCCTCGGTGCCCAACAAGAACAAGGTCGGCAAGATCACCCGGGCCCAGCTCGAGGAAATCGCCAAGACCAAGATGAAGGACATGACCGCTGCCGACATCGACGCAGCCGTCAAGACCATCGCGGGTTCGGCCCGCTCGATGGGCGTGATCGTGGAGGGCGTGTAAATGGCCAAGCTCACCAAAAAGCAGAAAGCATTCGACGGCAAGATCGACAGCACCAAGCTGTACACGCTGGATGAAGCGCTTAAGCTCGTCAAGGAATTCGCCACGGCCAAGTTCGACGAGTCGATCGACGTGGCGATCCAGCTCGGCGTGGACGCCAAGAAGTCCGACCAGGTGGTGCGTGGTGCTGTCGTGATGCCCAACGGCACCGGCAAGACCAAGCGGGTGGCGGTGTTCGCCCAGGGCGCCAAGGCCGAAGAGGCCAAGGCCGCTGGCGCCGACATTGTCGGCATGGACGACCTGGCGGCCGACATCAAGGCCGGCAACATGAACTTCGACGTCGTGATTGCCTCCCCCGATGCCATGCGTATCGTGGGTACCCTGGGTCAGGTGCTCGGTCCCCGTGGCCTGATGCCCAACCCCAAGGTCGGCACCGTGACGCCGGATGTGGCCACCGCGGTGAAGAACGCCAAGGCGGGCCAGGTGCAGTTCCGCGTCGACAAGGCCGGCATCGTGCACGGCACGATCGGCCGCCGCTCGTTCGACGCCACGCAACTCCAGGGCAACCTGGTGGCGCTGCTCGACGCGCTGAACAAGGCCAAGCCGGCCACCAGCAAAGGCATCTACCTGCGCAAGGTGGCCGTGTCGTCGACGATGGGCGTGGGTGTCCGTGTGGACACCCAGACCATCTCGGCGTGATGAATTCGGGCGCCCTCGGGTGCCCGGGTGTGGTGGGTTCGTGGTGCGCCTTCTGGCAAACCGCGAAGCCATCCGAGACCGTTGGCGCCGACCTTGACCGGTCGGCTTAATCGTCAAAGGCCAACGCAGATGGCGATCCCGCCGCTGAAGGATTCGAGAGTGTCCTGCAACGGTTGATCGCTGCAATGAGGCGTGTGGTGGGTGGTGACGCCCCCGCACATTGAAGGAGTGAACCTTGAGTCTGAATCGCAGTGAGAAAGAAGCGGTCATCAATGAAGTGACCAGCCTCGCCGCCAAAGCTCAAACCCTCGTGATGGCGGAATACCGCGGCATCACGGTTGCCTCCATGGACCAACTGCGCATCAGCGCCCGCAAGAGCGGTGTGAGTCTGAGTGTGTTGAAAAACACCCTGGCTCGCCGCGCGGTCGCCGGCAGTGCGTTCGAGGTGGTGGCCGACAAGATGACCGGTCCGCTCGTCTACGGCTTCTCCGAAGACGCCGTGGCCGCCGCGAAAGTGGTGGCTGATTTCGCGAAGACCAACGACAAGCTGGTCATTCGCGGCGGTGTCTACGGTGGCAAGGCCCTGGACGTCGAGGGTGTGAAGCAACTGGCCAGCATCCCCTCCAAAGAGGTTCTGCTGGCACAGCTTTGTGGCCTGCTCAAGTCGCCGATCTCGCGCACCGCAGTGGTGCTCGGCGCGCTGGCCAAGAAAAAAGGCGAAGGCGAAACCGCTGCCGCCTGATGGCCGCAGCTTCCCGCAAACATCAACCGATTGATAGGAAATTCAAATGGCATTCGATAAAGACGCATTTCTGACCGCCCTGGACAGCATGTCGGTCATGGAGCTCAACGACCTGGTGAAAGCCATCGAAGAGAAGTTCGGCGTGAGCGCCGCCGCGATGGCCGCCCCGGCCGCCGCCGGTGGTGGTGGCGCCGCCGCCGCCGCTGAAGAGAAGACCGAGTTCAACGTCGTGCTGACCGAAGCCGGCGCCAACAAGGTGTCCGTGATCAAGGCTGTGCGCGAAATCACCGGCCTGGGCCTGAAGGAAGCCAAGGACCTGGTCGACGGCGCGCCGAAGAACGTGAAGGAAGGCATCGCCAAGGCCGACGCCGAAGCCGCCGTGAAGAAGCTGGTGGAAGCCGGCGCCAAGGCCGAGCTGAAGTAATCTGCTCCGCCCTGCAGGCTGGAGTGTCCGCAAGGGCCTCCAGCCTTGTGTGCTTTCAGAGCACACCCGGAATGGCCGCTTCGCGACCTTTCCGAGTGTTTTGATGAAACACCGATAAGCAGACTCTGGTGAGTCTTCTTATCAGTGTTTTCTGACCCCGACTGCAGAAGACCACTTGGTTCGGGCCCGCGTGCAACGCGCGGGCCGTCCGCCATCGGTTGGTAGAGGCCAGCCACCAAGCTCGTCAGCGCAGCGCGCCGCTGACCGACAGTCGCCAAGACCTCAAGCCCGGAGATCTCATGGCATCGAAGTACTCATACACCGAACGCAAGCGCATCCGAAAAAGTTTCGGCACGCGCGAGAACGTGCTCACCATCCCCTATCTGCTGCAGATGCAGAAGGACGCCTACACCGCCTTCTTGCAGGCCGATGTGCTGCCCAGGCAGCGCACCGAAGAGGGCCTGCAGGCCGCCTTTACTGCCGCGTTCCCGATCGTCTCGCACAATGGCTTCGTCGAGATGAAGTTCGTGGAGTACAACCTGGCCAAGCCAGCGTTCGACGTGCGCGAATGCCAGACGCGCGGCTTGACCTTTGCGTCCGCCGTGCGCGCCCGCGTGCAACTCATCATCTACGACCGCGAGTCCTCCACGCCGCAGTCCAAGGTGGTCAAGGAAGTGAAGGAGCAAGAGGTCTACATGGGCGAAGTGCCGCTCATGACCGACAAGGGCTCGTTCATCATCAACGGCACCGAGCGCGTGATCGTCTCGCAGCTTCACCGCTCGCCGGGTGTTTTCTTCGAACATGACAAGGGCAAGACGCACAGCTCGGGCAAGCTGCTGTTCTCGGCCCGCATCATTCCCTACCGCGGCTCGTGGCTTGATTTCGAGTTTGACCCGAAGGACGTGCTGTTCTTCCGCGTCGACCGCCGCCGCAAGATGCCGGTGACCATCCTGCTCAAGGCCATCGGCCTGACGCCGGAAACGATTCTGGCGAACTTCTTCGTCAACGACCACTTCCGCATCATGGACAGCGGCGCGCAGATGGCCTTCGTGCCTGAGCGCCTGCGCGGGGAAGTGGCGCGCTTCGACATCACCGACAAATCGGGCAAGGTGGTGGTAGCCAAGGACAAGCGCATCACCGCGCGCCACACGCGCGAGATGGAGCAGTCGGGCACCACCCACGTGAGCGTGCCGGAGGACTTCCTCATTGGCCGCGTGGTGGCCAAGAACATCGTTGACCCGGACAGCGGCGAGATCATCGCCAAGGCCAACGAGGAGATCACCGAGGCGCTGCTCAAGAAGCTGCGCGCCGCGTCGATCCAGGAGCTGGCCTGCATCTACACCAACGAACTCGACCAGGGTGCTTACATCAGCCAGAC
Organism: Hydrogenophaga intermedia; assembly: GCF_000723405.1. Classification (GTDB taxonomy): domain Bacteria; phylum Pseudomonadota; class Gammaproteobacteria; order Burkholderiales; family Burkholderiaceae_C; genus Hydrogenophaga; species Hydrogenophaga intermedia. The sequence goes on along the minus strand of NZ_CCAE010000006.1, from coordinate 138,432 downwards.
CCTGCGCATCGACGAGACCGCCGATGAGTTCGCCGCGCGCGTGGCCATCTACCGCATGATGCGCCCTGGTGAGCCGCCGACCGAGGACGCAGTGCAGGCCCTGTTCCATCGCCTGTTCTACAACCCGGACACGTACGACCTTTCGCGCGTGGGCCGAATGAAGTTCAACGCTCGCGTCGGCCGCAACGAGGCCACCGGCCCCATGGTGTTCTCCAACGACGACATCCTGGCCGTGGTGAAGATCCTCGTGGACCTGCGCAACGGCCGCGGTGAAGTCGACGACATCGATCACCTGGGCAACCGCCGCGTGCGCTGCGTGGGCGAACTCGCCGAGAACCAGTACCGCACCGGTCTCGCGCGCATCGAGAAGGCCGTGAAGGAGCGCCTGGGCCAGGCCGAGCAAGAGCCGCTGATGCCGCACGACCTGATCAACTCCAAGCCGATTTCCGCGGCCCTCAAGGAGTTCTTCGGTGCGTCGCAGCTCTCGCAGTTCATGGACCAGACCAACCCGTTGGCCGAGATCACGCACAAGCGCCGCGTCTCGGCCCTGGGCCCGGGCGGTCTGACGCGCGAGCGCGCCGGCTTCGAGGTGCGCGACGTGCACGTCACGCACTACGGCCGCGTCTGCCCGATCGAAACGCCGGAAGGCCCGAACATCGGTCTGATCAACTCGCTGGCCCTGTACGCCCGTCTCAACGAGTACGGCTTCATCGAGACGCCGTACCGCCGCGTGAGCGACGGCAAGGTCACGAACCAGATCGACTACCTGTCCGCTATCGAGGAAGGCAAGTACGTCATCGCCCAGGCCAACGCCGCGCTCGACAAGGACGGCAAGCTGGTCGGTGAGCTGGTTTCGGCGCGTGAGAAGGGCGAATCCATCCTGACCGGTCCCGACACCATCCAGTACATGGACGTGTCGCCGGCGCAGATCGTCTCGGTGGCCGCTTCGCTCGTGCCATTCCTGGAGCACGACGATGCCAACCGCGCGCTGATGGGCGCCAACATGTCGCGCCAGGCCGTGCCCGTGCTGCGCCCCGAGAAGCCCTTCGTGGGCACCGGTATCGAGCGCGTCGCCGCGATCGACTCGGGCACGGTCGTGACCGCCAACCGCGGCGGCGTGGTCGACTACGTCGATGCCACCCGCATCGTGATCCGCGTCAACGACGAGGAGGCGGTGGCCGGTGAAGTGGGTGTGGACATCTACAACCTCATCAAGTACCAGCGCTCCAACCAGAACACCAACATCCACCAGCGCCCCATCGTCAAGAAGGGCGACAAGCTGGCCAAGGGTGACGTGATCGCGGACGGCGCGTCCACCGACCTCGGCGAGATCTCGATCGGCCAGAACATGCTGATCGCCTTCATGCCCTGGAACGGCTACAACTTCGAGGACTCCATCCTCATCAGCGAACGCGTGGTGGCCGACGACCGCTACACCAGCATCCACATCGAGGAGCTGGTGGTGATGGCGCGCGACACCAAGCTCGGTGCCGAGGAAATCACCCGCGACATCCCGAACCTGGCCGAGCAGCAACTCAACCGCCTCGACGAGTCCGGCATCATCTACGTGGGTGCCGAGGTGCTGCCCGGCGACGTGCTGGTCGGCAAGGTCACGCCCAAGGGCGAGACCACGCTCACGCCCGAAGAGAAGCTGCTGCGCGCCATCTTCGGCGAGAAGGCTTCCGACGTGAAGGACACCTCGCTGCGTGTCGAACAGGGCTCGCAGGGCACTGTGATCGACGTGCAGGTCTTCACCCGCGAAGGCATCCAGCGCGACAAGCGCGCCCAGCAAATCATCGACGATGAACTGAAGCGCTTCCGCCTCGACCTGAACGACCAGCTGCGCATCGTTGAGGCCGACGCTTTCGACCGCATCGAGAAGCTGATCACGGGCAAGGTCGCCAACGGCGGCCCGAAGAAGCTCGCCAAGGGCACGACCATCGACAAGGCCTACCTGGCCGATGTCGAGAAGTACCACTGGTTCGACATCCGCCCGGCGGACGACAACGTGGCCGCCCAGCTCGAATCGATCAAGAACTCGATGGAGCAGACGCGCCACAGCTTCGACCTCGCCTTCGAAGAGAAGCGCAAGAAGCTCACCCAGGGCGACGAGCTGCCCGCGGGCGTGCTCAAGATGGTCAAGGTCTACCTGGCCGTCAAGCGCCGCCTTCAGCCCGGTGACAAGATGGCCGGCCGCCACGGCAACAAGGGCGTGGTCTCCAAGATCGTGCCCGTGGAAGACATGCCGCACATGGCCGACGGCACCCCCGCCGACGTGGTGCTCAACCCGCTGGGCGTGCCCTCGCGCATGAACGTGGGTCAGGTGCTGGAAGTGCACCTGGGTTGGGCCGCCAAGGGCCTGGGCCAGCGCATCGGTGACATGCTGCAGCGCGAAGCCAAGGTCGCCGAGGTGCGCCAGTACCTCGAGACCATCTTCAACCAGGCGGGCAAGAAAGAGGACTTCGCCGCCATGTCCGACACCGAGGTGCTGGAGATGGCCGAAAACCTGCAGCACGGCGTGCCCTTCGCGTCGCCCGTGTTCGACGGCGCCTCGGAAGACGAGATCCGCGCGATGCTCAAGCTGGCTTACCCGGACGACATCGCCGCCCTCAAAGGCCTGACCGAGACGCGCACCCAGGCGCAGCTCTACGACGGCCGCACCGGCGATGCTTTCGAGCGCAAGACCACCGTGGGCTACATGCACTTCCTGAAGCTGCACCACCTGGTCGACGACAAGATGCACGCCCGCTCCACCGGCCCGTACTCGCTCGTCACTCAGCAGCCGCTGGGCGGCAAGGCGCAGTTCGGTGGCCAGCGTTTCGGCGAGATGGAGGTGTGGGCGCTGGAAGCCTACGGCGCCTCCTACATCCTGCAGGAAATGCTCACCGTCAAATCCGACGATGTTCAGGGCCGCACCAAGGTGTACGAGTCCATCGTCAAGGGCGAGCACACCATCGACGCGGGCATGCCCGAGTCGTTCAACGTGCTGGTCAAAGAGATCCGCTCGCTCGGCATCGACATCGAACTCGAGCGTTCGTGATCCACAGAAGTAAAGGAAAGCTCACATGAAATCCTTGCTCGACCTGTTCAAGCAGTTCACGCCCGACGAGCATTTCGATGCCATCCGCATCGGCCTGGCATCGCCGGAAAAAATCCGCTCGTGGTCTTTCGGTGAAGTGAAGAAGCCCGAGACCATCAACTACCGCACCTTCAAGCCGGAACGCGACGGCCTGTTCTGCGCCAAGATCTTCGGCCCCATCAAAGACTATGAGTGCCTGTGCGGCAAGTACAAGCGCCTGAAGCACCGTGGGGTGATCTGCGAGAAGTGCGGCGTCGAAGTGACCCAGACCAAGGTGCGCCGCGAGCGCATGGGCCACATTGACCTGGCCGCGCCCTGCGCGCACATCTGGTTCCTGAAGTCGCTGCCGTCGCGTCTGGGCCTGGTGCTCGACATGACGCTGCGCGACATTGAACGCGTGCTGTACTTCGAAGCGTACGTGGTGACCGACCCCGGCATGACCCCGCTGAAGAAGTTCGGCATCATGTCCGAGGACGACTACGACGCCAAGCGCAAGGAATACGGTGACGAGTTCGTCGCCAAGATGGGCGCCGAGGGCATCAAGGAGCTGCTCGAAGCCATCGATCTCGATGTCGAGATCGAGAAGCTGCGCAATGACCTGACCGGCTCGGAACTCAAGATCAAGAAGAACGCCAAGCGCCTGAAGGTCATCGAGGCCTTCAAGCGCTCGGGCATCAAGCCCGAGTGGATGGTGCTCGACGTGCTGCCCGTGCTGCCGCCGGACCTGCGTCCGCTGGTGCCGCTGGACGGTGGCCGCTTCGCGACCTCGGACCTGAACGACCTGTACCGCCGCGTCATCAACCGCAACAGCCGCCTGAAGCGCCTGCTGGAGTTGAAGGCGCCCGAGATCATCGCGCGCAACGAGAAGCGCATGCTGCAAGAAGCCGTGGACAGCCTGCTGGACAACGGCCGCCGCGGCAAGGCCATGACGGGCGCCAACAAGCGCGCGCTCAAGTCCCTGGCCGACATGATCAAGGGCAAGAGCGGTCGCTTCCGCCAGAACCTGCTGGGCAAGCGCGTCGACTACTCGGGCCGTTCGGTCATCGTGGTGGGCCCCACGCTCAAGCTGCACCAGTGCGGCCTGCCCAAGCTGATGGCGCTGGAACTGTTCAAGCCCTTCATCTTCTCGCGCCTGGAAGCCATGGGCATCGCGACCACCATCAAGGCCGCCAAGAAGGAAGTGGAAGCCGGCACCCCCGTGGTGTGGGACATCCTCGAAGAGGTCATCAAGGAGCACCCGGTTCTGCTGAACCGCGCGCCCACGCTGCACCGCCTGGGCATCCAGGCCTTCGAGCCCATTCTGATCGAAGGCAAGGCCATCCAGCTGCACCCGTTGGTCTGCGCGGCCTTCAACGCCGACTTCGACGGTGACCAGATGGCCGTGCACGTGCCGCTGTCGGTGGAAGCGCAACTGGAAGCCCGCACGCTGATGCTGGCCTCCAACAACGTGCTGTTCCCCGCCAACGGCGAGCCCTCCATCGTGCCCTCGCAGGACGTGGTGCTGGGCCTGTACTACGCCACGCGCGAGAAGATCAACGGCAAGGGCGAAGGCATGATCTTCGCCGACTTGCCCGAGTTGCAGCGCGCGCTGGACAACGGCGTGGTGGAACTCACCGCGCGCGTGAGCGTGCGCCTGATCGAGTGGACCAGGGACAAGGTCAGCGGCGAGTTCGTCGCCGGCCTCAAGCTGGTGGACACCACCGTCGGCCGCGCCCTGCTGTCGGAGATCCTGCCCAAGGGCCTGCCCTTCTCGGTGCTCGACAAGCCGCTGAAGAAGAAGGAAATCTCGCGCCTCATCAACGCGAGCTTCCGCAAGTGCGGCCTGAAGGAAACCGTGGTCTTCGCCGACAAGCTGCTGCAGAACGGCTTCCGCCTCGCCACCCGCGCGGGCATCTCGATCGCTGTGGACGACATGCTGGTGCCGAAGGAGAAGAGCGGCATCATCGAACGTGCCGAATCCGAGGTGAAAGAGATCGCCCAGCAGTACGCCTCCGGTCTCGTGACCGCTGGCGAGCGCTACAACAAAGTGGTGGACATCTGGGGCAAGGCCGGCGACGAAATCTCCAAGGTCATGATGGCCCAGCTGGCCAAGCAGAAGACCACGGACCGCAGCGGCAAGGAAGTGGACCAGGAGTCGTTCAACTCCATCTACATGATGGCCGACTCCGGCGCCCGCGGTTCCGCGGCGCAGATCCGCCAGCTCGCCGGCATGCGCGGCCTGATGGCCAAGCCCGACGGCTCCATCATCGAGACCCCCATCACGGCGAACTTCCGTGAAGGCCTCAACGTGCTGCAGTACTTCATCTCGACACACGGCGCCCGCAAGGGCCTGGCCGACACGGCGCTGAAGACCGCGAACTCGGGCTACCTGACGCGCCGCCTGGTGGACGTGACGCAGGACCTGGTGGTCACCCACCAGGATTGCGGCACCTCCAACGGCACGCTGATGCGCGCCATTGTCGAAGGCGGTGAGGTGATCGAGTCGCTGCGCGACCGCATCCTGGGTCGCACCACGGCCGAGGAAGTGATCCACCCCGAGACGCGCGCCGTGCTGGTGCAGCCGGGCGAAATGCTCGACGAGGACACGCTCGACATGCTCGAGGCCGCTGGCGTCGACGAAGTCAAGGTGCGCACTGCGCTGACCTGCGAAACCCGCTACGGCCTGTGCGCCAAGTGCTACGGCCGCGACCTCGGCCGCGGTGGCCTGGTCAACATCGGCGAGGCGGTGGGCGTGATCGCCGCGCAGTCCATCGGCGAACCCGGCACGCAGCTGACGATGCGCACCTTCCACATCGGTGGTGCGGCGTCGCGTGCGGCCGTTGCCTCCAGCGTGGAAGCCAAGTCCAGCGGCGTGATCGGCTTCAACGCCACCATGCGCTACGTGACCAACTCCAAGGGCGAGCTGGTGGTGATCGCGCGTTCGGGCGAGATCATCATCCAGGACGAGCATGGCCGCGAGCGCGAGCGCCACAAGGTGCCGTATGGCGCCACGCTGACCGTCAAGCCGGACCAGACCATCAAGGCCGGCACCATCCTGGCCAACTGGGACCCGCTGACCCGACCCATCATCACGGAATTCGCCGGTACGGTGAAGTTCGAGAACGTGGAAGAGGGCCTCACGGTCGCCAAGCAGGTCGACGACGTGACCGGTCTGTCCACGCTGGTGGTGATCGATCCCAAGCGCCGCGGCGCCACGAAAGTGGTGCGTCCGCAGGTCAAGCTGATCGACGCTTCCGGCAGCGAGGTGAAGATCCCCGGCACCGACCACGCCGTGACCATCGGCTTCCAGGTCGGTGCGCTGATCCAGGTGCGCGACGGCCAGGACGTGGGCCCCGGCGAGGTGCTGGCCCGCATCCCGGTGGAAGGCCAGAAGACCCGCGACATCACGGGTGGTCTGCCGCGCGTGGCCGAGCTGTTCGAGGCGCGCTCGCCCAAGGACGCCGGCATCCTCGCCGAGATGACCGGCACCGTGTCCTTCGGCAAGGAGACCAAGGGCAAGATCCGCCTGCAGATCACCGACCCCGAGGGCAAGGTCTGGGAAGAGCTCATCCCGAAAGAGAAGAACATCCTGGTGCACGAAGGCCAGGTGGTCAACAAGGGCGAGAGCATCGTCGACGGCCCGGCCGACCCGCAGGACATCCTGCGCCTGCTGGGCATGGAGGAGCTCGCGCGCTACATCGTCGATGAGGTGCAGGACGTTTACCGACTGCAGGGTGTGAAGATCAACGACAAGCACATCGAGGTGATCGTTCGCCAGATGCTGCGCCGCGTCGTGGTCGAGAACCCGGGCGATTCGTCCTACATCGGCGGCGAGCAGGTCGAGCGTTCGGAGATCCTCAACACCAACGACGCCCTGCGCGCCGACGGCAAGATCCCCGCGACCTTCAGCAACATCCTGCTGGGTATCACCAAGGCTTCGCTGTCCACCGACTCGTTCATCTCTGCGGCCTCCTTCCAGGAGACCACGCGCGTGCTGACCGAAGCGGCCATCATGGGCAAGCGCGATGAGCTGCGTGGCCTGAAGGAGAACGTCATCGTCGGCCGCCTGATCCCCGCGGGTACCGGCATGGCCTATCACGAGGCGCGCAAGGTCAAGGAGAAGATGGACGACGAAGAGCGCCGTGCCATCGCCGAGGCCGACGCCCTGTCGCTGGCGGCCGACCAGGCCGATGCGGCGGCTGGCGAGTCCGCCGAGTAAGCGGCCGACGCCCGTCACCGCCCACAAGCCCCCGGTCGAAAGGCCGGGGGCTTTTTCTTTTGTCGGCGATATTCCGCGCGCTATAGTCCCCCGCCCGCGAGCTGCGGGAGCGATGAGGAGTGAACACAATGAGCGTTCTTCAATGGGTGCTGCTGCTGGCGGCGCTGGTGGTCTTCTTCTGGGCGGTCGGTGCCTACAACCGGCTCGTGCGCTTGCGCAACGGCATCGCCAACGCGTTCGGGCAAATCGACGTGCAGCTCAAGCGCCGGCACGACCTGATCCCCAACCTCGTGGAGGTCGCCCGCAAGTACCTCGAACATGAATCGCAGACGCTGGAGGCGGTGATCGCTGCGCGCAACCAGGCGCGCAGCGCCGAGCAGGCGGCGTCCGGCGCACCGCTCAACCCCGCGCTCATCAGCACGCTCTCGGGCGCCGAACAGATGCTGGGTGGTGCGCTGGGGCGCCTGATGGCCGTGGTGGAGGACTACCCCGAGCTCAAGGCCGACCAGAACATGCGCGAACTGAGTGAGGAGCTCTCGAGCACCGAGAACCGCATCGGCTTCGCGCGCCAGGCCTACAACGATCAGGCGAACGACTACAACGACGCCGCGCAGCAGTTCCCTACGCTCATCGTCGCGCGGCTGTTCAACTTCCAGCCGCAGTCCATGCTGGAGGCGACCACCAGCGAGGCCGAGCGCCAGCCGGTCAAGGTCCAGTTCTGAGTCACCGCACCGGAACAGGCCGCGCATGCGTTTTGCCGAATCCCAGCGAGAGGCCCGCGCGCAGAGCCGGTGGCTGGTGGTGGTCTTCGGCTTCGCGGTCGTGCTGCTGGTGCTCGCCGTCAACGCGGCCGTGGCCCTGGGCTGGGTCCTCACGGGGCCGATCTGGCTGCCAGGCGAGATCTACTTTCCGCGGCACTTTTGGGCTGTGAACACCGGCGTGACCCTGCTCTTCGTGCTCGGCGGTTGGTGGGTGGAGACCTCGCAGCTCGAGCACCAGGGCGGCGTGCGCCTGGCCCAGCGCATGGGCGCGCGGGCGGCCCAACCCTCGGGGCAACTCGACGAGCAGCGCTTCGTCAACATCGTCGATGAACTGGCCATTGCCTCCGGCTTGCCGCGCCCCACCGCCATGGTGGTCGCGCGCGACCAGTCCATCAACGCCTTCGCCACCGGCTGGGACACCGACGACGCGGTCGTGGCCGTCACGCGCGGCGCGCTCGACCACCTCACGCGCGAGGAGTTGCAGGGCCTGGTGGCGCACGAGCTGAGCCACATCGGCGAAGGCGACACGCGCCTGAACCTGCGGCTGGCGGGCATGGTGTTCGGCCTGGAGATGATTTACCGCCTCGGCCAGCGTCTCATGGAGCCGGGCGAGCGGGGCGGGCGCCTCGTGTGGTTCGTGATCGGCGTCTTCCTCATGGCGGTGGGCTGGCTTGGCTGGCTCGCCGGGCACGCGCTGCAGGCGGCCGTCTCGCGCCAGCGCGAGTTCCTGGCCGACGCGCGCGCGGTGCAATGGACGCGCAGCCGCGACGGCCTGGGCGGCGTGCTGCGCAAGGTCATGACGCAGCAGCGGGAGCGCTTGAGCACGAATGCCATCGGCTCGCCGCTGCAGCACCTGCTGCTGGTGGGCAACGAGGCCGGCCGCCTCGCGCACTGGCTCGATTCGCATCCGCCTCTCGCCGAGCGCGTGCGCCGCATCTATGGGCGCACCATGGGGCCGCTGCCGCTCGCGAAGCCGGCTACAGCCGTGGGCGATCCGACGGTGATTCACGCATGAGCCTTGCCCAGGCGCCCGCGCTCAGCGAACAACTCGCGTACGTGGCCGCGGCCGTGCTCGCCGTGCGCCAGGGCCGCTCGCTCGGCGACGCGCTTGCAACCGTACCAGCGCCCCTGCGCGCCGGTGTCCAGGCGCTGGCGTTCCACACCTTGCGCCGGCTCGGCACCTGCGAAGCGCTCGTCACTCGCCTGGCCGAGCGCGCGCCGCCACCCCCCTTGCGCGCGCTCATGAGCGCGGCTCTCGCCCTGCTCGTCGCGCCCGACACCCCGGGCGCGATTTACCCGGCGCACACCGTGGTGGACCAGGCCGTGCAGGCCGCCCGGTCCGACCGGCGCTGGCAGCGCCAGGCTGGCTTCCTCAACGCCTGCCTGCGCCGCTACCTGCGCGAAGCCGATGCGCTGGAGGCACAGGTGTCGGGCGACCCGCTTGCACAGTGGAATCACCCGCTGTGGTGGATCGAGCGGCTTCGGCGAGATCACCCCGAGCGTTGGGAAGCCATCCTGCAAGCCAACAACCGGCCCGGGCCCATGACGCTGCGGGTCAACCGCCGCCGCACCGACCGCGAGGCCCTGGCCCAAGCCCTGGCGGCCCAGGGCGTGGCCAGCCACCCCGTGGGCGACGACGGGCTGGAGTTGGCGCGCCCTCTGCCAGTCGAGCAGATCCCGGGATTTGCCGACGGAAGCTGCTCGGTGCAGGACGAAGCTGCCCAGATGGCGGCACCGCTGATGCTCGACGGCCTGCCGGGTGCCACCCGCCCGCGCCTGCTCGACGCCTGCGCCGCCCCCGGCGGCAAGACCGCGCACCTGCTCGAACGGGTCGACGCCGACCTGCTCGCGCTCGATGTCGACGCCCAGCGCTGCACCCGCATTGCCGACAACCTGCACCGTCTGCGCCTGGCCGCCGAGGTGCGTTGCGCCGACGCCGCCCGCCCCGCCGACTGGTGGGACGGCCGACCCTTCGACGCCATCCTGCTCGATGCCCCCTGCACCGCCTCGGGCATCGTGCGCCGCCACCCCGACGTGCGCTGGCTGCGCCGCGACAGCGACGTGGACGCCCTGGCGCGCACTCAGCGGGCCTTGCTCGATGCCCTGTGGCCGCTGGTGCGCCCGGGCGGGCGGCTGGTCTACGCCACCTGTTCCGTGTTCCGCGCCGAAGGCAGCGACCAGGCCGCGGCGTTTCTTCAGCGCCACACCGATGCCCGGACAGCCCCCGCGCCGGGCCATCTGTTTCCCGGTACACCCGGGGGTGCTGGGCAGTTCAACGACAATCGTCCGGGTGGACCGGACGGCTTTTTCTACGCACGCTTCGACAAGGCCAGCGGCGGCTGATCGGGTCCAGCGCAGGCTTCGTGCCCGCCAGTGGGCCTGCTGGGGCCTGCTCATCCTCGCCAGCCTCACGCTGATCCTGGCCTGGGCCCAGCCGCCCCAGGTGCAACAACTCGCCTTGCAGCGCACACCCGACGGCCTGTACATGAGCGCTCGCTTCGACGTGGAGCCTCATGGCACCGTGCAGGACGCCTTGTTCAAAGGCGTGCCCCTCTATTTCGTCTGGCAAGCCGACGTGCTGCGCGAGCGCTGGTACTGGACGAACAAGCGCGTGGCTGGCGCCACCCGCACCCTGCGGCTGGCCTACCAGCCGCTTACCCGCCGCTGGCGCGTCAGCATCTCCACCGAACAGGGGGGGGGCACCGGCAGCGGCGCCGGTCTTCCCTACGCGCTGCACCAGAACCACGACACGCTGGAAGAGGCGCTCGCCGCCGTCGGCCGTGTGTCGCGCTGGCGGCTGGCCGACGCCGCCCAGCTTGAACCCGAGGCCTCCCACGTGGTGGAATTCGGCTTCCGCCTCGACCTGAGCCTGCTGCCGCGGCCCTTCCAGATCGGTCTGGGCAACCAGGCCGAGTGGTCCATGGCCCTGGAACGTGAACTGGCCGTGCCCGAAGCCGCCACGCCCGAGGCCCCCGCGCCCGCCGAGCCACGCGCCACCCACCCGGCGGCAGAGGCCAAGGCCGTGGAACCTCCCGCCGCTGCCGAGACGCCGGCCCGCTGAGTCCCCGCTTCGTGCTTCCTTCGCAGGCCTTTCGTGCCGTGAACCCGCTGAACCCGCACCACCCGCGCAAACCCGCCGCCACCCGTTGGGCGGTGGTCGCCGGCCTGATCTTCATGACCGGCCTGGGCATGGTGTTGCTGTTTCTGCTCACCCTGGCCACGCGCAACAGCGCCTTCTACGAGCGCAACTTCGAGTTGCTCGTGGGCATCAACGTGGCCGCCGCCGTGGGCCTGGGTCTGGTCATCCTGTGGTTGGGTGTGCGCCTGTTCATGCGCCTCAAGCGCGGCAAGTTCGGCAGCCAGCTGCTGGTCAAGCTCGCGGCCATCATCGGCCTCGTGGGCATCCTGCCGGGCCTGCTCATCTACACAGTCTCCTACCAGTTCGTCTCGCGCTCCATCGAAAGCTGGTTCGACGTGCGCGTGGAGTCAGCGCTCAACGCCGGCCTCAACCTGGGCCGTACCACGCTCGACACCCTCATGGCCGACGTGTCCAACAAGACCCGCCTGGCCGCTGACGGCCTGGCCCGCCAGAGCAACAGCGGTGCCGTGCTCTCGCTCGACCGGGTGCGCGAGCAGATCGATGCGCTCGACGTGGTGCTCTTCGGCGCTACCGGCCAGCCCCTGGGCAGCTCGGGCAGCTCACGCTTCGACCTCGCGCCCGAGCGCCCCAGCGCCGCCACGCTGCGCAACGTGCGCGCCAACCGCGTGCTCGCGCAGATCGAGGGCCTGGAAGAAGGCGAGGGCGGCGACCTGCACGCCGCGCTGGCCGCCGGCCAGGCGCGCATCAAGGTGCTGGCCCTCGTCAACCCGCCCAGCTTCGCCGTCAACGCCGAGCCGCGCTACCTGCAGGTGTCCTCGCCGCTGCCCTCGGCGCTGATCGTCGATGCGCTTGCCGTGCAGGTGGCCAACCGCGAGTACCAGGAGCGTGCGCTGGCGCGCGACGGCCTGCGCCGCATGTACATCGGCACGCTCACGCTGGCGCTGTTCCTCGCGGTGTTCGGCGCTGTGCTGCTCGCGGTGCTGCTGGGCAACCAGCTCATCCGCCCGCTCATCGTGCTGGCCGAGGGCATGCGCGAGGTGGCGGCCGGCAACCTCGCGCCCAAGGCCGCGCTGCCCTCGCGCGACGAACTCGCCGGCCTCACGCGCACCTTCGCGCTCATGACGCAGGACCTGTCCGAGGCGCGCGAGGCCGTTCAGCACAGCATGGAGCAGGTGGACGCCGCGCGCGAAAACCTGCAGACCATCCTGGACAACCTCACCGCCGGCGTGCTGGTGTTCGACGAACAGGGTCGCCTCGTCACGGCCAACCCCGGCGCCGCGCGCATCCTGCACGCCTCGCTGAACGCGCATGTCGGCCAGCCGCTGGACCAGGTCCCCGGCCTGGAGCAGATCGCCGGCGGCGTGCAACAGCAGTTCGAGCGATTCCTCGCCGAGGACTCGCCGCACGAAGGCGGCTACTGGCAGCAGTCCTTCGAGTTGAGCGCGGGCGAGGGCACCACCGCCGAGCAGGGCATTACCCTCATCGCGCGCGGCGCCCTGCTGCCCAACAACGAGCGCCTGCTGGTCTTCGACGACGTGTCCGAGGTCGTCTCCGCCCAGCGCGCCCGCGCCTGGGGCGAGGTCGCGCGCCGCCTCGCGCACGAGATCAAGAACCCGCTCACGCCCATCCAGCTCTCGGCCGAGCGCCTGGCCATGAAGCTCGACGGCAAGCTGCAGCCCGCGGAGCAGGCCCTGCTGGACAAGTCCGTTCGGACCATCGGCGACCAGGTCGAGGCCATGAAGCGCCTCGTCAACGAGTTCCGCGACTACGCCCGCCTGCCAGCGGCCCAGCTCGCGCCCCTGGACCTCAATGCCGCCGTGCGCGACATCATCGGCCTCTATGAGCACGCCGCCGTGCCGGTGCGCTGCGAGCTCGCCGACGACCTGCCCAAGGCGCGCGCCGACGCCCAGCAGGTGCGCCAGCTCATCCACAACCTCGTGCAGAACGCGCAGGACGCCATGGTCGGCATGGCCGGCGCCGAGGTCGTGCTGCGCACGCGCCGTTCGGACAGTGGCCAGTGGGTGCGTCTGGTCGTCATCGACAGCGGCCCCGGTTTCACCGAGCCCATCCTCAAGCGCGCCTTCGAACCCTACGTCACGACCAAGGCCAAAGGCACCGGTCTGGGGCTGGCCGTGGTCAAGAAGATCATGGACGAACACGGCGGCCGGGTGGACCTGAGCAACCGCGTGACGGAAGGGCGCGTCATCGGCGCGCAAGTGTCGTTATCATTCGCAGTTGCAAATTGACAACAGGCACCGAGGGACTCCGCACGCAATGGCAACGATTCTGGTTGTAGACGACGAACTGGGCATACGGGACCTGCTGTCCGAAATCCTCAACGATGAAGGCCACGCCGTCGAACTCGCGGAGAACGCGGCGCAGGCGCGCTCCCTGCGCCAGCAGATGCGCCCCGACCTCGTGTTGCTCGACATCTGGATGCCTGACACCGATGGCGTGACCCTGCTCAAGGAATGGAGCAGCAATGGCCTGCTCACCATGCCGGTCATCATGATGAGCGGCCATGCCACCATCGACACTGCCGTCGAGGCCACGCGCATTGGCGCCACCGCGTTTCTGGAAAAGCCCATCACGTTGGCCAAGCTGCTCAAGGCCGTTGACCAGGGTTTGAACAAGGTGGCACCCAAGGCCTTGGGTGCCCTGGCCCCCGGGTTGATGCCCGCGCGCCTCGTCGGTGCCGAGGTCACTGTCGAAGAGGCGATGACCCACCACCAACTCAACGGCACCAACGTGGTGAACGGCAACGGCCTGATGCCCGCGCTGCCCATCGGCCCACAGGCGCAGCAGACCTTCAACCTCGACAGCCCTCTGCGCGAAGCGCGCGACGATTTCGAGAAGGCCTACTTCGAATACCACCTGGCCAAGGAGTCCGGCTCCATGACCCGCGTGGCCGAGAAGACCGGCCTGGAGCGCACCCACCTCTACCGCAAGCTCAAGCAACTGGGCGTGGACCTCGCTCGCGCCAAGCGCGGCGGCCTGGGCTGAGGCCCCGCCCGAACTGCTATACTCCTGGGCTTCCCAAGGCCCGGTAGCTCAGTTGGTAGAGCAGCGGATTGAAAATCCGCGTGTCGGTGGTTCGATTCCGCCCCAGGCCACCAAGATTCCACGCCCAACCGCTCCGGTTGGGCGTTTTGTTTTCCGGGGCTCCCGCAGAACACCGCCAGATGAACCGCTCCGCGTTGATCGATGGCATCAAGGCCCTGGCCTCGCAGCTCATCGTGCTGCACCACCTGTCCCTCTACGCGCCCATGACCGACTGGATCGCGGCCGCCTGGCCGCGGCTGGTGCAGTTCCTGATCGACGACGGCCGCTATGCGGTGCAGCCCTTTCTCGTTATCGGCGGCTTCCTTACCGCGCAGTCGCTGGCCAAACGCCGCGGGCAGGCGCCAGGGCCACTGATCTGGCAGCGTTACCGGCGCCTGGTGCCGCAGTTCCTGATCGCGCTGACGCTGGTGGTGCTCGCCACCGTGTGGCTGGGGCGCGATCTGGCGCAGGAGGACTGGGTCTCGCCCCTGCCCACGGTGGGTCAGTTCCTCGCGCACCTGTTCTTCCTGCACGACGTGTTGGGCGTCCCCTCCCTGTCGGCCGGTGCCTGGTACGTGGCCATCGACCTGCAGTTGTTCGCCCTGTTCGCCGCGCTGGCCGGCCTCGCGGCGCGTTCTTCGGCGGACCTCGCCCGTTCCCTGGTGCCGCCCATCGTGGCCCTGGCCACCGTCGCCTCCATCGAGGTGTTCAGCCGCCAACCCGCTTTCGATGTGTGGGCGCTCTATTTCCTCTCGGCCTACGGAGTGGGTGCGTTGGCCGGCTGGTCCCGCCGCGGCACGCGGGCGGCGCTGTGCTGGTGGCTGGTCGCCGCGTGGCTGGCGCTGGACTGGCTGCAGGACCCGAGGACCCGCCCCATCCTGGCCCTGGTGACCGCGCTGGCCCTGTACGCGGGCTCGCACATCCACTGGCGCAGCGCGCTGGGTCCCGTGCGCCGCGCGGTGGAGCACCTCAGCGACGTGTCGTACAGCGTCTTCGTCTGCCACTTCGCGGTGATCATCGTGGCCAGCGGCCTGTGGGAGCGCTTCGATCTCGGCGGCCTGGGCCAGGCTTGGTTGTGGACAGCCCTGGCCTGGACCGCGATTGTCGCACTCGGCACGGGCGTGCAGCGCCTGTGTGATCACTGGGTGCCGGTGCTCACGCGTGCCCGGCCCATGGCAAGGGGCGCCTGACGCGACGCGGATCGGGCGTCCGGTCTCCGTTGGCTGCCGCCGCGCTCAGCGCGGCAGGTACATGGTGGCCTCCACCTCCACCAGCACCTCGTCCCCCGGCAGGAAGCGCGACACCTCCACCACCGTGCTCACCGGTGGCTCGTCCGGGTAGAACAGGCCGCGCACGCGGTTGTAGGGCGCGTAGTCGCGCAGCTCGCGGAAGTACTGCACCAGCTTCACCACGTCGGCCATGCGCCCGCCGTGTTCCTCGGCGAGCTGGCGGATGCGGTCCAGCACCAGCCAGCTCTGCGCCACGATGGGCGCCTCGAAGATGTCGACCGACATCTGCCCCGTGTCGTAGCCCAGCGCGCGCAGCGCCTGGCGCGCGGCCTCGGGCAGGTCCTCGTAGCGCCGCACGGCCTCGCGCGTGGCGGGGTTCACCGCCACCACGCCGCTCATGAAGACGAAGTCGCCCACGCGCCGCGCGGCGGCGTAGCGGGCCATGGGTTGGCCGGTGGTCATTTCCTCGCCTCCGTCGTGCCCGGCAGGCCCCAGGCGCGCATCTTTCCGGGGTTGAGCAGGCCCTTGGGGTCCAGCCGCTTCTTCAGGTCGATCACGTTCTGCGGCAGGTCGCCACCGACCTTGCCTTCTTCGATGATGTACGTGTGCGGGTTGTTCACGCGGATGCCGTTGGCGCGGAAGATGGCGATGATCTCGTTCAGCCGTTCCTCGGTGCTGAAGCGCACCAGCGGCAGCGAGGTGCAGGTGGTGAAACCGTCCATGCTGCGCAGGAACTCCACGTGCATCAGCACCTCGTCGCCAAACAGCGAGCAGATGGTGCGCACCTGGTCCAGGTGCTGGCCGGGCGTGAAGGTGGTCTGCAGGTAGGTCAGGCCCTTGTCGAGCTTGAGGGCGTTCAGCGTGGTGTGGTTCCAGCAGTACTCGATGAGCGTGTGGTGCTGGGCCGCCGCTTCGTCGGCGGTGCGGCGGTAGGTCACGCGCCCGCCGTGCGCAGCCACAAGCTGCAGCGCCGCCGCCTCGGAGAACTCCGCCACCAGCAGCAGCGCGGCGTGGCAGCCCTTGGGCAGGTGCTCGGCCAGCGGGCCCATGAGGCCGGGCACGGGGTCGGCCAGCACGGCGATGTTCTTCTTCACGATGCCCGGCGCGTGCGCGAGCGCGTTGCCGAAGTTCAGCGCCGGGTCCATCTCGTCGAAGACCACGATCATCTCCAGCCAGGGGTGGGCTGGCGCCAGGCCCATTTCCACCTCCAGCACGATGCCGTTGGTGCCCCACAGGTGGTGCATCAGCAAGGCCTCGGGCCCGCGCAGCTCCACCACCTGCGGCTCGGCCTCCACGCTCATGGCGCGCACGCCGAGGATGTTGCCGGCCGCGCCGATGGGGCCGTAGTTGATGGAGCCCGCGCCACCGAAACCGCCGCTGAACAGGCCGCCTAGCGAGGCCGTGCGGAAGGTGGACGGGATGCAGCGCAGCTCCCAGCCGCTGGTGCGCGCGGCGGTGTCGAAGTCGCCGAGGCGGATGCCCGCCTGCGCGCGGCCCACGCCGGGGCGCGCCCACAGGAACTGGTTGTAGCCGCTCATGTCCAGCACCACGCCGCCGTGCAGCGGCGTGCACTGTCCGTAGTTGCCGGTGCCGCTGCCGCGCGGCGTGAGCGGCACGCCGTGGCGCGCGCAGGCCGATGCCAGGCGGCCCAGTTCCTCCTCGGTGCGCGGGCGCACGGCAATCTCGCCGCGCTTGCCCAGCAACTGGCGTTTGAGGATCGGGCTGAACCAGGAGAAGTCCTGCGAGAGGCGGCCGACCTTGACCGGGTCGGTGATCCAGTCGAGGTCGGGCAGTTCGGAATGAAGGGTGTCGATGCGGGCGTTCATGGGAAAGTCTTCCGTGGCGTTCAGTCCTGTGCGATCTCGCTCGCGTGCCACGAACCCAGCGCGAGCTTGGTCAACCAGGCCATGAGCACGAACAGGAACACGCCGGCCAGCGAGATGAGCAGCAGCGCGGCGAACATGCGCGGGATGTCGAGCTGGTAGCCGGCCATGAGGATCTGGTAGGCCAGGCCGGTGTTGGTGCCGCCGGTGCCGGCAACAAACTCGGCCACCACCGCGCCGATCAGCGCCAGGCCCGAGGAGATGCGCAGGCCGCCGAAGAAGTAGGGCAGGGCGCTGGGGATGCGCAGGCGCCAGAGCGTCTGCAGGCGCGAGGCGCGGTTCATCTTGAAGTAGGCCTGCAGGTCGGGGTCGACGCTGCGCAAACCCAACGTGGTGTTGGAGATGATGGGGAACAGCGCGACCAGCGTGGCGCAGACCACCAGCGAGGCCGTGGGCTGCTTCACCCAGATGATGATCAGCGGGGCGATGGCCACGATGGGCGTGACCTGCAGCAACACCGCGTAGGGGAACAGCGCGGTCTCGATCAGGCGGCTCTGCACGAACAGGAAGGAAATCAGCACGCCCACCACCACCGCGACGATGAAGGACAGCGCCGTGATCTTCATCGTGATCATCAGCGAGGCGAACAGCGTGGGCCAGTCGCCGACCAGGGTCTGCATCGTCAGCAGTGGCGAGGGGATCAGGTAGGGCGGCAGTTCCATGCCCACCACCAGCGCCTGCCACAGCGCGACCAGCACGACCGCGACCAGTGACGGATAGAGCACGCGCTGCACGCGCGGCTGCGACAGCAAGGGCGTTGGCATCGGCTTCATGCGCGCACCTCCTCGTTGGTCTCGGTGGTGTCGCGGCTGGCGCGGTGCAGGCTGTCCTGCAGGCGCTTCGCGTGGTGGCTGAAGTCGGTGCTGACCATGAACTCCGGCCGGCGCGGGTAGGGCTCGTCGATGTGGAATTCCTCCACGATGCGGCCGGGCCGCGCGGCCATCATCACCACGCGGCTGGAGAGGAACACCGACTCGTGGATCGAGTGCGTCACGAACACCACGGTGAGGTTCTTCTTCTGCCACAGCTCCAGCAGGTCGGCGTCGAGCTTGTGGCGCGTGATCTCGTCGAGCGCGCCGAAGGGCTCGTCCATCAACAGTAGCGTGGGCTCCACCACCAGGCCGCGCGCGATGGACACGCGCATCTGCATGCCGCCCGAGAGCGAGCGCGGCAGCGCCTTGGCGAATTTGGAGAGACCCACCAGCGCGAGCGCGTCGGCCACGCGCGCGTCGGCTTCGGCGCGCGGCACGCGGGCCAGGTCCAGCGGCAGGCGCACGTTGGTGTGCACGCTGGCCCAGGGCATGAGCGTGGGCGCCTGGAACACGAAGGACAGGCGGTGACCCGAGGCCTCGAGTCGGGCCACGTCATCGCCCCACAGCTTCAGGCTGCCGCTCGTGGGCTCGAGCAGGCCGGCGACCATCTTGAGCAGCGTGCTCTTGCCGCAGCCCGAGGGGCCGAGCAGGGTGACGAACTCACCCTCGCGCACCTGCAGGTCCACGGGCTGCAGGGCCACGGTGCCGTTGGGGTAGGTCTTGCGGACTTGCCGGATGTCGATGGCCACGGGGGGCTCGGCGGGGGTCGGGCTCATCAGGGCAGCACCTTGATGTCGCGGATGAGATCGAAGTCGTAGGCCTGGTCGAGCTTGACCTTGCTGGCGTCGATGAGCTCGTTCTCCACCAGGAAGGCGTGCGTCTTCTGCAGTCGCTCGCGCGTGATCACGCCGATGCCCTGCTTCGCGGCGTCGCCGCTGGTGATGATCCCCATCTCCTTGAGCTTGCCCACGCCGTAGGCGAGCTGCTCGTCGGTCATCTTGGGGTTGTCTTTCTTGATGAGCGCGTTGCCGGCCGTGGGGTCGGCCAGGTAGCTCTTCCAGCCTTCGACGCTGGCGCGCACGAAGGCGGCCACGGCCTGGCGGCGCTCCTTCACGGTCTTGTCGATGCAGGAGATGGTGTTGGCGTACGGGGGATAGCCGTGGTCGGCCAGCAGAAAGGTGTTGGCCTTGATGCCCTGCTTCTGGATCGCGAAGGGCTCGGACGAGAGGTAGCCCATCTGCACGATGTTCTTGTCGGCCACGAAGGGCTGGATGTTGTAGGTGTAGGGCCGCACCTGCGAATCGGTGAAGCCGTACTTGCCCTTCAGCCAGGACCAATAGCCGCGCATGGCGGTGGGCGCGATCAGGATGGTCTTGTCCTTCATGTCCTCGAAGGACTTCACGTGCTCGTGCGCGATCAGCACCTGCGGGTCCTTCTGGAAGATCGCGGCGACGGTGACGATGGGCAGGCCGTTGTTGCGCGAGACCATCATCTGCGTGTCGGTGGCGCCCATGATGCAGTCGGTCTGGCCCGCGGCCATGATCTGCAGGATGTTCATCTGCGGCCCGCCCATGCGGATGCTCACGTCCAGCCCGTGCTTCTTGTAGAGGCCGGTGGCCAGCGCCTGGTAGAAGCCGCCGTGTTCGGCCTGCGCGTACCAGTTGGTCATGAAGGTGAACTTCTCTTGCGCGTGCGCGCCGCTGGCGAGGCCCAGCAGGCCGAGGGCGGCGGCGCCGAGCGCGCGGCGCAGGCGGGACGAACGGGGCGGTTGGCGTGAAGACATGGCGGGCCTTTCAGGCGTCGGTTGGGTGGTGGGGAAAAGTTGAACTCAGTCGGCCAGGGTCTGCTGGATGTGGCCTGTGTGGTGGCCACGCTCCCAGGTGGGCTCGTCGCGCACGACCCATTGCATCGCGTGCAGCTCGGTGATGGCCTGGACCCAGCTGGTGGCCAGGCTGTCGAGGATGGCCTCGCCCTGCTCGCGCGTGGCGGTGGTGGGGTCGCCGATCACACCGCTGGGGCCGAAGTCGCGGGCCACCCAGGCGCAGGCGGGGCGGCCGTCGGCCGACAGGATCTTGGAGGGGAACACCGGCGGGAAGGCCGCCTCGGCGCGCTCCATGTGCACGGTGTCGGGCGCCAGCGCGAGCATGAGCGCGGTCTCGGAGTGGCCCGCGTGCATGGACTGCTTGCGCTCCTGCTCGCTGATGAACTTGCCCGATACGTTGGGCACGCGCGAGACGCCGAAGGGCACGATGACGAAGTCGCCATGGCGCAGGCGCAGCTCGCGCGCGGCCATCTCCAGCACCTGGGGCTGGCCGCCGTGGCCGTTGGCGAACACCAGCTTGCGAAAGCCCGAGCGGTAGACCGACTCGCCGAGTTCGATCATGGTGGACAGCAGGGTGGTGCCGCTGAGCGTCATGGTGCCGGCGAAGTGCAGGTGCTCTTCGGACTTGCCGTAGCTGATGGGTGGCAGGCCGAAGGCGCGCACGTCGGCGGGCAGGCGCTCGAAGGCCTTGCCGATGACGCCGGCCGCGATCACCGTGTCCACCGAGCAGGGCAGGTGCGGGCCATGTTGCTCGGTCGCGCCCACGGGCAGCACGATGACGGTGTTCTCGCGGTCGGGCAGCGCGGTGATTTCGGTCCAGCTCAGGTAAGGCAGGAAGCGGTGCGGGGGAAAGTAGCCGTGCAGCATGGCGGAGTCCTCGTGGGGTGTGGGGTCAGCGCGAAGGCGCGTCGTCGCGGGTGTCGGTGTCGATGGCGCGGCCGTGGCGCAGCACGCGGCGGCGTGCGGTGCGCGTGGGCCAGGACCAGGCATCGGCCTGGTCGAAGATGACGAGGTCGGCGGGCCGGCCTTCGAGGCCGGGCGCATCCAACGGGGCTTCGCGGTCGAGCCAGTCGGCGCGGCACAGCGATTGCGACCAGGCATCCAAGGGCTCGTCGAGCTGGCCCGCGAGCACGGCGGCCTGCAGGGTCTCCACCGGGTCCAGGCTGCCGACGCGGCAGAACGGGTCCTGCACGTTGTCGCTGCCGATCAGCAGGGGGATGCCGCGTATGCGCGCTTCCTTCACCAGCGTGAGGCCGCGCTGGCGCGGCGTGCGGCCCTTGGCCGCGTCCTGCAGCAGCAGGTTGGTGATGGGCAGCGACACGAGCGTGATGGGCGCGCGCGCCACCGCGTCCAGCGTGGCCAGCGCGCGCGACTCGGGCTGCGCGGCCAGTGCGCAGGCGTGGCCACAGACCACGCGGCCGTCGAAGCGCGTGGCGCGCAGGTTGCGCGCGAGCCAGGCCAGGCCCTCGGCCTCGGGGTTGAGTTCCTCGTCCACGTGCAGGTCGAGGTCCAGGTTCTGTTCTTGCGCGGCGCGCAGCAGCTCGCGCAGCGCGCCGGGGTTCCACTGGCTGCTGTGCACGAAACCGCCCAACAGCGCGCCCGGCCCGCTCTCGGCGATGCGCCGCGCCAGCGCCTGCGCCACCGCGCGGTCCTCGCAGGGGCCGAGCTTGACCAGCGCGACGCGCTCGATCGCCACACGATCGCGCCACTCGTGCGCGAGTTCGCCCAGTACGTCCCAGGCCAGCGGCGTGGCTTGCGGGTCCCACCAGTCGATGTGCGTGCGCAGTCGGGTGGTGCCGGCCTGCCAGGCCCAGCGCAGGCCGCGCTGCATGCGTTCGCGCAGGTCCTCGCGCGTCCAGCGCTCGCGGTCGGCGATCACCGCCTCGATGGCGCCGAGCAGGCCCGGGCGCACGGCGCCCAGGCGCGGGCCGATGAAGGCCTTGTCCAGGTGCGCGTGCGCCTCGACGAAGCCCGGCAGCACCGGCGCGCCGCGCAGATCCCAGCGCGCCTGGCCCGCCGGCCCTTCGGCAACGGGCAGCGGCCGCACGCGCGCGATGCGGCCATCGGCGATGTCCAGCCGCGCGAGCGCGGGCCGGCCTTCGTGCTGTGGCCAGTCGGCGGGCAGCAGCCAGCGCGGCAGCCGCGCGCCGTGCAGCGCAGTGGGCGTGTCGGTGTCGGGCGCGGTGGGTGTCATGGCGGGCTCAGATGTCCAGCGTGAGCGTGGGCGTGAGGGCGCGCGCGCAGCACACCGCGACATGCGTGGCGCGCTCCTCGTCGGTGAGGCAACTGTCCTGGTGATCGGGCGTGCCGTCCAGGTAGGGGGTGATGCAGGAGGCGCAGATGCCCTGCTCGCACACCGTGTCCACGGGGATGCCCGCACCGTGCAGCACCATGGCGATGCTCTTGCCCGGCGGCACGTGCAGGCGCCGCTGACGGCGCGCGAGGATCAGTTCGAAGCCGGCCTCGGCGCTGGCGTCGGTGCCGGCGTCGGTGCCAGGAGGCGGGGCCTTCGGTGGCGCACCGAAATGCTCGAAGTGCACGCGCTCGGCCGGCCAGTCGTGGCAGGCCTCGCGCAGGCGGTCCATGAAGCCCTCGGGGCCGCAGTAGTAGATATGCGCGCCCGTTGGCGCCATCGCCACCAGCGTGGCCGGGTCGGCGCGGGTCTCGGGCGCGTCGTCGCGGTGCACCGTCACGCGATCGCGCCAGGGCGCGGCTTCCAGCGCCGCGCGCAGCGGCAGGTGGTCCGCGCTGCGCACGAACACGTGCAGGTCGAAGCTCGCACCGCGCGCGTGCAGGCTGTGCGCCATGGCCACCAGCGGCGTCACGCCAATGCCGCCGCCCAGCAGGCGGTGGTGCGGGGCCTGCGTCGCCAATGCAAACAGATTGCGCGGCCGACCGATGCGCAAGAGCTGGCCTTCGCGCGCCCACTGGTGCAGGGCGCGCGAGCCGCCGCGCCCGCGCTCTTCGCGCTTGACCGCAATCTCGTAGCCCTCGGCGCTGCGCGCCGGGTCGCCGCACAGCGAGTAGCTGCGCGCCAGGTCACCCGGCAGGTAAATGTCGATATGGGCGCCGGCCTCGGCCGGGGGCAGTGCCTGGCCGTCCAGACGCTTCAGAAGGTAGCCGCTCACCTCCTCGGTATGGCGCATCACACGCGCCACACGGACGCAGAATTCGCCTCGGATGGGCTCCGCGGACGGGGGCTTGGGCCAGGCCAGGGCGTCGCTCACTCTTAATTTGACCGTTCAATTTGACTAATTGGTCAGTATAGAAGCAATGCCTGTGCCACAAGGTCGGGAAAACCCGGCCTGGCGCGCTTGCGCCGGCGGCTCAGTCCTTGATCAGCCCGCAGCCGCGCAGCACGAAGGGGATCAGGTCGTTGGCCACGGCCTCGCGGTCCAGCGGCGCGCCCTGATGGCTGTGGCTGACCATCTCCCGCACCTGCAGCGCGAAGTCGGCGTGGTGCTGTGTCATGGCCCAGATGTGCATGAGCAGCAGGTGCGCGTTCATGGGCCGCATCAGGCCGCGCGCGATCCAGCCGTTGATGATCGCGACCTCCTGCTCGACCCAGACCCGCGCGTTGGGCCAGTAGCGTCCCAGGTTGTGGCCGCCGTCGAGGATCTCGCGCGTGAAGATGCGTGAGACGGTCGGCTGGTCGAAGGCGTGGTCCAGCTTCTGGCGGATGTAGTGGGCCAGGATGTCGGCGGGCTCGGTGAGGCCCGGCGGCGCGAACTCGATCTTCCAGGCCATCATCACCGAGTCGAGCAGTTCGGCGTAGAGCTCTTCCTTGCCGGTGATGTAGTAGTGCAGCTGCGGCTTGGTGAGGCCCGCGCGTTCGGCGATGGCCTGGGTGGAGGTGCCCCTGAGCCCGTGCAGGCTGAACTCTTCGATGGCCGCCTCGCGGATGGCGGCGAGGATGCGCTGGCGGCTTTCGCGCGCGGGGCGGGCCTTGCGCGCGGGCGCGTCGGTCGGCGCGGGGCGGGTCGCGGATCGCGCCGGGGAGCGGGCGGTGGTCATGGTGGGAGCGGCTCGGCGCGGCACTCGCGAAAGGGGGAAATGATGATAGCAGCGGCCCCTGTCGGCGCGCGGTTCGCGCCCTGATCAGGTGCATCCCTTGACCATGTTGGTGCGTATGCCGACGGCGCGCGCGTCATTCATCAAGATGCCGCGCGCGCGACCGATAAGCGGGGCTGGGCCGACGCCTTCGCGGCCCGCTTCCACCCACCGTCCATGGCGCACGACCTACCCACTTCCGCCGATCACTGGCTGCGGCACATGCCCGGCGTCGAACGCCAGCGCCAGGAGCTGCGCCTGGTCGAAAGCGCCTGGGACCAGCTCTCGCTGCTGTCCTCCCTGTCGCCCTTGTCCGCACGCGCCGCCTCGGGCGACGACCTCGCCCAGGCGCGGCGCGACTTCTCCGCGCTGTCCGACGAACTGCTGCAGGGCCTGGTGTCGGAGGCGCTGCAGCACCGCATCGACGACCTCGGCACGCGCGCGCAGGTCTGCATCGACGTGCTGGTGCGCAACCTGTTCGAGCGCACGGCCGACATCGGCTTCTTCGCCACCGACGTGGGCGTGGCCGAGTACCTTGCGCGGCCCGAGCCCGCGCTGCGCCCGCGCATCGAGCAACGCCTGCGCGCCTACGCGAGCAAGTACACGGTCTACCGCGACATCGTGCTGTTCGACGCCGAGGGCCGGCTGTGCGCGAGCCTGTGTGAGGCCGCCTGCCCGGACACGGACGGCGCCGCACAGGACCTGCTGCGCGAGGCCATGCGCAGCGTCGCGCCTTACGTGGAACGCTTCGCGCCGCAGGGCTTCGGCGGACGGGCCGGGCCGGCCCTCGTCTACGCGCGCCGTGTCGAGGCCGATGGGCGATCGCTGGGCGTGCTGTGCCTGGTCTTCGACCTCGCCGACGAGCTGCCGACGGTCTTCGACTCGCTGGGCGGCCCAAACGCCGATGAGGGCGAGGGCGTGCTGCTGGCGCTGGTGGATGCTGAGGGCCGGGTGCTGGGGTCCAGCGACGCCCTGCAACTGCCCGCGGGCTGGCGGCTGCCGCGGGCCGACGCGGCCGGCGCGCGCTTGTTGCACCACCTGAGCCGGCGCTACCTGGCGGTGGTTCGCGACACGCACGGCTTCCAGGGCTACGCGGGCCCGGGCTGGCGCGGCCTGGCGCTGCTGCCCATCGACCTGGCCTTCGACGAGCCCGCGCGCGGCGACAACCCGTCGGCCTTGAACGAGGCACTGGCGGGTCATGCCGAGGTGCTGTCGGCCGGCTTGCGCGACATCCCGCGCCGCGCCTCGGCCATCGAGTCCGCGCTGGAGCGCTCGGTGTGGAACGGCCTGCTGGAGTTGCGGCAGATGGACGACGGCGGGCGCGAGGGCGCGCTCGCGCCCCGCGATCTGCTGTTCGCGCAGACCCTGCTGTCGGAGATCGGTGGTGCCGCGCGGCGCACGGCGAGGGTCTTCGCGGGTGCGCTGCAGGACCTCTACGGCATGGTCACGCGCTCGCTGCTGAGCGACGCGCAGAGCCGCGCCGCGCTGGCCATGCAGATCCTCGACCGCAACCTCTACGAGCGGGCGAACGACTGCCGCTGGTGGGCCTTGACGCCGCAGTTCGCCAGCACGCTGCGCACCGGCGAGACGGGCTGCGCACGAGCGAGCGCCGTGCTGCGCGACATCAACGCGCTCTACACGGTCTACAGCGGCCTGGCGCTGTTCGACCGCCAGGGCCGCGTGGTGGCGGTGTCGCGGGCCGAACACGAGCCGCACGTCGGCGCACCGCTCGGCGACGCGCCCTGGGTGGCGCGCTGCCTGGGCCTGGCCGACGAGCAGCACTATGTGGTGAGCGACTTCGAGCCCAATCGCTTCAGCGCCGAGCCCGCCTTCGTGTACGCGGCCGCGGTGCGCGGCGAGAACGGCGAGGTGCTGGGCGGCGTGGCCGTGGTATGGGATGCGGTGGCGCAGTTGCGCTCCATCCTCGACGACGTCTCCAGCGGTTGCGGGCCGCGCGATGCGCTGGCCTTCGTCGACGCGCGGGACCGCGTGGTGCTGAGCGTCGGCGCGGCCACACCGCTGCAGGCGGACGGCGTGGTGGGGACCTGCCGCACGGGCGGGCGACTGGTCAACGTGGCGGGCCAGGTGTTCGGTGTCGGCGTGAGCCGGGGCCAGGGCTACCGCGAGTACCGCGCGCGCGACGGCCACGACCACGGCCTGAGTTGCCTGAGCCTGCGCCACCTGTGCGAACGCCGGCCGGCGCCGCGCGCAGCGCCGCTGCCGCCGACCGATGCCGCGCGCGAAGACGGCCCGGCCCGCCTGCGCCTGGCCAGCTTCCTGCTCGGCGGGCACTGGCTTGCGCTGGACGCGCGCCACGTGCTCCTGGCTGCGCCCGACGCCGCGGTGCTGGGGCGCAGCGCCGCGCGCGCGCCCTTCTGCGGACTGGTTCAGGTGGGTGAGCAGGTGCACCCCGTGGTCGACTTGCGGCAGGCGGTGGCGGGCCTGGACGCATCGACCGAGCGAGAGAGCGGGACGGATCGCCAGCTCATCGTGGTGCGTGTGCCGCGTGCCGATGGCGCGGCGCGCAGCTTCGCGCTGCGCGTCGATGCCCTGGGGCCGATGGTCGATGTCGCGCCATCGCGGCGACAGCGCCTGGGCCTGGCGCAGGTGGGGGGCGGTACGCCCTTGATCGACGCCCTCGTGGCGGTGGAGGCACCGGGGGCTGGTGGGGGCTCGCGCGTGCTGTGCTGCATCGCGCCCGACTGGCTGGAGCGCTGCGCGGACCAGGCCTTGGGCGACTGCGCGCCGCTGGACCTGGACGCGTTGCTCGCCCACGCCTGAGGCGGCGTGAGCGGCAGGAGCGAAGCGCGTGGCCCTCAGCCGCGCGGGCGCAGCGCCACCGCCTCGATCTCCACGCGCACCGGCGCGATGAGTCCCGCGATCACCGTCGAGCGCGCCGGCGCCGTGGCGGCCGGGAAACGCTCGGCGTAGGCCGCGTTGAAGCCGGGGTAGTCCTGCCCGTCCACCAGCCACACGGTGGTCTTCACCACGTCGGCCAGCGTGCAGCCGGCGCGGCGCAGGATGTCCTCGATCAGGTCGATCGTGTAGTGCGTCTGGCTCACGATGTCCTCGCCCGCGGGCTGGCCGTTGCGCATGGGCACCTGGCCCGCGACGAAGACCAGGCGCTCATTCGCCACCACGGCGGGCGAGATCGGTTGCACCACACCGGCCCGCTGCACGGGCGGGCCGATGTGCTCGATGTCGGTGTTGTCCGGCATGCGTGCGATCAGTCCGCGGTCAGTCCGGCTTCACGCCGGCCGTCTTCACGATGCCGGCCCACTTCTTGTTCTCGGCCTCGATGAAGGCCTTGTACTCGGCCGCACCGCTGCCGCCCAGCTTGAAGCCACGCGAGACGAAATACTCCTGGATGTCGGGGCTGGCGAGCGCCGCGTTCACGTCCTTGTTGATCTTGTCGACCACGGCCGCGGGCGTGCCGGGCGGCGCGAACAGGCCTTGCCACGACAGGGCCTCGAAGCCCGGGTAGCCGCTCTCTGCCACGGTGGGCACATTGGGGAACAGGGGGTGACGCTCTTTCGACGTCACCGCGATCGGCGTGATCTTCTTCGCCTCGATCTGCGGCATCACCACCAGCACGTCGCCGAACATCAGGTCGATCTGGCCGCCCATGAGGTCGGTCAGCGCGCCCGCGCTGCCGCGGTAGGGGATGTGCAGCAGCGCCGTCTTGGTGGCCAGTTCGAACATCTCGCCTGTGAGGTGCATGGACGTGCCGGTGCCCGGCGAGCCGTAGGTGATGGAGCCCGGCTTGGCCTTGGCCGCCGCCACGAGCTCTGGCAGGGTCTTGGCGCTCAGGCGTTCGTTGCGCACGATGATGAGCGGCGCGCTCACCACGGCCGTCACGGGCGTGAACCCCTTGATCGGGTCGTAGGGCAGGTTGGGGTAGAGCGAGCCGGCGATGCCGTTGCTGCCGGTCACGCCGATGAGCAGGGTGTAGCCATCGGGCGCGGCCTTGGACACGTGGTCCGCGCCCACGGTGCCGCCCGCGCCGGGGCGGTTGTCCACGATGACGGGCTGCTTCCATTGCGCGGAGAGCTTCTCGCCGATCTTGCGCGCGAGCAGGTCGGTGCTGCCGCCGGGCGGGAAGGGCACGACGATGCGCACCATCTTGCTCGGGTAGGCGTCCTGCGCGGACGCGGTCATGGGCGCGAGCGCGGCCATGCCGACGGTGGTGGCCACGGTCAGGGCACTGACGAGGCTTCTGCGGGTGAGGGTGATGCGGTTCATCGTGTTCTCGCTTTCAAGTGGATGGTTTCAGTGGCGTGGCATGGCCTCGCCCCACGCGCCTCCTCCGGCCGTTTCTATGACGAGCCTGTCTCCAGCGGACCAGTCGACACGCGCCCTCGCGGGCAGCACGTCGACACGTCCATCGGATCTTTCGACGCGAGCGGCCGAGGGCGCGCCGTCGCCGCCCCCTTCGCTGCCGCGCGCGCGGCTGACATGGCGCTCGCCCCGGTAGGAGACGCTGCCCTGTCCTTCTAGCAATTCGTAGACCCGGCGCACGCCGTGGCCACCGTTGAAACGGCCCGCGCCACCCGAGGCTTCGCGGATCGCGTAGCAGTGCACGCGCAGCGGCGCTTCCGACTCGATCACCTCGAGCGGCGTGTTGCGCGCGTTGCCTACGTCGGTGGAGACGCCGCTGGTGCCGTCACCGTGCGCGCTCGCGCCCGCGCCGCTGGCGATGATCTCGGTGAGCAGCCAGCGCTGGCCGTCGGCGCGTGCGCCGCTGAGCGAGAGCACCGTGGCCACGCCCGCGTTGGCCGCGAGCGGGTCGCGCGACGCGCCCGAGGACCAGGCGCCGAGCATGGCGTTGCACGCCAGCTTGAGCGTGGCGGTGCGCGCGTTCACCGCGGCCGGCAGGGCCGGGTTGACCACGCTGCCCTCGGGCAGGATCCAGGTGGCCGGTGCCAGGCAGCCCGCGTTGTTGGGGGCCTGCGGCGCGAGCGAGCGCATGAAGAAGAGGATCGCCGACATCATGCTCGACGGCGAGGCGTTCACCGGCCCGCGCGTCTGCGGCGAGGAGCCCGTGAAGTCGATGGTGAGTGCGTCGCCCTGTTTGCGCAGGCTCACGGCGATGCGCACCGGCGTGTCGCTGATGCCGTCGCCGTCGAGCTGGTCCTGCCAGTGCCACTCGCCGTCGGGCGCGGCGCTCAGTGCCTTACGCGTGAGGCGCTCGGACTGCGCCAGCAGCGCGTCGCACACGGCCCCGAAGGGCGCGCCGGTGCGCGCGCGCAACGCGGCCATCTCGCTGGCGCCCAGGCTCACCGCCGACCACTGCGCGTTCAGGTCGCCCAGCAGGTTGCCGGGCGTGCGGCTGTTGGCCGTCAGCAGGGCCTCGATGCCGGGATCGGGCTCGCCCTTCACGCGCCAGCGCACGGGCGGAATGCGCAGGCCTTCCTGGTAGATCTCGGTGGCGTTCGGCGGGATCGAACCCGCCGCGACACCGCCCACATCTTGGTGGTGCAGGATCGCCGCGGCCAGTGCGATCACCGCGCCGTCGCCGAACACCGGGCGCACCACGATCAGGTCGGGCAGGTGCGTGCCGCCCGACCACGGGTCGTTCATCAGCCAGGCATCGCCCTCGGCCATCGCGGCCACCGGGCAGCGTTGCAGCAGGCCGGCGATGGCGGGGATCAGCGAGCCCAGCAGCAGCGGCAGCGAGCGTGCCTGCGCAAGCAGGCGCCCGTCGGGCAGGAACACGGCGGCCGCGCAGTCGCCGCCCTCGCGCGCGATGGAGGAATAGGCCGCGCGCATCATGCGGCTCTGCATGCGGTCCACGATGCCCTGCAACGCGAGGCGCACGGGCTCCATGAGGATCAGGTGCTCGCGGTTCATGCTTCTTGCTCTCGGTGCATAAGCAGTGCGCCGTCCGGCGCCAATGTCCAGCGCCAGCCCTCGGGCACCCACACCGTGGTGGTGGCGGCGAAGATGGCGCGCGGGCCCGCGCCCTCGGTGGGGCAGCCGGCCCACAGCGCGGGGTCGGGGCGCAGGTGGTGGGCGTTGATGCCCGGCGCGGGCACGACCTGTTCGAACACGCCGCGCAGCAGCAGGGCCAGCACCTCGAAGCGCGCGGGCAACTGGCCGCGCAGGGTGTCGTAGCGGGCGGCGAAGCGCTCGCGCAGTGTGGTGAGGTCGTCGTCGGCTTCCCACGCCACCTCCACCGGGTTGCCCTGGCCAACGATGAGCAACTCCAGGCTCCAGCGCGCCTCGCCTTGGCGCACCGCGCAGCGCATCGCCTCACGGTGTTCGATCAGCGCGGCCAGGCCGTTCGCATCGAGCGGCAGCGCGCAGGAGCGTTCCACCGTGCGCGTGGGCGGGGAGGCCAGCAGGCCCAGCGCCGCGATCACGCCCGCGTGCGGGATCACGCGCACGCGCGGCACGCCAGCGAGCTCGGCCACCTCGGCCACGTGCTGCGCGCCGCCGCCGCCAGCGGCCACCAGCACGCAGTCGGCCGGGTGCAGGTCGCGCTGGAAGGCGCGCATCTTCACGCTCTCGGCCATGGCAGTGGCCGCGGTGGCGACGACGGCGCGCGCGGCGTCTTCCGCGTTCAGGCCCAGGGGTGCGGCCACGTCTCTCTCGATGGCGGCGCGCGCGCGCTTCACGTCGAGCACCACGCCGCCGGACAGCCGCTCGGGCAGGCGGCCCAGCAGGACCAGCGCGTCGGTCAGCGTGGCCTCGGTGCCGCCCAGGCCATAGGCCGCGGGGCCGGGCCAGGCGCCCTGCGAGCGCGGGCCCAGGCGCAGGCCGCCGCCCGCGTTCACCGTGGCCAGGCTGCCGCCGCCGATGGACAGCGACTCCACGTCCGCGCAGCGCAGGCGCAACGTGAGGTCGCCGCACAGCAGCGTGTCGCTGAACAGCGGGCGGCCGGCGTCGAGCAGGCCGATGTCGGTGCTGGTGCCGCCCACGTC
The DNA here is from genome assembly GCF_000723405.1 of Hydrogenophaga intermedia. GTDB lineage: Bacteria > Pseudomonadota > Gammaproteobacteria > Burkholderiales > Burkholderiaceae_C > Hydrogenophaga > Hydrogenophaga intermedia. Next base: position 107,533 of record NZ_CCAE010000006.1, on the reverse strand, counting down.
CACCGACATCACCACGCGCGCGGCGTCGTTGTCGCCTTCACCGGTGGCCTTCGGCAGGCTCGCGGCCACACCTTGCAGCGCGGCGCAGGGGCCCGACATCGCCAGGCCGATGGGGCGCAGCGCTGCGTCGGTCCAGGGCGCGATGCCGCCTTCAGAGCGCATCAGCGCGGGCTCGGGCAGGCCACGCGCGCGCAGCGCCTCGCCCAAGGCGTGCAGGTAACGCTGCACCAGCGGCTTGCTGTACGCGTCGAAGGCCGTGACCAGGAAGCGCTCGAACTCGCGCGGTTTCGGATCGACCTCGCTGGACAGCGAGACCAGCAAGTCGGGCTCGGCGTCGAGCAGCCAGTCGCGCACCTGTTGCTCGTGTGCGGGCCGCAGGTGCGCGAACAGCAGGCACACCGCCACCGAGGCGATGCCTTGCGCGCGCAGTTGGTGGGCGATGGCGCTCACCTGCGCGCGGTCCAGCGGTTCGACCTCGTCGCCGTGCGCGTCGATGCGCCCGCCGATCTCGAACCGCAGCTCGGCCGGGAACAAGCGGCGCTCGGGCGTGGGCGGTGCCACGGCGGGCGTGTACAGGTCGCGCCGGTCCTGGCGCGCGAGGGCGAGCACGTCGCGCAGGCCTGCGTTGGTGAGCACGGCGACCGGGCCGGCGCCCTGTTCCAGCAGCAGGTTGGTGACCACGGTGGAGCCGTGCACCAGGCGCGCCACCTGCGCGGGCTCGATGCGCTGTTCATCGAGCAGGCGCTGCACCGCCGCCAGGATGGGTTGCACCAGCTCGCCGGCCTCGCGCGGGTGCTTGAGCGCGCGCAACTCACCCCCGCTGGAACAGGCGACCACGTCGATGAAGGTGCCGCCCATGTCCACGCCGATGGCCCATTGCGCGCTCATCGTCGGTCCTTCATCTGAACCGCGAGGCGGAGAAGGGGGCGAGGTCCACCTGCGTGGGCCGACCCGCGACAAGGTGCGCGACCTCACGCCCCGTGGTGGCGCCCATGCACATGCCCATGTGGCCGTGGCCGAAGGCCATCCAGGCGTTGTCCACGTCGCGGTTGCGGTCGATCACGGGCAGGCTGTCGGGCATGCAGGGGCGGTGGCCCATCCACTGCGTCACCTCGGACGTGTCCAGGTGCGGGAACAGGCGCAGGCCCTGGCGCAGCAGGGCCTGGGCGCGCTCGTAGTTGGGCGCGCGCTTGAGGCCCGCGAACTCCACCGTGCCCGCCAGGCGCAGGCCCATGGCCATGGGGTTGATCATCAGGTTGGCCTCGGAGGCCATCACCGTGTGGCGCAGCGTCAGGTTGGAGCTGCGCACCGTGACGTGGTAGCCGCGTTGCGTCTCCAGCGGCACGCGGTCGCCCAGCTGCGCCGCGAGCGCGCCGGACCAGGCGCCGGCCGCGATCACCACGCCGTCGACCGCCAGCGGCTCGCCGCTGTCCATGCGCAGGCCGGTCACGCGCCGGCCCGCGCGCTCGAAGCCGGTGACCGAGCGGTGGTCGTGGCGCGCGCCGTCGCGCAGGGCCTGGCGGCACAGGGCCTTCACCAGTTGCGACGGGTCCAGCGTGGAGCCGTTGTCGGGCGCCAGGATGCCGAAGCGGAACTGGCCCTTCAGGTCGGGCTCCAGCGCCTCGAGCTCCTCTCGCTCCACGTCGACCAGGTTCACGCCGAGCGAGCGGCGCAGGTTCATGCCCCACTTCCACTGCGCCGCGGCCTCGCGCGAGGAGTAGACGTACAGGCAGCCGGTGCGGCGCACCAGCTCGCTGGCGTTCGCGTGGTCGAGCAGCGGGCCGTAGCAATCGAAGATGGGGCGCAGCAGGGTCTGCAGCGCGCCGGCGATGCGCGTGACCTCCTGCGGCGTGGAGTGGCGCAGCATCCGCACCAGCCACGGCATCACGCGCGGCAGGTAGCCCGTGCGCACGGTGAGCGGGCCCAGCGGGTCGAGCAGCCACTTGGGCACCTTGCGCCACATGCCCGGCATGCCCACGGGCAGGCAGGCGCTGGGTGAGAGCGAGCCCGCGTTGCCGAAGGAGCAGGCTTCGCCCGGTTCGAGTGGGTCGACGAAGGTGATCTGGTGGCCATCGCGCTGCAGCCAGGCGGCGCTGCAGGCGCCCACGATGCCGGTGCCGATGACGGCGATGTGCATGAGGAATCCGGGAAGAACGGGGTAAGAAACGGGGAGGCCGGGTCATTCTAGGAATGGGCTTGTCATCAACCAAGCCAATTCTTTTGATGGATCGATCAGGTAACCTGATGGTGGTGCGCCCACGGCGCACCATGCACCGTCGTCGATCGTGGAGGACCCATGAACATCAGCCTGCGCCAGATGCGCGCCTTCGCCGCCGTCACGCACAGCGGCAGCTTCACCGGCGCCGCGCGCCAGCTCAACCTCACGCAGTCGGCCGTGAGCATGCTGGTGCAGCAGCTCGAACAGGAACTGCGCCTGCAGCTCTTCGACCGCGGCCGCACGGCCATCACGCTCACCGAGGCGGGGCGCAACCTGCTGCCTCTGGCGCAGCGCATCCTGGAGGACGTGCGCCAGGTACTCGATGGCGCGTCCGAGATCCGCGCGCTGCGGCGCGGCTTCCTGCGCGTGGCCACCTCGCAGATGATGGCCTGCACCTGGGTCGCCTCCATCCTCAACGAGTTCGGCGAGCAGCACCCGCAGATCAGCGTGCGGCTGAAGGACGCGGTGGCCGACGGCGTGGTGGACACGGTGCGCCACGGCGCGGTGGAGCTCGGCATCGGCCCCGACCGCCTGACCGGCGAGGACGTGACGCGCAGCTTCCTCATGAACGTGCCGCTGCGCTTCGTCTGCCCCGCGGGGCACCCCGCCTACGACCGCGCGAGCGTGTCATGGAAGGACCTGCGCGAGGAGCGCTGGATCGGCTACTCGAACGAGTTCACCCGCCACCTGGAGCGCAGCCTGCACGCGCACGGGCACGACTTCGCGCTCAACACGGTGAGTGACGTCGACTACATCACCACCGCGCTGGCGCTGGCCGGGCACGGCATGGGCGTGCTGGTGGCGCCCGAGTACGCGCGGTCCTTCGCGGGCAACTTCGGCGTGCGCTTCATCCCGCTGCGCGGGCCGGCGGTGCAGCGCGAGTACTTCGTCTACCAGCGCAAGGGGCAGTCCTTGTCACCGGCGGGCGCGGCGTTCCTGGCCTTGCTGCGCCAGCGCCATGGGGTGCCGCGGCGCAAAGCGGTGCGGTGACGTTGCAAAATGGTGCGTTTTTTGTTTCAACCGCACCATTCTGGAGCCCCGTGAAGACCCCCTCCGCCGAGCAGTTCCTGCACACCGTCGCCGAGCGCAACCCCGGCCAACCCGAATTCCTGCAGGCCGTGACCGAGGTGATGGAGAGCCTGTGGCCCTTCATCGCCGAGCACCCGAAATACGCCGAACACAGCCTGCTGGAGCGCCTCGTGGAGCCCGAGCGCGTGGTCATGTTCCGCGTGTCCTGGGTGGACGACCACGGCACGGTGCGCGTCAACCGCGGCTACCGCATCCAGCTCAGCATGGCCATCGGCCCGTACAAGGGCGGCATCCGTTTCCACCCCTCGGTCAACCTCTCGGTGCTTAAATTTCTGGCATTCGAGCAGACCTTCAAGAACGCGCTGACCACGCTGCCCATGGGTGGTGGCAAGGGCGGTGCCGACTTCGACCCCAAGGGCAAGAGCCCCGGCGAGGTGATGCGCTTCTGCCAGGCCTTCGTGAGCGAGCTGTTCCGCCACGTGGGCTCGGACACCGACGTTCCCGCGGGCGACATCGGCGTGGGCGGGCGCGAGGTGGGCTTCATGGCCGGCATGACCAAGAAGCTCAGCAACCGCGCCGACTGCGTCTTCACCGGCAAGGGCCTGAGCTTCGGCGGCTCGCTGATCCGCCCCGAGGCCACCGGCTACGGCACCGTGTACTTTGCCGAGGAAATGCTCAAGACCCGCGGCATGTCCTTCCAGGGCCTGCGCGTGTCGGTGTCGGGTTCGGGCAATGTGGCGCAGTACGCGGTGGAGAAGGCCATGGCGCTGGGCGCCAAGGTGGTCACCGTGTCCGACTCCAGCGGCACCATCGTCGACGAGGACGGCTTCTCACCCGAGAAGCTCGCCATCCTGATGGACGTGAAGAACCACCACTTCGGCCGCGTGAGCGACTACGCCCAGCGCACCGGCGCGCACTTCGAGGCCGGCAAACGCCCCTGGCACGTGCCGGTGGACGTTGCCCTGCCTTGTGCCACGCAGAACGAGCTGGACGCGAACGACGCCGCCACCCTGATCGCCAACGGCGTGAAGTGCGTGGCCGAGGGCGCCAACATGCCGTCGACCATCGAGGCCGCCACGGCCTTCGAGAACGCGGGCGTGCTGTTCGGCCCGGGCAAGGCCAGCAACGCGGGTGGCGTGGCCACCTCGGGCCTGGAGATGAGCCAGAACGCGCTGCGCCTGTCGTGGCCGCGCGACGAGGTGGATGGCCGCCTCTTGCAGATCATGCAGGGCATCCACGCCGCCTGCGTGCGCCACGGCCGCCGCGCCGACGGCACGGTGAGCTATGTGGATGGCGCCAACATCGCCGGCTTCGTGAAGGTGGCCGACGCGATGCTCGCGCAGGGCGTGATCTGAGGTGCCGCCGCGGGCGGCGCTTCAGCGCCAGCCCGTGGGCTTCGTCAGCCGGAACCGCAGCACGGGGTCGGGCGAGTCCGCACCCGTGGCGGGCCGGCGCGTGCCCGTGATGGCGAGGCGCCCGCCGCAGTCCTCGGCCACGCCGTTCCACACCGCCGCCATGTCGACGCCGTCGTCGGATTCGTCGAAGTGGAACTCACCGTCGGTGACGTCGCCCGAGACGATGGAGCGCCGCATCTGGCCACCGGTGCCGCGCAACAGGTCGCCGCGCACGCTGCCGCCGTACTCGGGGTGGCGCTCCAGGCGCAGCACGCCCGTGTCGAGCGGGCGTTCGGCGGACCCGCCTTCGTTCCAGAACGTGGCGTTCCATTCGCCGCTCAGGCGCGCGGGCGGCACGTGATCGGGCACGGTGCAGGTGCCGGTGGCCTGGGCGGCGGCCCAAGCGGGCAGCGCGGCCAGGGCGACGGACAGCAGGGCGCGCCGCATCAGGCCTGCGCCTTCTGCTCGGCCGTGCCGTCCTGCGCGCGCTTGGCAAACTCCGCGCGCAGGGCCCGCAGTTTCTCGCGCGGGTCTTCCTTCACGGTTTCCTTGTCCAGTGCCATTTCGGCGATGAAGCGGCTCGCCGCGCCAGGCACGCTCTCGCGGCCCTTCTTGCGGCGCTTGAGCCAGCTCACCGCCAGCGTGCGCTGCGCGCGCGTGATGCCCACATACATCAGCCGGCGCTCCTCCTGGATGCGCTGCTGCTGCACCTCGCCGCTCAGCGTGTCGTCGTCCACCTTGAAGGGCAGCAGGCCCTCGTTCACGCCGGCCAGCGTCACGTGCGGCCACTCCAGGCCCTTGGACGCGTGCAGCGTGGACAGGGTGACCACGTTCTGGTCCTGCTCGCGCTCGGACAGCGTGGAGATCAGTGCGATCGTCTGCACCACCTCCAGCAGCGTCTTGCGCTCGGTCTCGGTGGTGGCGCCCGCCGCGTCGTCGATCTGCCCGCCGCAGCGCCCCGCCACCCAGTCGCAGAACTCCATCACGTTGGTCCAGCGCGCCGCGGCCACCTTCTCGTTGTCTTCGTTGTCGTACAGGTGCTGCTCGTAGCCAATGTCCTTGAGCCATTCGGTGAGGAAGGTGCGCGCGGCCTCGTGCCCCACGGTGTGGCGCGCGCGGTACTCCAGGTCGTTCACCTGGCGGCCGAACTCGTGCAACGCGCTGATGGCGCGGCCCGACACCGCGCTGGGCAGCGAGTGCGAGAACAGCGCGGCGAACAGGCTCAGCTTGTACTGCGTGGCGAAGCCGCCCAACTGCCCCAGCGTGGTGTGGCCGATGCCGCGCTTGGGCGTGGTGGCCGCGCGCAGGAAGGCCGGGTCGTCGTCGTTGTTGGTGAGCAGGCGCAGCCAGGCGCACAGGTCGCGGATCTCGGCCTTGTCGAAGAAGCTCTGGCCACCCGACACCTTGTAGGGCACCTGCGCGCGGCGCAGCGACTGCTCGAACACGCGCGCCTGGTGGTTGGCACGGTAGAGGATGGCGAAGTCGCGCCACTCCTTGTGCTGCGAATTGGCGCGCAGGCTCAGGATGCGCGCCACCGCGCGCTCGGCCTCGTGCTCCTCGTTGTCGCAGTCCACCACACGCACCGGCTCGCCCTCGCCCAGCTCGCTCCACAGCGTCTTCTGGAACAGCTTGGGGTTGGGCCCGATGACGTGGTTGGCCGCGCGCAGGATGGCGCTGGTGGAGCGGTAGTTCTGCTCCAGCTTGATGACCTTGAGCTCGGGAAAGTCCTGCGGCAGGCGCTTGAGGTTGTCCAGCGTGGCGCCGCGCCAGCCGTAGATGGACTGGTCGTCGTCGCCCACGGCGGTGAAGCGCGCGCGCTCGCCCACCAGCAGCTTGAGCAGCTCGTACTGCGTGGCGTTGGTGTCCTGGTACTCGTCCACCAGCACGTGGCCCATCTTCTTCTGCCACTTCTCGCGCACCTCGGCGTGCTCGCGCAGCAGCTTCAGCGGCAAGGCGATGAGGTCGTCGAAGTCCACCGCCTGGTAGGCCACCAGACGCTCCTCGTAGCGCTGCATGATCAGCGCGGTGCTGCGCTCGTTCTCGTCGCGCGCCTGCGCCAGCGCGGCGGCGCTGTTGAGGCCGGCGCTTTTCCAGGCGCTGATGGTCCACTGCCACTGGCGCGCGGTGGCGGCGTCGGTGGTGGTGCCGCAGTCCTTGAGCAGGCTGGTGATGTCGTCGGTGTCGAGGATGCTGAACTGCTTCTTCAGGCCCAGCACCTCGCCGTCCTCGCGCAGCAGGCGCACGCCCAGCGCGTGGAAGGTGCAAATCAGCACCTTCTTCGCGTCGCGCCCCACCAGGTGGCCGGCGCGCTCGCGCATTTCGGCGGCGGCCTTGTTGGTGAAGGTGATGGCCGCGATGCGGTTGGCCTCCAGCCCGGCCTGGATCAGCCGCGCGATCTTGTGCGTGATCACGCGCGTTTTGCCCGACCCGGCGCCCGCCAGCACCAGACAGGGGCCGCCCAGGTGGTTCACGGCTTCAAGCTGGGCGAGGTTCAGACCGGCGGACATGGAAGGCGGCGAGGCAAAGCGAAGGATCATAGCGGCCGGGGGTGTCGAGGCCTGACACAATGCCGCCCGTGCTGCAGGTCCTGCTCATCACCTTCCCCTTCTTCGCGCTCGTGCTCGCCGGCTACCTGGCCGCGCGGCGGCGACTGCTGCCGCTGGAGGCCATTCCCGGGCTCAACGGCTTCGTGCTGTTCTTCGCTTTGCCCTGCATGCTCTACCGCTTCGGCTCCACCACGCCGATCGCGCAGCTGCTGGACGCCAAGGTCGCCGGCCTGTACCTGTTGTGCGGACTGCTGGTGGTGGGCGTCACCATCGCCATCACGCTCAACGCCCGCATCCGCTGGAACGACGCCGCCTTCGGCGCGCTGGTGGCGGCCTTTCCCAACTCGGGCTTCATGGGCGTGCCCCTCATCGTCGCCTTGTTGGGCGACAGCGCCGCCGGCACGGTGATCCTCACCATGGTGGTGGACATGCTGGTGACCAGTTCGCTGTGCATCGCGCTCTCGCGCCTCGATGGCGCGGGGGGCAGTGGCCGATCGGCCGTGTGGCCGGCCGCGCGCAAGGCCTTGCGCGGCGTGCTCACCAACCCCATGCCCTGGGCCATCGGCCTGGGCGGCGTCGCCTCGGCCTGGGCCTTCCAGTTGCCGGGCCCGGTGGAGAAAACGGTCTGGCTGCTGGCCGACGCGGCATCGCCGGTGGCACTGTTCACCATCGGCGCCGTGTTGGCGCGTGCGCAGATGACGGCCAATCACCCCATGCCCCTGGGCGACTACCTGCCGGTGGCCGCGTTGAAGCTGGTGGTGCACCCGCTGCTGGTGCTGGGCGCAGGGCTGCTGGCCATGCGCCTGGGTCTGGGCTTGTCCAGCGCCGCGCTCACGGTGATGGTGCTCACGGCCGCCTTGCCCAGCGCCAGCAACGTCTCCCTGCTGGCCGAGCGCTTCGGCGCCGACAACGGGCGCATCGCCCGCATCATCCTGGTCACCACCGCAGTGGCCTTCCTTACCTTCTCCGGCGCCGTCACGCTGCTGACCTGAGGCCCTGCTTCCATCGACGAAGCATCACCACCAATCGATAGTTATGATCTATCGATGATATTCGCTCAATTGCATGGACGTTGAGCGGGTGGCTCACCAGAATGTCCGTAGTCGCTGCTCAGGCCTCGGCATGAACACGACCATACCAACCCGCCCCCACCAGGAGACCACCATGTCAGAAGCCAAGTGTCCCTTCCACGCCCCCGCCAGCGGCGGCACGTCCAACAAGGACTGGTGGCCGAACCAGTTGCGCCTGGACCTGCTGAACCAGCACTCGAGCCGCTCCAACCCCCTGGGCACGTCGTTCAACTACGCTGACGAGTTCAAGAAGCTCGACTACAAGGCCCTGAAGGCCGACCTCAATGCCCTGATGACGGATTCGCAGGACTGGTGGCCCGCCGACTTCGGCAACTACGCGGGCCTCATGATCCGCATGGCCTGGCACAGCGCCGGCACCTACCGTGTGGGCGATGGGCGTGGTGGCGCCGGGCGTGGTCAGCAGCGCTTCGCGCCGCTGAACTCCTGGCCCGACAACGTGGGCCTGGACAAGGCCCGTCGCCTGCTGTGGCCCATCAAACAGAAGTACGGGCAGAAGATCTCGTGGGCCGACCTGATGGTCCTGGCCGGCAACGTGGCGCTGGAGAACACGGGCTTTCGCACCTTTGGTTTCGCCGGTGGGCGCGAGGACGTGTGGGAACCCGACCAGGACGTGTACTGGGGCAAGGAGACGGCTTGGCTGGCGGCCAGCACCACACCCAACAGCCGCTATTCGCACAGCAAGCCAGGTGAGCGCGACCTCGAAAACCCGCTGGGCGCCGTGCAGATGGGCCTGATCTACGTGAACCCCGAGGGCCCGGACGGCAGCGGCGACCCGGTCGCGGCGGCCAAGGACATCCGCGAGACCTTCAAGCGCATGGCCATGGACGACGAAGAGACCGTGGCACTGATCGCCGGTGGCCACACCCTGGGCAAGACCCACGGCGCGGGCGCGGCCAGCCACGTGGGCGTGGAGCCCGAGGGCGGTGAGCTGGAGGCGCAGGGCTTCGGTTGGGCCAGCAAGCATGGCAGCGGCATGGGCGCCGACACCATCACCTCCGGCCTGGAGGTCACCTGGACCAGCACCCCCGCGCGCTGGAGCAACGACTTCTTCCAGTTCCTGTTCAAGTACGAGTGGGAGAAAACCAGGAGCCCGGCCGGCGCCATCCAGTGGGAGGCGAAGGGCGCCGAGGCCTTCATCCCCGGCCCCACGCCCGACTCGCCCAAGCGCAAGCCCAGCATGCTGACGACCGACCTGTCGCTGCGCTTCGACCCGGCCTACGAGAAGATCTCGCGCAAGTTCCTCAACGACCCGCAGGCTTTCGCCGAGGCGTACGCGCGCGCCTGGTTCAAGCTCACGCACCGCGACCTGGGGCCGAAGTCGCGCTACCTGGGGCCCGAGGTGCCGAAGGAAGACCTGCTCTGGCAGGACCCGCTGCCGGCGCCCACCCACCAGCCCACGGCGGCCGACATCGCCGACGCGAAGGCCAAGATCGCCGCCGCCGGCATTCCGGTGTCCGACCTGGTGACCACCGCCTGGGCGTCCGCCTCCACGTTCCGCGGCGGTGACAAGCGCGGCGGCGCCAATGGCGCGCGCATCCGCCTGGCACCGCAGAAGGACTGGGCCGTCAACGCCATCGCGGTGAAGACCCTGCCCAAGCTGGAGGCCATCCAGAAGGCGAGTGGCAAGCTGTCGCTGGCCGACGTGATCGTGCTGGCCGGTGGCGTGGGCATCGAGATGGCCGCCAAGGCGGCCGGTGCCTCGGTGGACGTGCCCTTCGCGCCGGGTCGCGTGGACGCCTCGCAGGAACAGACCGACGTCGAGTCGTTCGAGTACCTCGAGCCCTTCGCCGACGGCTTCCGCAACTACCTCAAGGCCCCTTCGTCGGTGCCAGCCGAGCACCTGCTGGTGGACAAGGCCCAGTTGCTGACGCTCACCGCGCCCGAGATGACGGCTCTGGTCGGAGGCCTGCGCGTGCTGGGCGCCAACTTCGATGGCAGCAAGCTCGGCGTGTTCACCGCCAGGCCCGGCACGCTGACGAACGACTTCTTCGTCAACCTGCTCGACATGGGCACGGTGTGGGGCCCGTCCGGCGACCAGTACGAGGGCCGTGACCGCAAGAGCGGCGCAGTGAAGTGGACGGGCAGCCGCGTCGACCTGGTGTTCGGCTCCAACTCGGTGCTGCGCGCCCTGGCCGAGGTGTATGGCAGCGCAGACGGCAAGGACAAGTTCGTGAAGGACTTCGTCGCCGCCTGGGTCAAGGTCATGAACCTGGACCGCTTCGATCTCGCCTGATCGCGCGCACTGGCCGGGGGCTCAAGCCCCGGCCAGGGGCGGCCGATATCCCGGACATGGGCACGGCGTCCGTGCCCGGGATTGACCATGATCACCGCCCCCATCCCCAGCGACGAGGAAATCCGGCTGCAGGCCCTGCGCGACCTGCTGCTGCTCGACACCCCGGCCGAGGAACGCTTCGACCGCATCACGCGCTTCGCGATGAACGAGTTCGACGTGCCGATCGCCACGGTCTCCTTCGTGGACCGGGGCCGCCAGTGGTTCAAGTCGCAGTTCGGCCTGGACAGCATCGAAACGCCGCGCGATGTGTCCTTTTGCGGCCACGCCATCCTGGAGCGCCAGACCCTGGTCGTGCCGGACGCGCTCAGGGACGAGCGCTTCCTCGACAACCCGATGGTGGTGGGCCCGCCGTGGGTGCGCTTCTATGCGGGCGCGGTGCTGCGCATGCCCTGGGGGCCCGCCGTGGGCACCTTGTGCATCATGGACCGGCGGCCGCGCCAGATCGATCGCCTGGGGCTGAACATCCTGTGCTCACTGCGCGACCTGGTGGTCGACGAGCTGGTGCGCCGCGAAGAGGCCACGTCATGACGAGTTCCGTTCATGGCGCCTTGCCGCAACTGCTGCTGATCGAACCCGACCGCATGGTGCGCAGCTCGGTGACCAGCGTGTGCCGCGGCATGGACCTGGCGCAGGTGCACCAGGCCGCCACACTGGCCATCGGCCAGCAGATGCTGCAGGCGCAGCGCATGGACGCGGTGCTGGCGTCGCTGGCCGAGGGAGAGGCCGCGCTGGCCCTGCTGGCGCGCTTGCGCGAGAGCCACCCGCGGATGCAGATGGCGGTGATGGCCACCAGCGCCAACGCCGCCATCGTTCAGCAGCTCAAGGCCCTGGGTATCCGGCGCCTGTTGCTGCAACCGTTCAAGATCCGCGACGTGGTGTTGACGGTGGAGGCGCTGTGCGAGGTGCTGCCGTTGAATGCGGCTGCTGCCCAATGAAGCGCCGCTGACGGTTCACGACGGGTTCACAGGCTCAGCGGGTCCACGTCCACCGCGAAGCGGATGAGGCCGCGCGCCTCGGGCAGGGCGCGGCATTGCAGCAGCACCGCCTGCCAGGCGGCCAGGAAGCGCCGCAGCGCCGCGCGCGAAGGGCTTTCCACCAGCAGTTGCGCGCGCTCCACGTTGGCCACGCGCTGGATGGTGAGCGGCACGGCGGGGAACAGGGTCACGGCCTCGCGGTGCGGCAGGTCTTTCGCAGCGGCGGCCGCCGCGTTCAGGAAGCCCTGCGCCGCCTCCTGCGTGCGCGCGTCGGCGCGCAGCAAGGCCTGGTGGCCGAAGGGCGGCATGCCCGCGGCCTCGCGCTCGGCCAGCTCGGTGGCCGCGAAGCCGGCGAAGTCGTGCGCGCGCAGGTGCGTGAAGAGCGGGTGCTCGGGCACCCAGGTCTGCACCCACAGCTCGGCCGCGCCGCTGTGCGCGGCGTCGCGCCCCGCGCGCCCGCCGGCCTGCATCAGCAGCGCGAACAGGCGCTCGGGCGCGCGGTGGTCGGCGGCGAACAGGGCGGCGTCGGGCTGCACGGCGGCCACCAGAGTGATGCGGCGGAAGTCGTGCCCCTTGGCGATCATCTGCGTGCCCACCAGCACGTCCACCTCCCCCGCGTGCAGGGCGGCCAGTTGCGCCTCCAGGCTGCCCTTGGTCTTGGTGGTGTCGGCGTCCATGCGGGCCACGCGCACGGGGCCGCCGTCGGGGCGGTGGACGTCCGCCAGCAGGCCGGCGAGCTGCTCTTCCACCTGCTCGGTGCCGCGGCCCACGGGCTCGATGTCGAGGTTGCCGCAGTCGGGGCAGGCGCGCGGCACGCGCTGGGTGAAGCCGCAGTGGTGGCAGCGCAGCGTGCGGTCGAGCTTGTGGAAGACGCGGTAGGCGCTGCAGTGCGGGCAGCCGCTCTTCCAGCCGCAGGCGTGACAGGCCAGCACGGGCGCGTAGCCGCGCCGGTTGATCAGCACCAGGCACTGCTCGCCGCGCGCGATGCGCTCGCCCATGGCGGCCAGCAGCGGTGGCGCCAGCAGGGCGCCCTTGGGCTGGTGGTTCATGTCCACCAGGCGCAGGCGCGGCAGCGCGCCGCCGCCGATGCGCGCGGCCATGGCCAGGCGGCGGTAGCGGCCTTGCTCGCTGGCGTGCCAGCTCTCCAGCGAGGGCGTGGCCGAGCCCAGCAGCACGCGCGCGCCCTGCAGCTTGCCGCGGTAGATGGCCAGGTCGCGCGCCGAGTAGCGCGCGCCGTCCTGGCTCTTGTAGCTGGGGTCGTGCTCTTCGTCGACGACCACCAGCCGCAGGCCGGGCAGGCTGGCGAACACCGCCAGCCGCGTGCCCAGCACGATGCGCGCGCGCCCGGTGTGCGCGGCGATCCAGGCGGCCAGGCGCTGCGCGGGCGTCATGCCGCTGTGCAGGCAGACCACGGTGTCGTGGCCGAAGCGGGCGCGAAAGCGTTCTTCGAGCTGGGGCGTGAGGTTGATCTCGGGCACCAGGATGAGTGCCTGGGCGGCGGGGTCGGCGGCCAGGGTGCGTTCGGTGGCCTGCAGGTAGACCTCCGTCTTCCCGCTGCCGGTGGCGCCGAACAGCAAGGCCGGCGCGGTGTCGGCGGCGGCCAGGGCCTCCAGCGCGGCGGCCTGCTCGGGCGTGAGGGCGCGGGCGCTGTCGGGCGCCACGGCGGCCGGCTCGGCGCGCGCGGGGCGCTTGAGCCGGCGGGCCAGCTGCGTCGGGTCCAGGTCCCGCAGGGGCGGGGGCAGGGCCGCCAGGGCCACCTCGCCCAGGGCACGCTGGTAGTAGCGGGCGGCGAAGCCCACCAGCTCGCGCCAGGCCTCGTCCAGCGGGGGCAGGGCGTCCAGCACCTGGGCCACGTCGCGCGCCTGCCCCTCGGCCAGGTCCTCAGGCGGCGCGGCGTCGTTGCGCCACACGATGCCCAGCACCTCGCGCGCGCCCAGGGGCACGCGCACCAGCGTGCCGGGCGCCAGGGCGCGCTCGCTGCGGTAGCTGAGGGTGTCGCCCATCCCGCTGTGTGCGGGGGTGGCGACGACCACGGCGGGCCAGTGACACATGCTTAGGGTTGGTTCCTCACGTTTGTCAGCGAAATCGTCGCTAAGTGCTTGATGTGAAACAGTTGCCAGACATATCCAACGCTTCTGTGGATAACTTTGTTGATAGCCTGCTGCCGTCGCGCCGCAGGCCTTGAAAATCAACACTTTGCTTAAACTGCCTCAAAAAAAGGCAGTGCACAAAATTCAATGAAATCAATGGGTTAACCAGCAACCCTGGCGTTGTGCCGGCCCGGCATGGGTCGATGCGGGGATGGCGCACCGCAGCACAAATTTTGTGCATAACTGACCCCTGTCAAGTGCTTTTTCTGGCCGTTTTTGTGCTAAGTGCGTTCGCATCAAGCCTTGATGACCGGGCGATGACAGCGCATCGCCGGCGGTCGCACTCCTGAAAACGGAGCGCGCGGCGCCCGGTGATCACGCGGCCTGGCGCAGACGGCGCGAATGCGAGTGGACCGCATTTACCAGGGCGGTCACGTGTTCGGGCGGTGTGTGCTGGCTGATGCCGTGGCCCAGGTTGAAGATGTGCGTGGGGCCGGTGCCCGCGCCGGTGTGCGGCGTGCCGAAGCTCTCCAGCACCTTGATCACCTCGGCCTCGATGGCCGCGGGTGGCGCGAACAGCACGTTGGGATCGATGTTGCCTTGCAGGGCCTTGGCGTTGGGGCCTTCGCCCACGAGCGCTCGTGCGCGGGCGAGCGAGACGGTCCAGTCCAGGCCCAGCGCCTCGCAGTCCAGCGCCTTCATCTCTTCCAGCCACAGGCCGCCACCCTTGGTGAAGACGATGCGCGGGATCGTCACACCCTCGTGCTCGCGCTTCAGTTGTGAGAGCACACGTTTCGTGTACGCGAGGCTGAAGGTTTGGAACGCGCCGTCAGCCAGCACGCCGCCCCAGCTGTCAAAAATCATCACCGCTTGCGCGCCGGCCTCGATCTGCGCGTTCAGGTAGGCGGCCACCGCGTCGGCGTTGGTGGCGAGGATGCGGTGCATCAGGTCGGGCCGCGAATACATGAGCGACTTGACCAGGCGGTAGTCGTCGGAGCCGCCGCCCTCGACCATGTAGCAGGCCAGGGTCCAGGGGCTGCCGGAAAAGCCGATGAGGGGCACGCGGCCGTTCAGCGCGCGGCGGATGGAGGTGACCGCGTCGAAGACATAGCGCAGCTTGTCCATGTCCGGCACGGCGAGGGCGTCGACATCGGCCTCGGTGCGCACGGTCTTCTCGAACTTGGGGCCTTCGCCGAGCGCGAAGGACAGGCCCAGGCCCATGGCGTCGGGGATGGTGAGGATGTCGGAGAAGAGGATGGCGGCGTCGAGCGGGTAGCGCTCCAGGGGCTGGAGGGTGACCTCGGTGGCGTAGTCGACGTTGGTGGCCAGGCCCATGAAGCTGCCGGCTTTGGCGCGCGTGGCGCGGTATTCGGGAAGGTAGCGGCCGGCCTGGCGCATGAGCCACACGGGGGTGTGGTCGGTGGACTGGCGCAGGCAGGCGCGCAGGAAGCTGTCGTTCTTCAGGGGAGCAAAAGGCATGGGGTCGCTGAGGGCCAGGGGGTATCGGGGGATTATCCCCTTGGGGGGTGGTGCGCTCTGGGTTGGGGGGGTTGGCGTGGCGTTTCGCGCCTCTGCTTCGCGAGGGCCGCTGGTGCGTGTGCCCGTTCTCCGGCCCACGCTCGCGCAGAGGCGCCCGGGCGCTAGAACAGGGTTGGCGTCACCACCATGGTTGGCGCGCCCCCTCCTGTGGCAAGCGCGAATGGGGCCTGCGCCCGGACACCCACACCATCGACCCCAGTAGCGGATGGGCCGGCCCAAGAAGACCGGACTTCCCTGGCTCGGCGATTAAATGGAATCTGACCCCAATTAAGGGGAGCCTGATTTCCGGTGGCGCGCTCGGGCGTCACTCTCGACGGATGGTGGGGTTCGCGGGCGCAGGCCCCATTCGCGCTTGCCACAGAGGGGGCGCTCAAACCACGGTGGTGACGCAGGCCCGGTGGAGTGCCCGGGGACATCTGCGCGAGCGTGGGCCGGAGAACGCGGACCACGCCAGCCGTCAGCGCGAGGACGTGGATCGCAACCGCCTCGCCAACAAAAAAAGCAGGAAAGCCGAAGAAGGAGGCAATCAGACCGCGTACTTGATCGTGCACCCGTAAGGCCGGCTCGTGCTCACGCTCAAGGGTTTGCCGGCGGCGATCTCCGTCATCGCCTGGCGGATGTAGTTGGTGGCCTTGGGGATGTCGTCCACCCGCGCCGAGGGAATGCTGTCGATGCCGCCCGCGTAGGCCAGCTTGCCCTGCGGGTCGATCACGTACATGTGCGGCGTCACGCGCGCCGCGTAGGCCCGGCCCACCTTGCCGTCCTCGTCCATCAGCGTCGCCGTGGGCACGCCCTTCTGCTCGCTCATCCAGCGGCCCAGTTGCGGCGGCGTCAGGTAGTCGCTGCTCGCGTCCTCGGTGGAGTTGATCGCCAGCCACACCAGGCCCTTGTCCGCCGCTTCCTTCTGCAGCGCCTGCATGTTGCCCTGGTAGTGCTTGCGCACGAACGGGCAGCCCGGGTTGTTCCACTCCAGCACCACGTGCTTGCCGCGGAAGTCGGACAGCTTCACTGGCTTGCCCGCCGTGTCGGTGAGCGTGAAGTCGGGCGCGGCCTGGCCCACGGCGGCGGCGTGCGCGGCGGGCAGGAAGGCGGTGAGGGGCGACAGCGCACCCAGGGCGATCAGCGGACGGCGTTTCATGGTGGCTCCAGTCGGACGGTTGCGGGTGGATGAACAACGAAGCACGGGCGGCGCGCCATCGCGGCGCGGTCAGAACGCGTTCTCAGAGTGCGGCCAGCGCCGTGCGGACCTCCTCGACACTCAGCACTTCGGTCAGCACCTGCACGGGCTGGCCGTTCTTGTGGATGGCGTACACCGGCACGCCATTGCGGCCCAGCGCGGCCAGGGCCTGCGTCACGGCGGGGTCGCGGCGTGTCCAGTCGGCGCGCAGCAGCGCCACGTTCTTGCCGGCCACGTCGCCCAGCACGCGCTCGTCGGCCAGCGTGGTGCGCTTGTTGTACTGGCAGGTGACGCACCAGGCGGCGGTGAAGTCGACGAAGACCGGGCGACCCTGTGCGAGCAATTCGGCCTGGCGTTGCGGGCTCCAGGGTTCCCAGGCCAGGCCGGCCACGCCGGTGGCCGTGGCGGCGGTGTTGGCCTCGCCATCCTGCAGGCGCAGCACGTTGGGGCCGATGCCCACCGCCAGCGCCAGCAGCGCCGCCAGCGACAGGCCGCCCAGCACCACGCGGCCCTTGCCGCGCAGGCCCAGGGACCAGATGGCCAGGGCCAGCACAACGAGCAGCATGAGCAGCGCGGCCGCGCCGTCGATGCCGCTCTGCTGCCCCAGCACCCACAGCAGCCACACCACGGTGGCGAACATGGGGAAGGCCATGAACTGTTTGAAGCGCTCCATCCACGGGCCCGGGCGCGGCAGGGCGCGCGCCACGGCGGGCACCCAGCTCGCCAGCAGGTAGGGCAGGGCCATGCCCAGGCCCAGCACGCCGAAGATCAGCAGGGCCTGCGGCGCGGGCAGGGCGATGGCCAGGCCCAGCGAGGCGCCCATGAACGGCGCGGTGCAGGGCGAGGCCACGGCCGTGGCCAGCACGCCGGTGAGGAAGGCGTCGGCCGTGGGGTGGCGCGCCTGCAGGCTGGCCACGCCGCTGGGCAACACATTGCCGAACTCGAACAGGCCCGCGAGGTTCAGGCCGATGAGGGTGAACAGCGTGGCGAGCGCGGCCACGACCGCCGGGCTTTGCAACTGGAAGCCCCAGCCGAGCTGTTCACCCGCCGCGCGCAGGGACAGCAGCAGGCCACCCAGCGCCAGGAAGGACAGCACCACGCCGGCCGTGTAGGCCAAGCCGTGGGCGCGGTGCGCGCGGGTGTCGCCGCCGTGCTTCGCGAACCCGGTCACCTTGATGGCCAGCACGGGAAACACGCAGGGCATGAGGTTGAGGATGAGGCCGCCGATGAGCGCGCCGATCAGCGCCGCGCCGAGGGTGAGCGAGCTGGCCGGTGGGGTGGACGGGGCGGAGGCGGCGGCCGAGCGCGCGGCGTTGGCGTCGAGCGCGGCCTGCAAGGCGTCGGGCACGCCGGCCGTGGGCAGCGGCGCCGGTGCGGGCCAGGTGCCCTGCACGGGCACGGCGGCCAGGCGCGCGCCGGTCTCGCCCGGGCCTTCGCCCGCGGGCTGGGCGGGCGCCACCACCAGGTCCATGGCCGTGGGGCTGTCGAAGCGCTGAGGGGACAGCGGCACGCGCGCGGTCCAGCGCGCGCCGTCCCAGGCCTGGGTCCAGGCGGCGCCGGGCTCGATCACGCCGCCCAGTTCGGGGAAGAACTCCAGCTCGCGCCCCCGCCAGTCGGCGGGCAGGCCGTCCAGGGCCACGCGCAGGAAGCCGTCGTCGGGCGCGACCAAGCTGGCGCCCGCCTTCAGGTCGCGTGGCCGGGCGTCGCGCATGGCGGCGAACAGCTCGCCGTGGCCGCCGGTGGTGCCGCTGGTGGGCAGGCGCAGCGTGAAGCTCGCCTCCTCCGGGATGCATTCCTTGCGGCACACCAGCCAGCTCGCGTCCAGTCGCACGTCCACGGCCTCGCCGCGGAAGTTGTCGCTCACCGTCAGCGGCACGGGCAACACCACGGTCCCGTCGTAGCCGTAGTTGGCCAGGGTGCCGATGGGGAATTTGCGCGGCGTGGGCCAGTCAATGTCACCCGCGCTCACGCCTTCGGGCAGGGTCCAGCGCAGCTCGGTGGCCAGCCCGGAATCGCCCGGGTTTTTCCAGTAGGTGTGCCAGTGCGGTGCGTGGTCCAGGCGCAGCCCCAGCCAGATGGTGCGGCCGGCGCCGGCGCCCTCGGGCGCGTGGGCCAGCAGCTCGGCGCGCGTCTGCTCCGACTGGAACACGCCGGCGGCCGGCGCGCCTTTCATGAGGGCGGCGAGGTTCTGCGCGGGTGCGGCGAGGGGCAGGCACAGCGCCAGGCCGCCCAGGGAGGCGAGCAGGAGGCGCCGCGCGCGCGCGGCCAGGGACAGAAGGGGCAGGGTCATGACCAGGGGATTGTCGGGCGCCGGTGGGCGCCGCGGTATGAGCGGGCGGCGGCACCCGAGTTCCGCCAGGGCCTTTGCCTGGGCACGGGTTTTGCCAAGGTGCGCAAGGTGCGGATAAGGCGCTCGACCGGTGCGGATTTGTCATCGGCGATTCACGGCCGCGGATTTTTGGGTAAAACCGCAGCTTGGCTTGACGTCAAACACCACCATTGGAGGGATCCTGAATGGGAGCAATCGTGGAAATGGCGCTGATGCCCTGGGCACGGCGCATGCAAGACAAGGTCAACCTGCCGGTGCGGCTGTACTGGCGCGACGGCGGCACGCCGATCGACCTGGGTCGCTTCGAGCAGCCCCAGGTCACCATCCGCGTGAAGGACGCCAGCGGCCTGCCGCTGCTGATCGATCCCAACCTCGACACGCTCGGGCGCGCTTACGTGGAGGGGCTGATCGACGTGGAGGGGTCGCTGGCCGACGTGCTGGCGGCGGCCCACGGCCTGGCCGACAACGCCCAGCCCGAGAACGGCCTGATGGGCCGCATCAAGCGCAGCTTCCAGCACACGCGCGAGACCGATTCCGAGGCCATCCAGTACCACTACGACGTCTCCAACGCCTTCTACGGCGAGTGGCTGGACGAGAACATGGTCTATTCCTGCGCCTACTTCGAGAACGGCGACGAGACACTGGACCAGGCGCAGGTGAAGAAGATCGACCACATCCTGCGCAAGATCCGGTTGCAGCCGGGCCAGCGCCTGCTCGACATCGGCTGCGGCTGGGGCGCGCTGGTGTTGCGCGCGGCGCAGCAGTTCGGCGCGCAGTGCGTGGGCGTCACGCTGTCGCAGAACCAGTTCGACCTGGCCACCGAGCGCGTGAAGCGCGCGGGCCTGCAGGACCGCATTCAGATCCGCCTGCAGGACTACCGCGACGTGAAGGACGGGCCCTTCGACCGCATCACCAGCGTGGGCATGTTCGAGCACGTGGGCCTGGACAACCTGGTGCCCTACTTCCAGAAGATCCGCCAACTTCTCAAACCCGACGGCTGGGCCATGAACCACGGCATCACCAGCACCGACGCCAACGACGGCGAGACGGCGCATGGCGGTGGCAGCTTCATCGAGCGCTACGTGTTCCCGCGTGGCGAGCTGCCGCACATCGCCACCGTGCTGCGCACCCTGCAGGAGGGCGGCCTGGAGGCCTTCGACATCGAGAACCTGCGCCGCCACTACGCGCGCACCTGCGGGCTGTGGAGCGAGCGCTTCGAGGCCAAGGCCGCCGCGTTGCGCGCCATGGTGGACGAGAAGACCTGGCGAATCTGGCGCGTTTACCTGGCCGGCTGCGCCTGGGCCTTCGAGCACGACGAGATCGCGCTGTTCCAGGTGCTGTGCCGGCCCTCGGGCCGGGTGGCGAGCGAGTTGCCGTGGTCGCGCGGCTGGCTCTACCGCTGACGCGTCGACGCGTGGCCCCGCCCTGGCGGCGTCGCCCGTAAGATCGGGCGATGTCCGCCGCCACCCCTTCCTCGCGCTACTGGCAAGACCTGAGCGCCACCGAGTTCGCGGCGCTCGACCGCGAGCGCGCCATTGCCGTGCTGCCCGTGGCCGCCACCGAGCAGCACGGGCCGCACCTGCCGCTGTCGGTGGACGCGGACATCGCGCGCGGCGTGATCGAGACCGCGCTGGGGCACCTGCCGGTCGACCTGCCCGCGCTGTTCCTGCCGCTGCAGGCCGTGGGCTTCTCGCCCGAGCACACGGCCTTCGCGGGCACCCTCACGCTCAAGGCCGAGACGCTGATCCGCCTGTGGACCGAACTCGCGGAGTGCGTGGCCGACGCGGGCGTGAAGAAGCTGCTGATCTTCAACACCCACGGTGGGCAGGTGGGCCTGCTGGACCCGGTGGCGCGCGACCTGCGCGCGCGCCGCGGCCTGCTGGTGGTGAGCACGAGCTGGTTTCACCTGCCCTTGCTCGACGCGCAGGGACAGGACGTGAACGCACGTTTCTCTGCGCACGAGCAGCGCTTCGGCGCGCACGCGGGCGAGGTGGAAACGGCGCTGATGCGCGTGCTCAACCCGGGCCGCGTGCGCATGGAGCTGGCGCGCAACTTCGCCTCGAGCAGCGAGCAGCGTGCGCAGCGATTCGAGACGCTGGGCAACGGGCGCAGCGCGAAGTTCGCCTGGCAGGCGCAGGACCTCAATCCCTCTGGTGCGGTGGGCAACGCCAGCGCGGCCACGGCGGAGAACGGGCGCGCACTGCTCGATGCGGCGGGGCGGGCGCTGGCGAAGCTGTTGGTGGAGATGGATCAGTTGCCTGGGGATACGCTCAGGCGCGGGTGATCGGGCCTGGCTGCTGACTGGTCTGTATCTCGCGAGTGCGTGCCTGCACCTCGCGAGGGCCGCTGGTGCGTGTGCCCGTTCTCCGGCCCACGCTCGCGCAGAGGCGCCCGAGCACTCGAACAGGGCTGGCGTCACCGCCGTGGTTGGCGCGCCCCCTCTGAGGCAAGCGCGAATGGGGCCTGCGCCCGGACACCCACACCATCGACCCCAGTAGCGCACTGGCCAGCCAAAGAAGACCGGACTTCCCCTCACGCGGCGATTAATTGGAATCTGACCCCAATTAATGACCCCAATTAAGGGGAGCCCGTTTCATGGTGGTGCGCCAGGGCGTCACTCTCGACGGATGGTGGGGTTCGCGGGCGCAGGCCCCATTCGCGCTTGCCACAGAGGGGGCGTGCCAACAGCGGTGTTGACGCAGGCCCGGTGGAGCGCACGGGAACATCTGCGCGAGCGTGGGCCGGAGAACGCGGACCACGCCAGCCGTCAGCGCGAGGCCTCCGCAAGAAGCCAGCTCGAGGAACGCGAGGATGCATCACGCGTAAGTGATCCAGTCCTTGTAGTCCGACCCATCCAGGTGCGGCAGCGTGTTGTACGTCAGCAGGCTGTGCCGCTTGGGCGTGAACTGGAACTCGGTCACCGCGCTGTTGCGGATGCGCAGGTTCAGCTCGATCGTGGCCTCGGGGCTGAGCCCCAGCACCTGGCCCACGGCGGTGGCGATCGGCCCTCCGCTGGAGACGATGAGCACATTCTGCTGGTGGTGCGTGCCACGCACGTGGTCCAGCGCGCCGGCGATGCCGCGCGCGAAGTCGTCGTAGCTGGGCATGCCCTGTGGGCTCACCGTGCCGGCCATCCACTGCGTGAGGCCGTCGCGCAGCAGGCGGAAGTGGTGACGGTAGAGCTCGGGTGTGTCCGGCTTCTGCAGCGGCTGCGGGTGGATGCAGCGGATCACCGCGTCGGCGTCGTACTCGTTCAGGCCCGGCATCACCAGCGGCTGCAGCGCCAGGCCCGCGCCCTCGGCGATGCCGGCCCAGGTCTGTTCGTGGCGGCGCAGCGAGCCCGTGACCACGGCGTCGAAGCGCAGCCCACGTTCGGCCCAGTAGCGCCCCAGTCGCACCGACTGGCGCTGGCCCAGCTCGCTGAGTTGGTCATAGTCGGCGGCGCCGAAGGAGGCTTGGCCGTGCCGCACGAGGTATAGCGTTCCCATGGCGCGATTCTGGGCGGCGCGGCGCGATCGCTTTTGTCCCGACAGCGACTGCTTTGGCCCGGGGTGTCACCTGGGTGAAAGCGCTGCCGGCGGGAGGCCGGGGTTTGCACGGTTTTCGTGCCGCTTATCCGGCGCTCGCGCGCGGGAGCGCGTGCTGCAATGGCCCATTCTTCCCGAAGGCGCGCCCCGCGCCCGCGGGCCGCGCTCCGCCACCGCCGATTCCCACCGGTTTCCCCACCCCTCCATGTCGCTTCACCTGCCCACGCTGTATGCCGTGTGGACCGGCATCGACATCGTCATCGGCCTGGCCTTCTGGACCCAGCACCGGCGCCTGCCGCACGTGGGCGGCCTGGGCTGGTGGGCCCTGGCCTGCCTCACGCACACCATCGCCTCGCTCGCCATGAGCGCGCGCCCGCTGCTGCCCGCCTGGGTGGGGCTGCCGTTGAGCAACCTGCTGTTCACGCTCACCTTCGCGCTGCTGTGGGTGGGCTTCCGGTCGTATCTGGGCTTGTCGGTGCGCCGGGTGATGACGGGCGTTCTGGTGCTGATCCTGGTGGAGTGGCCGGTAACGGTGTTTTTCATCGAGGTCATCGACAGCCTGCCCGCGCGCCAGATGCTGTGGATCGGCACCAATCTGGCGCTCTTGCTGCTCATGATCGGCGATGCGCGTACACACCGCCCCTGGCCCGCGCCGGTGGAGTTCCGCACCCTGAGTGGCGTGTTATGGCTGCAGGTGAGCATCCTGCTGGGCTACGCGCTGGTGGGCGTGGTGCTTCGCTGGCCCTTCCAGCCCACGGTGGCGCTGCTCACTTTCTGTTTCCTCATTGCCTACCTGCTGTGTGTGTTGGCCTTCCAGTGCCTGCTCATGCTGCGCCTGCGCGACGAGGCGCAGGCCGCGCGCGCCGTGCAGCGCCAGCGCGAGGCCGACCTGCAGCGCCTGGTGGACAACCTGGACGCGGGCGTGATGGTGTTTCACCCCGACCACACGCTGTGGCGCATGAACACCGCCGCGCGGCGCTTCCTCACCTGGAGCGAGGTGGGCGCCGATGGCGTGGTGCCCGAGCCGAGCTACGAAAGCTGGCGCATGCTCGACGAGGCCGGCCAGCCGCTGCGCCGGCACGACCGGCCGTTCGAGCGGGTGCTGATGACGGGCCAGCCGGTGCGCGATGTGGTCGTGGGCCTGCCCATCGACGGCGGCGCGCGGCTGCGCTGGGCCTTGTGCAGCGGCTACCCGGAGAGCGACTCGCAGGGCGGCCTGCGCCGCGTGGTGCTGACCTTCATCGACATCACCGCGATGAAGGACGCGCAGTCGGAGCAGAAGGCGCTGGAAGCGCGGCTGTCGCAGTCGCAGAAGATGCAGGCGCTGGGCACGCTGGCCGGTGGCGTGGCGCACGATTTCAACAACATCCTGACCGCCATCCTGGGCAACGCCGACCTCGCGCGCGAGGACCTGACGGCCGACGCGCCGGTGCAGGAAAGCCTGGGCGAGATCAGCACGGCCGCTCGGCGTGGCCGCGAGCTGGTGCGCCAGATCCTGACCTTCAGCCGGCAGCAGCCCCTGGCGCGTGCGCCGGTGCCGCTGGCCGCGGTGGTGGTGGAGTCCTGCGCGCTGCTGCGTGCGGCCCTGCCGCCGCAGGTGCAACTGGTGCAGACCATCGCGCCATCGCTGCCCGAGGTGTCGGGCGACGCCACGCAACTGCAGCAGGTGCTGGTGAACCTGGGCACCAACGCGCTGCACGCCTTGCCGGCGCGCGGCGGCGCGATCGAGATCGCGCTGGACAGCGTGCCCGCGTCGTCCGCGCCCGTCGCGCGCTGGCCGGCGTCGCTGGCGCAGGCGTGCCGAGAGGCCGGCCAGCCCGCGCTGCGCCTGCGCGTGATCGACGATGGCAGCGGCATGGACGAGGCGGTGCAGCGCCGCATGTTCGAACCCTTCTTCACGACCAAGCCCGTGGGCCAGGGCACGGGCCTGGGCCTGTCCGTGGTGCTGGGCATCGTGGAAGCGCATGGCGGCCACATCGAGGTGTGCAGCACGCCGCAGACCGGCACCACGATCACGCTGTGGTTGCCACCCTTGCCCGCCGACGAGGCGACAGCCGAAGACAAACCCGTCACAATGCCCGCCGTGGAACACCCCCAGCCCCACCCCACCGAGCCGGCCCCGTCCGAGGCCATTCCCCACATCCTCTACCTCGACGACGACGACACGCTCGTCTTCCTGGTGCGCCGCTTGCTGGAGCGGCGGGGCTACCGCGTGACGGCCTTGTCCGTGCAGACCGACGCGCTGGCCGCACTGCGCGAGCGCCCGGGCGAATTCGCGCTGCTGTTGACCGACTACAACATGCCCGGCATGTCGGGCCTGGAGGTGGCGCGCGAGGCGCTCGCCATCGAGCCCCGACTGCCGGTGGCCGTGGCCTCGGGTTACATCACCGACGAACTGCAGGCCGAGGCGCGCGCCGCCGGCGTGCGCGAGGTGGTGTTCAAGACCGACGCGGTCGAGCAGTTCTGCGAGATCGTGGCGCGCCTGGTCAAGCCAGCCGACTGAGCACGCGCGCGAACGCCTCGCTGTCCACGTTGCCGCCGCTCAGCACGGCGCCCACCACCTGGCCGCGAAGGCGGTCCCGCTCCTGCCAGGCCGCCGCGAAGCCTGCGGCGCCGGCACCCTCGGCCACGTTGTGCGTGTCGGCGAACAGCGCGCGCATGGCCTCGGCGACTTCTTCGTCGCTCACCTTCACCAGGTGGTCCAGGCCATCGGCCAGCGGCGGGAGGGCATCGGCTTCGGCCACGCGGCAGGCCATGCCGTCGGCCAGC
Organism: Hydrogenophaga intermedia; assembly: GCF_000723405.1. Lineage (GTDB taxonomy): Bacteria > Pseudomonadota > Gammaproteobacteria > Burkholderiales > Burkholderiaceae_C > Hydrogenophaga > Hydrogenophaga intermedia. Next base: position 82,557 of record NZ_CCAE010000006.1, on the reverse strand, counting down.
ACCGTGCTCACCGGTGCTTCCACCACACGGCGCGCGGCGAGCGAGTCGGCGTAGGTGGTGGCGCCCGCGCTCACCACGCCCACGATGCGGGCGCGGTGGCCCAGCGCGTTGCGCGCCGCGATGGCCGAGCACGCGCCAGAGCCCAGGCCGATGGGCACATAGACGACATCGAGATCGGGCGCGGCGCGGAAGAACTCCCACCACGCGGTGGCCACGCCGCTCAGCAGGTCGCCATGAAAGCTCGGCACCATGTGCGCGCCGCGCTCCGTGGCCAGCGCGATGGCGTGTTCGCGTGCGACCTGGAACTCGTCGCCGTGTTCGATCAATGTGACGCCCAGGCCGCGCATGGCGGCGTTCTTCTCGACCGAGTTGCCGTGCGGCACGACGATGGTGCAAGCCACGCCGTGTGCGCGCGCGGCCCAGGCCACGCTCTGGCCGTGGTTGCCGCGCGTGGCCGAGATCACCTCGCGGGGGAGCGCGCCGCGCCGCGCGAGGTGATCGAAGTAGGTCAGGCCACCGCGGATCTTGAAGGCGCCCACGGGCGTGTGGTTTTCGTGCTTGAGCCAGCAGGTGGCGCCCAGCCGCGCGCTCAGCGTGGCCCAGGGGTACTGTGGCGTGGCCGAGAAGGCGCGGTACACGATCTCGGCGGCGCGTTCGATGTCGGCAAGGGAGGGCAAGGCGATGCTCATGGGGTGGCGCTCAGGTGCAGGGCTTGCCGGCCGTTGTGCAGGTGGACGCCGAGGGATGCCTCGGCTTCGCGTGCGCGCAGCCCGGGCAGGCCGATGGCGGCCAGGGCGGCGTTGAGTGCCGCCGTGCGTGGGTGGCTCAGGGACAACTCGCGCAGTTGCAGCCCGCTGGGCGGCAACGTGGCGACCGGGTGGATGCCGCCCCACTGGATCAGTGTGGGCAGCAGGCCGTCGAAGTGGCGCGCGCCGTCGTCGCGCACGGTGATGCGCCATTGCAGCAGGCCGCGCGGCGTCTCGCGCGAGGCGGTGAGCACCGGGCCGGGGTCAATGCCCTGCGCGAGCCAGACGGCGCGCGCGGCCTCGATGTCGTCGACGCGCGCCACCCAGTGGATAGGCTGCGGGCCGTGCACGCGCAAGCGCTCGCGCAGCGAGGGATCGTCCAGGTCGAACCAGCGCTTGAGTGGCGCCGCGCGCGTGGGCCTGGCCGCCGGGTTGATGGCGAGCAACTCGAGGTAAGTGCGCTCGGCGCCGTCGAGCCGCAGCAGGCGGTTGTGGGTGCCGAACAAGGCGTGCGCGCCACCGGGAGCGGGCGTGCAGCCCAGCGTGGTTTCGCACCAGTTCACGCCCTCGGCCAGCGTGGCGGCTGCGACCACCAGGTGGTCGAAGGCGGCGTTCATAAGCGCACGGTTCCTTGCACGCAGGTGACCGATTCGCCACCGACCCACACCGTGCCGTCGGCGTCGCGCTGGATGTGCACGCGCCCGGCGCGACGCAGCGCGGTGCCCTGGCTGGCGACGTAGCGCTCGGGCGCCATGCCCGCGCCGATCAGCCACTGCGCCAGCGCGGCGTTCAGGCTACCCGTCACGGGATCCTCGGCGATGCCGTTGTTGCCGGGGAAGAAGGCGCGTACCTCGAACAACACATCGGGGGCAGATTCCATTTTCCCGACCACGCCCACCTTGCCGCGCGGGCCGACCACGCCGATGTCCAGGCCCGCGAGCACGGCGGCGTCGGGCTTCACGGCCAGCACCTGCTCGGCGCTGCGCAGCATCACCGCGCGCCAGCCAGGGCCGTTGTCGCACCAGCTGTGCGCCAGCACGTCCTCGCGCGCGATGCCCAGGCCGCGCGCGATCAGCGCCACGTCGGCTTCGTCCAGCGGGCCTTCGCGGCGCAGCGGCGGCGCCGCGAAGGCCAGGCGCGCGCCGTCGCGGCGGATGCGCACCAGCCCCACGCCGCATTCCTGCACGATGTCCTCGCCTTGGGGCTGGCCGCCCGCGGCGAGCCAGGCGTGCGCCGTGCCCAGCGTGGGGTGGCCGGCGAAGGGCAGTTCACGCCCGGGGCAGAAGATGCGCACGCGGTAGTCGGCACCGGCTTGCGTGGGCGGCAGCACGAAGGTGCATTCCGACAGGTTGGTCCAGTCGGTGAAGGTCTGCATCTGCTCGGTGCTGAGGCCGCCGCCGTCGAGCACCACGGCGAGCGGGTTGCCCAGGCAGGGGGTGGCGGTGAAGACGTCGATTTGCTGGAAGGGGCGGGAGGTCATGGTTCAGGCGAGGGGTAGGTCGAGCACGCCGCGGCTGCAGGGCTGCGCCAGCCAGCCGGCGTACCAGCGTTCAAGGTGGGGCCAGGCCGGCCGCGCCTGCGGCAGGCCGAACCAGCGGTGGAGTTCACAGGCGATGGGGAAGTCGGCGGCGGACACCTGGTCGCCCGCCATGTGCGGCCGCTGCGCGAGGTGGGCGTCGAGCAACTCGAACAAGGGCTCGCTGGCGCGTACCGAGGCCTCGATGGCGGCCATGTCGCGCCGCTCGCCCGGGGTGCGGATCCATTGCACGAAAGCCGGGCCGCTGGCGCGGTTGAGCGTGGTCTGCTGCCAGTCGAGCCAGCGGTTGGTCTCGGCGCGCGTGCGCAGGTCGGCGGGCATGCCGCGACCCTGGCGTTCGCACAGATAGCGCAGGATGGCATTGCTCTCCCAGAGGGTGAAGTCGCCGTCCTGCAGCACGGGCACCAAGCCATTGGGGTTCATGGCGCGGTAGGCCGGCGTGTTCACCACGCCGTAGGACAGGCCGGCGTCGCTGCGCGGCAGGTCCAGGCCGAGCCACTGCGCGCACAGCATCACCTTGCGCACGTTGATGGAGCTCAGGCGGCCCCAGAGGTGCAGGCTCATGCGGGGACTGGTGTGGGCAGGTGTTCGCGCACGGTTTGCGCCAGCGCGGCGATGCCGCGGTCGATCTGCTCGACCGTGGCGGTGACGAAGGACAGGCGCAGCGAGCGCGTATCGGGCGCGTCGGTAAAGAAGGGCGCGCCCGGCACGAAGGCCACGCCGCGTTCCACCGCGTGCGGCAGCAGGGCGGTGGCGTCCATGCCCTCGGGCAGGCGCGCCCACAGGAACATGCCGCCGTCGGGCGCGTTCCACTGCACGCCCAGGCCGGCCATCTCGCGCTCGAGCGCGGCCAGCATGGCGCGGCACTGCGAGGCGTAGAGCGCGCGGATGGTGGGCACGTGGCGTTCGAGGAAGCCGTCCTTCAGCACGGCGCTGACCAGGCGCTGGTTGAAGCTGGGGCTGTGCAGGTCGGCGGCCTGCTTGGCCTGCAGCAGCTTGGGGTACAGCGCGGCCGGCGCCACCAGGAAGCCCAGGCGCAGGCCGGGTGCCAGGATCTTGGAAAAGGAGCCGAGGTAGAGGCCACCGTCGGGATTGCGCGCGGTCAGTGGCGCGGGCGGCGGCGCATCGAACCACAGGTCGCCGTAGGGGTTGTCTTCCACGATGGGCAGGCCGGCCTCTGCTGCGGCCTGCACCAGCGCGGCGCGGCGCGCCTCGCTCATGGTGCGGCCGGTGGGGTTCTGGAAATTGGGCAGCGCGTAGAGGAAGCGGGCACCCGGCGCCTGGCGGCGCAGGTCGTCGACGTCGATGCCCTCGGCGTCGCTGGCCACGCCGACGAAGCGCGGCTCCATCGGCGTGAAGGCCTGCAGCGCGCCCAGGTAGGTGGGTGTCTCCACCAGCACGCGGCTGCCGGTGTCGATCAGCACCTTGGCCACCAGATCCAGGCCTTGCTGGCTGCCGGTGGTGATGAGTACCTGCGCCGGGTCCACCTTCCAGGGCAGTTGCCGCGCCACCCATTCGCGCAATTGCGCGTGGCCTTCGCTGGCCGCGTACTGCAACGCGGCGCGACCGTCGTTTTCCAGTACCTCGGCGCAGGCCTCGGCGAAGGCGCTGACCGGGAAGGTTTGCGGTGAGGGCAGGCCGCCCGCGAAGCTGATGATCCCGGGCTTTTCGGTGACCTTGAGGATTTCGCGGATCACGGAGGGGTTCATGCGCTCGGCGCGGCGGGCCAGGGTCCAGTGAGTGGTGGCGGTCATGTGAGTGCCTTGGTGGTGGGCAGGGAGGGCGAGGCCGGCGTCGCACCCAGGCGCCGGCCCACGAACACGCTGGCCACGACGGCCAGCGAAAAAACCAGGGTGAGCGCGTCCAGGCGCTCGCCCAGCAGCGGCACCGCCGCAGCGATGCTGATGAAGGGTTGCAGCAATTGGAGCTGGCTCACGCGCAGGGCGCCACCCAGGGCCAACCCTCGGAACCAGGCGAAGAAACCGGCCCACATGGAGAACACCGCCACGTATGCGAGGCCGAGCCAGGCGCTGGCGCTGACCGCCTGGTCGGGCCAGGTGAGCAGCGCGCCCGGTACGGTGACGGGCAGCGCGAGCGCGCACACCCAACTGATCACGCGCTCGGCGCCCAGCGCGGGTGTGACCCGCGTGCCGCCCACATAGCCCAGAGCGGCGGCCAGCACAGCGCCCACCAGCAGCGTGTCGGCCCAACTGAGGCCGAAGCCCTGGCCCATCTGGTGCGCGCGCAGCAGGCTGTAGACCATGACCAGCGCGCTGCCCAGGCCGGCAAACAGCCAGAACCCCAGGCGCGCCCGCTGGTGCAGCAGCCAGGCCGCCACCGCCGCGGTGGCCAGCGGCAGCAGCGCAGTGAACACGGCGGCGTGGCTCGCCGTCACATGGCGCAGCGCCCAACCCAGCAGCAGCGGAAAGCCGATCACGTTGCCCAGCACCGCGAGCGCGAGCGGGCCGCGGTGCGCCCGCTGTGGCCAGGGCGAGCGCGTGGCCCACAGGTAGGCCAGCGACAGCCCACCGGCGATGGCAGCTCTCGCCCAGGTGACGAACCAGGGCGAGAGCTGGGGCGCGTCGAGGCTGCCGGTGGCCAGGCGCGTCATGGGCAGCGTGAGGCCGAAGACCGCCACGCCAACCAGGCCGAGCAACCAGCCGCGGGTTTCGTCGTTCGTCATACGGTCAGCATCCACAAGGCGGTGACCACGAGCACGCCAGACAGGGCGCGGTTGAACCAGAGCAGGCGTGCGCCTTGCGCGAGCCAGTCGCGCAGCAGCGAGCCGATGAGGGCGTAGAGGAAGTTGCTGACAAAGGCGAAGAACAGCATCACCAGGCAGACGATGAACAGCCGCTCACCCGGGTTGGGCGCGGGGGCGCCCGCGCTGCTGACCACCCAGCCCGCGCTGAGCGTGAGCGCGAGCATCCAGGCCTTGATGTTGATGAACTGCAGCCCCACCCCCTGCCAGAAGCCCACCTGCAGGCGGGCGGGGTCGGCCTGTGACAGCCGTGCGGTGCGCGCGAGCTGCCAGGCCAGCCAGAGCATGTAGGCCACGCCGAGCAGCTTCACGGCCCAGCGCAGTGGCGGCACGCCGGCGATCAGCGCGCCCACGCCCAGGCCGCTGGCGAGCATGAGCATCGTCCAGCCCGTGGGCACGGCCAGGCAGAAGCGCAGGGCGCGCCGCAGGCCGAAGTTGGCCGCCAGCGCGGTGGACAGCGTGGTGTTGGGGCCCGGCGAAAAGCTCATCGCGGTGCAGAAGATCAGCAGGGCGGTCAGTTCGGTGGCGGACATGGACAACGGGGATGGCGCTGGCGTTGTGGGAAGGTTCAATGTACCCTTGGATATCAATACAGAACCAATACAGTTGACCCACTCAATACTGCGCACTGTGTGGGTGCAAGTGGCAATACAGCGAGAAGTCCACCGATGTTGATGAAGACCGCCAATCAGTCGCTTACCGAGCAGTTGGCCGAGCGCTACGCCGACCGCATCCGCCAGCGGCTGCTGGTACCGGGCGCGCGCCTGCCCTCGGTGCGGGCCTGTGCCGCGCAGCACGGCGTGAGCCCGTCCACCGTGGTGGCCGCCTACGACCTGTTGCTCGCCCAGGGCTTGGTGCAGGCGCAGCGCCAGCGCGGGTTCTTTGTGCGCGAGTCGATCGCGCCGCGCAGCGAGCCGCGCCACGCGGCGCCCGTGCCGCCAGCCCAGGGACCCATCAATGCCACCGCGCTCATCCGCGGCATGTTCCACCAGGTCAGCGACAAGCCGCAGCCGGGCATGGGCGTGTTTCCCCCCGACTGGCTGGAGTCGACCTTCATGCCCGCAGCCGTGCGGCGCGTAGCGTCGACACGCGCGCTCAACGAAACCTCGCTGAGTTACGGCGAGCCGCGCGGCGATGAGGGCTTGCGCCGCGTGCTCGCGCAGAAGCTCTCCGCCATCAGCGTGCCAGTGGACCCGGCGCAGATCATCACCACCGTGGGCGCCACGCACGCGCTCGATATCGTCAGCCGCACCCTGCTGCGCCCCGGCGATCCGGTCATGGTGGAAGAGCCCGGCTGGGCGGTGGAGTTCGCGCGCCTTGCGGCGCTCGGCATGCGCATCCTCACCGTGCCGCGTGGCCCCGACGGCCCCGACCTGGCGGTGATGGAGCGCCTGGCCGAAGCGCACCGGCCCAAGCTCTTCGTGAGCGTGAGCGTGCTGCACAACCCCACGGGCTACAGCCTCTCGCCCGGGGTGGCGCATCGCCTGCTGCAACTGGCCCAACAACACAACTTCCACATTGTCGAAGACGACACGTACAGCCACCTCGCCCCCGAGCACAGCACGCGACTGAGTGCGCTGGACGGCCTGCAGCGCACCATCTATGTCAGCGGCTTCGCAAAGATCCTCGCGCCCAACTGGCGCATCGGCTTCCTGGCGGCGCCGCCAGGCCTGCTCGAACCGCTGCTCGATACCAAGCTGTTGAGCACCTTGACCACGCCCGCCTTGCTGGAGAAGGCGTTGGCACATTGCATCGAGCAAGGCCAACTGCGCCGCCATGCCGAGCGTGTGCGCACGCGGCTCGATGCGGCGCGCTCGCGCAGCGTCAAGCTGGCGCTGGGCGCGGGCTGCCGATTCGCGGCCGAGCCCTCAGGATTGTTTGGCTGGGTGGACACCGGCGTCGACACAGACGAACTCGCCCAGCGGCTGCTCGACGACGGCTACCTGATAGCTCCGGGCGCGCTCTTCCACGCGGCGCGTACGCCCAGCACGCTCATGCGCATCAACTTCGCCACCACGCAGGACGCGACCTTCTGGCGCATCTTCTCGCGCCGCGTGGGATCGTCCTGATGCGTCGGATGAGTCAGCGCGTGCCCAGCGCTTCCTGGCGCTCCAGCGCGGCGATCCATTCCTCTTCCACCGCCACCAGGCGCTGGGACACATCGGCCGCGCGCGCGGGGTTGGTCCCGTAGAGGCTGCCGTCGCCCAGTTCGGCCGAGAGCGCGGCCTGTTCGGCTTCCAGCGCGGCGATGCGCTCGGGCAGCGCATCGAGTTCGCGCTGCTCCTTGTAGCTGAGCTTGCGGCGCGGCGCCTCGTTCGCCGGGGCGGTGACGGCCGTTGGCCTGGCAAGTGTCGCCGCGGCGGGCGGAGTCGCCGGCGTCGCTCGCGCCGACTGAGTCAGCCAATCTTGCACGTCGCCCACGTACTCGCGCCAGCGGCCCTCTCCCTCGGCCACCAGTGTGCTCGTCACCACGTTGTCGAGAAAGCGCCGGTCGTGGCTCACCAGGAACACCG
>NZ_CCAE010000006.1:0-70000 GCF_000723405.1 Hydrogenophaga intermedia | reverse complement strand
GGCAAACTCCGAATACCGAAGAGTACAGCGTGGGAGACAGAGCACCGGGTGCTAACGTCCGGACTCAAGAGGGAAACAACCCAGACCGCCAGCTAAGGTCCCTAAAATTGGCTAAGTGGGAAACGAAGTGGGAAGGCTAAAACAGTCAGGATGTTGGCTTAGAAGCAGCCATCATTTAAAGAAAGCGTAATAGCTCACTGATCGAGTCGTCCTGCGCGGAAGATGTAACGGGGCTCAAGCCAGTTACCGAAGCTGCGGATTCGCCAGCAATGGCGAGTGGTAGGAGAGCGTTCTGTAAGCCTGTGAAGGTGGCTTGTAAAGGCTGCTGGAGGTATCAGAAGTGCGAATGCTGACATGAGTAGCGTTAAAGCGGGTGAAAAGCCCGCTCGCCGTAAGCGCAAGGTTTCCTACGCAACGTTCATCGGCGTAGGGTGAGTCGGCCCCTAAGGCGAGGCAGAGATGCGTAGCTGATGGCAAGCAGGTCAATATTCCTGCACCGATCACAAGTGCGATGTGGGGACGGATCTTAATAGGTTATCCGGGTGTTGGATGTCCCGGTTTAGGCAGATGTAGGCGTGCGTTAGGCAAATCCGGCGCACATATACCGAGGCTGCCGATCGAGCGAGCTTGCTCGCGAAGTAACTGAACGAGGTCCCAGGAAAAGCCACTAAGCTTCAGCTTGTGATCGACCGTACCGCAAACCGACACTGGTGCGCGAGATGAGTATTCTAAGGCGCTTGAGAGAACTCGGGAGAAGGAACTCGGCAAATTGACACCGTAACTTCGGAAGAAGGTGTGCCCTAGTAGTGTGTAGTGAGCAACAAAGCACGAATGGGTTGCAAAAAATAGGTGGCTGCGACTGTTTATTAAAAACACAGCACTCTGCAAACACGAAAGTGGACGTATAGGGTGTGACGCCTGCCCGGTGCTGGAAGATTAATTGATGGGGTGCAAGCTCTTGATCGAAGTCCCAGTAAACGGCGGCCGTAACTATAACGGTCCTAAGGTAGCGAAATTCCTTGTCGGGTAAGTTCCGACCTGCACGAATGGCGTAACGATGGCCACACTGTCTCCTCCCGAGACTCAGCGAAGTTGAAATGTTTGTGATGATGCAATCTCCCCGCGGAAAGACGGAAAGACCCCATGAACCTTTACTGTAGCTTTGTATTGGACTTTGAACAGATCTGTGTAGGATAGGTGGGAGGCTTTGAAGCAGGGTCGCTAGATCTTGTGGAGCCAACGTTGAAATACCACCCTGGTGTGTTTGAGGTTCTAACCTAGGTCCATTATCTGGATCGGGGACAGTGCATGGTAGGCAGTTTGACTGGGGCGGTCTCCTCCCAAAGCGTAACGGAGGAGTTCGAAGGTACGCTAGGTACGGTCGGACATCGTGCTAATAGTGCAATGGCATAAGCGTGCTTAACTGCGAGACTGACAAGTCGAGCAGATGCGAAAGCAGGACATAGTGATCCGGTGGTTCTGTATGGAAGGGCCATCGCTCAACGGATAAAAGGTACTCTGGGGATAACAGGCTGATACCGCCCAAGAGTTCATATCGACGGCGGTGTTTGGCACCTCGATGTCGGCTCATCTCATCCTGGGGCTGTAGCCGGTCCCAAGGGTATGGCTGTTCGCCATTTAAAGAGGTACGTGAGCTGGGTTTAAAACGTCGTGAGACAGTTTGGTCCCTATCTTCCGTGGGCGCTGCAGATTTGAGGAAGCCTGCTCCTAGTACGAGAGGACCGGAGTGGACGCACCTCTGGTGTACCGGTTGTCACGCCAGTGGCATTGCCGGGTAGCTAAGTGCGGAAGAGATAACCGCTGAAAGCATCTAAGCGGGAAACTCGTTCCAAGATGAGATCTGCCGGGGCCTTGAGCCCCCTGAAGGGTCGTCGTAGACCACGACGTTGATAGGCTGGGTGTGGAAGCGCAGCAATGCGTTAAGCTAACCAGTACTAATTGCCCGTGCGGCTTGACCCTATAACTTTGATGTCACTATCAAAGGCAAATGCAACGATATGCCATCGTTGTTCGCAATCAAATAACACGCTGATGTGATCTGCCCAAAGGGCGATCCGACTCTATGAATTCGCTTGGCTGAGCACGCCTCAGCCAAGCAACCCGTTATGCCTGACGACCATAGCAAGGTGGCCCCACTCCTTCCCATCCCGAACAGGACAGTGAAACGCCTTTGCGCCGATGATAGTGCGGATTCCCGTGTGAAAGTAGGTCATCGTCAGGCTCTTATCCCTCAACCCCCCCTCCGCACTCGCGGTGGGGGGTTGTGCTTTGGGGCTCTGATTTTATGCTTGGGGAAGCCACTGATACGTAAGCGGGTCCGAGTGAGTGGCTTTAGCTATTGGTTGAGAATCCAGTTCCCTCGTATCGCAAGGGCCTGAGCCTGCTCCAATTCCTTCAGCAATGAATTGAGCACCTCCGAAGGCAATTGGGAGTGATCGATCTGGGCGATTTGAATGAAGTAATCGGAGCCGCCAAACCAAGCCTGAAGCGCATCATGCTCGATTCGCTGCAACTCAAGCATCTTGAACTTGATCAGCACCTTGAGCGCGTGCCGTCGATGCTTGGCAGGGTTGTGCTGAAACTGCAATAAGCGGCTGCGCGCGCGGGCGATGGCGGCGGGAACTTCGGTGCCGTGGAACACGGGGCCATGTCCGGGAATAACAGTGGATGGAGCCAACGCTTCGATGAGGTCGAGCGTATCAGCCACTTCAGCGAACGCATTCGCTCCGTCCAGTTCTGGAAAGACGACGCCGAAGCCGTTGTTCCACAAGGCGTCGCCGGAGATCAGGATGCGGTGATCGGGCTCATGGAGGACGATAGCATGTGGGTCGTGACCAGGTGCCGCATGAGCCGCCCAGGCCAGGCGCCCGACGCAGAGTTGATCGCCAGGGCGAATCAGATCCTCATAGCCGAAGCGCGGACAGAATTGACCGGTCGGTACATAGCTCAAGGCGACTGGATCCCAGTCGCGAACCGCGGCAGCCTGACCCGGGGGAATGCTGATGCGCACAGCAGGCCATGCTGAGCGAAGCGCTGCGTTGCCGCCGCAGTGATCGCTGTGCAAGTGAGTGTTCACAATCCTTTCAAGCGGACGCCCCTTCAGCGCTTGGCGGATCAAGGCCACGGTCTGGTCGGCGTGGGTGGCGTAACCAGTATCAACGACCAGACTGCCAGCATCCGCGCCCATCACGATGCTGTTGGCGGACAACCAGCCCCGTTCGAGTACCGTGATGCCGAGGTTCGCAAGCCGTATGTCGAGGGTGTCGTGGGATTGAGAAGCGTCTGCCATGCGTCATTGTGTGGCGGGCGCGGACCTCAAGGCGACGCACGCGACATCTCCTCGTCGAGTCGGTGACTGGCATCTGACAAGGGGGCGTCAAATAGTATGCCGATCCATTGGGTTTCCCGCTCGTCGATGGTCTGCAGGAACGAGGAAGCATCGCCGAGCGCGGCGAACGCGTCGAATCCGTTCTCAAGAAAATGCTGCAAAGCGTCTAGCCCCGCCGCTTCGGCGGGCTTTCGCATCATGCGCAGACCGAGGCGCAGCGAGCGCATGCGAGTGAGTCGCTGCAGTTCTTGTCCCATGTGTTGCACCACGGCCAACTGGCGTTGACGCTCATCGCGGGCGCTACACAGGCGCCATGCCTGGACGTAGCGTTCAGCGTCGCTTAACCCGTCCGGGAGTGCCAACCAGTGGCTGGCCAAGGCATGGTCGAGCCGCTCGGTGAGCGCGTGTATCTCGGCCAGATCCACCGCGAGCTGTCCCACTGCGGCGGGAAACAAGCGCTCGAGCGCGCCGGCGATGCGCCCGAACTGCTCGTCACGGCGAGAGAAGTCATGCTCGCCGTACAGCTCATCGAGAAAGAAGCGCACCGCGAGCTCGGACCGCGCTTGTCGGGCCAAGTCGGCGTAGGTGCTACGGAAGCGCCGGGCCTGGAGCCGCTTCACGGTCCGCACCGCTGTCATCAGGTCGGGGGCGTCCCCCGCTCGTGCACGCAGAGCTGCTACCCGATGTAGATGGTCTCGGATCTGATCGGCGTGGCTGGCGTTCGATGTCATGGCTAGAACCCGACGTGATCGGAGGTGATCGAGCTCGATGGCGTGAGATAGTTGGTGCATGAGCGAAGCGACGCCACATCCTAACCCCCGTTCGGCCCTGGCCGATCTGCAGCGTTTGCTGGTGTTCGGCAGCTTGTTGGCCTTGCTCGGCGCCGCAACGCTGTGGTGGCGGGGGCATACGATCTGGGCGGCGGTGGTGGCTGCGGCGGTGTTGTTGGGGCACGCTTGGGCATTGGGTCTCGAGTTCGCGCTGGCGGCTTGGGTGAATCATCGCGAAGCCGCAGCCACCACGAGCCTTAGCTCCTGGGTGCGCGCTTGGTGGCGCGAGGTGCGCGTGGCACCGCAGGTGTTCGCTTGGCGGCAACCGTTTCGCTGGCAGGCGCTGCCCGACACGGATGCGCCGCAAGCGGGGGCAGTGGTCGTGCTGGTGCATGGCTTCGTGTGCAACCGCGGTTTCTGGCTACCGTGGCTGCAGGCCCTGAGCGAGCGAGGCGCGGCATACGCCACGGTGAATCTCGAGCCGGTGTTTGGCTCGATTGACGACTACGTGCCGCAGATCGAGGGCGCGATCCGGCGGGCTGAGCGGCTTGGCGGCGACAGGCCTGTTCTGGTGTGCCACAGCATGGGTGGGCTCGCGGCGCGGGCCTGGCTGGCGGCCGCGCCGCACCATGCGGCGCGCGTGGGGCGTGTGATCACCATCGGCAGCCCGCACCGCGGCACCTGGATCGGCCGCTTCAGCCGGGTTGCCAACGGCCGCCAGATGCGCGTGGACTGCGACTGGCTGTGCCAGCTCGCGGCACGCGAGCGCGAACTGAGTGGTGAATCACCTTACGAGCAGTTCGTTTGCTGGTACGCGGACACCGACAACATCGTCTTTCCCGCGTCAACCGCCACGCTGCCTGGTGCCGACAACCGGTTGGTGCCGGGTGCGGCGCACGTGGACCTGGCCTTTCACCCGAGGGTGATGGGTGAGTCGCTGGCGATGCTGGCGTCGGCCGGCAGTTCGCCTAGCGCGCGCACGGTTTCGTAGATCGGGGTGAAGTCGGGCGCGGTCATCTCGAAGAGCTGCTCAAAACTGTCGATGACGAAGTAGGTGGCCTGGTAGTCGTCGATCTTGTAGCGCGTGCGCATGCAACGCACCAGGTCGAGTGCGATACGCCGCGTGCGCGGGCTGGTAACGCTGTGGCGCAGCTCGCCCGACGAACTGAGGATGCCGGCGCCGTACGCGCGCAGGCCATGCGGTTCCCGGATCAGACCAAATTCGATGGTGTACCAGTAAAGGCGCGACAGCAACTCGCCCGCGCCCAGGTCGTGTGCTTTGAGCCCACCCTGGCCATAGCGTTGCACGTAGTCGGCGAACACCGGGTTGAACAGCAACGGCACATGGCCGAACAGGTCGTGGAAGACGTCGGGCTCCACGATGTAGTCGAACTCTTCGGGCGTGCGGATCCAGTCGGTGACCGGGAAGCGCCGGTTGGCCAGCAGGTCGAAGAAAGGCCGCTCGGGGATCAGCCCCGGCACGGCCACGATCTCCCAGCCGGTGGCGGGTCGCAGGCGCTCGTTGATCTCATCGAATCGCGGGATGCGGTCGCGCACGCCGAGCGAGGGCAGGGCGTCGATGAAGGCCTGCGACGCCAGGCCCGGCAGCAGGGCGCTCTGGCGCTCGTAGAGCCGGCGATAGGTGTCGTGGTCGGCCTCGGTGTAGGTCGACCAGTTCTGTGGGCAGGTGTAGTCCTCGCGGGCGCGCGAGTAGTCGCCGCGCGGCGGGCGCTCGCTTGCGCCGTAGACAACGGGTTCGACGGCCATGACGGTCTCCGCGACGCTCAGGCCTTCTGCAGCACGCCCCGGCGCATCTGGTCGAGCTCCATGGTCTCGAACAGGGCCTTGAAGTTGCCTTCGCCGAAGCCCTGATTGCCCTTACGCTGGATGAACTCGAAGAAGATCGGGCCGAGCTGGTTCTCGCTGAAGATCTGCAGCAGCAGCTCACCGGGCGCACCGTCCACCAGGATGTTGCGCTGCTTCAGGGCCTCGATGTCTTCTGCCAGGTTCGGAATGCGCTTGGGCAGCAGCTCGTAGTAGGTCTCGCTGGTGTTCAGCAGCTTCACGCCCGACATCTGCAGCGCGTCCACCGTGTCGTAGAGGTTGGTCGAGCCCATCGCGATGTGCTGGATGCCTTCGCCGTGGTAGCGGTCCAGGTACTCCTGGATCTGACCGGATTTTTCGTTGCCTTCTTCGTTGATCGGGATGCGGATCTTGCCGCAGGGGCTGGTCATGGCCTTGCTCTTCACGCCGGTGGCCTGGCCCTCGATGTCGAAGTAGCGCACCTCGCGGAAGTTGAAGAGGCGCTCGTAGAAGTCGGCCCACTCGGCCATGCGGCCACGGTGCACGTTGTGCGTGAGGTGGTCGATGTAGGTCAGGCCGTGGCCCACGGGGTTGAGCTCGGCGCCGGGCAACGGCTCGAAGTCCACGTCATAAAAGCCGATGTTGCCGATCTCGCCGTCCTTGGCGCCGTTCTTGCCACGCCAGCGGTCGATGAAATAGATGATGGAGTCGCCGATGCCCTTGATGGCGGGGATGTTCAACTCGCCCGGCGCGGCCTGGCCCGCGTAGCCCCAGGCGCCCAACGAGAGGGCGCGTTCATAGGCTGCCTTGGCGTCCTTTACACGGAAGGCGATGGCGCAGACGCTGGGGCCGTGCTGGCGCGCGAAACGCTGCGCGAAGCTGTCGGGCTCGGCGTTGATGATGAAATTGATCTCGCCCTGGCGGTACAGCGTCACGGCCTTGTGGCGGTGCTTGGCGATCGCCTTGAAGCCCATCCGCTCGAACAGCGCGCCCATGGCCACGGGGTCGGGTGCGGCGTACTCGATGAACTCGAAGCCATCGGTACCCATCGGGTTGTCCCAACCCTCAAAGGCGGTGGCGGAAGTGGGCAAAGCGGCGTTCATGGCGGTCTCCTTCGTGGGTTCTGGGGATGGGCCACTGTATCGGCGCAGGGTGTCACGATTCCGGCGTTTTGGGGCGCACCATTCGTCCAACACGCAGGAATTCTGCACAATGGCGGCCATGGAAGCCTTGGACAAGCTCGACAAAGCCATCCTGCGCAGCCTGCAGGCCGACGGACGCGCCACCTTTGACCAAGTCGCCGAAACGGTTGGCCTGTCGGCCAGCGCCGTGTTGCGTCGGGTGCGGCGGCTGGAGGAAGCGGGCGTGATCGCGCGATACGTGGCCTTGTTGCGGCCCGAAGCCGTCGGCCTGGGTCTCACGGCCCATGTGAACGTGCGCCTGGAAAAGCACGCCGAGGGCAACAAGCGCAACCCCATGGACGAGTTCCGCGCCAGCGTGATGGCCTGGCCCGAGGTGGTGGAGTGCGTGGCCCTCACGGGCGACATGGACTATCAGTTGCGCCTGGTGGTGGCCGACATGGCGGCCTACTCGCGCTTCATGATGGGCACCCTTCTCAAGCACCCCAGCGTGCAGGACTGCAAGACCAGCTTCGTCATGGACCGCGTCAAGAGCACCACCGCGCTGCCGCTCTGAGCCGCTCACCGCGCTTGCCGTCGGCTCCGGGCCGTGCCAAGCTTGCGTTTTCCGACCCCGCTTGCCCAGCCCGATGGCCCAGCCCGCTCCCAGGACGCCGCGCGACGCCCGTGCCGACACCGCCACGGTGCCCATCCGCGCGCTGGACGACGGCCACCGCCTCGAGATCACGCAGCACCTGCTCTCGCTCGACCCGTCCGATCGCTACCTGCGCTTCGGCTACGCCGCCACCGACGAGCAGATCCGCCGCTACGCCGAGCGCATCGACTTCGATCGCGACGCGGTCTTCGGCATCTTCAATCGGCGCCTGCACCTCATCGCCATGGCGCACCTGGCGTTCTCGGTCGATCCGCAACTGCGCACTTGCGCCGAGTTCGGTGTTTCGGTGGCCAAGGCCTCGCGCGGCAAGGGCTATGGCAGCCGGCTGTTCGAGCGCGCTGTTGTGCACGCGCGCAACGAGGGCGTCTCCCTCCTGTTCATCCACGCGCTGTCCGAAAACACCGCCATGCTCAAGATCGCGCGCAACGCCGGCGCCGTGCTCGAGCGCGCCGGCTCGGAAACCGAGGCGCACCTGCGCCTGCCGCCGGCCGACTTCGATTCGCGCGTGAGCGAGATGCTCAGCGAACAGATCGCAGTGACCGATTACCACCTCAAGGCGCAGGCCAAGCAGTTCTGGGGGCTCATCCAGATGCTGCAGGAGATCCGCCAAGGCGTGCGCGACGCCCGCGACCGCGTGCGGGGCTGAGAGGTCGCGCGAGCCGGGCCATCGGCTCGCGTGGGGCTTGTCCCTTCAAACCCATGGGGTATCCTTGCCCGTTGTTACAACCACCGTCTTCCCCAGTGGCCGACCACCCACCCAGTAGCGGGCCGCAGCGCGGCCTGCGGCTTCCCGACAAACGCGGATTCCTGCAAAAGCTCGCCGAGTTCCTGCACCCCGGGCCAGACTCCAAGGACGAGCTGATCGAGACCCTTGCAGACGCCGAGGACAACGACATCATCAACGCCGAATCGCGGGTGATGCTCGAAGGGGTGATCCGCATCGCCGACATGACCGCCGGCGACGTGATGGTGGCCGCGCCGCGCATGGACATGATCGACATCGACGCGCCGTACGACGAGTTGCTGCACCTGGTGATCGACACCGCGCACTCACGCTTTCCTGTGTACGACGGCGAGCGCGAGAACATCATCGGCATCCTGCTCGCCAAGGACCTGCTCAAGCTGCAGCGCTCGCCCTCGCTCAATATCCGCGCCCTGCTGCGTCCGGCCACCTTCGTGCCCGAGAGCAAGGGCCTCAACGACCTTCTGCGCGAATTTCGCGGCAACCGCAACCACCTGGCCATCGTCATCGACGAGTTCGGCCGCGTGGCCGGTCTCATCACCATCGAGGACGTGCTCGAGGAAATCGTCGGCGAGATCGAAGACGAGTTCGACGTCGATGAAGACGCGGGCGACATCTTCGCGTTGGCCGACAGCACCTGGCGCGTCAGTGGGGACACACCCATCGAGCGCCTCAACGAGGCATTCGAGCTCCACCTGTCCGACGAGGACTTCGACACGATCGGCGGCCTCATCGCGCACACCATGGGTCACGTGCCCAAGCGCGGCGAGGTTCACGAACTCGAGGGCCTGTGTTTCACCGTGCTGCACGCCAAGGGCGGCGCCGTGAAGTGGTTCAAGGTGGCGCCGGTGCCCACCGAACCCTGACTCCCATTCCCCAGACCCACGGCCCATGCGCAGCCTCTTCGGATCGCTCCACACGCCTTCGAGCTTTCATCCCATGACGCGTCGTCCGCCCGGGCGCGGGTCGCGGCTGGCGGGTTTCCTGTTCTTCTGGGTCTGTCTGGCCGGTGGGCTGGGGCAGGCTGCTGCCATCGCCTGGCCTACTTCGGCCTGGGTGCCTCCGGGCCTCAGCGTGGGGCAGCCCAGCGGCGTGCTGCAGATCGTCTCGCTCGCGCTGCTGGTCTTCGCGTTGCAGTTCGCCACGCGCGTGGGCCAGGCCATGTGGCGCGGCTGGTTGTTCGCCACCGCATGGCTGGCCGGCAGTTTCTGGTGGCTGTTCATCTCCATGCATACGTACGGCGGCTTGCCGGCCTGGCTGGCCGCGCTCGCCGTGCTGGCGCTGGCCGGCGCGCTGGCGCTGTATTACGCCTTCGCCGTGGGCTTCCTGTGCGCCTGGGCGCCCATGGCCCGCAGCGCGCAAGCACTGATGTTCGCTGCCGCCTGGACCCTGGCTGAACTCGCGCGCGGCCAACTCTTCACCGGCTTCCCCTGGGGCGCGGGCGGCTACGCGCAGGTTGATCTGATGGCTCCCTGGGCACCGCTGGTGGGCGTCTACGGCATGGGTTTCCTGTCCGCCATCCTGGCCTATGTTCTGGCCTCCCTCGTCACCGGAGTGGCGCAGGCCGCATTGGCCTGGATGCGCAAGCCCGTGCGGCCGGTGCCCGTGCGCAATGCGGGCGGCGGGGTCTACGTGTCCACCCCCACGCCCCGTGTGCAGGCGCGCACCTGGACGCCGCTGAGCCTGGCGCGTGGCGTGGTGAGCTGGCTGGTGGTGGTGTTGCTGGTGTGGAGTTGCCTGGGTGGTGGCGAGCGCTGGCGCGGCCTGGGCCAGGCCGACACCGCCGGCACCAGCCCGCTGCGTGTGTGGCTGCTGCAGGGCAATATTCCGCAGGACCAGAAATTCGTGCCCGGTACTGGCGTGGCGCAGGCGCTCGACTGGTACCCGCGCCAGATGCTCGAGGGTGTGGCCGCTGCCGGCGCGCGCGCCGACGGCCCGCAACTCGTGGTGGCACCCGAGACCGCCGTGCCCTTGCTGCCCGAGCAGCTCGGCGCCGCGTTCTGGCAGCCGCTGCTGCAACCCATTGCCGATCAGACCGGTCCCCAGGCCGCGGCGGTGCTCACCGGCCTGCCCCTGGGCAGCCTGGAGGCGGGCTACACCAACTCCACCTGGGGCTTCACCCCCGCGGCCGCGCGCCGCGCGCTGGCCAACGCCCAGACGCCCGAGGTGCACCGATACGACAAGCACCACCTCGTACCCTTCGGCGAATTCATCCCGCCTTTCTTCCGCTGGTTCACCCAGATGATGAACATCCCGCTGGGCGACTTCGCCCGCGGCGCCTTGCCGCAAGCGCCCTGGAGCTGGGCGGGCCAGCGCATCGCGCCCAACATCTGCTACGAGGACCTGTTCGGCGAGGAAATCGCCGCCGGTTTCGCCACGGCCGAAGGCGCGCCCACCGTGCTGGTCAACCTCAGCAACATCGCCTGGTTCGGCGACTCCATCGCCATCGACCAGCACCTGCAGATTTCGCGCCTGCGCGCGTTGGAATTCGGCCGGCCCATGCTGCGCGCCACCAACACCGGCGCCACCGCCGCCATCGACCACCGTGGCGTCGTCACGCATCAGTTGCCGCGCCAGGAGCGGGGCCGGCTGGAGGCCGTGGTGGAAGGCCGCAGCGGCCTCACCCCCTACGCGCAATGGGCGGCGCGCTGGGGCCTGATGCCCTTGTGGGTGGTCTGTGGCGCGCTGCTGGTGGTCATTGCCTCGCTGCGCCACCTGGGCCGCCGGGGCGGGCGCACCCGCCGCCGTTGAGTCACGGGCGGGCCCACACCCGCCCCGTAAAATCGCGCATTCCTGCAGCGCCGCCGCCCGCGCGGCGCGCCGCGATCCCCAACAAGACATTCCCCTTCCGCCGGCCCGCCCGCCCGCGCGCGGGCCTCACGCGTATGTTGACCTTCCAGCAAATCATCCTCACGCTGCAGACGTACTGGGCCAACCAGGGCTGCGCCCTGCTGCAGCCCTACGACATGGAGGTGGGCGCCGGCACCAGCCACACCGCCACCTTCCTGCGCGCCATCGGCCCTGAGCCCTGGAAGGCCGCCTACGTCCAGCCCAGCCGCCGCCCCAAAGACGGCCGCTATGGCGAGAACCCCAACCGCCTGCAGCACTACTACCAATACCAGGTGGTGCTCAAGCCCGCACCGGCCAACATCCTCGAGCTCTACCTCGGCTCGCTCGAAGCCCTGGGCTTCGACCTCAAGAAAAACGACATCCGCTTCGTCGAGGACGACTGGGAGAACCCCACGCTGGGCGCCTGGGGCCTGGGCTGGGAGGTCTGGCTCAACGGCATGGAGGTGACGCAGTTCACCTATTTCCAGCAGGTCGGCGGCATCGACTGCCGCCCCGCCACCGGCGAAATCACCTACGGCCTGGAGCGCCTGGCCATGTACCTGCAGGGCGTGGACAACGTCTACAACCTCACCTGGACCGACGGCCTGAGCTACGGCGACGTCTACAAGCAGAACGAGGTGGAGCAGTCCACCTACAACTTCGAGCACAGCGACGCCGACTTCCTGTTCACCGCCTTCGCTGCGCACGAGAAGCAGGCGAAGCACCTGATGGCCGAGCAGCTCGCGTTGCCCGCCTACGAGCAGGTACTCAAGTGCGCGCACAGCTTCAACCTGCTCGACGCGCGCGGCGCCATCAGCGTGACCGAGCGCGCCGCCTACATCGGCCGCATCCGCAACCTCGCGCGCAGCGTGGCCCAGAGCTACTACGAGAGCCGCGAGCGCCTGGGCTTCCCCATGGCGCCGCGTGAATGGGTCGCGCAGATCGAGAAAAAGGCCGCCTGAGCCGGGAAGAGAAGAACAACGATGTCCGCACAGAACCTGCTCGTCGAACTCTTCGTCGAGGAACTGCCGCCCAAGGCGCTCAAGAAACTTGGCGAGGCTTTTGCCACCGGGCTGGCCAATGGCCTCAAATCGCAAGGCCTGGCGCCGGCCAACGCGGGCGTGACCGCCTATGCCTCGCCGCGCCGCCTGGCCGCGCACGTGGTGGGCGTACTGGCCAAAGGCGCCGACAAACCCGTGTCTCAGAAGCTCATGCCCGTGTCCGTGGGTCTGGACGCCAGCGGCCAGCCCACACCCGCGCTGCTCAAGCGCCTGGCCGGGCTGGGCGCCGACGCCTCTGCCGTGGCCGGCCTGCGCCGCGCCCAGGACGGCAAAGCCGAGGCCCTGTTCTTCGACAGCGTCGCACCCGGCGTTGAGCTGGCGGCGGGCCTGCAGAAGGCGCTGGATGAAGCCATCGCGCAACTGCCCATTCCCAAGGTCATGACCTATCAGCTCGAGTCGGGTTGCGAGCTGCCGGGCTGGGACAGCGTGCAATTCGTGCGGCCCGCTCACGGCCTGGTGGCGCTGCACGGCGCCAGCGTGGTGCCGGTGAAGGTGCTCGGCCTCGATGCCGGTAACCGCACGCACGGCCACCGCTTCGAAGCTTCGGTCGATCCGATCGGTATCGCGCATGCCGACGCGTACGCCGACACGCTCGCGAAGGACGGTGCCGTCATCGCCTCCTTCACCGAGCGCCGCGCCGAGATCGCGCGCCAGCTTGCGGCCGCTGCCGCGACGGTGGGCGGCGGCAGCCGGCCCATCGACGACGAGGCCCTGCTCGACGAAGTCACCGCCCTGGTCGAGCGCCCCAAGGTGCTCGTCTGCGAGTTCGAACAGCAGTTCCTCGACGTGCCGCAGGAGTGCCTCATCCTCACGATGAAGGCCAACCAGAAATACTTCCCGCTGCTCGACGCCCACGGCCGCCTGACCAACAAGTTCCTCGTGGTCAGCAACATCAGTCCCGCCGACGCCAGCGCCGTGATCGGCGGCAACGAGCGCGTGGTGCGCCCGCGACTGGCCGATGCCAAGTTCTTCTTCGACCAGGACCGCAAGAAAACGCTCGAATCGCGCGTCGAGGGCCTGGGCAAGGTGGTCTATCACAACCAACTCGGCACGCAGGGCGAGCGCGTGGAGCGCGTGCGCGCCATCGCGAAGGCCATTGGCCAACAGCTCGGTGGCGATGTGCTGGCGAAGCAGGCCGACACCGCCGCGCGCCTGGCCAAGACCGACCTGCTCACCGACATGGTGGGCGAGTTCCCCGAGCTGCAGGGTGTCATGGGGGGCTATTACGCACGCCACGACGGCCTGAGCGAGGACATCGCTTTCGCCATCGAGGACCACTACAAGCCGCGCTTCGCGGGCGACGCGCTGCCGCGCAACACCGCCGGCACCGTGGTGGCGTTGGCCGACAAGCTGGAAACGCTCGTGGGCATGTTCGGCATCGGCAACCTGCCCACCGGCGACAAGGACCCGTTCGCGCTTCGGCGACACGCGTTGGGCGTGGCGCGCATGCTCATCGAAGGCGCTTTGCCGCTGCAGTTCCATGAGCTCACGCGCCTGGCCTTCTCGGTGTTCCCGGCTGGCCGTCTGCAAGACACCGTCGTGCCGCTCGACGAATTCCTTGTCGAACGCCTCAAGGGATACCTCAAGGACGGCGGCTATTCCGCAGCCGAGGTCGATGCGGCGCTGTACGCGCAGCAACTGGGTCTGTGGTCCACGGTGCCGCGCCGACTGGCCGCCGTGCGCGAGTTCCAGGCCCTGCCCGAAGCCCCCGCGCTCGCCGCCGCCAACAAGCGCATCGGCAACATCCTCAAGAAGTCCGAGGGCGTCGGCGACTCCATCGACGCCGGCCTGCTCAAGGAGCCCGCCGAAAAGGCCCTGTTCGATGCCCTGCAGGCCACCGTGCCCGGCGCCGACGCGAAGTTCGAGGCCGGCGACTTCACCGCCAGCCTGCAGGCCCTGGCCGCGCTGCGCGCGCCGGTCGACGCCTTCTTCGACGGCGTGATGGTCAACGCCAACGACCCCGCCCTCAAGGCCAACCGCCTGGCCCTGCTGCGGCAACTGCACCGCGCGATGAACCGCGTGGCCGATCTCTCTCGACTCGCGGCATGATCGCGGCATGAAACTCCTCATCCTCGACCGCGACGGCACGCTCAACCGCGGCCGCGACGACAAGGTCGCGTCGCCGGACGAGTGGGAGCCCTTGCCCGGCGCGCTCGAGGCCGTCGCCCGGCTCAACCACGGCGGCTGGCGCGTGGTGCTGGCCACCAACCAGTCCGGCATCGGCCGGGGCCTGTTCGACATGGCCTCGCTCAACGCCATCCACCTCAAGATGCACCGGCTGATGGCCGCCGCTGGCGCGCGCGTGGAGGCCATCTTCATCTGCCCGCACGCCCCCGAGGACGCCTGCGGCTGCCGCAAGCCCGCGCCCGGACTGTTTCACCAGATCGGCGCGCGCTTCGGCGTGCCGATGACCGAGGTGCCCGCCGCCGGCAACTCGTTGCGCCACGTGCAGGCCGCCGCCGCGGCGGGCTGCAGCACGCACCTGCTGCTCACCGGCCTGTCGGCGTCGCTCAGTGGCCAATCTTCCGTGGCCATTCCCGGCCTGCCACCCGGCACCCAGGTGCACGCCGACCTGGGCGCCTTCGCCGACTGGCTGCTGGCCCAGGTTCCGCCCGCGTCCAAGCTTCCCGCCTGAGCACCCACCGCATGATCGCCGTCAACTTCCTGCGCTCCGTCCTGCATCTGCTGGTGATGGTGGTCACCGTGATTCCCTGGGCGCTCGCGGTCATCGCGGCCTCGCCCTTCGTGAGCAGCACCACGCTGTACTGGATGTGCGCGAACTGGCTGCGCGTGGCGGTGCACAGCGGCACGTTCATCCTGGGCATCCGCAACCGCGTCTCGGGGTGGGAGAACCTGCCCGTGGGCAGCACCGCCCCGGCCGTGCTGCTGCTCAAGCACCAGTCCACGTGGGAGACCTTTGCCATGCCCACGCTGATGCCGCATCCGCTGGCCTATGTCTTCAAGAAGGAACTGCTCTACGTGCCCTTCTTCGGCTGGGCCATGGGCCGGCTGGACATGATCCACATCGACCGCAGCAAACGGACGCAGGCCTTCAACAAGGTCGTCGAACAGGGCCAGCGTCTGCTCGACCAGGGCACCTGGGTGATCATGTTCCCCGAGGGCACGCGCATTCCGCGCGGCGAGAAGGGTGTGTACAAAACCGGTGGCACGCGCCTGGCCGTGGCCACGGGCGCGCCGGTGATCCCCATCGCCGTGAGCTCGGCCAAGTGCTGGCCGCGCAAGGCCTTCATCAAGCGCCCTGGCGTGGTCGACTTCGTCATCGGCAAGCCCATCCCCAGCCAAGGCCGCGAGGCCGACGAACTCATGCGCGAGGTCGAGGCCTGGATCGAAGCCGAGATGCGGCGCCTGGACCCCGAGGCCTATCGCTGAGATCACCATGAGGGGCTTCGTGCAACTCGCGTTCGATCTGTTCGGCGCCGCCGAACCGGAGCCGCCACTCCAGGCGCCCGTGGCACCGCCATCGGCCCCCGCCGTGTCGGTCGGCACCGATCACGCGCTGCCCCTGGCCGAGGTCTTCCAGCCCGGTACCTGGCATCACCCGCGCGCCAACCGTCTGGTGCGCCTGCGCGGCTGCGAGGTGGGCTACGAGTTCCTGCGCGGCAAACGCCGCACCATCGGCCTGAGCGTGGGCACCGACGGCCTGAGCGTGCGCGCGCCGCGCTGGAGCACGCTGGGCGACGTCGAGGCCGTGCTGCAGGAGAAGGCCGGCTGGGTGCTCGACAAGCTGGCCGAGGCGCGCGAGCGCGCCGAGCGTCAGGCCAGCTCGCGCATCCGCTGGGCCGACGGCGCCGAACTGCCGCTGCTGGGCGAGGCCGCGCGCCTGGTGCTCGACCCGGCGCATGGCTTCTCGGGTCGCGGCGGCGCTTTCGACGCGGCCACGCGCACGCTGAGCATCGGCCTGCCGCGCCACGCCAGCGAATCGCAGATCCGCGACGCCGCGCAGGCCTGGCTCATGCGCCACGCGCGCGCGGTGTTCACGCAGAGACTGGACCTCTTCGCGCCGCGCCTGGGCGTGCAATGGGCGAAGCTGAGCCTCTCCAACGCCGACACGCGCTGGGGCAGCGCCAGCGCCGACGGGCGCATCCGCCTCAACTGGCGGCTCATCCACCTGTCGATGGACATGATCGACTACGTGGTGGTGCACGAGCTGAGCCACCTGCACCACATGGACCACAGCCCGCGCTTCTGGGACGTGGTGGCCAGCGTGATGCCCGACCACGCCGAGCGCCGCCGCGCCCTCAAGGACGCGGCGCTGCCCTTCACCGAAGGCTGAAGCGCCAGACGCCGTCGTCGCCCCGCGTGCGCGCCAGCGTGCCCGCATGCCACAGCCGGTTCATGTGTGCCACCGCCTCACCCATGGCGAAGGTGGTCTGGTGCAAATCCAGCTGGCGCTGGAACAGCACGGGCAGCGCGTCGAAGGCGCTCAGCGGCTGCTCGCCGCAGGCCGCGGTCAGCTCGGCCAGGCGCTCCTCGTGGTGCGTGTGCAACTGCTGGATGCGCTCGTGCAGGCCGTTGAACGGCCGGCCGTGCGAGGGCAGCACCAGCGCGTCCGCCGGCAGCGGCAGGAACTTGTCGATCGAATCGAGAAAGAGCTTGAGGGAATCGGCCTCGGGCTCCTGCTCGTACACGCTCACGTTGGTGGAGATGCGCGGCAGGATCATGTCGCCGCTGATCAGCACGTTCAGTGCCTCGCACCACAGGGCGATGTGCTCCGGCGCGTGGCCATAGCCGCTGATGCAGCGCCAGTCGTGGTCGCCGATGCGAACGACCAGGCCATCGAGCAGCCGGCGCGATTGCGCGGGCACGGCCGGCACCAGGCTCGGGTAATAGCCCGCGCGCGCCCGCACCTTGCCCACGCTCTCGGGGTCCAGGAGGCCGTGGCTGGCGAAGTAGGCCGCCGCCGCGTCGCCGCCGAAGCCGGTGGTGGTTTGCGTGCCCAGGCGCGCCATCACGTAGTCGGTGGCGCTGATCCACAGCCGGCATTCATGCGCCCCCACGCTCGCGGCTTCGCCGTGTCGCTGCCCCCCGAGGGGGCTGGCCGTGGCTTGGGGCGGCCCGGCGCCACGGCCGCTCCACCTTTCGCACAGCCAGTGCGCCAGGCCGATGTGGTCCGGGTGCATGTGGGTCACGATCACGCGCAGCACGGGCAGGCCGTCGAGCTCGTTCTGGAACACCTGTTCCCACTGCGCCTTGGCCTCGTCACGCGCAATGCAGCAGTCCACCACCGTCCATCCCTCGCGACCGTCCAGCGTGTCGCGCAGCAACCAGAGGTTGATGTGGTCCAGCGCGAACGGCAGCACCATGCGGATCCACTTCACTCCCGGGGCCACTTCCAGGGCGCGCCCGGGCTCGGGCAGGGCGTTGCCCAGGGGATAGTGCAGACGGGCTTCGAGTTGATCGCGGGTAAGGCTCATGGGAACTACGTGGGGCGGAAGCCTGGATTAAGATGCGCGTCGAATTGACGTTGACGTAAACGTCAAGAAGAGGGCATTCTACGGAGTTGCCACCCGATTCCCTGTCCGCCACCCGACACCGGCACGCACTGGCACATGGCCACCAACCCCACCTACACCATCAGCGATCTGGCGCGCGAGTTCGACCTGACCACGCGCGCCATCCGCTTCTACGAGGACATGGGCTTGCTGCAACCGCTGCGCGAGGGCCCGGGCGGGCGCAATCGCGTCTACAGCGCGCGCGACCGCACCCGCCTCAAACTCACGCTGCGCGCCAAGCGCCTGGGCCTGTCGCTCACCGAGGCCAAGGACATCATCGACATGTACGACAGCCCGCGCGACACCGGGCCGCAGTTGCGCAAGTTCCTGGCCGTGCTCGCCGACCACCGCCGCCAGCTCGAGGAGCAGATGGCCGATCTCGTGGCCAACCTCGACGAGGTGAAGGTGCACGAGAAGGAAGCGCGCGCCCTGCTCACCCGCATCGACCGCAAGAGTGCCTGACCCCGTGACCTCCATGAGCACCAACTTTCAACCCCAGGACCCGAACTTCGAGTCGCGCGTGCGCGAGAGCTTCACGCGCCAGGCCGCCATGGACACGCTGGGCGCCACGCTGGCCGACGTGGCGCCGGGCCGCGTGGTCATCACGCTGCCCTGGGCTGCGCACCTCACCCAGCAGCACGGCTTCCTGCACGCGGGCATGGTGTCTACCGCGCTCGACTCGGCCTGCGGCTACGCGGGCTTCTCGCTCATGCCGGCCGACGCGGCCGTGCTCACCATCGAATTCAAGATCAACCTGCTGGCCCCCGCGCAGGGCGAAGGCTTCCGCATGGTCGGCACCGTGATCAAGCCCGGGCGCACCGTCACCGTGGCCGAAGGTCACGCCTATGCGTTGCACCAGGGCAAGGAAAAGCTCGTCGCCACCATGGGTTGCACCCTCATGGCCGTGCTCGGCCGCGAGAACGTGCGCGGCTGAACCCCCACACCATCGACACCAGGAGACACCCCATGACCTCATTGCCCGGCCTGAACTTCCAGCTCGGCGACGACATCGACGCCCTGCGCGACGCCGTGCGCGATTTCGCGCAGGCCGAGATCGCGCCGCGCGCGGCCGAAATCGACCGCAGCGACCAGTTCCCCATGGACCTGTGGCGCAAGATGGGCGAGCTCGGCGTGCTCGGTATCACCGTGCCCGAGGCCTACGGCGGCGCCAACATGGGCTATCTGGCGCACATGGTCGCCATGGAAGAGATCAGCCGCGCCAGCGCGTCGGTGGGCCTGAGCTACGGCGCGCACTCCAACCTCTGCGTCAACCAGATCAAGCGCAACGGCAACGACGCGCAGCGTCAGAAGTACCTGCCCAAGCTCATCAGCGGCGAGCACGTGGGCGCGCTCGCCATGAGCGAGCCCGGCGCGGGCTCCGACGTGATCAGCATGAAGCTCAAGGCCGAGGACAAGGGCGGCCACTACCTGCTCAACGGCAGCAAGATGTGGATCACCAACGGGCCCGACGCCGACACCTTGGTTGTCTACGCCAAGACCGAGCCCGAGATGGGCGCGCGCGGTGTCACCGCCTTCCTCATCGAAAAAGGCATGAAAGGCTTCAGCATCGCGCAGAAGCTCGACAAGCTGGGCATGCGCGGCAGTCACACCGGCGAGCTGGTATTCCAGAACGTCGAGGTGCCCGCCGAGAACATCCTGGGCGGCCTCAACCAGGGCGCCAAGGTGCTGATGAGCGGGCTGGACTACGAGCGCGCCGTGCTCACGGGTGGGCCGCTGGGCATCATGCAGTCCGTCATGGACAACGTGGTGCCCTACATCCACGATCGCAAGCAGTTCGGCCAGAGCATCGGCGAGTTCCAGCTCATCCAGGGCAAGGTGGCCGACATGTACACCGTGCTGCAGGCCGCGCGCAGCTTCGCCTACACCGTGGCCAAGAACCTGGACATGCTGGGCAGCGAACACGTACGCCAGGTGCGCAAGGACTGCGCGTCCGTCATCCTGTGGACGGCCGAGAAGGCCACCTGGATGGCCGGCGAGGGCGTGCAGATCTTCGGCGGCAACGGCTACATCAACGAATACCCGCTGGGTCGCCTCTGGCGTGACGCCAAGCTCTACGAGATCGGTGCCGGCACCAGCGAGATACGCCGCATGCTGATCGGCCGCGAGCTGTTCGCGGAAACCATGTAAGCCACCCGGTCCGCGAGGGCCACGACAATCTCTCCCCATGAGCGACGACCTTCAACACCTGCTGGAACACAACCGGCGCTGGGCGGCACAGATCGAGGCCGAACGCCCCGGCTTTTTCACCAAGCTCTCTCAGCAGCAGAGCCCCCGCTACATGTGGATCGGCTGCTCCGACAGCCGCGTGCCCGCCAACCAGATCACCGGCCTGGACCCGGGCGAGGTGTTCGTGCACCGCAACGTGGCCAACGTCGTGGTGCCGACCGACCTCAACTGCCTGTCCACTGTGCAGTACGCGGTGGACGTGCTCAAGGTCGAGCACCTCATGGTGGTGGGCCACTACGGCTGCGGCGGCGTGCTGGCCGCGCTGCGCGACACCCGCGTGGGCCTGGCCGACAACTGGCTGCGCCACATCAAGGACGTGCGCGACAAGCACATCGGCCTGCTGGGCGCCTTGCCCGAGGCGCAACGCCACGACGCGCTGTGCGAACTCAACGCCATCGAGCAGGTCGTCAACGTGGCGCAGACAACCGTCCTGCAGGCCGCCTGGGAGCGTGGCCAAGCGGTCGTCCTGCACGGCTGGGTCTACGGCCTGAAGGATGGCCTGGTCCAGGACCTCTTCATGACCGTGCGCGGCAACGACGACGTGGACCAGGCCTACCGCAAGGCCGTGGCCGAGGTCGGCACGCGCCAGCGCTGAACCCGAACCCTCTCAGAACCAGGAGCACTCCATGTCCGACCCCATTGTCATTCTCGGTGCCGCGCGCACGCCCATGGGCGCCTTCCAGGGCGACTTCACCGCGCTGGCCGCGCACGACCTCGGCGGCGCCGCCATCAAGGCCGCGGTTGAACGCAGCGGCGTCGATCCGAAAAGCGTCGACGAGGTGCTGTTCGGCAACTGCCTGATGGCGGGCCAGGGCCAGGCCCCCGCGCGCCAGGCCGCGCTCAAGGGCGGGCTGCCGCTGTCCACCGGCGCGGTCACGCTGTCCAAGATGTGCGGTTCTGGCATGAAGGCCACCATGCTGGCGCACGACATGCTCATGGCCGGCAGCGCGCAGGTGATGGTGTCCGGTGGCATGGAAAGCATGACCAACGCGCCCTACCTGCTGCAAAAGGGCCGCGGCGGCTACCGCATGGGCCACGACAAGATCTACGACCACATGATGCTCGACGGCCTGGAAGACGCCTACGAGCCCGGTCGCAGCATGGGCACCTTCGGCGAGGACTGCGCCGCGAAGTACCAGTTCACGCGTGAGCAGCAGGACGCCTTCGCCACCGCGTCGGTGTCGCGTGCCAAGGCCGCCACCGACAACGGTGCTTTCGCGAAAGAGATCACCCCCGTCACCGTGAAGGACCGCAGCGGCGAGCGCGTGGTCTCCATCGACGAAGGCCCGGGCAAGATCAAGCTCGACAAGATCCCGGCGCTCAAGCCCGCGTTCAAGAAGGACGGCACCATCACGGCGGCCTCCAGCTCCTCCATCAACGACGGCGCGGCCGCGCTGGTGCTGGCCAAGGAATCCACCGCGAAGAAGCTGGGTGCGAAGCCCATCGCGCGCATCGTGGGCCACACCATTCACGCGCAGGAACCCAACTGGTTCACCACCGCGCCCGTGTACGCCACGCAGAAGTTGCTGGCCAACATCGGCTGGAAAGTGGAGGACGTGGACCTGTGGGAGGTGAACGAGGCCTTCGCCGTGGTGCCCATGGCCCTGATGGCCGAGCTCAAGGTGTCGCACGACAAGCTCAACGTCAACGGCGGCGCCTGCGCCCTGGGTCACCCCATCGGCGCCAGCGGCGCGCGCATCCTGGTCACGCTCATCCACGCGCTGCAGGCGCGCGGCGGCAAGCGTGGCGTGGCCACGCTGTGCATTGGTGGTGGCGAAGCCACGGCGATGGCGATTGAACTGATCTGATCGACAGCACGTGGCCACGGTCCTCGTCATCGGCGCCTCGCGCGGCATCGGCCTCGAATTCGTGGGCCAGTACCGCGAAGCCGGTGACCGCGTCATCGCGACCGCACGGGACGACGCCGGCCTCGCGCGCCTGCGAGACCTTGGCGCCGAGGCGCTGCGCGTGGACGTGGCCGAGCCCGCCAGCGTGAGCGGCCTGGCCTGGCAACTCGACGGCGAGAAGCTCGACGTGGCCCTGTACGTGGCCGGTGTGTTCCCGCAGGGCAGCGCCGCGTCGCCACCCACACGCGAGGCCTTCGACCAGGCCATGCACGTCAACCTGCTGGGCGCCATGCAGGTGATTCCGCAGGTGGCCCCTCTGGTGGAGGCCGCGCGCGGGCGCTTTGCCTTCCTGTCCAGCGCCATGGCGCAGATCGCGGGCGTGTCCGACAGCCGCGGCTGGGTCTACCGCGCGAGCAAGGCCGCGTTGAACATGGCGGTGGCCTCGGCCCAGCACGACTACCCCGAGGCCATCCTCGTCGCCATCTCGCCCGGCTGGGTGCAGACCGACATGGGTGGGGCCTCGGCCCCGCTTTCGCCCGAGCGCAGCGTGGCGGACATGCGCCGCACTCTCGCGCGCCTCACGCCCCGGGAGGGCGGCACCTTCATCGACCACGACGGCCGGCCGTTCGACGGCTGGTGAGTCCGGAGCCATCCATGATCCAGACCCTCGAGCAGTTGCGCGATCTCTACGCCGCCCCGGGCGAACGCGCGCGCCGCAAGCAGCTGTCGCGCATCGACGCGCACGCCCGCCGCTTCATCGCGCTCTCGCCCTTCTGCGTGCTCGCCAGTGGCGGCGCCAACGGCCGCCTGCTCGACGCCTCGCCGCGCGGCGGCGAGGCGGGCTTCGTGAAGGTGCTCGACGAGCACACCCTGCTGCTGCCCGACTCGGGCGGCAACAACCGGCTCGACACGCTGGAGAACCTGATCGCCGATCCGCGCGTGTCGCTGATCTTCCTGGTGCCCGGCGTGGAAGAGACGCTGCGCATCAATGGCCGCGCGCGCCTGCGCGACGAGCCGGAGTTCGTGGACCGCTTCGCTCAGGAGCGCCAGCGGCCCCGACTGGTGATCGAGCTCCTGGCGAGCGAGGTTTACCTGCACTGCGCCAAGGCCTTCATGCGCTCGCGGTTGTGGGAGCCGGCGGGCTGGCCCGCGCGCGGCGCGCTGCCGACCATGAACCAGATGATCAGCGACCAGATGGGGCTCGCCGCGCCCACCGAAACCCAGGAGGCCATGCGCGCGCGTTACCTCGCGCAGCTCGCCCAGGAACGAAGCCCCGAGAAGGAATGACATGCTGTTGACCCCCGACCAGGAAGCCGTCCGCGAGGCCGTGCGCGCCTTCGCCCAGGCCGAGCTCTGGCCCCACGCCCCGAAGTGGGACAAGGAGCACCACTTCCCGAAAGACGTGCACCGCGGTCTGGCCGAACTCGGTGCCTACGGCATCTGCGTGCCCGAATCGCTGGGCGGTGCCGGCATGGACTATGTGACGCTGGCCGTTGTGCTGGAAGAGATCGCGGCCGGCGACGGCGGGACCAGCACGGCCATCAGCGTGACCAATTGCCCCGTCAACGCCATCCTCATGCGCTACGGCAGTCCGCAACAGCAAGAGCGCTGGTTGCGCCCGCTCGCGGCCGGGCAGATGCTGGGCGTGTTCTGCCTCACCGAACCGCACGTGGGCTCCGATGCCTCCGCTCTGCGCACCACCGCCGTGAAGCAGGGGGGCGACTACGTGCTCAACGGCGTCAAGCAGTTCATCACCAGCGGCAAAAACGGCCAGCTTGCCATCGTGATCGCGGTCACCGACAAGGCTGCGGGCAAGCGCGGCATGAGCGCCTTCGTGGTGCCCACCGACACGCCGGGCTATGTGGTCGCACGGCTGGAGGACAAGGTGGGCCAGCACAGCAGCGACACCGCTCAGATCAACTTCGAGAACTGCCGCATCCCGGCCGAAAACCTGATAGGCGCGGAGGGCGAGGGCTACAGGATCGCGTTGTCGGCACTGGAGGGTGGGCGCATCGGCATCGCCGCGCAAAGCATCGGCATGGCGCGCAGCGCTTTCGAATGCGCGCTCGCGTATGCGAAGCAGCGCGAGAGCTTCGGCCAGCCCATCTTCAACCACCAGGCGGTGGGTTTTCGCCTGGCCGAAATGGCGACGCAGGTCGAGGCGGCGCGAGCGCTCACCCACCACGCGGCGGCGCTGCGCGACGCCGGCCGGCCCTGCCTGAAGGAGGCCGCCATGGCCAAGCTGTTCGCCAGCGAGATGGCGGAGAAGGTGTGCAGCGACGCCATCCAGGTCCACGGCGGCTACGGCTACGTGAACGACTTCCCGGTCGAGCGCATCTGGCGCGACGTGCGCGTGTGCCAGATCTACGAGGGCACCTCGGACGTTCAGAAGATCCTGATCCAGCGCGCATTGGCTTGAGTCGACGATGCCTCCGGCGCACGGGCCCGATCGAGGATGCCGCGGATCCGGCTCCGCCGGTCCGCAGGCATCGCCCCCTGGGGGGTGACGCCGCAGGCGGCGCGGGGGGTACCATTTCCACATGAACATCATCGTCCTCGGGGCCGGCCGTGTGGGTGAGAGCGTGGCCGAGAGCCTGGTCTCCGAGCAAAACGACATCACCGTCATCGACCTGGACCCGGCCCGCCTGCGCGAGCTCGAGGACCGGCTCGATCTGCGCGGCGTGGTGGGCAACGGCATCCAGCCCTCGGTGTTGCGCGACGCTGGAGCCAAGGACGCCGACATGGTCATCGCCTGCGCCGCGATGGACGAGACCAATCTCGTGGTCTGCAAAGTGGCGCACGACGTTTTCAATGTGCCCACCACCATTGCGCGCCTTCGCTCGCCCGAGTTCGCCGAAGGCGACGAACTGCTCTCGCAGACCGGCTTCTCCGTCAGCCACGTGCTGTGCCCCGAAGAATCGGTCACGGGCTACATCCGCCAGCTCATCAGCTACCCCGAGGCCCTGCAGGTGCTGGAGTTCGCCGGCGGCCGCGCCAGTCTGATCGCGGTGCGTGCCAACCACGGCGGGTCGCTCGTGGGCCACACCATCGGCGAATTCCGCGAGCGCTACACCCGTTGCGAGATGCGCGTGGTCGCGCTCTACCGGCTCGACACCGAGATGGAGGCCACGCCCTCCACGCGCATCCTCGCGGGTGACGAGATCTTCGTGCTGGCCGACACCGACAAGATCCGCGAGGTGCTCTCGGCCATCCACAACATCGACAAGCCGGTGCAGCGTGTGATGATCGCGGGCGGCGGCAAGGTGGGGCTGCGTCTGGCGCGCAGCCTGGCGGGCCAGTGCGAGGTGAAGATCCTCGAGCGCGACAAGAAGCGCTGCGAGTACCTGGCGAGCCAACTGCCGTCCAGCATGCTGATCCTGCAGGGCGATGGCGCCGACGAGGACTTGCTGGAGGAGGAGAACGTCGGCCAGATGGACATGTTCCTGGCGCTCACCAGCGACGACGAGGACAACATCATGTCGGCCATGCTGGCCAAGCGCCTGGGTGCGGGGCGCGTCATGGCGCTCATCAACCGCCGCGCCTACGCCGACATGATGCAGGGCAGCACCATCGACATCGCGATCTCGCCCTCGCAGGCGGTCATCGGCGAGTTGCTCACCCACATCCGTCGCGGCGACGTGGCGGCCGTGCACAGCCTGCGCCGCGGCGCGGCCGAGGCGTTCGAGGGGATCGCGCGCGGCGACGTGAAGACCAGCAAACTGGTGGGGCGGCGCATCGAAGAGATCAAGCTGCCCAAGGGCGCGCGCATCGGCGCGCTGGTGCGAGGCGAAGGCCGCAACTCGGAGGTGCTGATGCCGCACCACGACCTGCTCGTCGAAGACGGTGACCATCTCATCCTCTTCATTCCGCACAAGCGCCTGGTGCGCGAGGTGGAAAAGCTCTTCCAGGTGAGTGCCACCTTCTTCGGCTGAGCGCCGGGTCCCATGCAATCCCTCTGGCTCCCCGTTCT
This sequence comes from Hydrogenophaga intermedia, assembly GCF_000723405.1. Classification (GTDB taxonomy): domain Bacteria; phylum Pseudomonadota; class Gammaproteobacteria; order Burkholderiales; family Burkholderiaceae_C; genus Hydrogenophaga; species Hydrogenophaga intermedia. Next base: position 44,075 of record NZ_CCAE010000006.1, on the reverse strand, counting down.
CTCGGTCTTCTCGCGCGTGCTGCTGGCCTTCTCGCCGGCCTTCCTGGTGCCCATGGCCTGGGCCTGGTTTCTCGATCAGGAGCACCACGTGCTGATCTGGGCCTTCGGCTTCGCGGCGGCCGTGCTCAGTGGCTGGCTGCTGTCGCTGGCCACCCGCCATCACCGCCGCGAGCTGCTGCCGCGCGACGGCTTCCTGCTGGTGAACCTGGTGTGGCTGGTGCTGCCTGCCTACGCGGCGGCGCCGCTGTACTACGCGGTGCCCGAGCTGAGCCTGAGCAAAGCCTACTTCGAGGCCATGAGCGCACTCACCGCCACAGGCGCCACGGCCATCTCGGGGCTGGACTTGCTGCCCGTGTCCATCAACGTCTGGCGCTGCTTCCTGCAGCTCATTGGCGGCCTGGGCATCATGCTGCTGGTGGTGGCCGTGCTGCCGCTGCTGGGCCTGGGTGGCATGCAGCTCTACCGCGCCGAAACGCCGGGCCCGATGAAAGACACCAAATTCACCCCCCGCATCGCCGAGACGGCGCGCGGCCTGTGGGGCGTGTACGCGTTCTTCGCGGGGGCCTGCATGTTGGCGTACCGCTGGGCCGGCATGAGCTGGGCCGACGCATTCATGCACATGTGCACCACCATGGGCCTGGGCGGACTCTCGCCCTACGACGCCAGCATCGGACATTTCGATTCGGCGCGCGTGGAGTGGGTGGCCACCGCGTTCATGACCATGGCGGGCATCAGCTTCCTGCGCTACTTCGTGATGATCAAGCGCCGCTCGCTGCGCCCCATCATCGGCGACCGCGAGATCCGGACCTACCTGATGGTGCTGGCCTCGGCCATCGCCGTGGTGACCTTGCTGCTGCTGGTGCACGGGGTGTACACAGACGTGGGCACCGCCTTGCGCAGTGCGGCCTTTCACGTTGTGTCGGTGGCCACCACGACCGGATACGCGTCGGCCGACTACGCCCAATGGCCGGTGTTCGCGCCGGTGCTGCTCATCTTCCTGGGCTGCTTCGCATCCTGCGCGGGCTCCACGGGCGGTGGCATCAAGATGGTTCGCATGGTGCTTCTGATCAAGCAGGCGCGGCGCGAGCTGGTGCGCATCATCCACCCGCGTGTGGTCAATCCGGTCACACTGGCCGGCGGTGTGGTGCCACCGCAGGTGATGAACGCGGTGTTTGGCTTCATGCTGATCTACGGCGCGGCCACCGTCGGCCTGACCATGGCGCTGCTGCTGAGCGGCCTGGACGTCGTCACCGCGTTCTCGGCCGTCATCGCCACCGTCAACAACATCGGCCCCGGCCTGGGCCTGGTGGGGCCGTCGAGCAACTACGGCGTGTTGAACGACGGCCAGATCTGGGTGCTGAGCTTCGCGATGGTGCTGGGCCGGCTGGAGTTTTTGACCGTGCTCGTCCTCTTCACCGGCCAGTTCTGGAGAAAGTAGAGGACCCCCCTGCGCCGCTGCGCGGCTTCCCCCCTGGAAGGGGGGACGACACCTAAGGCCCGGCGAAGCCGGTTCCTTGGTGTCTCTGGGTCAAGTCATTTCAATCGCGGGCGGGGATGGTTAGGCCGCGTTGCACGGCGGGGCGCGCCACGAAGGCGTCGAGCACGCGCTGGACCTCGGGGAATTCGTCAAAGCCCACGATCTCGCGCGCGCCATAGAAGCCCACGAGGTTGCGCACCCAGGGGAAGGTGGCGATGTCGGCGATGGTGTACTGGTCACCCATGATCCAGCGTCGGCCCTTGAGGTGCTGGTTCAGCACGGCCAGCAGGCGCTTGCTCTCGTTCACGTAGCGCTCGCGCGGGCGCTTGTCCTCGTAGTCCTTGCCGGCGAACTTGTGGAAGAAGCCGAGCTGGCCGAACATGGGGCCGATGCCGCCCATCTGGAACATCAGCCACTGCAGGGTTTCGTAGCGCTCGCTGGTGCCGGTGGGCATCAGCTGGCCCGTCTTGCTGGCCAGATACACCAGCATCGCGCCCGATTCCCACAGCGCCAGCGGTTTGCCATCGGGGCCGTTCGGGTCGATGAGCGCGGGGATCTTGTTGTTCGGGTTGAGCGAGAGAAACTCGGGCGAGAACTGGTCGTTGGTGTCGAAGCGGACCAGGTGCGCCTCGTAGGGCAGGCCGGTTTCCTCCAGGGCAATGGAGGCTTTCACGCCGTTGGGCGTGGGCAGCGAATAGAGCTGCAGGCGGTCGGGGTAGCGGGCGGGCCACTTCTTCGTGATGGGGAAGCTGTCGAGAGCGCTCATGGTTTCTCCTGCGGTGTGGCGCGCATTGTGCGGCCACGCCCCGCGTGGCCCCAGGGTTTGCAGGGACATCGATAATCCGCTCTCCCTTGCGAGCACCGATGCCCACCTCCACCAGCGCGCCCTGCCCCTGCGGGCGCGGCCCCGCCTTTGACGCCTGCTGTGGCCGCTTCCTTGGCACTGGCGCCCCCGCCCCCGACGCCGAATCGCTCATGCGCTCGCGCTACAGCGCCTTCGTGCGTGGGGACGCGTCGCACCTGCTGGCCACCTGGCACGCCAGCACGCGGCCGGCGTCGCTGGATCTGGAGCCCGGTGTGAAGTGGCTGGGCCTGGACGTGCGCGCGCACCGCGCGATCGACGCCGACCACGCCGAGGTGGAGTTCGTCGCTCGCTCGCGCGTGGCGGGGCGCGCGACCCGCCTGCACGAACGCAGCCGTTTCGTGCGCGAGGGCGGGCACTGGTTCTATGTGGACGGCGACTTCATCACAAAGGATCGCGCATGAATTTCGAGGCCGTCTTGTTTGACTGCGACGGCGTGCTCGTCGACAGCGAGCCCATCACCAACGGCGTGCTGCGCGAATCGCTCATCGAGGCCGGCTGGGCGATCAGCCGCGAAGACTGCGAGCGTCTCTTCATCGGCCGCGCCGTGCGCGACCTGCGCGAACGCATCGAGACCGAGACCGGCAAGCCCTTCACCGATGCCTGGCTGCAGGCGTTCTATGCGCGCCGCAACACCCGCCTCATGGCCGAGCTGAATGCCATCGAAGGCGTGCACGACGCGGTGGCGCACCTGCACGCACACACCAAGGGGCGCATCGCCTGTGCCTCGGGCGCGGACCGGGCCAAGGTGGTGATGCAGCTCGACAAGGTGGGCCTGTCCCGCTTCTTCGGCGACGCCATCTTCAGCGGCCACGACCTGCCGCGCTCCAAACCCGCGCCCGACGTCTACCTGGCCGCTGCCGCGCACCTGGGGGTGGACCCGACGCGTTGCCTGGTGATCGAAGACACCGCGCCCGGCGCGCAGGCCGGGCTGGCCGCGGGTGCCACGGTGTGGGGCTTCTGCACGCAGGGCCATGGGCGCGCGTTCGACGGCCTGCCGGTGGCGCGCGTGTTCCACCACATGCGCGAGTTGCGGCTCTGAGGCTCGCGGCTCAGCCCCCGCGCCAGATGCGGCTCTGATCGATCTCCGCCAGCGTGCGGCAGCCCGTCAGCGCCATCGCCATCTCCAGCTCCGCGCGCAGCAACTGCAGCACGTGCGCCACGCCCGGCGCGCCGGCGGCGGCCAGGGCGTGCACCACGGGCCGGCCCACCAGCACGGCCGAGGCGCCCAGGGCCAGGGCCTTGAACACGTCGGTGCCGCGGCGGATGCCGCCGTCGAGCAGCAGCGGCAGGCGACCGCTCACGGCGCGCGCGATGGCGGGCAGGGCGTCGATGGTGGCGGGCACGGTGTCGAGCACGCGACCGCCGTGGTTGGAGACGACCACGCCCGCCAGGCCTTCATCGGCCGCGCGCACGGCGTCCTCGGGCGCAAGCACGCCCTTGAGCACGATGGGCAGCACGGTCTGCTGGCGCAGCCAGGCGATGTCGCGCCAGGTGAGGGCGGTCTCCACCAGCGGGCTGCCGAACAGGGGCGGCGTGCCCGGCGGCGCGGTGTGCGGCGGCAGTTGTGCCGCGCCGCGCAGGTTCACCGCGCTCAGCCCCGACGGCAGCGCGAAGCCGGCGCGCTGCTCGCGATTGCGCGCGCCGCTCACCGGGGCGTCCACCGTCACCACCAGGGCGCGGTAGCCGGCCGCTTCCACGCGGTGCACCAGTTCGCGGGTGAAGCCGCGGTCGTGCTGCACGTAAAGCTGGAACCACAGCGGCGCCTTCGCCTGGCGCGCCAGGCCTTCCAGCGGCAGGCCGGCCTGGGTGCTCACCACCATCCCCGCCCCCAGGGCCGAGGCCGCGAGCACGGTGGCCATCTCGCCGTCGGGGTGCGCCAACTGCTGGTAGGCCACGGGGGCCACGAAGACCGGGTGGTCGAAGGACTGGCCGAGCAGCGTGAGCCGCGTGTGGCCGCCGGCCAGGTCGGCCAGGACCCGCGGGGCCAGGCGCAGGCGCTGGAAAGCGGCCTGGTTCTCGCGCACCGTGATCTCGTCGGCCGCGCCGCCCTGCAGCCAGGACCAGGCGGCCTGTGTCATGCGCTCGCGCGCCAGCGGCTCGTAGTCGCTGACGGCGGCCACCTCGGGCGGGATGCGCGCCAGCGGCGGCTTGTGCTCGTTCGGCATCAGGTGTTCGCCCATTGCCGCAGCAGGTTGTGGTACACGCCGGTGAGTTTGTCCAGCGACGGGTGCCCGGGTGCGTCGCGCGCGAGTTGCTGGATCGCGGTGTCGAGCTCGAGCATCAGCGCGCGCTGGCTGTCGTCGCGCACCAGGCTCTGGATCCAGAAAAACGACGCCAGCCGCACGCCGCGCGTGACCGGCGTGACGTGGTGCAGGCTGGTGCCGGGGTAGAGCACCAGGTCGCCCGCCGCCAGCTTGGCGCTGTGCTGGCCGAAGCTGTCCTGCACGGTCAGCTCGCCGCCTTCGTACTCGTTCGGCTCGCTGAAGAACAGGGTGGCCGACAGGTCGCTGCGGATGCGGTGCGGCGTGCCCGGCACGCTGAAGATGGCCGCGTCCACGTGCGCGCCGTACTGGCCGCCCCCCTGGTATCGGTTGAAGCGCGGGGGCAAGACCTTCAGCGGCAGCGCGGCCGACATGAAGAGTGGGTGCTGACCCAGGGCCTGCAGGATCAGGTCGCCCACCTGCCGCGCGGCGGGCTGGTCGTCACCGAGCTGCTGGTTGTCCTTGACCTTGGCGGCCAGGTGGCCAGCGGTGGCGCGGCCATCGCTCCAGTCGGCGGCCTCCAGCAACTGACGGCACTGGCGCACCTGCTCGGGCGACAGCACCTGGGGAACGCGCAGCATCATGGGTCGGCAGTTAAATGAGAACGATTCCCGATTGTGACCGGCTTTGGCGGCGGTCTCGCTAGCGCCGCCGCCACTCCCCGGGGGACTGCCCGGTCCACGCCCGGAACGCGCGGATGAAGCTCTTCTCGTTGCGGAACCCCGCGGCCTCGGCCACCTGCTTGATCGGTCGGTCGGTGCGCAGCAGCCACTGGCTCGCGCGCTCGCGCCGCACCTCGTCCTTCAGCGCTTGCAGGCTGGCGCCTTCTTCCTTCAGTTGCCGGTGCAGCGTGCGGGCCGAGGTGTGCAGCAGGGCCGCCAGGTCGTCGGCGTTGTGGGTGTCCAGCGGTTGGCTGGCCAGCAGTTGGCGCACGCGCTGCACCAGCAGGCGGTCGCGCCGGTAGGAGCGCACCGTGAGCGGCAGCGCGCGCTGCAGCAACTGCGTCATGGCCGTTTCGTCGCGGCGCAGCGGCAGCGCCAGGTAGCGCGCGTCGAAGGCGATGGCGCCCTCGTCGGCGTCGAAGCGCGCGGGCGCGTCGAACAGCACCGGGTAGGCCTCGACGTGCGTCGGCGGCGCGTAGGGAAAGCGCGCCTCCAGCAGCGGAATGCGCGAATCCACGAACCAGGCTGCCAGGCCATGTATGTTGCGCAGCACCGAGACCACGCACAACTCGGTGAGCGGGCCCGGGTCGCGGCGCAGGCGCAGCACGATCTCGGCACGCTCGCCGCTCGTCTCCACGCCCAAGGCGATGGCGTTGGCGAGCAGCCCGTGGTGGCGGCACCAGCGCTTGAGCGCCACGCCCAGCGTGGGCGCGGACAGCGAGGCGCGCGCCAGCAGCCCGTAGCTGCCCCAGGGCAGGGCGCGTTCGAAGCAGCCCAGCGCTTCGTCGTCGAGCTCGCGCATGGCCGCATAGGACACGGCCTCCATCTGCGCGGCGGTGATGCGCGCTCGGGGATCGTTCAGACGAGCTGGCGGAATTTGTGCCTGCGCGAGCGCGTGCGACGGGTCCATGCCGCGCGCCCGATAGGCCAGCGCCATGGCCTTGATCAGCGCCATGGGCGTGAGGGCGGGGCCTTGCAGCAGATCGGGGTGGTCGATGGGCACCGGTGGAGTGTGCCACCGCGCTCCCGGCGTGGCGCGATTTGCAACCGCCATGGCGCCCGGCCCGGTACATCCCGGGTGTACCCTCCCCCCTCGTTCGCCCACACAAGACGAGACCGGCCATGACCATCCTGGAGACCAAGCTCAACCCCCGATCGGCCGATTTCCAGGCCAACGCCGAGGCCATGCGCGCCCAGGTGGAGGACCTGAAGGTCCAGCTCGCCAAGGCCGCGCAAGGCGGTGGCGAGGCCGCTCGCGCCAAGCACGTCAAGCGCGGCAAGCTGCTGCCGCGCGACCGCGTGCAGATGCTGCTGGACCCCGGCACCCCCTTCCTGGAACTCGCGCCCCTGGCTGCGCACGGCATGTACCACGGCGACGCGCCCTGCGCGGGCCTGATCGCCGGCGTTGGCCGCGTGAGCGGGGTCGACTGCCTGATCGTCTGCAACGACGCCACCGTGAAGGGCGGCACCTACTACCCCATGACGGTGAAGAAGCACCTGCGCGCGCAGGAGGTGGCGATGCAGAACCAGCTGCCGTGCATCTACCTGGTGGACTCGGGCGGCGCCAACCTGCCCAACCAGGACGAGGTCTTCCCCGACCGCGATCACTTCGGCCGCATCTTCTACAACCAGGCCAACATGAGCGCGCAGGGCATCGCGCAGATCGCGGTGGTCATGGGCTCGTGCACCGCCGGTGGCGCCTACGTGCCCGCCATGAGCGACGAGACCATCATCGTCAAGAACCAGGGCACCATCTTCCTGGGCGGCCCGCCGCTGGTGAAGGCCGCCATCGGCGAGATCGTGAGCGCCGAGGACCTGGGCGGCGGCGACGTGCACACGCGCCTCTCTGGCGTGGCCGATCACCTGGCGCAGAACGACGCGCACGCCATCGCGCTGGCGCGCCAGGCCGTGGCCACGCTCAACCACCGCAAGGCAGTGGCGCAGGCGCTCATCGAGCCGCGCGCGCCGAAGTACGCCGCCGAAGAGATGTACGGCGTCATCCCCACCGACGTGCGCAAACCCTACGATGTGCGCGAGATCATCGCGCGCCTGGTGGACGGCTCCGAGTTCCACGAGTTCAAGGCGCGCTTCGGCGCCACCCTGGTCTGCGGCTTCGCGCACATCGAAGGCATGCCCATCGGCATCGTCGCCAACAACGGCGTGCTGTTCTCCGAAAGCGCGCAGAAGGGCGCGCACTTCATCGAGCTGTGCGGTCAGCGCAAGGTGCCTCTGCTGTTCCTGCAGAACATCACCGGCTTCATGGTGGGCCGCAAGTACGAGAGCGAAGGCATCGCGCGCCACGGCGCCAAGATGGTGACGGCCGTGGCCACCGTGCAGGTGCCCAAGTTCACCATCATCATCGGCGGCAGCTACGGCGCGGGCAACTACGGCATGTGCGGCCGCGCCTACAGCCCGCGCTTCCTCTGGATGTGGCCCAACGCGCGCATCAGCGTCATGGGTGGCGAGCAGGCGGCGAGCGTGCTGGCCACCGTCAAGCGCGACGGCATCGAGGCCAAGGGTGGTTCGTGGAGCGCGGAGGAGGAAGCGAAGTTCAAGCAGCCGCTGCTCGACCAGTTCGCGCACCAGTCGCACCCGTATTTTTCCAGCGCGCGCCTGTGGGACGACGGCGTCATCGACCCCGCCGACACGCGCCGCGTGCTGGCGCTGGCGATGTCGGCCACGCTCAACGCGCCGATCGGCGAGCCGAAGTTTGGTGTGTTCCGCATGTGATGTGTATGATTTGAGCGTTTCATACACATTCAGGGGTGGTTCTCATGCGAACGAACATCGACATCGACGACGACTTGATGGCCGCGGCCATGGAGGCGGGCGGTTTCAAGACCAAGAAGGAGGCGGTTGAAGAAGGCTTGCGTCTCGTGCGCCGCCGCAAGGTGTACGACGGCTTGTTGGCCTTGCGCGGCAAGCTCCAATGGGACGACTCCGACGAGGGCTGGGCGCAGGCCCGTGAAGAGGGCGCAACCACGCTCATGGTGCAGGAGCCGGTGGCGCCCTATGCCACACCTGGCAAGGCCGCCTCTGCAGGCAAGGCCCAACCGGCGAAGCCAGGCAAGGCCTCGGCCCGCGCACGGAGCAAGCGCTCATGATCCTGGTGGATTCCAGCGTCTGGATCGACTTCTTCCGGGGCGGGCACAGCGCGCCGTCACTGGTGCTGACGCAATGCCTGGGGGATTCCAGCCGCGAAGTCGGCATGCCTGACCTCGTCCTGTTCGAAGTGATGCGCGGGTTCCGCGAAGGCCGCCTGATGCGGGAGGCCCAGGCGCTGATGGGCGCCTTGCCACAGGTGGAGATCGGCGGTGCGCAGAACGCGCTGCAGGCCGCCGAACGCTACCGCCGCCTGCGTGCGGCCGGCCGCACCGTGCGCAGCCCCATCGACATCCTGCTGGCGAGCTACTGCATGACGCACGGTCACGTGCTGCTGCACCGAGACGCCGACTTCGAGTCGCTCAAGGACCTGGGAGGCCTGGACACATGGCCGCAATGAGCCCCTGGCGCGGACACTTCCTCACGTTCGCGCGCTACCACGCCTGGGCCACGCGGCGCCTGCTGGACGCAGTGGCGCCCTTGAGCGACGAGGCCTACCGCCGCGACGTCGGCCTGTTCTTCAAAAGCGTGCACGGCACGCTGAACCACCTGCTGGTGGGCGAGACCTTGCTGTGGTTCCGCCGCTTCGCGCACGGCGAATCGCCCGCGCTCAAGCTGGACATGGAGGCCGAGCCCGACCGCGCGCGGCTCGCGCAGGCGGTGCTGGATGGCGCGATGGCCTGGGAAGCCGCCATCTCGGCCTGGCCCGCCGAGCGCTTCGATGGCCGCATCCGCTACACCCGAATGACGGGCGCCGTGGTGGACCTGCCGTTCGCGCCGACCCTGGCCCATGTGTTCAACCACGCCACGCACCACCGCGGGCAGATCACCGCGGCGCTCACCTTGCTCGGGCAACCTGGCCCTGAACTGGACCTCGTGTACTTCCTGCAGATGCAGGAAGCCCAGACCGGCTGAAGCCGGCACCCTCAACGGAGACAAGCCCTTGGACACCACGATCTACGACACCCCCGAGCACCAGACCCTGCGCGAGCAGGTGGCGCGTTTCGTCGCGCGCGAGGTGGAGCCGCACGCCCAGGCCTGGGAAGAACGCGGCATGGTGCCGCGCGAGGTGCTGCGCCGCATGGGCCAGGCCGGCCTGCTGGGCATCGCCTTCGAAGGCGAATACGGCGGCGGCGACGCCGACGCGCTGACCAACCTGGTGTTTGCCGAGGCGCTGTCGCAGAGCACCTTTGCGGGCTTCGTCATCACCGTGCTCGTGCACACCGACATGGCCGGCCCGCACCTGCACCACGCGGGCAACGCCGCGCAGAAGGCGAAGCACCTGCCCAAGGTCTGTGCGGGCGAATCGATCTGCGCGGTGGCCATCACCGAGCCCGGCGCGGGCTCCGACGTCGCGGGCATCCGCACCACCGCGAAGCGCGACGGCGATGACTGGGTCATCAACGGCACCAAGATGTTCATCACCAACGGCGTGCACGCCGACCTCTACTTCGTCGCGGCCAAGACCGGCCCCGGCAAGCGCGAGGTCTCGATGTTCATCGTCGAGAAGGGAACGCCCGGCTTCAGCGTGGGCCGCGCCCTGCACAAGACGGGCTGGCTCAGCTCCGACACCGCCGAGCTGGTGTTCGACAAGGTGCGCGTGCCCGCTGCCAACCTGTTGGGCGAGGAGGGCAAGGGCTTCTACGCCGTCATGAAGAACTTCCAGACCGAACGCATCGCCCTGGGCGCCATGGCCGTGGGCCACTGTCAGCGCGCACTGCAGCTCACACTGGACCACGTGCGCCAGCGCCAGGCCTTCGGCGGGCCGCTGTGGGACCAGCAGGTCATTCGCCAGCGCCTGTCCATGCTCGACGCCAAGGTGCGCGCGGCGCGCCAGTTCATGTACCACTGTGCCTGGGCCGTCACGCAGGGGCGTGACATCGTGCAGGACGTGTCCATGCTCAAAGCCCTCACGGGTGAGCTGGTGAACGAGGTGGTGCAGACCTGCCAGCAGTTCCACGGGGGCATGGGCTTCATCCGCGAGACGGCGATCGAACGCCTGTGGCGCGACGCGCGCGTGCTGGCCATCGGCGGCGGCGCGACGGAAGTGATGCTGGAAGAAGTAGCGAAGAGGTATTGAGATGAGTGACGTGATCGATGTGTCCCGCCCCAGCGCCCACGTGGCGCGCGTGTGGCTCAACCGCCCCGACGTGCGCAACGCCTTCAACGACGAGGTGATTGCCGCGCTCACGCGAACCTTCGAATCCCTGTCGCAGGACAAGGACCTGCGCGTGGTCGTGCTCGGCGCGCACGGCAAGGCCTTCTGCGCCGGCGCCGACCTGAACTGGATGAAGGCCATGGCTGGCTATTCCTGGGATGAGAACCGCGCCGACGCCCAGCGCCTGGCCGACATGCTCTGGACCCTGGACCAGTGCCCCGTCCCCGTCGTGGGGCGTGTGCAGGGCGACTGCTACGCCGGCGGCATGGGCCTGGCGGCCATCTGCGACGTGCTCGTGGCCGTGGAGGGCGCGACCTTCTGCCTGTCCGAGGCGCGCCTGGGCCTGCTGCCCGCCACGATCAGCCCCTATGTCATCCGCGCCATGGGCGCGCAGGCCGCGCGCCGCTACATGGTCACGGCCGAGCGCTTCAGCGCCGCGCAGGCCCGGGCGCTGGGCCTGGTGCACGAACTCACCACCCCCGACACGCTGGACGCCAAGGTCGACGAGATCGTCACCACGCTGGTGAACAACGGCCCCGCCGCCGCCCGCGCCTGCAAGGCCCTGGTGCGCGACGTGGCGGGCCAGCCGCTCACGGCCGAACTGCGCGCCGACACCGCGCGCCGCATCGCCGACATCCGCGCCAGCGACGAAGGCCGCGAGGGGCTGGCTTCGTTTCTCAACAAGCGCTCGCCGACCTGGCTGCCGGCGCAGGGCTGATCCAGCATGCAGGACGCGCTGAACCATCTGGGCACCCCCGAGCTGCTGGCGCTGGCCGCCGCGCTCGGCTGGGCCAGTGGCCTGCGCCTGTACCTCGTGGTTTTCCTCACCGGCCTGGCGGGCTGGCTTGGCTGGTTGCCGCTGCCCCCGGGCCTGCAGGTGCTGCAGCACCCGGCGCTGCTGGGCGCCAGCGGCTTCATGCTCTTCATCGAGTTCTTCGCCGACAAGATCCCCTGGGTCGATTCGATCTGGGACCTGATCAACAGCGTCATCCGCGTGCCCGCGGGTGCCGCGCTCGCGGCCGGCGCGCTGGGCGCCGACAGCGCCACCATGGCGTTGATGGCAGCGCTGCTGGGCGGCACCCTGGCCGCCACCAGCCAGGCCGCCAAGACCAGCACGCGCGCGGCGGCCAACGCCTCGCCCGAGCCCTTCTCCAACGTCGGCCTAAGCCTGCTCGAGGACGGATTGGTCGTCGGCGCCCTGTGGCTGGCCACGCAGCACCCGCTGGTGTTCGCCGTGCTGCTGGTGATGGCCGTGCTGGCCATGTGGGCCATCACCTGGCTGCTGTTCAAGTTCTTCCGCGCGGCCTGGCGCCGCGTGTTCCCCGCGCTCCCGAAGGAAAGCTGAGATGTTCAACAAGATCCTGATCGCCAACCGCGGCGAAATCGCCTGCCGCGTCGCCGCCACCGCGCGCCGCCTCGGCGTGAAGACCGTCGCCGTCTACTCCGACGCCGACGCGCGCGCCCGGCACGTGGCGGCCTGCGACGAGGCCGTGCACATCGGCGGCTCCGCGCCCAAGGAGAGCTACCTGCAGTGGGAGCGCATCATCGCGGCCGCCCAGGCCACGGGCGCGCAGGCCATCCACCCCGGCTATGGCTTCCTCAGCGAGAACGAGGACTTCGCCGACGCCTGCGCGAAAGCGGGCCTCGTCTTTATTGGCCCGCCCTCGTCGGCCATCGAGGCCATGGGCCTCAAGGCCGAATCCAAGCGCCTGATGGAGAAGGCCGGCGTGCCCCTGGTGCCCGGCTACCACGGCACCGACCAGGACCCGGCCCTGCTGCAGCGCGAGGCCGACCGCATCGGCTACCCCGCGCTCATCAAGGCCAGCGCGGGCGGCGGTGGCAAGGGCATGCGCGTGGTGGAGAAGAGCGAGGATTTCGCCGCCGCGCTGGCCAGTTGCCAGCGCGAGGCGCGCAACAGCTTCGGCAGCGACGCGGTGCTGATCGAGAAGTACGTGCAGCGCCCGCGCCACATCGAGATCCAGGTGTTCGGCGATGCGCACGGCAACTGCGTCTACCTCTTCGAGCGCGACTGCTCGGTGCAGCGGCGCCACCAGAAGGTGCTGGAGGAAGCGCCCGCGCCCGGCATGACGCCCGAGTTGCGCCAGCGCATGGGCGAGGCCGCCGTGGCGGCGGCCAAGGCCGTGAACTACGTGGGCGCCGGCACGGTGGAATTCATCGTCGAGCAGCCAGAGGGCTACGACCACCCCGAGGCCATGCGCTTCTACTTCATGGAAATGAACACGCGCCTGCAGGTGGAGCACCCGGTGACGGAAGCCATCACCGGCCTCGACCTCGTGGAGTGGCAGTTGCGCGTGGCCGGCGGCGAGCCGCTGCCGCTGCAACAGCACGAGCTGCGCATGACCGGCCACGCCATCGAGGCCCGCATCTGCGCCGAGAACCCCGACAACCAGTTCCTGCCCGCCACCGGCACGCTGCGGGTCTACCGCAAGCCGGCGCACGCGGCCTTCGCGCGTGGTGCGGTCCGTTTCGACGACGGCGTGCGCGAGGGCGACGCCATCAGCCCCTTCTACGACTCCATGATCGCCAAGCTCATCGTGCACGGCGACACCCGCGAGCAGGCGCTGGCGCGCCTCGACGCCGCGCTGGCCGAGACGCGCATCGTGGGCCTGGCCACCAACGTGCAGTTCCTGCGGCACGTGGTGGGCAGCGAGTCCTTCGCCAAGGCGCGCCTGGACACCGCGCTCATCCCGCGCGAGTCGGCCGTGCTCTTCCAGCAGGACCGCGTGGGCACGCCCACGGCCGTGGCCGCCGCCGTGGCGCAGACCCTGCTGGGTGAGCGCGCGCTCGAAGGCGCCGACCCGTTCTCGCGCCGCGATGGCTTCCGCTCGCACGGCCTTACCACGCGCCGCTTCGACTTCGACGTGGCCGGTGCCACGCTGCAGGCCATGCTCACCTACGGCCGCGACGGGGCCCTCACGCTCGCCCTGGGCGACGTGCAGGGCCCGCTGCTGATCGAGCCACTGGACGACGGCCGCTTCGACCTGCAATTCGCCGGCCGCCGTGACACCGTGCAGACCTGGGTCACGGGCGAAACCGTGCACGTGTTCACCGCGCGCGGCGCCACCAGCCTGGTCGAGATCGACCTGCTGGCCCACGCGGGCGAAGGCGAGGGCGAGGGCGGCCGCCTTACCGCCCCCATGCCGGGCAAGGTCGTGTCCTTCGCCGTGAAGGCGGGTGACGCGGTGAAGAAGGGCCAGGCGCTGGCGGTGATGGAGGCCATGAAGATGGAGCACACCATCGCCGCGCCGGCCGACGGCACCGTGGCCGAACTGCTGTATGCGCCCGGCGACCAGGTGGCCGAAGGCGCGGAGCTGCTGACGCTGGCCGCCGCGAACTGACGCCCCCACGCTCCGCACTTCGTGTCGTCGCTGCCCCCCGAGGGGGTGCGAGTCGCCTTGGGGCGGCCCGGCGGCGACTCTGCTCGTTAGCATCCCCCCATGCACATCACCATCTGCGTCAGCCAACAGAAGCCCGAACCCTGGCAGCAGGGTTTTCAGACCGCGTTCCCCGACGCCACCGTCAGCGTGTGGCAACCCGGCGCGCCCGCCGCCGACTACGCCGTGGTCTGGGCGCCGCCCCAGCAATTCTTTGATGAACAGCCGGCGCTCAAGGCCGCCTTCAACACCGGCGCCGGCGTGGACGCGTTGCTCAAGCTGCGCATCGCGCCGGGCACGCGCATCGTGCGGCTCGACGACGCCGGCATGTCGGTGCAGATGGCCGAGTTCGCCTGCCACGCGGTGATTCGCCACTTCCGCGAACTCGACGGCTACGAGGCCGACGTGCGCGAAGGCCGCTGGAGCTACCGCAAGCCGCGCGCCCGCGCCGACTACCCGGTGGGCGTAATGGGCCTGGGCGTGCTCGGCGAGCGCGTGGCGCGCGCGCTCACGGTGTTCGATTTCCCGGTGCATGGCTGGAGCCGTTCGCCCAAGGCCATCGACGGCGTCACTTGCCACTCGGGCGAGGCGCAACTCGACGCCTTCCTGTCGAGCTGTCGCGTGCTGATCAACCTGCTGCCGCTCACGCCCGAAACGGAAAACATCCTGAACCGCCGCACCCTGGGCCTGCTCAAGCCCGGCGGCTACCTCGTCAACCTCGCGCGCGGCGCCCACGTGGTGGACGAGGACCTGCTCGCCCTGCTGGACAGCGGCCACCTGGCCGGCGCCACGCTCGACGTCTTTCGCACCGAACCCCTGCCCGCCGCGCATGGTTTCTGGAACCACCTGAAAATCACGGTCACGCCGCACACCTCGGCCCGCACCCTGCGCGAGGAAAGCATCGACCAGATCGCCCGCAAGATCGCCGCGCTCGGCCGCGGCGAATCCGTGGTGGGCGAGGTGGACCGCCAGCGCGGCTATTGAAAAGGACACCCCATGAACCCGCTCCCCCATCGCGTCAAGCTCGTCGACGTCGGCCCGCGCGACGGCCTGCAGAACGAGAAGCAGCCCGTGCCCGCCGCGGTCAAGATCGAACTGGTGCACCGCCTGCAGGACGCCGGCCTGAAGGAGATCGAGGTCACCAGCTACGTGAGCCCCAAGTGGGTGCCGCAGATGGCCGACAACCACGAAGTGATGCAGGGCATTCAGCGGCGCCAGGGCGTGCGCTACTCGGTGCTCACGCCCAACCTGAAGGGCTTCGAGGCCTCCCTGGCCGACCGGCCCGACGAGATCGTCGTCTTCGGCGCCGCCAGCGAGGCCTTCAGCCAGAAGAACATCAATTGCAGCATCGCCGAAAGCATCGAGCGCTTCGCGCCGGTGGTGGAAGCGGCCAAGGCCAAAGGCATCGCCGTGCGTGGCGCCATGAGCTGCACCGTGGGCTGCCCCTATGAGGGCGATGTGCCGCCTTCGCGCGTGGAGTACCTCGCGGGCCTCATGAAGGGCATTGGCGTGGAGCACGTGGGCGTGGCCGACACCATCGGCGTGGGCACGCCGAAGAAGGTGCAGGCAGCCTTCGACGCCACGCTCAAGCACTACGACATCGACTCGGTATCGGGCCACTTCCATGACACTTACGGCCAGGCCGTGGGCAACACCCTGGCCGCGCTGGAAATGGGCGTGTGGCAGTTCGACGCCTCCGTCGCCGGCCTGGGCGGCTGCCCCTATGCCAAGGGCGCCACCGGCAACGTGGCCACCGAAGACGTGGTCTACCTGCTGCACGGCATGGGCATCGACACCGGTATCGACCTCGACGCGCTGATCGACGCCGGCGCCTACATCAGCGAACAGCTCGGCCGGCCCACCAACTCGCGCGTGGCGCGCGCGGTGTTGGCCAAGCGCAAGGCTTGAGGCCGCGGCGGGGCTGGTCTAGAATCCTTACCAACTGACAGTTTGTAAGGAATGCGACATGTACAACGCCACCCTGACCTCCAAAGGCCAGACCACGATCCCCAAGGAAGTGCGCGAGGGCCTGGGCCTGCAGCCGCACGACCAGCTCAACTTCACGTTGATGGACGACGGCACGGTGATCATGCGGGCCAAGCGCCGCGGCCTGAAGGATCTCGTGGGCATCGCCGGGTACAAGGGCAAACCCATCCCGGCCGAGCAGCTCAAGGCACCGCGCGGTGGCTGAGGTGGCTGATGGTCCGGTCGGGCTCGACACCAACGTCATCGCGCGCCTCGTGCTGGCCGACGACGCCGAGCAGACGCGCCGCGTGCAGCGGATGCTGGCCAAGGCGGCCACGCGCGGGCAGCTCGTCATGGTCGCGCTGGGCGTGCTGCTCGAACTCGAGTGGGTACTGCGCAGCCGCGCGGGACTGGACAAGGCAGCCGTGCTGCGCGTGTTCAAAGGCCTGCTCGAAACCCGCGACCTGCGCATCGAGCACGAGGCCAGTGTGGAGCGCGCCGTGTACGCCTGGGAGCAGGGATCGGCCGACTTCGCCGATTGCCTGCACCTCGCCCGTTACCGCGACATGGGTTGCGACACCATGCTCACCTTTGACCGCGCCGCCGCCCGCCTGAGCGGCGCCACCGCCTTATGACCACCCTTTCGACGCCGGTGTCCGAACTGCAGACCTCCTCCGCCATCCGCCGCGTGGCCGAGCGCCTGGCCGCGCTGGGTCACGCGCACGCGCCCGTCATGCTCGACGACGCCGCGCGCACCGCGCAGCAGGCGGCCGACGCGCTGGGCGTGGCGCTGGGCCAGATCGCCAAGAGCATCATCTTCCGCCGCAAGGGAGACGAGCGCGCGGTGCTGGTCATCACCTCGGGCGACCGCCGCGTGAACGAGAAACTGGTGCAGGCCCTGGTCTGCGGCGAGGGCCACAAGCTCGGCCGCGCCGACGCCGATTTCGTGAAGGCGCAGACGGGTTTCTCCATCGGCGGCGTGTCGCCACTGGCGCACGCGAACGAACCCGTCACGCTGATCGACCGCGAGCTGTTCCGCTTCGACGTGGTCTGGGCTGCGGCGGGGCATCCGCACGCGGTCTTCCCGCTCACGCCGCAGGAGCTGGAGCGCTACACCGGTGCGCCGGTGGCGGACGTGGTGCAGACCCTGGCCGAATGACATGAACACCCCCGAACGCCCCAGCCTCAAGCGTGCCCGCATGCGCCAGCCTGCCGTGGCCGTGCCCTCACCCTGCCTGAGCGTGTGCCGGCTCGACGAGCGCCGCAACGTGTGCGTGGGCTGCCTGCGCACGCTCGCCGAGATCGGCGCCTGGAGCCGCATGAGCGACGAGGACAAGCTGGCCGTGTGGGCGCAGCTCGAAACGCGCGAGGTGATCGTCGAATGACGGATATTCATTTCTTCTACGACCCCATCTCCCCCTACGCGCACCTGGCCTTCGCGGCGCTGCCGCAGGCGCTGATGGGCCACAGCGTGGTGCTGCATTACCGCCCGGTGCTGTTCGCCGGCTTGCTCAAGGCGCATGGCCAGTTGGGCCCGGCCGAGATCCCGGCCAAGCGCGACTGGACCTATCGCCAGATCCAGTGGCTCGCGCACTCGCACGGCATTCGGCTCGAGCTGCCCGCCACGCACCCCTTCAACCCGCTGCCCCTGTTGCGCCTGGGCCTGGCCACCGCCACCGACGAGGCGCCCGGCGCGACCAACCGCTACGTCACCGAGCTGCTGTTCCACCATGTCTGGCACGGCGGAGCCGACGCGGCCGACCCCGCGCGCCTGGCCGAGCTGCAGGCGCGCTTGCAGGACCATATGGCGCAGCGTGGCCGGCCCTGGACCGAACCCGACAGCGACGCCGTGAAGCAGCGCCTGCGCGCCAACACCGACGAGGCCCTGGCCCTGGGGCTGTTCGGTGTGCCCGCGCTGGTGATGGACGGACGGATCTTCTGGGGCTTCGATGCCCTGCCCATGGTCAAGGCCTGGCTCGATGGCGACGCCTGGTTCGACAGCGGCGCCTGGGAAGCCGCGGCGCGCACCGCGGTGGGCGTGCAGCGGCGCTGACGCTCAGGGCCGCGCCATCAGGTGCCGCGCGAGCGCGTGGTACGCCGGCAGCGAGGTCGGGTCGTTCGCCGCGTTGCCCGCCGTGGGGTGCGAGGCCAGTCGAGCGATCACCATCTCCGCCTTCGGGTCGATGTACAGCGCCTGCCCATGCACGCCACGGGCCATGTAGGCGCCGTGTTCGTTGTGCGTCACCCACCACATGTTGCGGTAGCTCCAGCCCCTGAGCAGGGCGTAGCCGGCTTTCTCGAAATCGGCCTTCGAGCCACCACGCCGGATGTCGTCCACCGCCGCGCGCGGAATGATCTGCTGGCCGCCGAGCCGGCCGCCGTTGCGCAGCAACTCCCCCATGCGCGCAAGGTCGCGCAGGCCGGCGTTGAGCCCGCCGCCCGCGAAGGGCGTGCCGATCGAATCGACGGTGAAGTAGGCGTCCTGTTCGGCGCCGATGCGCCGCCACAGGCGTTGCGACAGCAGCTCGGCGACCGACTGGCCGCTGGCCCGCGCGATCACCCAGCCCAGTGCGTCGCTGTTGGCGGTCTTGTAGCCGAAGGCCTCGCCGTGGCGGCCCTGGGCCTGCACCGTGCGCAGGAACTCGAAGTAGCTGCGCGGGCCCTGGTAGTCGGCGGGCTTGGGCAAGGGGTTGCCGGCCTGCGCGTGTTGCCACACATCGGCCTTCGGGTCGGCGTAGTCCTCGCTGAAGCGGATGCCGGTGGTCATGTCCAGCAGTTGCCGCACGGTGGCGTCACCGAAAGCGGATGAAGCGAGTTCGGGCACGTAGTGGTCTACCCGCCGGGCTGGGTCGAGCGTGCCCTCGGCCACCAGCACCGCGCCCAGCAGGCCGGTGAACGATTTGGTGACCGACATGAGGCCGTGCTGGCCTTCTTCGGTCAGCGCGCCGGCGTAGCGCTCGTAGACGATGCGGCCGCGGTGCAGCACCACGATGCCGTCGGTGTAGTTGAGCGCCAGAGACTGCGCCCAGGTGATGGGCTCGCCGCCACCCAGGGGCGTGAAGCGCAGGCCGTCGATGTCCCGGCGTTCGGTGCGTGGCAAGGCACGCGGCGCACCCAGGCCGCGCGACACCTGCACGGTGGGCATCAGCTCGCGGAAGTGCGACACGCTCCAGCGCCAGGCCGGGAAGTCGGCGTAGCTCCCGTCGGCGAAGCGGATGGTGCGCTCGGCCGGCGGTGGGGCGCCTTTCATCCAGCCCAGCCGGGCCGGGTCGCTGGCCTCGGCATCGGGGGGCGCGGCGGGCGCGGGCAGGGCCGTCAGCAAGGCCAGGGACAGCAACAGTGATCGCATGGTTGTTCCTCCCGGATGGGGCAGTAGACGGCGGTGGTCCGCGAGCGTCAAGCGGCCCGCTCAGTCGCCAAAGGTTTCGCCCAGCGTCAGCACGCGCCCGGTCTGCGCGGCCTCGTAACCCTTGAGCGCCGCCACCCGCGCGCGAAACACCGGCGAGCGCAGCACCGTGAGCACGGGGCGCAGCTCCGGTCGCTGCAGCGCGTCGGCCGGCACGGCGAAGAAGTAGCGCTCGCGCAGCAGCGGAATGAAGTGCAGGCCGAAGCGGTGCGCGGCCGTCTGCACGCCGATGCCCGCGTCGGCCATGCCGCTGGCCACGTAGGCCGCCACGGCCGCGTGCGTGAACTCGGTGTTGTCGTAGCCCAGGAGCGCACGCGGCGCGATGCCCTGGCGCTGCAGCAGCAGTTCGATCAGCACGCGCGTGCCCGAGCCCTCGGGTCGGTTCACGAAGCGCAGGCCGGGCCGCGCCAGGTCTTGCAGCCCCTGCAGCCCCAAGGGGTTGCCAGGCGCCAGGAACAGGCCCTGCGTGCGCACCGCCAGGTGGACCAGCCGGTGCTGATCGGGCCGCAGCCAGGCCAGGTAGCGCTGAGCGGCTGCCGCCTCGAACTCGCCCAGCGGCACGTGAAAGCCCGCCAGATCGCACTCGCCGTGCGCCAGCGCCGACACCGCCTCCAGGCTGGAGCGGTAGCGCAACTCCACCGGCACCTGGCGCGCCGCGAGTTGCTCGCGCAGCGCCGCCACGGCGAAGCCATGGCTGGCGTGCAGGCGGGCCATGGGGGCCGTGGGCGCGACAGCGGGCGCGCGGCGCTGCACGCGGCCGAGTTCACCTTCCAGTTCCGAGGCCAGCGATTCCAGCAGCGGCTGCAGGCGCGCGGCCACGCGCGCGTCGGCCCACACCAGCTTGTCGCCCAGTGCGGTGAGCGCCGAGCCGCGCCCGCGCCCACGCACCAGCAGCGGCTCGCCGAACAGCGCCTCGGCCTGGCGCAACAGGCCCCAGGCGTGGCGGTACGACAGCCCCGCCTCGCGACCGGCTTGCGCGATGCTGCCGGTGGCCTGCACGGTGGCCAGCAGGTCGAGCAGGGCGGTCGCGTCCAGCGGCTCGCCGTCCGCACGGGCCACGCGCCAGTGCGGCTGCAGGCTCACGCGCAGCGGATCGGGTGGGGAGCGGCTGGCCATGTGCGGTTCATATGTGCAAGAGAAAACATATTAAGCCCTGTTCATGGTGCTAGCCTGCAGCGTCCTACAAACCGGCCCGCAGAGGCGCGATGAATTCCACCCACGACACCCCCCGGGTCATCCCCATCCGCCCGCTGGACCGGCAGGCCCGCGGGCCCGCCCGCCGCACGCCCAAGGGCCGCCAGGTGGCGCCCGCCGCGCGCGAGCGCGTGGCCGCCTTGTGCGCCGATCTGGCGGCGCGCGCCGACCTGCTGATCGAGCACCTGCACCGCCTCAACGACGCCGAGGGCGCGCTGCGCCGGGGCCACTTGGCCGCGCTGGCCGAGCGCCTGCGCCTGAGCCAGGTCGAGGTCTACGAAGTCGCGAGCTTCTACCACCACTTCCATGTGGTGGACGACGACGCGGCCGTGGCCACCACCACCGTGCGCGTGTGCACCAGCCTGGCCTGCGCCATGGCCGGTGGTGAGGAGTTGTTGGCCCGCACGCGCGATGCCTTGGCCGGTCGCGCCGACGTGGCGGTGGAAGAAGCCCCTTGCATCGGCCAGTGCCACCAGGCGCCCGCCGCCTGCGTGGGCCAGCGCCAGTTGCCCCGGGCCACGGTCGAATCCATCGCGGACCATGTGGCGCGCGGCGACACGGGCCCCCGCCAGTTGCCGCCCCCATTGCCGAACGGTCTGGCGCAACTGCAGCGCCTGCTGGCGGGCGATGTCACGCCCGACGGGGTCATCGCCGAACTGAAGGCCGCCAACCTGCGCGGCCTGGGCGGCGCGGGCTTCCCCGCCTGGCGCAAATGGGACACGGTGCGCGCCCAACCCGGCCCGCGCCACGGCGTGGTCAACATCGACGAAGGCGAGGTCGGCACGTTCAAGGACTGGCAGGTGCTCAGCACCGGCGCGCCGCAGGTGCTCGAGGGCCTGCTGATCGCGGCCGAGGTGGTGGGCCTGGACCACGTGTGGCTCTACCTGCGCGACGAGTACCACGACGCGCGGCCCCTGCTGCAGCGTGAAATCGACGCGCTGGCGCCGCGCCTGCGCGCGCTGAGCGAGCGCTTCCCGCACTACCAGCCGCCGCGCATCGAACTGCGGCGCGGCGCGGGTGCCTACATCTGCGGCGAGGAATCCGCGCTCATCGAGTCCATTGAAGGCAAGCGCGGCCTGCCGCGCCTGAAGCCGCCCATCGTCGCCATGAACGGCGTGTTCGGCCGGCCCACGCTGGCGCACAACCTGGAGACGCTGTGGTGGGTGCCCGCGCTGCTGGAGCAGGGCGGGGCGGCCTGGGCCGCGCTGGGCCGGCGCGGGCGCCACGGGCTGCGGCGCTTCTCGGTGTCGGGCCGTGTGAACCAGCCTGGCGTGCACCTGGCGCCCGCGGGCATCACGCTGCGAGAACTCATCGACGAACACTGCGGCGGCATGGTCGAGGGTCACACGCTGCACGCGTACCTGCCCGGTGGCGCCTCGGGCGGCATCCTGCCGGCCGCGCTGGCCGACGTGCCGCTGGACTTCGACATGCTCGCCGAACACGGCGCCTTCGTCGGCTCCATGGCCGTGGTGGTGATGAGCCAGCACGACAGCACGCGCGACGCCGCGCTCAACCTCATGCGCTTCTTCGAGATGGAGTCCTGCGGCCAGTGCACGCCCTGCCGCGCCGGCACGGGCCAACTGGTGCGCCTGATGCAGGCGCCGCGCTGGGACGCCGAGCGCATGGACGAACTCTCGGCCGTGATGCGCGAGGCCAGCATCTGCGGCCTGGGCCAGGCCGCGCCCAACCCGGTGGACAGCGTGCGCCGTTTCTTCGCGCAGGAGGTGGGGCTGTGAACACGAACGACCTGCCGCGCGAGGCCGCGCCCATTCCCTTCACGCTCGACGGCCGCGCGGTGGAAGCCGCGCCCGGCGAGACCTTGCTGACCGCCGCCGAGCGCGCCGGCGTGGTGCTGCCGCGCCTGTGCGCCAGCGACGGCCTGCGCCCGGCGGGCAATTGCCGCGCCTGCGTGGTCGAGATCGAGGGCGAGCGCGTGCTCGCGCCCTCGTGCTGCCGCGCGCCGACGGCGGGCATGGTGGTCAGGAGCGACACGCCGCGCGCCGCGAACGCGCGCCGCACGGTGCTCGAGCTCCTGGTCGCCGACGCGCCCACCAGCGCCGAACTCAAACACGACAGCGAACTCGCGCACTGGGCGCGCGTGAGCGGCGCGCGCGATGGCCACTTCGCGCTGCGCCAGGTGGTGGGCGAGGACCACAGCCATCCCGCCATGACCGTCAACCGCGACGCCTGCATCCAGTGCACGCGCTGCATCCGCGCCTGCCGCGAGACGCAGGGCAACGACGTGCTGGGCCTGGCCTTTCGCGGTGGCCACGCGCAGATCGTGTTCGACCAGAACGACCCCATGGGCGCGAGCACCTGCGTGGCCTGCGGCGAGTGCGTGCAGGCCTGCCCCACGGGCGCCATCGCACCGGCCAACGGGGCCTTCGCCCAGGCATCGCTCAAGCAGGTCGATTCGGTCTGCCCGTTCTGCGGCGTGGGCTGCCAGTTGCGCTACCACGTCGATCAGAACGACCGCATCGCGCACGTCGAAGGCATCGACGGCCCGGCCAACGAAGGCCGGCTGTGCGTCAAGGGCCGCTTCGGCTTCGATTACGCGCACAGCCCCGAGCGCCTCACGCGCCCGCTGATCCGCCGCGCCGACGCACCCAAGGACCCGACGGCCATCGAACGGCGCGACTGGAAAGAACTGTTTCGCGAGGCCAGTTGGGACGAAGCCCTGGACGCCGCCGCCGCCGGCTTCCGCGCCGCGCTCACGGCCACCGCCGCGCGCGGCCGTGCGAGCCCGGTCGCGGGTTTCGGCTCGGCCAAGGGCACCAACGAAGAGGCCTACCTGTTCCAGAAGCTGGTGCGCACGGCGTTCGGCACGCACAACGTGGACCACTGCACCCGCCTGTGCCACGCCTCCAGCGTGGCTGCCCTCATGGAAGGCCTGGGCTCGGCCGTGGTGAGCAACCCGCTGCGCGACGTGGCGCACGCGGATCTCGTCCTGCTGATCGGCGCCAACCCCGCGCAGAACCACCCGGTGGGCGCCACCTGGATCAAGAACGCCGTGCGCGCCGGCACCCGCCTGGTGCTGGCCGACCCGCGCCGCACCGAGCTCGCGCGCCACGCCTGGCGCTACCTCGGCTTTGCGCCCGGCAGCGACGTGGCCCTGCTCAACGCCATGCTGCAGGTGATCGTGAGCGAAGGCCTGACCGACCCGGCCTACGTCGCCGCGCACACGCGCGACTTCGACACGATCAAGGCCCACGTGGCGGCCTTCACGCCCGAGGCCATGGCGCCCGTCTGCGGCATCGAACCCGAGGTCATCCGTGAGGTCGCGCGCGCCTTCGCCACCGCCAAGAGCGCCATGATCCTGTGGGGCATGGGTGTGAGCCAGCACGCGCACGGCACCGAGAACGCGCGCGCACTGATCGCGCTCTCGCTCATCACCGGGCAGATCGGCCGCCCCGGCACCGGCCTGCACCCCCTGCGCGGCCAGAACAACGTGCAGGGCGCCAGCGACGCCGGCCTCATCCCGATGGTGCTGCCCGACTACGCGCGCGTGGGCGACGTGGCCGCGCGCGAACGCGCCGAGGCCTTGTGGCACCTGGCGCCCGGCACCCTGGGCACCGAGCCCGGCCTCACCGTGGTCGAGATCATCGACGCGGCGTACCGCGGCGACATCACCGCCATGCTGATCCAGGGCGAGAACCCCGCCATGAGCGACCCCGACGCGACGCACGCGCGCGAGGCGCTCGCGGGGCTCGGCCACCTGGTGGTGCAGGACATCTTCCTCACCGAAACCGCGGCATTGGCCGACGTGGTATTGCCCGCCACCGCCTGGCCCGAGAAGACCGGCAGCGTGACCAACACCGACCGCTGCGTGCAGTTGGGCCGCAAGGCTGTGGGCTCGCCCGGCGAGGCGCGGGCTGACGCCTGGATCACCGAGCAGCTGGCCGTGCGCCTCGGCCTGGGTTGGGGCTACGGCATCGCGGCCGATGGCTCGGGCAGCGGCGACGGCGCGCAAGGCATCGGCGCCGTGTACGAGGAAATGCGTGCGCTCATGCCCAGCATCAGCGGCCTGAGCTGGCCACGCCTGTGGCGCGAGGGCGCCGTGACCTACCCCGTGCGCGACGAGCAGGACCCTGGCCAGCCGGTGGTCTTCACCGACGGCTTCCCCATGCCCGAGGGCCGTGCGCGCCTGGTGCCCGCGGCCCTGGTGCCGCCGGCCGAAGAGCCCGACGCCCAGTACCCACTGGTGCTCATCACCGGGCGGCAACTGGAGCACTGGCACACCGGCAGCATGACGCGGCGCAGCCAGGTGCTCGACGCCATCGAGCCCAGCCCCGTGGTGAGCCTGCACCCGGCCACGGCCGAGCGCCTGGGACTGCGCGCGGGCGCGCTCGCGCGAGTGAGTTCGCGGCGTGGCGCCATCGCACTGCCGGTGCGCATCGACGACGGCATGCCGCCCGACACGGCCTTCATCCCCTTCGCCTACGCCGAGGCCGCGGCCAACCTGCTCACCAACCCGGCGCTGGATCCGCTGGGCAAGATCGCCGAACTCAAGTACTGTGCGGTCGACGTGCGGCCCGCGGCCGCGGAGGTGGCATCCGCTTGAGCCGCCTCAAGCCGCGGGTCGTGACCCTGACCCATCATGGGTCATCGTTCACACGGCAAAGGAGGCCACCATGTTCAAAAAAATCCTCGTTCCCACCGACGGCTCCGACGTCGGCAAGGAAGCCGCCGCCACCGCGGCCCAGATGGCCAGGGAGTCGGGCGGCCAGGTCGTCGGCGTGTACGTCATCGATCCCTTCCCCTACATCGGCATCGGCGACGCCTCCGCCGTGGGCCTGCAGGCCTACCTGAGCGATGCCAAGCGCGTGGCGGGCGAAGCGCTGGAGGGCGTGGGCAGCGCCTGCCGCGCGCAGAACGTGCCCTTCGCGGGCGACACCATCGAGCGCAACCTGGTGTGGGAAGGCATCCTGGAAACCGCCAAGGCCGAGGGTTGCGACCTGATCGTGATGGGCTCCCACGGCCGCCAGGGCGTCAAGGCGCTCATCCTGGGCAGCGTGGCGCAGAAGGTGCTGACGCACGCGCACATACCGGTGCTGATCGTCAAGGGCTGAGGCCGATCGCGGCCTTCGGCGGCCACACCCGGCGCGGTGGGCGCCGTCGGAACTAGTGCCTTTGGGTGGGTTACGTAGTGGGCGCCTTCGACTGGAGGCGGCTCACTGCGTTCGTGGTGCATGGATCCCGCGCCACGGACGTCCCGAAGCGTAATCGCACCGAGCAAAGGCCTTGACCCATGGACGAGCCCACCGCCCACGAGCTTCTCTCCCGCCTGCTGAGCGCGCTGTCCGAAGCGCTGCCCGCCAACCAGCCCCTCGTACCGCCCGACGGCAACGCGCCCTTCTTCCACGAGTTCCGGTGGGAGTCGTACCCGGTGCAACTGCTGTGCCCCCTGGCCATCGCGCCCGTGCACGTCACGGTGGCTTGCCCCTTGGGGCCGGTGCCCGAACGTGACGCCGAGACCGCGCTGCGCCAACTGCTGCGCGTCAACCACCTGATCGCCACCTCGGGCTCCACCACCGCGTATGAGCCTGCGGACGGCACGCTGTACGTGTTGCACACCAGGCCGCTGACCGCGGTCAGCGCGGTGATGCTCATCGAGACGATGGCGAGCCTGGTCACGGTGGCCCGTGGCTGGCGCGACGCCGGCTTCCTCGACGGGACCGGCAAGTTCCTGCTTCAGTCGAAGCCGATGGACATGGCCTTCGCGGGCCTGCGCGCCTGAGGTTCTTCCTCCTCACCCGGCTGTTCTTTTCCTGCTCGCGCGCCCACGCCCGGGCACGCGATTCCTTGTCCTTCATCGCCGTTCATTCGCAACGGCAGGGAGTTTTCATGCGTGTTGATACCTTGGCGCCAGTCGCCCTCGACGATCCCCAGGAAACCCTTGCCCGGTGGCTCACTGCTGCGGGTTGTTTCTGGTACCCCGTTGACCTCGACCTCCCCGGGCCGGCGATGTTCATCGACGCCGACGTGGACGGTGAAACCGTGCGCTTGTCGAGTGATCCGCGTGATGACGATATCCACCACGTTCGCGCGAGCTGCCGCCTTGGTGAACTGCCGCGGGGCGTGGCCGTGCCCACGCTGCTGCAACTGCTGCAGACCAACCTGGTGATGGCCTTGCGGGGGCAGAGCCAGGTCCTGAGCCTGGACGTCGGTGAAGACGACGCCGTTTACCTGTCCGACGCGCTGTCCGTGGCACCGGGGGGCGATGCGGCCTTTCGCCTGGGCCTCTTTCACCTGGCGAGCCAGGCCGCGGCCTGGCGCGAGGGCCGCGTCTTTCCCCATCGACCGAACTGACCCCACGGCCCGGTCGCCCCACCCCCATTCGTCCCACGGAACCCGACATGGCTGAGCGCAGACTCTCTGGCAACTACGTTCCCACCACCCGCAGCTTCTCGCGGCCGGTCTCGCCGGGCGGCAGTCCCCGTGCGTCGCACCGCGACGACGAGCACCTGAGCGGCAACGACCCCTCTGTGCAGGCCGCCGACCAGTTCGTCGCGCCCCGGCTCGACAAGGCGGACATCCTGCAGCGGATCCAGCTAGGCAACTACACCGATCCCATCGACCTGTTCCGCAGCGTGCAGAACCCGCAACTCAGCGAGCAGGCCAATGCAATCCTGCTGAGCGCTGCCGCGGCGGACGTTCTGCAGTACGCCTTCGAGGAGGTGCATTCCAGCGCCTTCCCCGCCATCGAGGCCTTGCTGCGTCCATTGATCGGTGGTGGCGCTCGACAGCCGGCTCAGCCCGAGCACGGCGGGCCCGTGGTGGAGCCCGCCGACGCCACCGGCCCGCTTCCAACGGTCGGTCGCGGCCCGGCGTTCAATGTGAAAAGGGCGGTCGACCTGTTGTCTCAGGGCCGCTACGACGGCTCGCGGCGGGTGATGAAGGTGATCTTCGGTCGCCGGGAGGGCGCGACGCTGATCCGTGCGCTCAACCAGATCGAGGAACACCTGGCGTCCACGGACCACAGCGAACTCTCCGCCGAGCAACGTCAGCGGGTGGTGGATGCCATCAAGGACATCCGGGCGAAGGACCCGTCCCTCGGTCGACGACAGTCGGTGGCGTTGCCCGCCTTGAGGCAGTCGACGAAGGGAGGGGCATTGAGCAACCGGTACAGCACCGATGTGCAGCGAGAGCTCGTGCACAAGCTCACCTTCGACAGGCAGAACCTCGTCATCGATCAGGCGCGCAATGAGGCGCTCGACGCGGTGCTCGACTGGCACCTCAACGGTGGCTCGTGCCCTCCCTTGCTGAATCCGGACGATCCCGAAGGGTCGGTGAACCAGCTCAGGCTGCAAGCCGCCAAACGCCGCCCGGACATGGACTCTGACCGGCAGCGGGAGCTGACCCAGGCGATCGATCACTACAAGGCGGTGCACGGCATCATGACGCCCCGGGACCGCGCCGACCTCGCCTGGGTGAAACGGGTCGCGGGCAAGGACAACGCTTCTCCCGGCGCCGCGCTTGAAGACCTGCTGGTGCAAATGAGGTCCGCGGGCCACGCGATTCCGCTACCGCCCGCCGCTTGGGACCCGACGGTGCCGGACGAGGCTCGCGAAGCCATGCAAACCGAGGCAGCAGTGGCGCAAGCGCTCAGCACGGCCTTGGCCCGGGCCAGCGAACTGAGCGAAGCCGAGCGGCGCTTCCTGTACCAGATGACCGCCTTGCTGGTGGGCAAGGCCAACAAGCCGCTGTGGGCCATCGCCCATCCCACGCGCGAGCCGGGCGAGCCCCACAAGCTCAACCCGGTCAAGCCGTACCTGCCCGCCCATCCGGACAACGCGCAGCGCGCGCGCTTCAACCAGGGCGTCGACCGCGCCGCCGCCCACCAACGCAAGGCGAAAGAGGATGTCCGGCACGTTCTGGTCCTGCTGTCGAAACTGGACCGCACCAAGCGCAAGCCCGGCGCGGGAAACCTGTTCGTCGAAACCACGCTCATCGAGCAATGCACCCAATTGCTGGCGACGGCCAACTGCTCGCCCTCGCGCTTGCGCTACGCCCTGTACCTGATCTCCAAGGGTGGTGGTTCCAAGGGGCGGGCGGCCGCCCGACTCCTCGACGAGATGCGCTACTCGCTGCGCGAAGCCACGGGCAGCAACCTGCCCATGACGAATGGCGAGATATTCCAGCACTTCCTTCAGGGCCTCGGCAACTGCTTCATGGAAGGCGGATCCCACTACGCCGCGTCCGTCGTCATTGGCCTCACGTCCCACGCCATGGGTCCCTTCTCCAGCTTGCTGGTGGTGGGCTCACTCGGCCTGCAGATGTACAGCCTGGGTTGGCTGGAATCGCAAAAGACCGAGGAATACAACCAACAGCCCAGCCGCACCGCCGAACTGCTGCTGGCGACGCCCTATCTGGTGGCGCCCGCGGCTGCGCTCTGCGGGATCGTGAAGCTGATTGACAACATCGGCTACTTTCCCGTCGCGCTGCCCGCCACGTTCGGACGATCACTGGAGTTTTTCGTCATCATCCGGTTCCTGCGGCAGTTGCCCCAGAGCTGGTTGCGCAACCGCCATTTCGCCGGGTTCCAGGTGCGCCACGCCGACGGCTCGGGCCTGACCGCCGGTGAGCAGTTCCAGCTCAACATCTGCCGGGACATCGGCTACCTCGTTTTTGGGGGAATCTGCCTGTACTTCGGGCCCACGCTCACCGCGCAGGTGCTGGAGGCCCTGGGCGTGGTGGGCGAGGCGGCCGCGACGGCGGGGGGGAAGGTCATCACCATCCTGGTGACCTACCTGTGGGCCGCCCTCGCCGAGTTCCTGGACGGTGGCATTCCCGACTGGTTCAAGCTCCTCTACCGGGCCGTCAAGGGGAACGCGTACATGCTGCAACCCGGGACGCAGGCCAACCCGGGCCTGGACCCCACGCACTACCTGAAGAACGCGACCTCGCGCGGCGTGGCCAACGGCTTGAGTGATTTCTTCAATGGCTTGGCCGACATGTTCAAAGCCCTGGGGCTGGATGAGCTTGCCGAGCTGTGCCGGGTGTTCGCGATCATCTGGAACGGCCTGGCCGGCAGCCTGCGGACACGATTTGCCGACTACTTGACCACAGGCGAAACTCTGGCCGACAACGGCAGCAAAAACCCGGCGGGCCTGATGACCGCGCTGGGCATGCTGGCGGTGGACATGGGGCAGTGCGTGGCGGGCGCGGCCAGCGGCGTTGCCAACAATGTGGCCACGGCCGTCGCCGGGCTGGGCACCGCGCCGGTGGCGGTCCAGCCAGAGGGGACGAATGAGCGGCAGCCGATGGGTGAAGGAGACATCGAACTCCAGCCCGTTCTGGAGCGGCGCACGCCATCGGACGACGAACCGGTGGACAACGACTCGGTCGAAGACGAGCCCTCGGGCAACGACGAGGAGTTCTTCGATATGGTGAAGAAGCTCTGACCCCGATGGGCCGCGCGCCCTGAGCCCACGTCCGCCGCCTCAGCGCCGGAACCGCCCGCTCGCGTCGATGATCGACAGGTCCGCGAAGTCCAGCCCCGTGTGGTTGGTGGGGCTGTAGCTCACCGTCAATCCGCCCAGGTCGAAGCGCGTCACGCCCTCCAGCGCATCGCGCAGCTTCTGCGGCGTGGGATTGGGGCCGGCGCGGCGCAGGCCCTCCACCACCACCTTCGCGCCCGCGAAGCCTTCCATCATGGCGGGCGACACGCCCGGCAGGCCCTTGGCCTTGGCCAGGTCCTGCGCTTCCTTTATGAGCGCGTAGCTCACCGAACGCTCGTTGGGGAACACCTGCGTCACTATCACGCCGCGTGCGTGTTCACCCAGCAGCTTGATGAAGCCGTCCGAGGCGTTGTTCGACAAGGTGACCACCTGCGCGCGCGAGCCCGCCGCGCGCAGCGCCTTCACCGCATTGGCCGTGTTGCCGGCCGAGGCGATCACCATCACCGCGTGGGCGTTCAGCTTGGCGATCTCGGCCGCCACCGCGCTGTAGTCGGGTTTGTCGCGTGGCGTCTTCTGGCGCAACACCGGTTCCAGCTTCGCCTTGGCGAAGCCCTGCATGGCACCGGCCGCGCTGTCGGCGCCAAAGGAGTCGTCCGTCTCGATGATGGCGATGCGGTTCTGGCCGATGCTGGCGAGGTGCTCGATGGCGCGCGCGGCCTCGCGCTGGTAGGTGGCGCGCACGTTGAACACCCAGGGGTTGACCGGCTCGTGCAGCACCATGGCCCCGGTGCTGGGCGCGATCAGCGGCACCTTGTATTCGGCGAGCAAGGGCAGCAGGGCTTGCGAATGCGGCGTGCCCCGGTTGAGGAAGAGGGCCAGCACGCCCTGCTTCGTGATCAGCTCACGCGAGACCTCCACCGTCACCTTGGGGTCGAACCTGTCGTCCACCGACACCAGTTCGACCTTTTCGCCGTGCACGCCGCCGCGCGCGTTCACGGCATCGAAGTACAGCCGGGCGCCGTCGGTGTTTTCCTTGACCCCGGCGGCCACCGATCCGGTGAAGCCGGACGGCTGGCCAATGCGCAGCTGGGCCGGGACGTTGGTGGCCATGACGGCCAGGACCAGACCCACGCTGGCAAGCGAACGGAAGCGCATCTTTGTCTCCTTTTGTAAGGGCGCGCGATTCTGTCTGAATGCTCCCCCGGGGTACCAGTGTGGAAATGACGTAGGGCGCGGCAGCGGACACGGACGGTCCCTAGAATCTTCCGCTTCCCGCTCAGGAGCCCCCCGCATGTCCGACGATCACCGCCCCGACCACGCCCACCAGGCCGAACCCGATGAACGGGCGGCCGACGACGGGGGCGCCGAGGGCCTGATCCGCATCCGCGGTGCGCGCCAGCACAACCTAAAGGGCCTGGACCTGGACATCCGCACCGGCGAGTTGACCGTGGTGACGGGGCCCAGCGGCTCGGGCAAGTCCAGCCTGGTGTTCGACACCCTGTTCGCCGAGGGCCAGCGGCGCTACGTCGAGACCTTCAGCGCTTACGCACGGCAGTTCCTGGACCGCATGGACAAGCCGGCCGTGGACCGTGTGGAGGGCGTGCCGCCCGCGATCGCCATCGACCAGACCAACCCGGTGCGGTCCTCGCGCTCCACCGTGGGCACCATGACGGAGCTCAACGACCACCTGAAGCTGCTGTTCGCGCGCGGTGCCGAGCTGTTCGACCGCGAGACCGCGCTGCCGGTGCGGCACGACTCGCCCGAGACCATCGCGGCCGAGCTGCGGCGGCGCAGTGAAGCGCAAGGCGATCCGCGCCTTGTGTTGACCTTCCCGGTGGAATTGCCCGCCAACACCACGCCCGAGGAAATCGAGCAATGGCTCTCGGCCAGCGGCTACACCCGCGTGCAGGCCGAGCGCACGGTGCAGCGCGAGGTGAAAGACGAGGCGCCCGCCAAGGGCAAAAAGGCCAAGCCCGCGATCGAGGCCGTGAAGCTGCTCGACGTGGTGGCCGACCGCTTCCGCATCGCCGGTGCCGAGCCGGCGCGCGTGATGGAGGCCATCGAGACCGGCCTCAAGCGTGGCGGTGGCCGGCTCACGGTGTACGCCTTGAAGGAGGAGGGCGAGCCGGAGATCTGGAAGTTTTCCACCGGCCTGCACTGCCCCGAGAGCGACATCCGCTACACCGAGCCCACGCCCTCGATGTTCTCGTTCAACTCGCCGGTGGGCGCCTGCGACACCTGCCGTGGCTTCGGCCGCGTGATCGGCGTCGACTACGGCCTGGTGATCCCGAACGAGAAGCTCACGCTGCGCAACGGTGCCATCAAGGTGTTCCAGACGCCCGCGTGGAAGGAGTGCCAGGACGACCTGATGCGCCACGCCGAAGCGGCGGGCATTCCGCGCGACACGCCCTGGGCCAAGCTCACGCCCGAGCAGCAGGCCTGGGTGAAGAACGGCTCGCCGCAGTGGAACGGCAAGTGGAACCAGCACTGGTACGGCGTGGGCCGCTTCTTCGAGTACCTGGAGAGCAAGGCCTACAAGATGCACATCCGCGTGCTCTTGTCCAAGTACCGCAGCTACACCGAATGCCCGGTGTGCCGGGGCGCGCGCCTGAAGACCGACAGCCTGCTGTGGCGCGTGGGCACCCGCGCGCAGGCCGACGCGGTGCTGGAACCCGCGCAGCGCTACCTGCCGGCGGGCGTGCAGTGGTCGCGCGCGCAACTCGAGGCGCTGCCCGGCCTGTGCCTGCACGACCTGATGCTCATGCCGCTGACGGACCTGCGGCGCTTCTTCGACTCCATCGCGCCCGCGCAGGCGGGCAGCTCGGGCGAGCAGCAGGCGCTCAAGCTGCTGCTCGAAGAAATCAACACCCGCATCCGC
Organism: Hydrogenophaga intermedia; assembly: GCF_000723405.1. GTDB lineage: Bacteria > Pseudomonadota > Gammaproteobacteria > Burkholderiales > Burkholderiaceae_C > Hydrogenophaga > Hydrogenophaga intermedia. The sequence continues at coordinate 11,311 of NZ_CCAE010000006.1, read as the reverse complement.
TACCTCTGCGAGGTCGGCATCGGCTACCTCACGCTCGACCGACAGAGCCGCACGCTCAGCGGCGGTGAGGTGCAGCGCATCAACCTCACCACGGCGCTGGGCACCTCGCTGGTGAACACGCTGTTCGTGCTCGACGAGCCCAGCATCGGCCTGCACCCGCGCGACATGGCGCGCATCGTGGACGCGATGAAGCGCTTGCGCGACGCCGGCAACACCCTGGTGGTGGTGGAGCACGACCCGGCCGTGATGCTCGCCGCCGACCGGCTCATCGACATGGGCCCGGGCCCTGGCGAGCGCGGCGGGCAGATCGTGTTCGACGGCACGCCCGAGCAGATCCGCGCGGCCGACACGCTCACCGGCGCCTACCTCGGCGCGCGCAAGACCATCGGCATGGGCTTCAAGCGGGCGGTGACGGACAGCACGCCGCGCCTGATCCTCGAAGGCGCGAGCGAGCACAACCTCAAGCACGTGTCGGTGGAGTTCCCGCTGCAGCGCCTGGTGGTGGTCACCGGCGTGTCGGGCTCGGGCAAGTCCACGCTCATCCAGGACGTGCTGGCGCCGGCGCTCATGCGCCACTTCGGCCAGAGCACCGAATCGCCCGGCGCGCACGACCGGCTGCTGGGCGCCGAACAACTCGCCGACGTGGTCTTCGTCGACCAGTCGCCCATCGGCAAGACGGCGCGCTCCAACCCCGTCAGCTACGTGGGCGCCTGGGACGCCATCCGCGCGCTCTTCGCCGACGCGCCGCTGTCGCGCCAGCGCAGCTACACGCCGGCCAAATTCAGCTTCAACAGCGGCGACGGGCGTTGCCCGACCTGCGGTGGCTCGGGCTTCGAGCACGTGGAGATGCAGTTCCTCTCCGACGTCTACCTGCGCTGCCCGGATTGCGACGGCAAGCGCTACCGGCCCGAGATCCTGGAGGTGAAGATCGACCGCGGCCAGCGGATGCTCAACGTGGCCGACGTGCTCGAACTCACGGTCAACGAAGCGGCGCAGCTCTTCGCGCACGATCGCGAAGTCATCCGCGCGCTGCAACCCATCGTGGACGTGGGCCTGGAGTATGTGAAGCTCGGTCAGCCCGTGCCTACCCTCTCGGGTGGTGAGGCGCAGCGCCTCAAGCTCGCGGGCTTCCTGGCCGAGGCCGCCAAGTCCGCCAGCTCGAGCCGCCAGCCCCTGTCGCGCAAGGGCACGCTGTTCCTGTTCGACGAGCCCACCACCGGCCTGCACTTCGACGACATCGCCAAGCTCATGCGCTCGCTGCGCAAGCTGCTGGACGCAGGCCATTCGCTGGTGGTGATCGAGCACAACCTCGACGTGATCCGCGCGGCCGACTGGCTCATCGACCTGGGCCCAGAAGGCGGCGCGGGCGGCGGCACGGTGGTGGCCGAAGGCCCGCCAGAGCAGGTGCGTGAACACCCCACCAGCCACACCGCGCTGGCCCTGCGCGACTACGCGGTGGCCATGGACCGGGTGTACGCGGTGAACGAGCGGCCGGCGGCGCCGTACCGTGCGCGCGCCGCGCGGCGCGGCCCGCACGACGAGGCCATCCGCATCGTCAACGCCAAGGAACACAACCTCAAGCAACTCAGCGTGAACATCCCGCGCGGCAAGTTCAACGTCATCTCGGGCGTCAGTGGCTCGGGCAAGAGCACGCTGGCCTTCGACATCCTGTTCAACGAAGGTCAGCGCCGCTACCTGGAGAGCCTCAACGCCTACGCGCGCAGCATCGTGCAGCCGGCCGGCCGGCCCGAGGTGGACGCGGTCTACGGCATCCCGCCCACGGTGGCGATCGAGCAGCGCCTCTCGCGCGGCGGACGCAAGAGCACGGTGGGCACCACCACCGAGGTCTGGCACTTCCTTCGTTTGCTCTACGTGAAGCTGGGCACGCAGCACTGCGTGCACGACGGCGCGGCCGTGAAGCCGCAGAGCGCCGACAGCATCGCGGCCGCCATCCTGCGCAAGCACGCGGGCCGGCACGTGGGCCTCCTGGCACCGCTGGTGGTCAACCGCAAGGGCGTATACACCGAACTGGCCGACTGGGCGCGCCCGCGCGGCCACAGCCACCTGCGCGTGGACGGCGAGTTCCTGCCCACCACGGGCTTTCCGCGCATCGACCGCTTCAAGGAACACACCATCGAACTGCCGGTGGCCGACTTCGTGGTCGACCCGGCCAACGAGGGCCAGCTGCGCAGCGAACTGGCGAAGGCACTGGAGCACGGCAAGGGCATCCTGCACCTGCTGCACCCGCTCGACGGGCTGAAGGACGCCATCGCCGACGGCCGCTCGACGCGCGAGATCGGCGCGGTGGAGGTGTTCAGCACCGCGCGCGCCTGCCCGGTGTGCAGCACCAGCTACCCCGAGCTGGACCCGCGCCTGTTCTCCTACAACAGCAAGCACGGCTGGTGCCCCGACTGCGTGGGCACCGGCACCCAGCTCTCGCGCGAGCAGCGCAAGGCGCTGGACGATTCGGTGCGCGACGACGACCAGAAAGGCCGCGAGCAGAGCTTCGCCGAGCCCGAGGTGGAGGGCGTGGGCGACGAGATCTGCCCGACCTGCGAAGGCACGCGACTGAACGCGCAGGCGCGCGCCGTGCGCTTCGGTGGCGTGGCCATCACCGACATCGCGCGCCTCTCGGTGAGCGAGGTGCGCCAATGGGTTCGTGGCCTGATGGCCAGCGAAGGCCTGACCGGTCGCGAGGCCGACATCGCGCGCGACCTGCTGCCGGAGATCGAAAGCCGCCTGGCCTTCCTGGAACAGGTCGGCCTGAACTACCTCACGCTCGACCGCGGCGCGCCCACACTCAGTGGCGGCGAGGCGCAGCGCATCCGCCTCGCGGCGCAACTGGGCAGCCACCTGCAGGGCGTGTGCTACGTGCTTGACGAGCCCACCATCGGCCTGCACCCGCGCGACAACCAGATCCTGCTCGATGCCCTGCACCAGCTCGGCGCGCAGGGCAACACCCTGGTGGTGGTGGAGCACGACGAGGACACCATCCGCCGCGCCGATCACATCATCGACATCGGCCCCAGTGCGGGCAAGCGCGGCGGACGCGTGGTGGCGCAGGGCTCGGTGGCTGACCTGTCGGCCAACGCCGAGTCGGTGACGGGCCGTTACCTGCTGCACGCCATGAAGCACCCGCTGCAGGCGCGCCGCACCGTGCGGGCCGACGAACCCGAACTCGAGTTGCGCGGAGCGGCCCTGCACAACCTGCAGCAGCTGGACGTGAAGGTGCCGCTCAAGCGCCTGGTGGTCGTCACCGGCGTGAGCGGCTCGGGCAAGAGCACGCTGGCGCGCGACGTGCTGCTCACCAACGTGGCCGAGGCCGTGTCCATGCGCAGCACCGCTGCCGGCAAGAAGGCCTGGGACAAGGGCGAGCGGCCCGCCTGGTCCGGCTGCGAGCGCCTGATTGGCAGCGAGGTGGTGGACCGCGTGCTCGAGGTCGACCAGACGCCCATCGGCAAAACGCCGCGCTCCTGCCCGGCCACCTACATCGGCTTCTGGGACACGGTGCGCAAGCTCTTTGCCGACACGCTGGAGGCCAAGGCGCGCGGCTACGGCCCGGGCCGCTTCAGCTTCAACACCGGCGAAGGCCGCTGCCCGAGCTGCGAAGGCCAGGGCGTGCGCACCATCGAGATGAGCTTCCTGCCCGACGTGAAGGTGCCCTGCGAAACCTGCCACGGCGCGCGCTTCAACCCCGAGACGCTGGCCGTGACCTGGAAAGGCAAGAGCATCGGCGACGTGCTGCAGATGGAGGTGGACGAAGCGGTGGACTTCTTCGCCTCCATGCCCGCCATCAGCCACCCGCTGCAACTGCTCAAGGACGTGGGCCTGGGCTACCTCACGCTGGGCCAGCCCTCGCCCACCTTGAGCGGCGGCGAGGCGCAGCGCATCAAGCTCGTCACCGAGCTCAGCAAGGTGCGCGACGAGGTGGGCCGGCGCGGCCAGAAGGCGCCGCACACGCTCTACGTGCTGGACGAACCCACGGTGGGCCTGCACATGGCCGATGTGGAGAAGCTCATCCGCGTGCTGCACCGCCTGGTGGACGGCGGCCACAGCGTGGTGGTGATCGAGCACGACCTGGACGTGATGGCCGAGGCCGACTGGATCATCGACCTGGGACCCGAGGGCGGATCGGGCGGCGGGCGCGTGGTCGCCGCGGCGGCGCCCGAGGCGGTGGTGGCCGCGGGCACGCACACGGGGCGCGTGCTGGCGCCGGTGCTGGCGCGGCGGTGAGGCGGCGGTGCGCGCGGGCCAGGTGATCCACATCGAGCCCGCCGCGCCGGCCAAGCCGGCGCTGGGCGCGCCGTGCAATGGTTGCGGCGTGTGTTGCCTGGCCGAGCCCTGTCCGTTGGGGCGCGTGATCTCGCGCAAGCGCGTGGGCGCGTGCGACGCGCTGCGCTGGGACGGTGAGTCGAAGATCTACCGTTGCGGCGCGATCACCGACGCGGCGGGCGTGCTCGGCGCGCGCTGGGCGTTTGCGGCGCCGCTGCTGCGCCGGCTGGCGCGGCGGTGGATCGCGGCCGGGGTCGGTTGCGACGCGGACATCGACGTGGCGTCGCCGCGCGCGTGACGCCCCGCCATCGGCGCCTCAACCGCGCGGCAAGGGCAGCGCGGTCTTGTAGCGCACCTGCTTGAGCGCAAAGCCCGATCGGATCTTCTCCACCTCGGGCAAGGGCGATAGCCGGTCGAGGATGAAGCGCTCCAGCGCGCCGATGTCGGGCACCACCACGCGCAGCAGGTAGTCGGAGTCGCCCGTCATCAGGTAGCACTCCATCACCTCGTCGAGGTCGGCGATGCGCTGCTCGAAGCGCGCGAGCGCCTCCTTGCTCTGCGTGGTGAGGCTGATGTTGATGAACACGTTGAGCCCCAGGCCCAGGCGCGCCGCGTCGGCCAGGGCCACGTACTGGCGGATCACGCCCGATTGTTCGAGCGCCTTCACGCGCGCCAGGCAGGGCGAAGGCGACAGCCCCACACGCTGGGCCAGGGCCACGTTGGACAGGGAGCCGTCGCGCTGCAGCTCGTCGAGGATCCGGCGGTCGATCGCGTCCATGGTGATTTGTGCTGCCGATGATTCGATTGATGGAATTATCTGCCGCATGCGGCGGGCTCGTCGGCCAATTCGGCAGCACATGCCGTCCGTGCCGAACTAGAGTGCCCCGCCATGAACCCGCACGACCTCATCGCCCCCGACCCCGACCCGCAGGAAACCGCCGAGTGGCACGAGGCCTTCCTGTCGCTGTTGCGAACGGAAGGCCCCACGCGCGCCCGGCAGATGCTCGATGGCCTGGTGGCGCTGGCGGGGCAGCAGCGCGTGGGCTGGCGGCCGAACCTGAACACGCCGTACGTGAACACCATCGCGGCCGATCGCCAACCGCCGTTTCCGGGCGACCTCGCCATCGAGGAGCGACTGGCCTCGCTGATGCGCTGGAACGCGCTGGCCATGGTGGTGCGCGCCAACCAGGCCTACGGGGAGCTCGGCGGGCACATCGCCAGTTACGCCAGCGCGGCCGACCTGTTCGAGACCGGCTTCAACCACTTCTTCCGCGCGCGCAGCGACGCGCACGGCGGCGATCTGGTGTTCTTCCAGCCGCACAGCGCGCCCGGCGTGTACGCGCGCGCCTTCCTGGAAGGCCGTTTCAGCGAAGACGACCTGCGCCACTACCGGCAGGAAATCGTCGCGCCCGAGCACGGCGCGCGTGGGCTGTCGAGCTACCCGCATCCGTGGTTGATGCCCGACTTCTGGCAGTTCCCCACGGGGTCCATGGGCATCGGGCCCATCAGCTCGATCTACCACGCGCGCTTCATGCGCTACCTCACGCACCGCGGCCTGCTCGACGCCAGCCAACGCACCGTGTGGGGCGTGTTCGGCGACGGCGAGATGGACGAGCCCGAGAGCATGAGCGCGCTCACGCTGGCGGCGCGCGAGAAGCTCGACAACCTCGTGTGGGTGGTCAACTGCAACCTGCAGCGGCTGGACGGCCCGGTGCGCGGCAACGACCGCATCATCGACGAGCTGGAGCGCCTGTTCGCGGGCGCGGGCTGGAACGTCATCAAGCTGCTGTGGGGCAGCGATTGGGACGGCCTGTTCGCCAGCGACACCGGCGGCGCGCTCGCGCGGGCGTTGGGCGACACGGTGGACGGCCAGATGCAGACCTTCGCCGCCAAGGACGGCCGCTTCAACCGCGAGAACTTCTTCGGCCAGAACCCCGCGCTCGCCGCGTTGGTGCAGGGGCTGAGCGACGAGCAGATCGACCGCCTCAAGCGCGGCGGGCACGACCTGGTGAAGATCCACGCCGCCTACGCCGCCGCCGTGGCGCACCGGGGGCAGCCCACGGTGATCCTGGCGCACACCAAGAAGGGCTATGGCATGGGCACGGCCGGGCAGGGCCGCATGACCACGCACAGCCAGAAGAAGCTCGACGCCGAGGACCTGTTGGCCTTCCGCGACCGCTTCGCGCTGCCGCTGAGCGACGAGCAGGCCACGGGCCTGGCCTTCTACAAACCCGCCGAGGACAGCGCCGAGCTGCGTTATCTGCGCGAGAAGCGCGCCGCCCTGGGCGGTGCGATGCCGCGCCGCGAGACCGCGTGTGAGGTGGTGCCCGTGCCGGCCGTGGATGCCTACGCCGGCTTCGCGCTGAACGCGGCCGGCAAGGAGATGAGCACCACCATGGCCTTCGTGCGCCTGCTGGGCAACCTGCTCAAGGACGGCGCGCTGGGCCCGCGCATCGTGCCCATCGTGGCCGACGAGGCGCGCACCTTCGGCATGGCCAACCTGTTCAAGCAGGTGGGCATCTACAGCAGCGTGGGGCAGCGCTACGCGCCGGAGGACATCGGCTCGGTGCTGAGCTACCGCGAGGCGCTGGATGGGCAGATTCTGGAAGAGGGCATCAGCGAGGCTGGCGCCATCGCGAGCTGGACGGCTGCGGCCACCAGCTACAGCGTGCACGGCCTGGCCATGCTGCCCTTCTACATCTACTACTCCATGTTCGGCTTCCAGCGTGTGGGCGACGCCATCTGGGCCGCGGCCGACCAGCGCGCGCGGGGCTTCCTGCTGGGCGCCACCTCGGGCCGCACCACGCTGGGCGGCGAGGGCCTGCAGCACCAGGACGGCAGCAGCCACCTGGTGGCCGCGACCATTCCCAACTGCAAGGCCTATGACCCGGCCTTCGCGGGCGAGCTCGCGCTCATCGTCGATGCGGGCATGCGCGAGATGCTGGTGGAGCAGCGGGACGTTTTCTACTACGTCACCTTGATGAACGAGAACTACGCGCAGCCCGATCTGCCGGCGTCAGCGCGCGAGGGCGTGCTCAAGGGTGGGTACGTGTTCGGCCGCTTCGGGCCGGCGGATGGCGCGCCGATCACGCTGCTGGGGTCGGGCGCCATCCTCACCGAGGTGCTGCGCGCGGCCGAGGCGCTCGCGCGGGAGGGGCGCACGGTGCACGTGTGCAGCGTCACGAGCTGGAGCGAACTGGCGCGCGATGCGCAGGCCGCCGAGGCCGAGGGCCGCACGCCCTGGCTGCGCTCACTGCTGGCCGGGACAGCCGGCCCGGTGCTGGCCGCCAGCGATTACGTGCGCGCCGTGCCCGAGGCGCTGCGCGCCTGGCTGCCGCCGGGCCGCGCTTACCGAACGCTGGGCACCGATGGCTTTGGCCGCAGCGACACGCGTGCGGCACTGCGGGCCTTCTTCCGGGTGGACGCGGCGAGCATCGTCCACGCGGCGCGGGCTTACTTCCTGGGCAGGAAGTAATTAGGCGGAAGATCGACCTCCAGCCGGATTTCGGTCATCGGGTTCCAGTCGTTGGTGGTCTGTGGTGACCGGGCCGCCTGCACTTCCCTCGCCACGAACAGCCGCTCCAGTTCGTCGCGGTCAAGGGGTGTTCCTTGCCTGGCCTTCTCAACCAGCCTGCGTTCGGTGTCCTGGCTCAGGGTGAGCAGGAAATTGCTTGTCATGTAACCCCCCAAGGCCTTGTCGACATGAACGGTCGAATCGGACGCAGGTTGTCGGGTTTGACGGCGGTCCCGCAGCTTTCTTCCTCCTTGGGCTTGCGGCGCGGAGGTGGTGCCCTCATTGAAATGCGAGGGGACGTCCGGTTTGTGTGCCTCCAATTCGACACCACCGTCCTCAAACGGCAAGGGCTTGCGAAACGTCTCCAGCGTGGCTTTCCTTTTGTCATGGCGCGCTTCGGGCGTCGGCTTCGTCGTCTGCTGTTCCCGCTCGCGGTTCTGTGCTTTGCGGGCCTTGTCCAACGCGATTAATTTCTGACGAAATAGGGGTGTGTCGTCGACGGTGCGCTGCGCGCCGCGCTTGGGCTGCGTGTTGTGGATGTGCAGGGCGAGTTCGTCGGAAGCTTTCACCACTTGGTCGCTGTTGTGGGTGTCTCCGCTGATGACATCACACATCGCCTTGAGGAAGTCATGTGCCATGTCCCTGTCTTTGCCGGCGGCGCTGGCCGTGTAGGCGCTGGGGGCTTGACGCTTGTCGACGAGCTTGGATGACAGGAACAGGAACCCGTTGCCATCCTCTTTCACGCGGAATGGGCCATAGGTCGGTGTCTTGCTGTTCGCTTCCACGGCCGCCCGGACGTTGCCTACGTCGTCGAGCGAAGGAGCGTTCAGGTTCTGTACGGCCAGATACTTGGCGTCTGCCTTTGAGGTGTTTTTGATCATGGAATTCGATGCACGGAGGGTTGAGCGGATGCGCGACCTCGCCGCGCCCGCCTGAGTTGCGGGCCCTGCGACCCGGTTCCTGCATCGGCCCACCGGCCGGGGCGTGACAGCGCCCCCCAGGGCTCCTCAGCGCGCCAGCAGCACTGCCACGCCCACCACCAGCAGCACCACCACCACGATCAGCACCCGCGTGCGCACGCGCAGCAACTGCACCGCTTCCACCAGCCGCGCGTTCTGCTCGGCCAGTTCGCTCAGGGTCTGCGCCATCTGCTGTTGCGCGGCGGCCTGCTGGTCGATGAGCTGACGCGCTTCGATCAGGCGGTTGCGCAGTTCGCCCAGGGTGGGCGGCTCGGCGGCCGGGTCCATGGGCGGCGTGGCGGGCACGGGCACGCTCGGGGCCTTCTGCTTGTCGAGCAGCTTGCGCGCGGCGTTGAGCACCTTGGGCGCGTGCTCGATCACGTCGCCCCAGGGAATGATCTTCAGCGCGGCGATCCAGGGGATGGCCATAGGTCGTGTCCTCGTTGCGGTGTGCGGGTGGGAGCGCGGCGCGGGCCTCAGGGTTCCCGGCGCAGCAACCATACCCCCAATGCCGCCACGCCCACCAGCAGCACCGGAAAGCCCAGTGCGGGCGACCACTGCAACGCCGCCGCGCCGAGCGCGGGCGCCAGCACGCCGCCCAGGGTGTAGCTCATCACCAGCACGGCCGTGCTGTTCACCAGGGTGATGCCTTGCTCGCGCGAGCCGATGTCGATCATGGCGAGCGTGTAGAGGCAGCCACCCGCGCCGCCCCAGACGAAGGCCACGGGTGCGGCCAGCCAGGGCGTGCCGGCGACGAAGGGGATCAGCAGCGTGCCGAGCAGCGTGATCCACGCGCAGGCGCGCATGAGCGTGAGCCGTGCGGCGCGCTGGTCGCCCCAACGCTGTTGCGAGTGGTGGGCCATGCGGTCGGCCAGCACGCCCGCGGGCAACATCATCAGCGCGCTGCCCAGGCCGCTGGCCGACACCAGCAGGGCCGAGACCACCGCGCCCAGGCCCAGCGCCAGGCCGTAGAGCGGCAGGATGGAGGTGAGCCCGCTTTCGAAGAAGCCACCCACGAAGCCCACCGTCATGATCAGCGGGTGCGCGGCCAGCGCGTGCCACACGCCGCCCAGGCCCACGCGGGCCTCGTGCGCGTCGGCCGCGGGCGGCACGCGAGGGATCAGCAGGCTCCAGCCCAGGCCGATGGCCATGCAGCCGAAGGCGAGCCAGATCGCGGCGTCGCTCTGCGGCCCTACCCAGGCCAGCAGCAGCGGACCCACCACGAAGGTGACGCCCACCAGGGTTTCGAACAGGCCCACATAACGTCCGCGCTGCGCGGGCGGCGCGAACTCGGCCACGATCGCCTCGGCCAGCACCCAGCGCAGGCCCGAGGCCATGCCGGCGATGAGCTTGAGCCCGAACCACAGCGGCAGCCAGGACGAGAGCGCGAAGCCCATGGTGGCGAGCGTGGGGATGAGCGCCGACAGCCACAGCGTGGGCCGCCGCCCCAGCGCGCGCGTGACGGCGGAGGCGAAGGGCACCATGAGGAAGATGCCGAACCAGCCACTGGCCGCGAACACGCCGGCCAGTGCGGTGGACTCGCCGCTGTCCTTCAGGCGCAGCAGCAGCAGGGGCGTGAGCATGAAGTAGCCCACGAGCTCGAAGAAGGTGGCGCCGAAGATGGCGACCAGGCCCAGGCGGGCGTGGGCGGGTGGCGCCGCGGTGAGGCCGCTGGCGGGCAGCGGGTGTTCGCTCATATGTCCGCCCGCGCCGCGAGCACCGCCTCGGCCACGTCGGCGAAGCCCTGGCCGCGTTCGCGCGGCGCCACGTAGCGCGGGTGGTGCGCGAGCTGGTGCCAGAAGCGCGCGATGTTGGCCACGCCCACGCTGTGCGGGAAGCGCGCGAACATGGCGGCGTCATTGGTGGAGTCGCCCACGTAGACCCAGTGGTGAATCTCGGCGTCGAGGTCGCGCCCCAGGCGCTCGCGCACGATCCAGCGCGCGCCGCTGAGTTTGTCGTGCGCGCCGATCCAGCCGTTGATGTGGATGGAGCTCACGGTGGCGGTGAGGCCTTCGTCGCGCAGGATGGCCACGACCCGCGCGATGTCGGCGTCGCTCAGGTGCGCGTGTTCGCTGTGGTCGATGGCGATGTCGGTCTCGCGGCCGGCGCTGTCGGTGGCCAGGCGCGCGTGCGGCAGTTCGCGCAGCGCGCGCGCGGCGGCGGCCTGCAGGCGCGTGAAGTTCGCGGCGCGCGTGGGTGCGTCCTGTGCGTAGGCCTTGCGCAGTTGGCCGCCCTCGTTCCACAGCGCCACGGCCCCGTTCTCGGCCACGATGGCGTCGATCGGCCAGGCCAGGGCGAAGGGCGCGCTCCAGCCCGCGGGCCTGCCGGTGACGGCGAACACCGGCAGGCCGGCAGCGCGCAGTCGGCGCAGCGCGGCCCCGGCCTCGGGCGCGATCGCGCCATCGGCCGTGAGGGTGTCGTCGATGTCGGTGAGCACGCCGTGGATGCGCGCGCGGTCGGGCAGGGGCCAGTCGGCCAGTGGGGTGGGGTGCATGGCGGGGCGGGCGGGGGGGGGGCTCAGACGGCGCGCAACACCATCATTTCCTTGATCTTGCCGATGGCTTTG